>NZ_BAIZ01000018.1 GCF_000613445.1 Hoylesella shahii DSM 15611 = JCM 12083
TAATATTTGATTTTAAAACATCTGCGTAATCTGTCAGATGAAATGGTGGTTTCTCAATGGAGCGAGAATGCTTACTACCAGTATTTCTGTGGTGGACTTGAATTTATGCCAAAACAACCCTGTGACGCTTCCGAGTTAGTTCACTTCAGAAATCGTATAGGTGAAAAAGGTATGGAGTTAATATTAGCCGAGAGCATACGCGTTAATACCGACCATGATAACGAAGACCATTTTGATAGGGCTTTCATTGATTCTACCGTGCAGTAGAAGAATATAACCTATCCTACAGATGCGAAGTTGGGCTTAAGGGTCAAATGTATTCCTGAAAGGGGACAAAAATGCTCTCTTTTTCATGCCTTTGCAGGTGTTTATAATGCTATAATGGAAAATCATCATAAAAAAAGTGCCAGAAATGCGGTTCTCATGATGTAATCAGCAAAAGAGTTAAACGTGGTTCCTCGTATTGGTATTGCAAAAGTTGTCAATGCTATTTTAGTGGTCGTAAAAAGCCTAATAAGGCTGCCATTGTTGAGTTCTATTTACAAGGGCGTCATACATTGCTTGAAACAGCTCAAAAATATGGTATTTCTGTTTCTACCCTACAACGATATCTCAAAAACGTACCCCAAAATCAGGATGTTTCTTGCAGAATTCATCCCATTGCTATAACGCTACAAAAGGATGCCACCTTTTGGGGGCGAAACTTTGGAGTAGACAGAAAAGAGGATGTGCCTATTTGGCACACCCTCATTAAGTTATACACTGCTTTGCTTATTGATTTTCTGCATAAGCCAAATGATGTTGAGGCTAATGTCTATTTAAAGATCAGTGGACAGTGTATTGAAAATAATAGTTGTTTATTTAATCACAACCTTCTTTCCGTTTATGATGTAAATACCATTAGGTAGTTCGGATGCCTTTTTGTTAAGTTTCACACCCTCAAGCGTATATATTACATCATTGTCCTTTTGAGTTGAAACCATCTTTATGTTATTAAGAACAGCATCCTCAATATTCACAACAAAGTCGTAAACCCCACCCTTTTCAATCACGTCTTCACCACTATGTGTGTGTCCAGGCTCGTTTTTCTTATGCCAAGCATCAGTAAATTGAATACGCATGCGTGTTTGTCCCACTTTTGCATTAGCAGGAACAGTGATGTTGCGTGTGAAGTCAACCACTTCATCGTTGCCTTTAGTTTCTTCGCCAACTTTAAAGAGCTGTTCTCCTTCATCATCGAAGCTGTAGTTGTGGTTCCAGTCAACAAATACAATGGCGTGATCCCACTTCATGTCTGCAGAACATTGCACATGTAAGTCGAAGTTGGTGCCAGTCTCAACGGTGAAAGCACTACCTGTGTTGATATATACCATAGAGGGTTTTTCGGTTTGTGTGAAGTTCAAGTTTTGCTTAGCCTTGTCTGTTGTGGCAGAAGTGACATAGCGATTTTCGGTTGGGTGAACCGTCCCTTTCACAATGCTCCATGCTTTTTGAATGGTGTAAACAGCAGTTGTTACATCGCTCGTTTGCATACCATCTTTAATAGCAATGGCTTTAAGTGTAACTTTTCCTGTAGTTCCTTCGGGAACACTTACTTTTACAGGGGCGTTATACAATGTGCCACTAGTAGCAGTTGGGTCTTGGCCGTCTATCGTGTAGTAAATCTTTGCATCTGGTGTAGCAGAAGTGATAGTAATCATTTGGTCGACTTTATAAGTGCCGTCGACAATGTCAAATACAGGTTTTACTACAACATTCTCTTTAGCTACAGTTATGCCAAAATCGTGCATTGAGCCAGCATATCCCACAGGAGAGCACATTTCGAAATCGGCTGTTCCACCATCACCATCGCAGAGAATACGCATGCGTGTTTTACCAGCTTTAGCGTCTGCAGGCACAGTAAATTTGAATTGATGGTAAACCACTCCTCGGTGTCCCAGTCTTTCTTTCTCCGCTTTTCTCCAGTCTGCACTTGCATAAGTGTCTTTGTATTTAGGGTTCCAAGAAGTCTCTTGTTGGGTTGGTTTTTTTCCTAAAGTAGAGAAAGCGCGTTGTAGATCTTCAAAATCACCATCCCCATCCCAGTCGAACCCCACTTGGATATCCCAGGTCCAGATGCCCGAACGCACGTCGAGCACAATTTCTTTACCAGCAGTAACAGAGAAACCTTGTGTGTCTTGAATCCAATTATACTGATTGGTGCATGCTTCATCGGTGTATGTAAACACTTCGTTTCCAGCCGAAGAAACTTTCAAACTGTAGAAAGATTGAGAATTGGCATGTGCCCATTTCTTGCCTCCGCTGCTTGTATTGGGTTGGCAATACGTTTGAGCTTTTACAGCTGTGAATGTAGATAGCGACAAGGTCGCTGCCAAAAATAGCGTAGAAATTTTCATCATTTGTTTTGTTTTAAATTGTTTTTATCGTTAGTTCTTTTAAGTGCTCTATACAAATGTGGGCTAGAGTTAATAGTGTTTGTTATCTCATCAGGTCCATGTTGTTAGCATGGCGTGATCCACATGTTGTTCTGAGTTGTTATTGGTTTTTAGTCTTTGATGGCAAAGTTATGATATTTTTCTTATACTAACAAATTTTTGTAAATTAATTTATAGGTTAGTAAAAGCTATGGATGTGATATAAGGTGAAAGAATGCTATACACAACTTTACAGATTGTGTAGACTGGGATGCGAAAAAGGGAGATAGGAGGTAATTGCAGCCACTAATCGCTATACTTGTACAACATCTACAACCGTTAATAGTCCTTCGGAAGACACCACGAAACGTACATCCTTGTCCATAAATGACATTCCATAAACTTTTAGAGGATTGTCTTGATAATGCGGACGGGGGTCGAGTGCAAGCACTTCGCAAAGCGTTTGCAGCTCGTTGGGTGAGAAACAGGCTTGAAAAGGTTGTGGGATACTTACTTCGAGGCGTGTAATAGCTGTGCGGTCAACAAAACCACTGCGAGCACCCTCATGACAATCGGTATAGGTTATATAGGGCTTAATGTCGAAAATGGGTGTTCCATCCATCAAGTCAGCCCCAAGAACGTGTATCACTGGACCATTATTTGTATCCCATTCAACTTGTTCGAGTTGCACAGATGATAATCCTAAACCATTTGGACGGAAGGGAGAACGCGTGGCAAACACACCCATTTTGGCATTTCCACCAAGGAGGGGAGGACGAACAACAAGACTGTTGGGTGTATGTTTGTTGGCCGAAAAATGCCAAATAAGCCAGAGAAAGTCAAACTTGTCTATGCCTCGCAGCGCATCTTTAGAACGATATGCTGGTTCGAAAACAATGTGTCCAGGCACATTTTTTACAAGTCCACTTTGCTTGGGTATGCCGAATTTAGAGCCGAAAGGCGAACGGAAATGAGCTATAGGGTGAATTTCTGTCATTGACGAACGATTTTGGAGCGTTGTGAAGCGTGGTTGTATACCCCACCCTATCTGAAAAACGCATTTTAATTTACTGCAAAGTTAAGATATTTAACCCACTTTAACCACAGAAAGTAACAAATGTTACCAACAGAAGGGCTAAATAATCTTAATTTTGCCTTAAAGTTAATGTGTATGAAATATAATAACGACCAAGTAAGAAGGCGTGACAGGCTACTTACTGAAGCGCGTGCCAGAGAAATCGTGTACGAGGCAGAATATGCCGTACTTTCAATGATCGACGAAGATGGAATGCCCTATGCCATCCCTGTAAACCATGTATGGGATTGTAGTTCGTGTATTTATGTGCATTGTGCACCCGAGGGAACGAAGTTAAAGGCTATTGCTAAGCATCCCAATGTGTGTCTTTGCATCGTGGGTGAGGTGAATTTGTTACCCTCAAAATTCACTACCGAATACGAAAGTGTTGTGATTCGTGGACTAGCTAAGGTGGGTTTAAACGAAGAAGAACGAATGCGGGCATTGCGCTTGCTCATCAATAAACTCTCGCCCGAATTTAAACAGTTAGGCGAAAAGTATGCTCAAGCATCATTTCACCGTACAGAAATTATTAAAATTGAGGTGTCAGAGTTTTCGGGAAAATGTAAAACGGTGCATAAGACTAACTGATTACTTGTTGCTCTGTACACAAAACTAGTAAAAAAGAAGTATATTAGAATAAGATATAAAAATGAAGACAAGATTAGAATTTGAGAAATGGCCAACAGACTTGTTGATTGACTATGCGTTGAAAATACATCATAGAGGCATACGCGAAGAAGGGCCAGAGACATTGGCTCGACTTAATGCTCTAGCAGCTAAGTATAATGAACTAATTGAGGTGGCACATCAGTTTGGCGAATCGTTAAACGACCTTGATGAGCACCTGATGAAAGAAGAAAATATCCTCTTCCCGTTTATCTATGAGATAATGGAAGCATCGCAAGAGCATAGAACACAACAGGGATTTCATTGCGGTTCGGTTCAAAATCCCATTGCAGTGATGATGTCCGACCATGAAGGAGAAACGGCAAGACACGAACATATTGCCTATCTTACACATCAATATACAGCACCCGAAGGGGTAGAAAGCGAATATCAAGCAGTATTAGATAGGTTGAAAGACTTTAAGGAGGCTTTAGAAGAACATATACTTATCGAAGACAAGATAATATTTCCCGCGGCAATTGCTACAGAAGAGAGAAATATACAAGGATAAGTTTTCGAGCTATGACTAGCTGAAGGCAAAAAACGAGCTGGCAAAGAACAAACGTGCTTGTGCTTTATCCACGTGGTAAAATTATTAGAGAGAGAACCACGTAATGAGATAATGGCTATGCTGTTCTTTGTCGGCTCGCCTTCGTTGTTGGGGTTGTCAGCTATTTGTTGTGTAGCTATCGCCTATTTTGTTTCCAATAATATCTTTTTCTTTCCCTGTCGTGCTTCAAAATAGGGATATTCGTCGCGCAAACTAATGTCGTCGTAAATAAAGTCAGCCACAATAGTGTCATGCCCATCGGGCAAAATCAGTCCCATTTTTCCATCTCTTTGCGCGATGATAGGCATTAGACACAGGTCGTCTACATAGGTGTAATATCTGCGTAAGAAATCATACTTAGCTGAAACAAGCACATTTCCGTCGCAATCGTTGATACCAAATTTTCCTTCTACTTCAACTACTTCGTGATAACGTAGGTATTTGTCCTTGATTCGGTTAAGGTAATACACCATTTTACGTCTATCGTTAACAAGCGTTAGCAAGTAGTCGAAGGTGTCACAATAGTTAGCCATTGCCCTTGTAAGTACAATTTTAAAGTCAAGCCCACTAGTAACCTTTCTATTTAAGTCGATATATCTGGCAATGGCCACTTCTTTTTCAGCAACCGACAAGGTAGAAAGTTGTGCTTCAAACCTGTTCATAATGTCTTTGCTACCCGACATACCTTTGATATATCGATGAATTTGGCGACTCATTTCATCGCATACAAATTTATCAATACGTTCTTCTTCTATAGGGTCTACATAGGTAGCATCAAAGTTCTCAAGTGTTATTCGTTCCATGATTATCTCCTTTTTCGCAAAGGTATTACATTTATTTAGGTTTTCCAACGGAATAAACATTTTTTAAGAGATTGGGCAGTGCTTGCATTAATAAGAACAATTGGACAGCAGAAGAGAATGTTTAGGATAATTAGTAGGATGTTGAGTAGAATTAAAAAGAGCCATTAAAAGTTTAGTGTGCAAGAAATAATCTTACAAATTTAGCTATTTGAATACGCGTTTTGTATGCAGTTAAAACTTTTTTACTAAGTAACCATTTGCTAATAATTGTGTGTGTTGTTAAGCAAAACGCCAAACTCGTTGTGTTATGCTGTTCAGAAAGATATTGACAACCTTAACATAACAACATTGAGCAATTGTTTTTAAGATAGGCTTACACTCACTTTAGGCAAATAAATGTCTGAAAAACGCGTGCGTTAGTAAATAAATTCATATATTTGCGCTAGTGTTTTATAATACCTTGTATTGAGACAAACGTTAAACAGATACATTCTAACATGAACAATGTAAACAAACTTGTGGAGTGTGTGCCTAATTTCAGCGAAGGCCGCAACATGGAAATCATTAACCAGATAACAAATGTTATCAAAGAGGTTAAAGGTGTTAAACTGCTTGATGTAGACCCTGGAGAAGCCACAAACAGAACTGTGGTTACCTTTGTGGGTACTCCTGATGTGGTGGTTGAAGCCGCATTTTTGGCCGTTAAGAAAGCGGGAGAATTGATTGATATGCGTCAACATCACGGTGCACACCCAAGAATGGGTGCAACTGATGTGCTACCGCTCATCCCCGTGGCTGGAATTACACTTGAAGAATGTGCCCAGTTGGCACGCAAATTGGCTGAACGCATTGCCAATGAATTAACAATTCCTTGCTATTGTTATGAGGCTGCTGCCTTTACGCCCGAAAGACAAAACCTTGCAGTTTGTCGACAAGGCGAATACGAAGCGCTTGCCGAAAAGCTTACTACAGAAGGAAAACAACCCGATTTTGGTGCACGCCCAGTTGACGAGCGTGTTCAACGTACTGGTATGACTGCTGTTGGTGCGCGCAATTTCCTTATTGCTACCAACTTTAACTTAAATACCACTTCTACACGTCGAGCAAATGCAATTGCATTTGATGTGCGTGAGAAAGGCAGACCCGTGCGCGAAGGAAATCCCATAACAGGAAAAATTAAGAAAGACGAAAATGGGAAAACCATTAATAAGCCTGGTACACTAAAGGCAACAAAGGCTATTGGTTGGTTTATCGATGAGTACGACATTGCACAGGTGTCGATGAACATCACCAATATCGATGTTACCCCACTCCACGTTGCTTTCGATGAAGTTTGCCGCTGTGCGCAAAATCGCGGTGTAAGGGTTACTGGAACTGAGATTGTTGGACTTATTCCCAAGCGCACACTCATTGAAGCAGGTCGCTATTTCTTGGAAAAACAAAATCGCTCAACCGGCATTCCCGAAGAAGATGTTATCAAGATTGCCATTAAGTCTATGGGACTTGACGACTTGAAACCCTTCAACCGCGTGAAAAAGTGATTGAATATCTTTGCGAAGAAGAAGGTGGAAAGAAATTGGTTGACCTCACTGTTGAAGGTTTTGCTAAAGAAACATCGCGCGAATCTCCCGCTCCTGGCGGTGGAACAATTGCAGCTTACATGGGCGCTTTGGGTGCTGCTTTGGGCGCAATGGTGGCCAACCTCTCTAGTCACAAGCCCGGTTGGGACGATCGTTGGCAAGAGTTTAGCCATTGGGCAGATAAAGGTCAAGAGATGATGCACAACTTGTTACATCTTGTAGACGAAGACACAGAGGCTTTCAACCGTATTATGGCGGCCTTTGGATTGCCCAAAAAGACCGATGCCGACAAACAAGCTCGCACCGATGCGATACAAGCTGCCACGCTTTATGCTGCACAAGTACCTTTGCAAACGATGAAAGAGTCGTTCCGTGTTTTCGAATTGTGCAAAGCAATGGCCGAGATTGGTAACCCCAATAGCGTGTCTGACGCTGGCGTTGGTGCTTTGGCTGCTCGTGCAGCTGTGCTTGGAGCAGGCATGAACGTGAAGATTAATGCTGGTTCGCTTATTGATAAGGAGGTGAGTGGCAAGCTTATCGCAGAAGCAAACGACCTGATTGCGAAAGCCAATGTGGCCGAAGCCGAGATTGTTGCTATTGTTGAAACGAAATTATAATACAGTTGCAGGGGGGCTTATATGCCTTCCTGCTTCTTGATTTTCGAACTAAACATCGTATTTGGTGTAGATGTACACCTTATATATAATAAGAAGAATATAACTAACCATCCACTATGACCCTTCAAGAATTTCAAGCAGACCTCCGTTGTGGTATTCCCCACGTGCTGCCCGAACCACAAGCTTACGACAACAGTGTAAGTCATGCACCAAAAAGAAAGGATATCCTTTCGGCTGAAGATAAGAAATTGGCCTTGCAAAACGCATTGCGTTATTTCCCCAAAGAACAACATGCACAGCTATTGCCCGAGTTTGCGCAAGAGCTTAAAGATTATGGCCGCATTTACATGTATAGACTACGTCCGCGTTATGCTATGCATGCCCGCCATATCGACGAATATCCACATCGTAGCAAACAGGCTGCTGCTATCATGATGATGATACAAAATAACCTAGATCCTGCTGTTGCGCAGCATCCACACGAACTTATTACTTATGGAGGCAATGGCGCTGTATTCCAAAATTGGGCGCAATACCGACTCGCTATGCAATATCTAAGTGAGATGACCGACGAACAAACGCTTGTTATGTATAGTGGTCATCCCTTTGGTTTGTTCCCCTCTCACCCCAATGCACCACGTGTTGTGGTTACAAATGGTATGGTTATCCCTAACTATTCTAAACCCGACGATTGGGAAAGGTTTAATGCATTGGGCGTAAGTCAATATGGACAAATGACTGCTGGTAGTTATATGTACATCGGCCCGCAAGGTATTGTTCATGGCACAACAATTACTGTGCTAAATGCTGCACGCAAAGTGTTTGGCAAAGACAAAGACCATAAAATACCTCTCTTTGTTTCTTCAGGCCTAGGTGGCATGTCGGGCGCTCAGCCAAAGGCAGGAAATATAGCTGGCGTTGTTAGTGTTGTGGCTGAGATTAATCCACTTGCGGCCGAAAAACGTCATGCACAAGGATGGGTAGACGAACTGCATTATAATCTTGACGAACTAATTTCGGCTGTTAATAAGGCGGTAGAAGAGCATCACGTGGTGTCTATGGCATATGTAGGAAACGTGGTAGACCTATGGGAACGCCTTGCAAAAGATAATATCAAGGTTGATTTAGGTAGCGACCAAACCTCTTTGCATAATCCTTATGCTGGTGGTTACTATCCTGTTGGTATGACACTTGAAGAATCGAACAAGATGATGGCCGACGATCCAGATATGTTTAAAGAACGCGTTTTCGACTCACTTCGCCGACAAGTAACTGCCATTAACAAGCTAACAGCACAAGGTATGTACTTCTTCGACTATGGTAATGCTTTCTTGCTTATGTCTAGTCGTGCCGGAGCAGACATCATGAAAGATGCTCAGCACTTCCGTTATCCCTCTTACGTTCAAGATATCATGGGCCCAATGTTCTTTGATTATGGCTTCGGACCATTTAGATGGGCTTGTACTTCGTGTTTACCCGCCGACTTGGAATTGACCGATCAGCTTGCTACAGATGTGCTTAAAGAGTTGATGGACAAAGCAACCGACGATATTCACGGACAATTGGCCGACAACCTTCATTGGATTCGAGAAGCGGGACGCAACAAATTAGTTGTAGGTTCGCAAGCGCGTATTCTCTATGCCGACTCCGAAGGGCGCATACGTATTGCCTTAGCTTTTAACAAAGCTATACGCGAAGGACGCATTACCGCACCCATTGTATTGGGACGCGACCATCATGACGTTTCGGGAACTGATTCGCCATTCCGCGAAACAAGTAATATCTACGATGGTTCACAATTTTGTGCCGACATGGCTGTGCAGAATGTAATCGGCGATTCGTTCCGAGGAGCTACCTGGGTGAGCATTCATAATGGTGGTGGAGTTGGCTGGGGCGAAGTGATTAACGGCGGTTTTGGTATGGTGCTTGATGGAAGTGAAGTTTGTGACGAACGCATCAAGCAAATGCTTTTCTGGGATGTAAATAACGGAATTACCCGCCGTTCATGGGCTAGAAACAAGGGTCGATGGATGCCATTAGTAGAGAAATGGAGCGTACACCCAACTTTAAGGTGACAATGCCAAACCTTGTTGACGAAGAATTGTTTAACAATATTCATTTTTAACCACAAATCATAGCATATAATTATGACACACCAAATATCAGCCGACCATCTTACGATTGAGAGAATAGGCGAAATAATTTATAATAACTATAAGATTGAATTGAGTGATGATGCTCGTAAGCGCATTATCAGAAGCCGTGAATACCTTGATGCACGTATAGCTAAGGAAGAGAATCCTATCTATGGCGTCACAACGGGATTCGGTTCGCTCTGTAGCGTATCTATTAGCAAAGACCAATTGTCGCAGTTGCAAGTAAATCTTATTAAGTCTCATGCTTGCGGTGTGGGTGAACGCTTGCCCAACGACATTATTAAAATGATGATCTTGCTTAAAGTGCAGTCGCTTAGCTATGGCTTCTCGGGTTGCAAACTTGATACTGTTGAACGTCTTATCGACATGTTTAACAACGATATCTTCCCTATTATCCTAGAGCAAGGTTCTCTTGGCGCATCGGGCGACCTCGTTCCACTTGCTCATATGAGTCTTCCTTTAGTGGGTCTTGGCGAAGTGGATATGAATGGCGAAGTTCTTTCTGGCGAAGAAATGAATCGCCGAATGAACTGGAAACCCATTGAACTGGCTAGCAAAGAGGGATTGGCTTTGCTCAACGGAACACAAAATATGAGTGCTCAAGCTGTTTGGGCACTACTCAATGCACAACGTCTGAGCGAGTGGGCCGATGTTATTGCAGCTATGTCGCTCGACGCTTTCGATGGGCGTATTGAACCTTTCACTCATGCTGTACACGCAGTGCGTCCTCATCAGGGGCAAATTGAGACTGCAGCACGCTTCCGCCAATTGCTAGAGGGTAGTGAACTCATCGCCCGTCCTAAGAAACATGTGCAAGATCCCTACTCCTTTCGTTGTGTACCACAGGTTCATGGCACGGTGAAAGACACGCTTCGCTATGTTTATTCGGTGATAGATATCGAGATTAACTCTGCCACCGACAACCCCACTGTCTGTCCAGATGAAGATTTAATTATTTCGGCCGGAAACTTCCATGGCGAACCTATTGCTCTTCCAATGGATTATCTTGCTATTGCAATGAGCGAATTGGCCAATATCAGCGAACGACGTATCTATCGTTTGGTGTCTGGCTTGCGCGAACTTCCTAGTTTCTTGGTGGCCAAACCTGGTCTTAACAGTGGCTTCATGATAGCTCAATACACTGCAGCCTCTGTGGTTAGCTTAAACAAATCGTATGCTGTGCCTTCGTCTATCGACAGTATTCCGTCGTGTCAAGACCAAGAAGACCTTGTTAGTATGGGTGCCAATGCGGCAATAAAGCTGCGTAAGGTGGTTGAAAACACCGAACGTGTGCTGGCTATCGAATTATTTAATGCTGCTCAAGCACTTGATTTTCGTCGCCCCCTTGTTTCTTCTCCCGAATTAATGAAGGTGTATGAGGCTTATCGCAAGGTGGTACCTTTTATTGATACAGACGTGATTATGTATCCCCATATTGAGGATTCTGTCAAGTTCTTACGCAAATAATTATTGATGGCAACTACTTTATTCTTTAACATAGCGACCCTTGGCGGTGTAGATCGCAAGGGTCGCTTGCGCCTACAAGGCAGTGAAATGGCTCAGTTTGAGACTCTTGATAATGCTTATCTTCTTGTAAAAGATGGAAGAATAGCCGATTTTGGTCCAATGGAGCAAATGCCTAAGTTTGATGATAATGTGACAAAGGTTGATGCAGATGGGGGAACGGTGATGCCATCGTTTTGCGATTCGCACACGCACATTGTCAATGCTGGTAGTCGTGAGGGCGAGTTTGTTGATAAAATCAATGGCTTGTCGTATGCCGAAATTGCCAAACGTGGTGGTGGTATTCTCAATAGTGCTGACAAACTGCACGAAATGAGCGAAGACGATTTGTACGAACAGTCGATGAAACGCGTTCGCGAGGTGATGTTTAAAGGCACTGGTTGTGTGGAAATTAAAAGCGGATACGGGCTTAATACCGAAGATGAACTGAAAATGCTTCGCGTTATCAAACGTATTAAAGAAACTTCACCACTCAAAGTGGTTGCCAATTTCCTCGGTGCCCATGCTGTTGGTAGGGCTTATGCTGGAAGACAAGCCGAATATGTTGATCTTGTCATAAACGAAATGATACCCGCTGTGGCTGCAGAAGGGCTTGCCGACTTTGTGGATGTGTTCTGTGACGAGGGCTTTTTTACACCTGAAGAGACGGGACGCATACTGCAAGCTGGTGCAAAACATGGTATGCGTGGCAAAATTCATGGTCAGGAACTGGCTCCAAGTGGCGGTGTTGAGGTGGCGCTAAAACACAATGCACTCTCCGTTGACCATTTGGAGAGTATGACCGACGAAGATATTGCCATGATGATTGGCACAGAAACGTCACCAACGGCGTTGCCTGGCACTTCATTCTTTCTTAACATTCCCTTTGCACCCGTGCGCAAAATGATTAGTGCTGGACTTGGTCCTGCCATGCAAGCGACTATAATCCAGGGTCAACACCGTCGGGCGATATGAAATTTGTGGTGTCGTTGGCTTGTATCAAAATGCGACTTCTACCCGAAGAGGCACTTAATGCGGCAACCATCAACGGTGCATACGCTATGGGGCTAAGTGCTGATTATGGATCGATAGCTATTGGCAAGGTCGCAAACTTCTACATCACCCACCCCATTCCTTCTATTGCCTTCATTCCCTACGCCTATACCACGCCCGTTATTCGCGAGGTATATCTCAACGGCGAACGACAAAATTGACGAGCAATACAGCGGAGAAAACGTTCAGATTGACGTGTTGACCAGTGTCTATGATATAAAAGAGGAGTATTCTAAATCCTTGATAAAGGGCATCCCTCTCTTCAACTTGTCAACACGTCAATTGGTAAATAAGGCATCATCACCCACAATAATTAAAAATTAAATCACACATGGCTTGTACCACAGACTTTGTTCAGTACGTTGTAGACCAATGTATTACGGCAGGAGAAATCACGGTTAAGAAGATGTTTGGAGAGTATGGTATCTATTGCAACGGCAAAATCTTCGGTCTATTGTGCGATGATTGTCTTTACATCAAGCCCACCGAAGCTGGCAAAAAGGAACTTAAATCCATTGATTTACGCCCTCCCTATCCAGGAGCAAAAGACTACTTTTACATTGCTGACCTTGAAGACCACGAGGTTTTAGCCAAAATTGTGAAGGAAACCTGCAAAGAATTGCCCGAACCCAAGCCCCGAAACAAAAAATAATAACAGCTGCTTCAGGGCTTGAACACGGGCGTAAATCGTGAAGTTATGCACGATAACGGCTCAAAACGAATCGGAAATGCAAGCTTATTTGCTTGAAAGGCTTTCCATGCGGGCGATGTATTTGCCCAAGATATCAAACTCTAAATTCACTACCGAACCAACTTTGATGTCGCAAAAGTTGGTGTTTTCTCGCGTGTAGGGTATGATAGCCACCTTAAAGGTACACTCAGTAGGACTAATCACTGTAAGCGACACGCCATTAACAGTAACCGAACCTTTGTCTACTGTGAAATATCCGCGTCCCACTTGTTCAGGATTAAAAGTGTATTCAAACGTAAAATAGGTTGAGCCTTCCGCGTCTTCCATCGCTACACATGTGGCAGTGGTGTCAACATGTCCCTGTACGATGTGGCCGTCTAGTCGGCCGTTCATTTTCATTGAGCGTTCAATGTTAACCTTGTCGCCCACCTGCAATAGTCCAAGGTTCGACTTAATCAAAGTTTCCTTCATGGCTGTAACCGTGTAGTTGTCGTCATCAAGTTCAACAACCGTTAGGCAAACTCCATTATGTGCAACGCTCTGGTCTATCTTCAACTCGTTGGTAAAGGTAGACTTAAACGTAAAGTCGATATTCTCTTCATATCGTTTCATGGCCACAAGTGTAGCCATCTCTTCTACTATGCCTGAAAACATATAGCTTTATCTTTAATTGTTTGTTGTTTTTGTTAATTGTTAGCTCTAAAAAATAGGCAGGAAGAAACTCCTGCCTAATATAAAAAAGGGTCGTACCGATGATGTGATGAAAACTCTGAGCTATACATGATTTGAGAGTTCCCCGCCTTTGTAATCCACCGGCTTTACAGCTAACCATGATGGTCGTGGCCCGCCATTAGCAAAAGAATTCTTCTCGGTTTTCGATTTTATTTTGAAGAGTACCCCAATCAAATCGATACAACCCCTATATTTGCTGTGCAAAGGTAAGCGTTTTCAGCGATATTACCAAATAATCGCTGGTCAAATTACTACCAATAACAGTGCGAAAGTATGCCCTAACGTTAACTACAAACACGTTTGTAGGGTTGCTACAACTTGCTTGTAGGGTCAGTACAATTTGCTTGTAGCGATAGTACAACTTGTCTGTAGCTTGAGTACACGCCCTTTTGTAGCGAACCGGGCGGTTCGTTTTTACTCAAACAAAGAATGAAAATGAACATAGAAAATGTATAGAGCCTATGTGTTAGACAAATGAATAGCCTAAGCTCGTTATTTTTTTGTGTATAATTTGAACATAGCACAATCACATTACACTGACATATAAGCACAAGAAATGATATATTAATCAGCATATAAAGTTAGCAAAAACAACAACTATTAAGGAGTCTCTTCCGCAAAAAGTCTTTCAAACCATTGTCGAAGCAAAGTCTTATTGGGCAGAATATTTCGAATTTCATTCAGATACTGCTCATTTATTGACCCAGGAATCCATAGTTTGATATAGCCTGCAGTAGAATATTTCTCGTTCAAATGTCTTTCGAAACGTTCCCACTGTGCCTCTTTTCCCAATTCAGGATAATTCGTTATCCCATATTGAATGGTTCTTCTGAACACCACTTCAGGTTCTAGGTCTCTGTCTGCTTCAGCTGTGATGCGCCCATAAATACTTCTGGGTGTTCGCGAACTAGATGCGCGGTGGTCTTCTACAGCCTCTTTCATGGTGACAAGCTGTTCCTTCGAGAACCATTTTCGCAGCCGTTGGTCGGCCATTAGAATTTTTCCGCTTGTGATATGGTGAATTGCACGAGGTCCTTCAAGACCTAAGTCGTGATATGCAGCTGCTACATAGGCCATGTTAACATCGGCTCCAATTTTCTCGGCCAATGTTAGTGCACGTTTAATAACTCTCAATATGTGCGCCATATTGTGTGCACGGTCAAATTGATTGTATCTTGGAAGGATGTTTTGTTCTACAAACTCCATCAGGTCTAGTTGTACTGTAGGTGCTGGCATCGTGTTTGTTCCTTTCTAATAGATAAACGTAAAAAGGAGGAAACACGCTATTGGTCCTCCTTTTTACGTTGGCAAGTCTTTTCAAAGTAGCTTTGTTTGCAGCTTAAGCTTTGTAAAAGCAGCCACAGTTATGATTTTTTCCTTTCGGCTGGCAAGTTTACGGGATAACGTTTTTGGCTTTTTAGCCATTTCTTTTTCCGCTCCTCGTACTCTTGATTCTTGTTTTCAATATAGTTATCTGCCATTAGCTCAAGCCGTTTGTTATTGCACCTTGGTGTAAATCACATTAAGCTTAATAGCGCTACCTGGTGCGCCAGTTCCTTTAAGTAGCTTAGTGCTTGTTAGCGACATATTGTGAGTAATCTTTGTGATAACTGTTTCGTTACTTCCCGATTGCGTCTGACGCGTAGTGTGGTAAGAGTAACGGGCACAATCACCAATTTGTTCCAATTAGGATTGGTTTTATCAGCCTTTCTCATCACGTTAATCACATTGGCAATGTTATCAAATGTGTAAGTGTTTGCCACCAGCGAACCCAAGAATGACACTTTGTTGTCCATCAAAACATTTTGTTTGAAAAAGCTGTTAAGACTATCAACAGGCAGCAGAAGCACGCTTGACGAAGGGCTTAATGCGTTGTCGCTAGTAGTAGAGTTATTAACGCGAGGCACAGAAAGCTTCACTTGATTGATGTCTTGCCCGTTGTGGCCATTTTCAAGTTGTTCTACAGGGATGGTCAGTTGTGTGAAAAAGCCCGCTGGAGTTTTGAGGTAAGTGTATCTAGTGTCGTTAAGCAGTGTGGCTGTGGCAGCCGTATTGGTAACCTTTGTGTGTTGCAGAACCTCTTCAGTGCCAACGAGCGAAATCCATTGTGCAGAGTCTTTGCCATTAACTTTCGAGCGATAGAAGATGTTAAGCAAACAGCTTTCCACATGTGCCATGGCTCCTAGTCCGCTTTTATGTTTAAAGTAGAATCCTGGGAACACATTGGTGAGGAAGCTATAAGTATTTTTGAAATACTCGGGATGCGCATAATAGGTTTGCAACAAGTAGGTACCTAGGTTGTTATACTCTTTGCCATTCTTGTCCCAATATTTATCGTTCATGCGGATGAGGATGCCACTAGACGTTCCTGCTTTAGATGTAAGTGTGTAGCTAGCATCTTTATTGATACCATTTGTTGTGCGCAGATAGCCATTAGCTTCGGGGTCGAAGTTGGTATAATACGTTCTTGTTTCAAGCATAGGTTTCTGCATCTCGCGCAAGTTGAGTGTCATCACCACCGTAGAGTCGCCATACGATTTAGCTAATGGTAAGAATAATTCGCACGAATCGGCTATAACCTCATTGCCCAATTTGCTAACAATACTATCTTTTGCAGGCAAGCCAATGTCTGCCAAACTATGAAGCTGTATCATTGCATCGCCTGTTATGTACGAACCTGTTTCAGGATCGCGCACATATCCTAAGTAAGCAACGGTGTTTTTAGAAAGCACCGAGTCTACCAGTACAGTGTTACTGGCCACAAGGAACGAGTCGGTTGTGGCCACAAAGCTATTGTTTTTATTGAGCGAGTTGCCCACTGTCTCGGTAGTATCATCGCAGCCAACGAAGGCAAGCGCCATGAAGGCTATTGGAAAAATTGCTTTTAAGTTCATGTTCGTTCAGTGTATAGAATGGGAAGAGGCACATATCACTTTTCTGGATATATCACCTCGTAAAACTTTTTATAAGGTTCGGTGAAATCTTGACCAGGATATTTCAGCATTGGAACGGCTTTTTGTTCTGCGTATTCGGTGAGAACCGACTTAATACCTTCGCTTCCTTCAATTACGCCGTCGCTATAAGCAATAGCTAGTTTTTCAAGTTCAGTATAGTCGAACTCATTGTTAAATTCAGAAAGCGCAGTACCTTTAATCGACTTATATTCCAAAGTCTTTTTGAAGTTTTGACCTAGTTGCCCTTCCAAGCCGTGGCTAAAAAGAGTTGTCACCACTTTTGTGTTGGCAAAAGCAGGCTCGTCTTTAAAGGCTTTCTTAATAAGCACAGGAATATATGCAGCCATCCAACCTTGGCAGTGAATGATATCGGGATTCCAACGCAGTTTTTTAACCGTTTCCAATACGCCACGTGCGAAAAAAATGGCACGTTGTCCGTTGTCTGAATAAGGCATACCATTTTCGTCGAGAGCCATTTGGCGCTTCATGAAATAGTCGTCGTTGTCAATGAAATACACCTGAATTCTCGTCGAAGGAATTGAAGCCACCTTGATAATTAGTGGGTGGTCGGTTTCGTCGATAATGAGATTGACACCCGAAAGGCGAATAACCTCGTGGAGTTGACCGCGTCGTTCGTTGATGTTTCCCCACTTAGGCATGAACGTACGTATCTCGTACCCAGCTTCTTGGATGTTAAGCGGCACATTATAGCCCATTAGAGACATTTCCGTTTCGGGAACATACGGGGTTATCTCCTGATTGATGAATAAGATTTTTTTTGACATACTTGACTTTGTTCTACTGGGATGGCATGCATCCCATTTCTTAAAACCGACTACAAAGGTACAAAAAAACATTGAGAAACAGGTTGCAAGTCAAGGTATTTGAAGTTCACGGTGTTGCTTTTTGTTATATTTTTAATGATATTCTTTCTTATTTAAGAAAAAAGCAGTTATTTTGCAGGCGCTTATAAGATACATTGCAATGAAAGTTTTTACAAAGATTGTAGACCTGCAAGCTGCCTTGTCTTGCGATAGAAAACAAGAAGCAAAGATTGGTTTTGTGCCCACGATGGGCGCTTTACATGCTGGACACGCCTCGTTGGTGGAACGGTCGGTGAAAGATAACGACGTTACGGTTGTTAGCATATTTCTAAATCCCACCCAGTTTAATGATAAGAGCGACCTGGAACATTATCCCCAGACTTTTGAAGCCGATTGTGAAATGCTCGAAAATGTAGGTGCCGATTACGTGTTTGCCCCTTCGGTAAGAGAAATTTACCCTACTCCTGATACGCGAGTGTTTGATTTCCCACCTGTAACTACGGTTATGGAAGGTGCAAAACGCCCTGGTCACTTCAATGGCGTGTGCCAAGTTGTTAGCCGACTCTTTGATATCGTTCAACCTGATTATGCTTATTTTGGTGAAAAAGATTGGCAACAAATTGCTGTTGTGAAGCGTTTGGTGCAATTTATGAATAGTAATATTGAAATCGTAGAATGCCCTATCGTAAGAGAAGAAAGCGGATTGGCTATGAGCTCGCGTAACGAACGTCTTTCGTCCGACGAAAGAATGCTGGCTGCCAACATCTATAAGGCGTTGAAAGCGAGTGTTGAAAAGGCTAAAACCCTTACTCTCGGAGAGACGAGAAACTGGGTTGTTGCCGAAATTAATGCGCATGAAGGGTTGGAAGTGGAATACTTCTCTATCGTAGATGGTTTAACATTGGTCGACCTAGATAGCTGGAACGATAGCGAATATGTGGTTGGGTGCATTACTGTTTATTGTGGATCTACACCCATCCGATTGATAGACCATATTAAATATAAAGGATAATAGATTATGCTTATTGAAGTATTGAAATCTAAACTGCACTGCGTGACAGTTACTGAAGCTAATCTCAACTATATGGGTAGTATCACCATAGACGAAGATTTGATGGATGCTGCCAACATGATTGCCGGAGAAAAGGTGCAGATTGTGGATAATAACAATGGTGAAAGGTTTGAAACTTACATTATAAAAGGTCAGCGAGGCAGTGGAGAAATCTGTCTAAACGGTGCTGCTGCGCGTAAAGTACAGGTTGGCGATACAGTTATCATTATGTCGTATGCTTGATGGATTTTGAAGAAGCCAAGACTTTTCAACCTGTTGTGGTGTTTCCTGAGAATAATAAATTGACGAAATAGCAATTAATAACTACGCGCAACATTATGTCTAAGTGTAGACAGATGTGTGCTGTGTTTTGTTAATACCCCAAAAAATGAGCTTGCAAATAAGGTAATGTTTAACCTCTTGCAAGCTCATTTTTTATATTAAACCTTTGCGTTTGGGGCGTGAAGCAAGTCTAATCAACTTATTCAACCACCACGAGAGGTGTGTCTTCAAGCACACTCTCACCTTGCTTAACGCAAACAGCAGTAACTTTACCAGCCTTTTCAGCTTCGATGTTGTTGGCCATCTTCATAGCCTCGAGCACAACGAGCGTGTCACCAGCAGCAACAGTATCGCCAACGGCTACCTTAATTTCGGTGATTACACCAGGCAGTGGACCTTTACGGCATTGGCTGTGTTAACATTGGCAGCAGGAGCAGCATTTTCTTCGCTAGCAGCAGAAGCAGCAGAAGCACCCAAAACCACCTTTTTCTTTTCGGGTTCTGCTTCAGGCTCCATCTCAACCTTGAAACATTCGCCGTTAACAGTTACCTCAGCAACGTTCTCTTCGATGTCACCGATGGTCACTTTATATTCTTTACCATCGATGGTATATTTGTATTCTTTCATACTTTCTTTATGGTTTTTGTGTCATTGAAAGGAATTTGGCATTCCAAAGAGTATCATGCTTCTTGATAGTGATGAAGCCTGGTTCTTTATCGTGCACGTTATTGCCCTTGAACTCGTGAAGTGCCAATGCGATGGCAGCATAGATGTTCTTGTCTTTCGTAGCCATAACTTAATGTAGTAATTAATTATTGCAACTTGTCCTACCCTTACATGGGCATGCATCCGTGCTTCTTTGCTGGTAGGCTCTGACGTTTGGTTGCAAGTTGTGCCAAGCCACGGCAAATGCGGAAGCGTGTGTTGCGGGGTTCGATAACGTCGTCTATGTAGCCATATTGTGCGGCTTGATAAGGATTGGCAAACATCTCGGTGTATTCTTCTTCCTTTTCTGCCAAGAAAGCTTTAACATCTTCGCCAGCATCCTTTTTGTCTTTTGCTTCTTTTGCACAAAGAACGGCAACGGCACCCGATGCACCCATAACAGCAATCTCGCTGTTGGCCATGCAAAATTAAGGTCGGCACGAAGTTGCTTACAACCCATAACGATGTGGCTTCCACCATAGCTCTTACGCAAGTTGATGGTAATTTTTGGCACAGTTGCTTCTCCGTATGCGTAAAGTAACTGTGCTCCGTGCAAGATAACTGCGTTATACTCCTGCCCTGTACCGGGAAGGAAGCCTGGAACGTCTACCAAACTAACGATTGGAATATTGAAAGCGTCGCAATATCTCACGAAGCGCGCACCCTTTCTAGATGCGTTCACGTCTAGCACACCAGCATAAGCAGATGGCTGGTTGGCCACGATACCAACACTTTGACCATTGAAGCGAGCGAAACCAGTGATAATATTTTTGGCAAACTTAGGCTGAACCTCGAAAAATTCGCCATTATCGGTGATAGCAGAAATCACCTTGTACATATCGTATGCCTTGTTGGGGTCGTCGGGAAGAATATCGTTTAGACTGTCGTCCATACGATTGATTGGGTCGTCGCAGGCCACACGTGAAGCCTCTTCGGTGTTGTTCGAGGGAATATAACTAAGCAATTTCTTAATCATATCCATAGCTTCTTCTTCTGTTTTAGCTGTAAAGTGGGTTACACCACTCTTTGTTGCATGTACCGAAGCACCTCCAAGGTTCTCTGAATCTACATCTTCACCAGTTACCGACTTAACAACTTTGGGGCCAGTGAGGAACATATACGATGTGTTTTCCATCATCAGGGTGAAGTCTGTTAGTGCTGGCGAGTACACTGCACCACCTGCACAAGGGCCAAATATACCTGAAATCTGAGGAATAACACCGCTAGCGAGAATGTTGCGTTCAAATATTTCGCCATAACCAGCAAGTGCGTTGATGCCTTCTTGTATACGTGCCCCTCCTGAGTCGTTCATACAGATAACGGGTGCACCCATCGTCATGGCCATATCCATAATCTTACAGATTTTCTGCGACATCGTTTCAGAGAGCGAACCACCATTAACGGTGAAGTCTTGTGCATATACATACACCAGTCGTCCATCAATAGTTGCCGAGCCAGCAACCACGCCGTCGCCAAGGTATTGTTTCTTTTCCATGCCGAAGTTGTGGCAGCGGTGCAGCTTAAACATGTCGTATTCTTCGAAGCTTCCTTCGTCAACAAGCATGTCTATACGCTCACGAGCGGTGTATTTGCCACGTGCGTGTTGCTTTTCGATAGCTTTTTCGCCACCACCAAGACGGGCTTGTTCGCGCTTAGCGATAAGCTCCTTGATTTTTTCTATTTGTTTGCTCATAAGTTATTTAATTGTTTCCTTATTCTCAAAAATATCTGCAAAGTTAGACAAAAGGAACGTAATAATCTAATTTTATATTCCTTTTATTGCCTTTTTTATGTCTTTATGACTATATTTTTCTGCTTGTCAGACATGCGTTTGGCTCTTGTGTACACCTTCTTAGAATTCAAACAGTGCACGTACATTAATCAATCTGCCTGTTAAGTAGTTGGGTACTGCGTATTGTTGACTGGTTACATCGGTTATCCAAAAATAACTATTCACATTGTTTATTCCGAAGAGGTTAAGGCAATCTACACCCAACCATATATTCTTAAATGGCGATTTCGTTCCTCTTTGTTCGTTATTTAGTAGTCTATAGCTCATGCCTATGTCGGCTCTTTTATATGCCGGTGCTCTGAAGGAGTGGTTTTCTAGTTGTCTATGTGGTGCTGAGAATGGCAACCCATCGGCAAAAGCTAGCTTCAACGACATTTTCCAACGCTCGGTTCCTGGGAAGTAGTCGGTGAAAAACATGTTTAATGAATAGCGTTGGTCGGTAGGAAGTGGTAATGATTTGCCGTTAAGCTTCATGCGCGTATTCATTAGCGAGAGACTAATCCACGAGTCAGTACCAGGAACAAACTCACCATAGAGTTTTAAGTCGATGCCTGCAGCATGCCCATTGCTTAGGTTTTCTCCATAGTACACTGCCTTTACGTTGTTTATGCTGTATGGAACAAGGTTGCTTAAAGCTTTATAATACACCTCGCCAGTGAATTTGAAGGGGCGTCCAGAGATATTAAACCGATAGTCCATTCCAGCTATGAGGTGCAACGAGCGCTGGCTTTTTATCTTCTTATTCAGCGTTGCGCGTGTCTCATTGTTGCTTGTTGTGGTGTCACGCAGTTCTTTGAAGAAGGGTGCTTGATAATAAAGTCCTGCAGCAAAACGCACGGTGAGATTGGTGTTGAATGCAGGAATAATACCTAATGATACGCGTGGACTTACAATTGTTTCTTTATTAAAACCCCAGTGGCTCAATCTGATACCATAGTTAAGAGTAAAACGCGTGTTTTCGTTCTTTCCTCCAAAACGATAAGTATCTTGAGCATAGGCCTCTATGCGGCTTGCGTCAAGCTTGTTGTTGGCTTTTAACGAATAAATAAGATGTAAATCGGTGCCTGTATGCGGGATGCTGTATCCGCTTGAGTCGCGCATTTCGTATTCACGACTGTGTTCCTCGATGTGTTCGCGCTTCAATGTTACACCACTCTCTATATCGTGTTGCTTAGATTTATGAGCAAACACTAGTTTTAGGCTTGTTACTCGTGCTTGCAAGAAGTTTCGGGCGTGTTGAAAATACGTGCCAACGCCTAGGTTCTCACTTGTCTCAGTTTGCGTTAGCCAGTATTGCCCTTGTAAATCGTAGGTTTCTTTCTCTTTTGTTTGGAATGCCGAAGTCACTAAAGCAAGGGATGTAGCCTCGCCAAAATTTCGTTTCACGTTGAGCGAGCCAAAGAAAGTGCGAAACAAATCTTTTTCTTGTCCATCAAAATAAACTTTAAACGAACGCACATTTTGCATTGTACCAAATTTTGTTTCGCGGTCGGCTGGTACAAAGTTGAATTGGTTGTTCGAGATGTTTCCTACAAAGTCTATTTGCCAACGCTTGTTGGGGATGTAGCTAAGATAGGTTTGATAATCTAAAAAACTAGGACTGTACTCACCTTTGGTTTCAAGCGAGCCAAGTAGATATTTGGTAGTTTTATATCTCACGGCGTTGCTCCACGAAAAAGTTTTGTTGCCTATAGCCACGTAGGCCGAGCCTCCCAGCAAACTAAACGCCAACGAACCTTCGAATTTTGTGGGGCGTTTGTAAGTGATATCAAGTGCCGACGCCATTTTGTCGCCATACTTAGCAGCGTATCCTCCGGTAGAAAAACCAATTTTTTCTACCAAATCGGGGTTGATAACCGACAAGCCTTCTTGTTGTCCGCTGCGCACTAAGAAGGGGCGATATACCTCTACATTATTTATATATACGCTATTTTCGTCGAATGCTCCACCGCGAACATTATATTGAGAAGACATCTCGTTGTGAGTTGATACACCCGCTTGCGTCTGTATTAGTTCTTCAACGGCATTGCCACTAGCTGTTGGCGCCAGTTTGTTTGCATCTTTTTTCAGTTCTTGTGTCTGTCCTGTTTGTCTTCGCATCTCGCTAACACTAACCTCTCCCAGTGTGTTATCACTTTCGTGAAGCACCACTTGCAAGGTTTGTTTGCCTCTAGGATTTTTTAAAATGCGAGTTTTGGTTTTATAGCCAATCATGGAGAACTTCACCACAACCGAGTCGGCTGTGTGTAAAGTTAGTTCGAATTCGCCCTTTAAAGAGGTAAAGGTCACTTTACCTTGGCTCAACACCGAGATTGTAGCCAATTCAATGGGCGACAGTTTCTCGTCGGTAACGCGTCCTTTTAGCGTAAACGTCTGTGCGTTTAAGCCTAAACACAACAGCGACAACAAGGTCGCGTAAATCAATTTAACGTAACTGCTCATCCTTGATATAACGTTTCAGCTTTAAATAAATTGTATTTCAAGGGAAGAATTGTTGTAGGCGATAGTAAAAAACCAGTTAGATAAAGTTGTTCGTTTTGCTACTCCTTATTTAATAAGCGCACGATGACATGTTACATCCTTGCGTAGGGTAATAAAATAATAAGTTCAACGTTTCTTTCAATTATTTTAGCTCGTAAACGCCAGTAGGACTTTTGCGTTTAAGTACTTCCAATTGAAAGTCTTTACCGGGTACAATACCGTAGCTACGCAAGGTTTGTTCTACGGTTTTCTTAGCCAATTCAGGGTGATTGTTTTCTTCACTTAAGTGGCAAAGCCAAACATGCCGCAGCTTTGCTGTGGCATTTTGTGCAAGCGCTTCGGCGCATTCCAAGTTGCTGAGGTGGCCTGTTTTACCTAAAATTCTATCTTTAAGATAGCGAGGGTAAGAACCGCCTGAGAGCATTTCTATATCGTGGTTGGCTTCTATCACTAGATAGTTGGCTTCGCGAATAAAGGGTTTAATCTCTTCGGTTACTTCTCCTACATCGGTAAGTAAGCAAAATGTAATGTCACCGCACTTCACTTCGTAACCCACATTGTCTAAACTGTCATGAGGAACATTAAATGGAGTAATGGTAAAGCTGCCCAAATGGAAGGTTACATCTTTCTCAACCAGCTTTAATCGATCGGGACTAACTTTGCACCGCACGCAATAATTCTTCTCAATGCCCACGTGTACACGATGGGTGGCATATATAGGCAACCCATAGTCACGACTAAGACTGCCAACAGACTTTACGTGGTCGGCATGGTCGTGTGTGATAAGAACATTTTGTATGCGAGCAAGCGAAAGGCCGTATTCACGAAAATGCTTCTTTAGGGTGCGAATACCCACGCCTGCATCTATAAGAAGTCCCTCGGTTTCAGTGTATAAGTAATAGCAATTACCGCTGCTACCGCTGCCCAGCGAAATGAAGTTCAACATCCTGCGTTTAAAGTTTTCCACAAAATTATAGAAAAAGTGCGATATAACCAAAGTTTTTTCTACCTTTGTCTATACAAAAAAGACTGAAACATGAAAAAGTTACTCGCACTCTGTGCATTGCTCCTCCCTACTCTACTCGTTGGTTGCGATGTGCGCAAGGTTGCCTTTTCACCCGAATTTGATGGCTGTGTAGATTCGTTTGCAGTTAACTTCTTTAACTGGCGACTAGATCATGCGGTCAAATTTTGCACACCCGAATCTGAAAAGTGGCTTAAATTTGCTGCCAGTCAGGTGCAACGCAATGATATTGAACAGATGAAAAATCTGCCCGATAATTTTGCTTATACCTATACAATAAGACAAGGAGACCCCAAAGGTTCAGCTGCAGAAGTAGCTCTGAGTGTAGAAAACTTCTTCGTTCTCGACTCTATTGGTAAGCCTGGCCGAGTGAAGAATAATGCAACCTATATTTTGCAGCTGGTAAAACAGGGTAAAACCTGGAAAGTAAAGCTCAACGGATTACCAAGGATGGATAAAAATCAGCATCCAGAGTCTCATAAAGCAGAACAGTAATCTTGTTTTTTGCCTCTTCATCACTCATGGTTTTTAACGTTTATAGTTTGTTACCGCACACTAAATTGTACTCGACGAAAGATTAATACTTGCTAAAAACATGAGGTACAGAGGCAAAAACAAGCGTTAATTGCTTATAAATCGCTACTTTTGCAAACAAATTTAAAACAAAATTTATAGAATAAATGTGGCGTGTATATCATTCATGCCGATAATACTTACATCAATGAAGCACAAGTTAAGTTTTATATTACTCGTGGGTTTCTTGCTCTTTGCTGCATCAAGTGTGCTCATGGCGCAGGCTAATGGCAAAAACAGTGCTGTGAATTTGGTCAATACCAACGATTCTATGAATGCGCGAAAGCAAATCGTTGATACGGCGAAAAATATGCCCGACACGATTTCAGCGCCCCAAACAGAACCCTTACAAGAACTTAGTGATACCGAAGAAGAACAAGGGATACATCAGTCGCTCAAAGTGAAATTCATTGAAGGCAACGCTGGGTTTATGTCGCTTGTGGCCTTAGCCTTGGTGTTGGGATTGGCATTTTGTATCGAACGCATCATTTATCTCAGTCTGTCAGAGATTAATGCTAAACGTTTTATGGCTGATCTCGACGCAAAGATAAATGCAGGAGATATTGAAGGGGCTAAACAACAATGTCGAAACACGCGCGGGCCTGTAGCTTCTATCTGTTATCAAGGCTTGGTTCGTATCAACGAAAGCATCGATAACATCGAACGCTCCATTGTTTCTTATGGCACTGTGCAGTCGGCTAATCTCGAAAAAGGTTGCTCGTGGATTACGCTTTTTATTGTAATGGCTCCCTCGTTGGGCTTCTTGGGTACTGTTATCGGTATGGTCATGGCTTTCGATCAGATTGAACAGGCTGGTGACATTAGTGCTCCCGTTGTGGCTTCGGGTATGAAAGTGGCCCTTATTACCACTATATTTGGTATCATTGTAGCATTGGTTTTACAAGTATTCTACAATTATATTCTCTCTAAAATAGAACATCTTGTAGCACAAATGGAAGAGTCGTCAATAACACTACTCGACTCGATTATGAAACATAAGCTGTCGAAATGAAAAAAATAAACCTTCGTAGCATGCATGCCGAAAAGCTTTCACAACGCGTATTCTATGTGTTGGTGGGTTTGTGCGTGGTTGTTTTCGGGTTGTTCTATGTTGTTGGTTACGACATGCCTTACGTTTTCAACCCCGAACTTAATGCACCTATATTTACAGGCTTGGTAATAGGCACGATGTATCTATTGTTTTTTCTGGCTCTAGCATGTGCTCTTTGGAGCACTTATAGAGGCTTTAAAGCGTCAGGGAAAACTGATGGAATGGTTAACAACGTTCCTGGACGTACCATTTCGTATGTTGTTTTTGTAGGGACAGCCGTTGTGCTTTTGCTTAGTCTGCTTTTTGGCTCGTCTGCCGAACTGATTGTTAATGGCACCCTGTTTTCAAATGCACTGTTGCTTAAACTGTCGGACATGTTTATCTACACCATTAGCATTTTGCTTTTCGTAGCCTTAGGTGCCGTGGTGTTTGGTCTAACGCGTTATTACCGCAGAAGATAAAAGGAGAAGAAGTTATGTTTGCCCGACGAAAGAGAACTGTTCCGCAGCTTAATGCCACATCTACTGCTGATATTTCGTTTATGTTGCTCATCTTTTTCTTAGTTACCACGTCGATGGATTTAGACAAGGGACTAGGAAAAAAGTTGCCACCAGTGGAAAAAAACAAGCAAGAAGAGAGTCTTGTTCACAAAGACAATATTATTAAGGTGTTTATCACAGCCGACAATAAAATTGTAGTTGACGATGTACCTAGTTCGCTCGACGACCTGAAGACGAAGCTAAAAAGCCTAGTCGCTCGTAGAGGAAAGAACCACCTCATACAATTTCAAGTTAGTGAAAATGCCAATTACGACACCTATTTCCATGTGCAAAATGCCATTACTTCTACATTTAACCAACTTAAAAACCAACTGGCTGTAAAAATGTTCCACCATTCTTATGCCCTATGTTCGGTTGAAGAAAAAGATGAAGTAAACCGATTGATGCCACAACGCATGGTGGAAACAGTGGATAATAATCAAATCAACAATCCGTAATCATGATACGTCGAAGCAGAAAGAGCCGTGAAATTCCCGCACTCAACACCTCGTCGTTGCCCGACTTGATTTTTACGGTGTTGTTTTTCTTTATGATTGTTACCCACATGCGTAGCGTAGCAGTGAAGGTACGCTATCAGGTCCCCCAAGGAAAGGAGTTAAGTAGACAAGCCAAAAAATCGTCTACTATTCATATTTATATAGGCAAGCCCCTTGATAAGCAACGTTCCGAAAATGCACAAACCACTATTGTGCAGGTAAACGATAGAATTGTGGCTATTGACGAGCTAAGCAAATACATAGCTAATGCACGCGCAAGTTTTTTCTCCTGAAGAAGCAAAAGAACTAACAGCGTCTATAAAGGCAGACAAAGACACAAAGATGAAAACTATCGGTGAGGTGAAACAAGCCTTACGTGAAGCTAAAGTGTATAACGTAACTTTTACCGCCACCCAGAGCAAAGATAAACGCTAATTGAGTAAACAATGAGTTGTGCCTTTTGTTGAGACTAAGGATATACCAAATATGACTAAGAATTTGAATTTCTATCTAAGTTAAATTCTAGCTATTATATGCACGGAAAGTAACGATTACGAATACAAGTTGCGCTTTTTTTGATAGTAACGAAAAAAATGAATAGACGTAAATAAAAAGTAAAATTATGTCAATCGTTTACACTTTATTTGCCAAATTCACTTTTATATATTACCTTTGCAAATAAATTGAATAAATATGTCACATCATAGTTTAGATCTTTTAGATAAGAAAATACTTCAACTTATCTCTGCTGATGCGCGCATTCCATTTCTTGAAGTGGCACGTATATGCAAAGTAAGTAGCGCAGCCATACATCAGCGCATTCAAAAACTGTTTAATCAAGGGGTACTTAAAGGCTCACGCTTTATCTTAGACCCTGAGAAAGTGGGTTATGAAACCTGTGCATATGTAGGATTACACCTTAAAGATCCTAGCACTTCTGATAAAGTGGCCGAGGCTTTAGAGAAAATCCCCGAAGTTGTTGAATGCCACGTTCCCACGGGTAATTACGATTTGTTCATTAAGTTGTATGCAACCAATAACCGTCATTTGATGGATATCATCCACGATAAGTTGCAGCCGCTTGGTCTTTCGGGTAGTGAAACCATTATTTCTTTCAACGCACTCTTCGACAGACAATTGTCTGTAGAAAAAGTTATCGCGAAAGAAGATGTAGAATAAATATTTATCTTATAGTTTTATGATGCTCTTGCATCGAGTGAACTATTCTTGATATTTAATAACGCCCCACATTTATCTGGTTTAAGATAGATGTGGGGCGAATTGTTTGGATATTATTTTTGTGATTTATCTGTACTAAAATGTTAAATAGGTAATTATATTTTACAAAACTTGATTTTTTCAGCATCAATTCTAGAGAATATAATTTGCTATTTATATATGTTTTACCTATTGAAGCTGGGACGTTTGAGGCATTTTTGTTTCATGTTTTCTGCTATTTTGTGCATTTAATAGGGTTTTTATCGTTCTAGAATTGTTTTTTACGCATTATTTTTGCGAACAGAAAGCATGTATTTTTCTATACTTATGGTTATAATTTGTGTGTAATATCCGCGAAAAGTACTAAATCATAGCGCTTTTACAGGCTGAATTTTGCAAAATGCAGCAAAAAGTTTTGCTAAATGCAGCAAAACGCAGTGCTAAGTGGTGCTAAAAGCAAGGTGAAATGCAGCAAAACGCAGGGTTATATGCAGCAAAATACAGTAAAATTGATAAATTTGGGTCTTACAACTCACACAAATACTGCAGAATTTGGACCCGATGGTGAGTTGAAGAGCAAAGAAAGCACTCATAATGTTAAAATTATGACGTAATATTTTACATAAGCGCAAACAAAAATACAACGCAAGTAAGTTTATTGTTACCCGCGTTGTGGTTAATATGCAATTATATTTCCGCTAATTAAAGATAAAAGCTAAATGCTTTAAGGGAGTTATGAAACCAACTTAGTCCATTCGGCTTTTATAATCTTCGTAGCCGAAAGTGCGAAGTATTTGTAGTTCGCCCAATGGGCTTGCAATAGCCAACGAAGGGTGAGAAATACCATTAAACATGTTGGTTTTCACCGTAGTGTAGTGTATCATATCTTCGAATATTACGTTTTCACCAACGTTAAGAGCATGATCGAACTGCCACGAACCCATAAAGTCGCCCGAAAGACAACTGTTACCACCTAAACGATAAATGTTGTTCTCCCCACCATTGATGGCAGCTTCCAACGCTAACGATTGGGCATTTCGCACCGTGGGTTGGTAAGGCATCTCCAAACAATCGGGCATGTGGCACGTAAAGCTTACGTTTAAAATGGCCGTTTTAATACCCTTATCTTCAACAATATCGACCACCTGAGCCACAAGCGGTCCTGTTTGCCAAGCAAAGGCGCTTCCTGGTTCTAGAATGATTTGCAAATGCGGATGACGCTGCTTAAACGAACGCAGCGTGTTGATGAGCAATTCCACATCGTAATCATTGCGAGTCATTAGGTGTCCGCCGCCAAAATTAATCCATTTCAAGGCGGGAAACCATTTTGCGAACTTGCTCTCGATATGTTGTAGTGTTCTTGCGAACACATCAGAACCGCTTTCGCAATGACAATGGCAATGAAACCCCTCGATGCCAGCTGGTAAAATTGCTGGCAAACGTTCTGCTGATAGTCCGAAACGTGTGCCTGGTGCACATGGGTTATACAAATCTGTTTCAACTTCAGAATATTCAGGATTGACGCGTAAACCGAAAGATAGCTGCTCGTTGTGATGTTTAGCCACAGCTGCAAAACGCACATATTGGGTCAATGAATTGAATGTGAGGTGACTAGAGCAAAGCGCAATCTCCCCTATCTCATCGTCTGTGTAAGCTGGAGAATAGGTGTGCGCCCTCGAACCAAACTCTTCGAAGGCCAATTTGGCTTCAGAGAGCGAGCTAGCAGTTGTAGAACGAATGTACTCTTTAAAGATGGGAAAAGTTTTCCATAAGGCGAAAGCTTTAAAAGCAAGAATAATTTCCACATCAGCCCTTGTAGCCACCGAAACAATAAGCTCCAGATTGCGGCGCAATTTGGCTTCTTCCACAACATACATGGGGCTGTGCACCTCTTCGAAAGTATCTAAGTTTATTCTCATATTTCAATGATTTGTGAATGCAAAGTTAACTTTTATATTGTTTAAATTGCAGGTTTGCCATAAAATTCATACATTTGCATGTGAAATAAATGGCTGCAATGAAGCTCGTAATAATGACAAAATCTACATTCTTTGTAGAGGAAGACAAGATTCTTACTACCCTTTTCGATGAGGGGATGGATAAGTTGCACCTGTATAAACCTGGTTCACAGCTTGTTTTCTCAGAAAGGTTGCTGTCGTTAATACCCGAAGGATACCATGATAAAATTGTGGTGCACGAACATTATAGACTTAAAAACGAATACGACTTGGCTGGGATACATCTAAATAAACTATCGGAAATGGTGCCTAACGGCATTCGGGGAAAGATAAGTAGAACGTGTGAAGACTTGAATTTGCTAAAAGAAATGAAGAAAAATAGCAATTACGTCTTCTTGCGTCGCATTTTCGGTTGTATGGGAAATGCCGATAAACAATCGAGTTTCTCAGTAAAAGAACTGGAAGATGCCGCTTATAAAGGACTTATAGACAAGAGAGTTTATGCTTTGGGTGGAATAACCCTTGACAATGTGCGAATGGCTAAGGAGTTGGGATTTGGCGGTGTGGTGGTATGTAGCGACCTTTGGAATCGTTTTGACATACATCATGGAGCCGACTTTCGCGACTTGCTGGCTTTGTTCCGCAATTATCAGAAACTTGTTGGATAATAAAGAAAACAGTCTATAAAGGCAAAGAGATAACAAACAATTACATAAAAATCATTATCGAAATGAGTGAAGAAAACTCTTTTTTAATTTTCTCAGGCACGAAAAGCAGGTATCTAGCTGAAAAGATTTGTGCTAGTCTGGGTTGTCCTTTGGGCAAATTGGTGGTGACACAGTTCTCGGATGGCGAGTTCTCTGTGTCGTACGAAGAAACTGTACGTGGAAGAGACGTGTTCTTGGTGCAGAGCACTTTCCCCAATTCAGACAATCTGATGGAGCTGCTTCTCATGATCGACGCCGCCAAGAGAGCATCTGCAAGAACCATCAATGCTGTTATTCCCTACTTTGGCTGGGCTAGACAAGACCGTAAAGACAAGCCGCGTGTTAGCATTGGTGCTAAGCTTATCGCCGACTTGCTGCGTGTTGCTGGTATCAATCGTTTGATAACGATGGACTTGCATGCTGATCAGATTCAGGGTTTTTTCGACATTCCTGTCGACCATCTTTATGCTTCGGCAGTTATTCTGCCTTATTTGGAGAGTTTGAAGCTTGATAATTTGGTTATTGCTTCGCCCGATGTGGGTGGTAGTAAGCGTGCTAATACTTATGCCAAGTATCTTGGTTGTCCGCTAGTACTCTGTAATAAAACGCGTGCTCGTGCCAACGAAGTGGAGAGTATGCAAATCATTGGTGAGGTTGAAGGCAAAAACGTGGTGCTGGTAGACGATATGGTAGATACAGCCGGAACGATTGCCAAGGCTGCAGACGTGATGATTGCAGCGGGCGCTAAGAGTGTTAGGGCTTGTGCTTCGCACTGCGTGATGAGTGGACCGGCTTCGGAGAGGGTTGATAACTCGTCGCTCGAAGAAATTGTTTTCACCGATTCTATTCCTTATAACAACAATTGTCCTAAGGTGAAACAGCTGTCTGTGGCTGAGATGTTTGCTGAAACTATCCGAAGGGTTGAGTCTAACCAAAGTATTTCTTCACAATATCTAGTATAAATAGAGGTAGGAAACTTTGTATAACACAGCAAAATAAAATCTGGCAGTGCATTTGTTTATACCAAATCGCTGCCAGATTTATTTGTTTTTAGTCTATTGCTGTGATTAATAAGCGTGCTTCACAAGTTGACTGCTGATGCATTGAGTGTTCTGTCATAGTCCAAAGGGGCTTACACCTTAGATAGATGTATAGCAAAAGCCTAAGCACGCTTTATACAAGCAATACCGTGACACCGCGCGCAGCCTGTGCACCCATAACTAACGCTTGCTCAATGTCGGCCGTTTTAGATGGGCCACTGATAAAACATCCATATCCGTAATTGTTAAAGGCAATCTGTGCATAGGCCTCGTGCATATTGTTCACTAGCTTATTGCGATTGAGTATCAGCACCAACTCTTCGCTAATAAACATCACTGCCTTTTCTTTCATCGTTTGTGGAACCCATATACAGGCGTTTTCAGCTACGCCCAATTCACCTCGAAGAATACCAACATCAGTGCCATTAAGCAGTTGAGCCTCGGCAATAGAGTCTGGGTTGAGTGTGGCAATCGTTATTTCGGGTAAGTTAGACGCAAACACTTTCGCTTCAGGATAAAGTCTTTTGATGGCCTGGTTAACATCTTCGCCTTCGGCTAATGTGGCCACCTTGCCACCAACAGTCACTACCATCTCGCAAAATTGCGCTAAGGGGTCTGCGTAAGTAATGCCGGTGAGGTTCATGTCGGGCATGTCGCAATGTACATGCGTATTGCGTTTCAACTTCTCAAACAAGTCTTCTTTTTTCATTTCAACTTTCCTTTCTTCCACATTTGTTCAAACGATTCGCTGGCAAACACGGGCATCTCCCTACCCTTTCCCCACGCATTAAGTCCATTGTAAAGCAAAAAACGTGGTAAGTGGTTAACAATAGGAGCAAACTTAAGTGATGTTCTGAACAGCGAAGGGTTGTAATACACTAGGCACATGCCATTAGATATAAGCTTCTTGGCAGGGTTGGCAAGATGTAATTGGCTTAACGATTGACGCCAAGCGTAGACTTGCGAGCCAGGAGCTACCTTTGTGGGACAAACATTGTCGCACGACAGGCATAGCGAGCAGGCAGATAAGTTGCCACTATGCTGCTGCGGGCTTTTAAACATTCCCAGATTAATGCCAATAGGACCAGGGATGAAATAGGAATAAGAATAACCTGTTGAGCGTCTGTATACCGGACAAGTATTCATACAAGCACCACATCTAATGCATTTAAGCGTTTGCCAATGTTCATCGTTGGCAATCATGTCGCTTCTGCCATTGTCAACAATAATCACATGCATTTCTCCTCCGGGTCTTGCTTTCCTAAAATGTGAGGTGTAAGTGGTGGAAGGTTGTCCTGTGGCGTTGCGGCATAGCAGCCGTTGGAACACAGCAAGCGAATGATAATCGGGTACAACCTTTTCTAATCCCATAACTGCAATATGCAATTTGGGCATAGAAGTACTCATGTCGGCATTGCCTTCGTTAGTGCAAACCACCACATCTCCTGTCTCAGCAATACCAAAATTACAGCCAGTCATTCCTGCATCAGCATCCAAGAAATCGTTTCGCAAACTGTATCGAGCGCACTGTGTAAGGTAGGTAGGGTCGTAATTGCCAGTCTCTTTGCTTATTCCCTTGCGTTCGAACAATTCTCCCACCTCTTCTCTTGTAACGTGAATGGCAGGCACAACGATGTGACTAGGCTTCTCGTTGAGTAATTGTAAGATACGTTCACCCAAGTCGGTTTCCACCACATTGATACCATTAGCTTCTAAGAATGGGTTAAGTTCGCATTCTTCGGTAAGCATCGACTTACTTTTAACAAGCTTTTTTACCTTGTGTTTATGCAAGATGTCGAGCACCGTCTCATTAAACTCTTTAGCATCTTCGGCCCAATGCACAATCACACCATTAGCTTCAAGTCTCTTAGAAAACTTCTCAAGGTATTGAGCTAAGTGTGTGACGGTATGTTTTTTTATTTCACTGGCATGCTCGCGAAGGCTTTCCCACTCGGGCAACTTGTGTTCCATGAGGTCGCGTTTGCAACGCAATAGCCAAAAAGTTTGGTCGTGTCGCGTAATTTTTTCCACATTTTTCAATGCAGAAGCAGCTTTTCTAGAATGGAGTGTACTCATAATCCTGCGGCTAAAATTTGTGCAATGTGAATAAACTCAATGGGGCTTTTCTCTCTCTTGGCCACCCCTTGCATGTGCATTAGGCATGAACTGTCTGGGCCTGTGACAAACTGTGCCCCTGTCTCAATGTGTCGCTGTATCTTGTCGTGTGCCATTTTTACTGATACTTCAGGTTCTTCAATGGCAAACATTCCTCCAAAACCGCAACATTCGTCCTTTCGTTCGGGTTCTTTAATGGTGATTCCTTCTACCATTTTTAGTAAATCAACTATTTTGTTGTAGGTAGGGATATTCATCTCTGTTGGCGAAGAAAGCCCAATTCTCTAACGCCATGACAGCTATTGTGAACACTCACCACGTAAGGGAAATGCCCAGGAAGGGCTGTAACCTTAAGAATGTCGTGCAGAAATTCGACAATATCCATTGTTTTGGCAGATGTTTCACAGGCGTGTTTCTCGCCGTTAAGCAAACGAGGATAATGTGTTCTCACGAAAGCTGCGCACGAAGCAGATGGTGCAACAACGTAATCAAATTGCTTAAACATGTTTTCGTACTTCTTGGCCAATGGTAATGCTTTTTTCTCGAAACCCGCATTGGCCATCGGCTGCCCACAACATGTCTGATTTAGGGGGTAAGCTACATCTACCCCTAGGTGTTTTAAAAGCTTGTATGTGGCCACCCCAACCTCGGGGTATAAGGCATTTACATAGCAAGGAACAAACAAACCAATTTTCATTTTCTTATTCGCTAAATTAGTATTGCAAATGTAGCAAAAAAATATCAACATGTAATAGGCAGTGGTTAAAAAATCTGTCATTTGAGGATATTTAACGGAGATAACTCTAATCATTGGATATGAAGTGGTGAATTAAGTATAGAAATGTGTTAAATGTAAGCAAATTGGCTGCTATCTTAGAGATTTTACTGCCATAAAAATAAGTGGTAAGTGAAAAGTTGTCAGTAAATCATGCCAAGATGTCAAACAAAGCTTTTGGCACGCTTTTCGTTTAGTAAAAGTCAAACAGCCTTTTAGGCGCAGTGTTTTCAACAATGATTTAATTTTAAAAAATACAATACAATGAACATTCAACCATTAGCAGACAGAGTGCTAGTATTACCTGCTCCAGCCGAAGAGAAGGTTGGCGGCATAATTATCCCCGACACAGCTAAAGAAAAGCCACTTAACGGAACTATCGTTGCAGTGGGCGAAGGCACAAAAGACGAGAAAATGATTTTGAAAGAAGGCGACAACGTACTGTATGGCAAGTATGCTGGTACTGAACTGGAATACGAAAACAAAAAGTATTTGATGATGCGCCAAAGCGATGTGTTGGCCATTGTGAAGTAAAATAACTTGTGGTTAGCCCTAGTATAGTTACAGTTGAGGGTTGATAGATTTCTAGTTATCAATAAAAGACTGAAGATGTAGGGCTACTACACCTTATAAATATATAGAACAACTTATCAATATAGACAAAATGGCAAAAGAAATTAGATTCGATATAGAAGCTCGCGACCTACTTAAAAATGGTGTTGACAAACTGGCAAATGCAGTTAAGGTTACGCTTGGTCCTAAAGGACGTAACGTTGTGATTGAAAAGAAATTCGGTGCACCCCAGATTACTAAAGACGGAGTTACTGTTGCAAAGGAAGTTGAGCTGGAAGACCACTTCGAAAATACAGGCGCACAACTCGTTAAGAGTGTTGCTTCAAAAACTGGTGACGATGCTGGCGACGGCACAACTACTGCTACTATTCTTACACAAGCCATTGTTAACGAAGGTTTGAAGAATGTTACTGCAGGAGCAAACCCAATGGATTTGAAGCGCGGTATCGATAAAGCTGTAAACGTTGTTGTTGACTATATTCGCGAATCGGCCGAACAAGTAGACGATAACTACGACAAAATCGAACAAGTGGCTACGGTTAGTGCTAACAATGATGCTGAAATTGGTAAGCTCCTAGCAGATGCTATGCGTAAAGTAAGCAAAGATGGTGTTATCACTATCGAAGAAAGCAAGAGCCGCGAAACAAGCATTGGCATCGTAGAGGGTATGCAATTCGATAGAGGTTATCTCTCGGGATACTTCGTTACCGATACTGATAAGATGGAAGCTGTAATGGAAAACCCTTACATTCTTATCTATGACAAGAAGATTAGCAACCTCAAAGACTTCCTCCCTATTTTGCAACCTGCTGCAGAAAGTGGTCGCCCATTGCTCGTTATTGCAGAAGATGTAGACTCTGAAGCACTTACTACGCTTGTGGTTAACCGTTTGCGTGGTGGATTAAAGATATGTGCAGTTAAAGCACCAGGCTTCGGCGACCGTCGTAAGGCTATGCTGGAAGACATCGCTATACTGACAGGTGGTTTGGTTATTAGCGAAGAAAAGGGTCTGAAGTTAGAACAAGCCACCCTTGAAATGATGGGTACTTGTGACAAAGTGGTTGTTTCTAAAGATAATACCACTATTGTAAACGGTGCTGGTGAAAAGCAAAACATTGCCGACCGCGTAGCTCAGATTAAGAACGAAATAGCAAATACCACCAGTTCTTATGATAAAGAGAAATTGCAAGAGCGTTTGGCTAAACTTTCAGGTGGTGTTGCTGTTCTCTATGTAGGTGCTAACAGCGAAGTAGAGATGAAAGAAAAGAAAGACCGCGTTGATGATGCATTGTGTGCAACACGCGCTGCGCTCGAAGAAGGAGTGGTTGCTGGCGGTAGTACTACTTACATTCGTGCTCTTGACAAGCTGAAAGGTTTGAAGGGAGATAATGCAGACGAGCAGACAGGAATTAACATTGTTGAACGTGCCATAGAAGAACCACTTCGCCAAATTGTTATAAATGCCGGCGGAGAGGGTGCAGTTGTAGTTCAAAAGGTTCGCGAAGGCAAGGGAGATTATGGTTATAACGCTCGCACCGACGCTTATGAAGATATGCGTAAGGCAGGATTATCGACCCCGCAAAGGTGGCTCGCGTGGCATTAGAGAACGCAGCCTCAATCGCAGGCATGTTCCTCACCACCGAATGTCTCATTGTTGACAAACCTTCAGAAACACCAGCCATGCCAATGGGTAATCCAGGAATGGGTGGCATGATGTAAGAAAGTAACAAAAAAGCATGAAATAGTGCCGAAAAAGTTTAAAATTAAGGCGTTTATCTCTGGATAAACGCCTTTTAGCTTTTCTTTGCACTGCTGTTTTGCTTTTTTAAATAAAAATCTTTTGTCGTTTATCCTTTCTTGTCTAATTTTGCACTTGAAATAAAGAAGATATAATGGAGTAATCCATCTAAAGATATTTTTTTGATTTGTTTTAGTAGATTAGTTTTTAAGTAGTTTGTTTTGGAAATCGGTTGTCGAGAGACATCCGATTTTTTTGTTGAATATTTTTTCCGCTTTTGGTCTTTACACCACAACTTTTTGTTACCTTTGTGTTCATGAAAAGAAGAATTAACTGGAAACGCATCCTTGTGTTCCTCTTTGTATCTATAGGCTTGATCTACATTACCAGGTCGTTCCTTATGTCTGCGGGCATATTTCTGCTGCTCTTTGTGGCCGATAGTGTGCTGGCTAGATATGATGAAGACAGGAGAAGACGCAAGCAAAGAGAAGAGCACGAACAACAAGATTAGCAAACGAAGACGCACGACATGGAAAAATTAGCTGAACTATACAAACGCTGGAAGGGTGAAGCACCTGTCTCGATGACGATTCTTCCCGAAGCGGGAAGCAAACGAAAATACTATCGAATTACCGGTAACGATGGCGAAAGCGTTATTGGAGTGGTGGGAAATAGTAGGGACGAAAACCACACCTTTATATATCTAACCAAACATTTCACGGACAGAAAACTGCCCGTGCCACACATCTTGGCTGTAGACGATGACGAATTGAGATACTTGCAAACCGACTTGGGGAGTACGTCGCTTTTTGATGTGTTGCGCGGTGGTCGCGAATCGGGAGGTAGATACAATATGCGCGAAAAGCAATTACTAACTGCCGTGATTCGTGAGTTGCCTAATATTCAGATTAGAGGTGCTCGAGGACTGGATTGGGATGTGTGTTATCCGCAACCAGAATTTGATGTAGACAGCGTACTCTTCGACCTAAACTATTTTAAATACTGCTTTCTCAAGGCCACGGAGCTGGAGTTTCATGAACTAAAACTTGAAGCCAACTTCCGACTATTTGCGAAAGACCTCACCTCGGAAAAGAGCGAAAGCTTCCTTTATCGTGACTTCCAAGCAAGAAATGTTATGCTTGACCATGCTGGTAAACCCTATTTCATCGACTATCAAGGAGGACGAAAAGGGCCATATTATTACGATGTGGCTTCGTTTCTTTGGCAGGCTGCTGCGAAATATCCGTTTAAGTTGCGCCGCGAACTGGTTTACGAATACTATAATTCACTGAAAAACTATACCGAAGTGCCATCTGTTAGGCACTTTGTGGAACGTTTGAGCCTCTTTGTTTTATTCCGTACGCTCCAAGTATTAGGCGCATACGGCTTTAGAGGATACTTCGAACACAAAAAACATTTCATAGACAGCATTCCACCGGCTATCGATAACCTGCGCGAACTACTTAAGTTAAAGAAGTTCTTCCCCTACCCTTACATGATGGACATGTTGAGACGACTCACCGAATTGCCCCAGTTTGCACACATAGAAGAGCCCGCATTAAGTAGAGCCGATGGTTTCAAAACCACCCAACACACCGTGTATAAGGCGCACCCTCAAGATGGTCCGGCAACGTTTTCTAAGTACGACGGCAAAGGTCCTCTTGTTGTTCATGTCTATAGTTTCTCTTATCGTAAGGGAATACCCGAAGATGTGTCGGGCAATGGTGGCGGATACGTATTTGATTGTAGAGCCACTCACAACCCAGGTCGCTACGAACCTTATAAACAACTCACAGGATTGGACGAGCCTGTTATTCGATTCTTGGAAGATGATGGCGAAATAATAAGCTTCCTTGATTGCGTATATGCCATGGCCGATCACCATGTGCGTCGTTACATTCAGCGTGGTTTCACCAATCTTATGTTCTGTTTTGGATGCACTGGAGGTCAACACAGAAGCGTTTACTCGGCACAACATCTAGCCGAACATCTGCATAATAAGTTTGGTATTGAGGTGCATGTCACACACAGAGAGCAAAATATTAGTAAGGTTTTTCATGCTAAAAAGTAACTTTTGGCTTAGACCAAACCATCTTAAAAGGCGCTATAAAACCTTTGATAAGTGAAAAATTATCGCTAAATTTGCAAAACAATAATATACAAAGAGCACAAGAATGATGCAGGCAATGATTTTTGCAGCAGGTTTGGGAACAAGACTTAAACCACTTACCGACAGCATACCCAAGGCATTAGTTGAGGTTGGCGGGCAAACTTTGCTGCAACGAACCATCGAAAGGTTGAAAGCATGCGGTGTAAATAGTATGGTTATCAACGTTCATCACTTCGCTCCTGCTATCGTTGAATATCTTCGGGATAACAATAATTTTGGTGTTGAAATTGAAGTTAGCGACGAAACATGTTATCTACTCGATACTGGCGGTGGACTGAAAAAGGCTGCCAACTTGTTTAAGACCAGTGCTAATGTGCTAATTCATAATGTAGACATTATTAGTAATGTTGACCTAAAGACGTTTTACAACCATCAGGGACAATGCGATGCGTTGCTCCTGGTTAGTCAACGACAAACAAAACGTTATTTGTTATTCAACGATGACATGCGACTAGTTGGCTGGACGAATGTTGAAACAGGCGAAGTGCGCTCACCCTACCCCAATCTTAATCCACAAAATTGCAAGAAACTGGCTTTTGCTGGCATACATTCATTTTCGCCAAAGCTCTTTGCACGTATGGATAACTATCCCGATAAGTTTGGCATTATTGATTTTTATCTCGACCAATGTGCACAACACGACATTCGTGGATACGAACAACATAACCTACAACTGCTTGATGTAGGTAAACTTAATACACTAGAACGTTTGCCAAAGCCCAAAGATGGCGAGACGTCCATCAGCGACACAGGCATTCTGCAACACTTAAATACGCTTTAAACAACAGAAGTAATAGTCGCACCTTCAGTGATTTATGAAGTGTGCAACAAACTCATTTCATTCTTAACGATAACATGCAACAAAAGATTATCATCTTGGATTTCGGGTCGCAGACCACACAACTCATTGGTCGACGTGTGCGCGAGCTCGACACTTTTTGTGAAATTCTGCCTTATAACAAGTTTCCAAAGAACGACCCTTCTGTAATTGGCGTCATTCTTAGTGGCTCACCTTACTCTGTTCACGATAAGGAAGCCTTCAAAGTAGACCTCAACGACTTTATTGGCAAGTATCCTGTGCTAGGTATTTGCTATGGTGCGCAGTTTATTTCTTATGCATATGGCGGTAAGGTTGAACAAACTGGTACACGCGAATACGGACGTGCTCACCTGCAAGAAATATCTCTCGACAACCCTTTATTTGCTGGTTTCGAACCTAATTCGCAAGTATGGATGAGCCATGGCGATACTATTACGGCCATTCCTGAAGGTTATCGCGTTATTGCTTCAACCAACGATGTTAAGTTTGCAGCATATGCGAGCGAGCAAAACCCTGTTTGGGCAGTACAGTTCCACCCTGAAGTGTTCCACTCCACTCAAGGTACTACGCTTCTAAAGAACTTTGTTGTTGACATCTGCGGTAGCAAACAGCAATGGAGTGCAGCCTCGTTTGTAGAGAGCACTGTGAAAGAACTGAAAGAACAATTGGGTAACGACCGTGTTATCCTGGGTCTTAGTGGTGGTGTCGACTCTAGCGTTTGTGCAGCTTTGCTCAATCGTGCCATTGGCGATAAGCTCACATGTATCTTTGTTGATCATGGTATGCTGCGCAAAAACGAGTTTGAAAAGGTGATGGAAGCATACCAAGGAATAGGCCTGAACGTTGTTGGTATTGACGCAAGCGATAAGTTCTTTTCCGACTTGGCTGGTGTTACCGACCCCGAAGAGAAGAGAAAAATTATTGGCCGCGACTTCGTTGAAGTGTTTAACGAAGAGGCTAAGAAGATAACGGATGCAAAATGGTTGGCTCAAGGCACCATTTATCCCGACCGCATCGAAAGTCTTAGCATCACTGGTATGGTTATAAAGAGCCACCACAATGTTGGTGGATTGCCTAAAGAGATGCATCTTCAATTGTGCGAACCTCTACAATGGCTCTTTAAAGACGAGGTTAGACGCGTTGGATTGGAAATGGGAATGCCCGAAAGACTTATTAAGCGTCACCCTTTCCCTGGTCCTGGACTGGCTGTACGCATTCTTGGCGACATCACTCGCGAAAAAGTGCGCATACTACAAGAAGCCGATGATATCTATATTGAGAACATGCACAACTACATTTGCGAAGATGGCAAAGAACTTTATGATAAGATTTGGCAGGCTGGAACAGTACTGATGTCGTCGGTTCGCAGTGTTGGCGTGATGGGAGACGAACGTACTTACGAACATCCTGTGGCTTTACGTGCCGTAACAAGCACGGATGCGATGACGGCCGATTGGGCACACCTACCCTACGACTTTATGGCGAAGGTGTCTAACGAGATTATTAATAAGGTGAAAGGCGTAAACCGTGTGTGCTACGACATCTCGTCTAAACCACCTTCGACCATTGAATGGGAATAATTTTAATTGCCATTGAACCATAATTTTGATGCATTCAATACTAAAGAAGCAGGTTCTGTAATGATAAGAACCTGCTTCTTTGTTTTTTCTTATATGTAAAACATGTAATGCAATGTTTGCATATCGGTATTTATGCGTAACTTTGCCTACGTAAATTGTTGAACATGGCAAAGACATTCACCACATTCGGCAATTCGAACGACGATTTTCGTCGCGACGAATTAGTGCGCAAAATAGAACATGCATTACAAGAGCTCACCCTTGGCGAACTCGAAGCGCTGTATTATGACATGATATCCAAAGACTATCTAAGAGACTAAAGCTTATGGTTAGGAAAAAGAATAAGGAGGAACAAATACTCATCCGTATAACAGGACAAGACAGACCCGGACTTACTGCCTCGGTAATGAAGATTTTGGCTCGCTACGATGCGCAGATATTAGACATCGGACAAGCAGACATTCACAGCTCTTTATCGTTGGGCGTTCTCATTCGTATAGACGATAAACATTCTGGACAGGTTATGAAAGAGTTGCTCTTTAAGGCCACCGAACTAAATGTAAACATCGGTTTTGAACCAATTGGTGATGAGCAATACGAAGAGTGGGTGCACGGACAGGGTAAAAATCGCTACATTCTTACACTCATTGGGCGTAGTCTTTCGGCCAAACAGATTGAGGCCGCCACAAAAGTTATCTCTTCACAAGGCCTTAATATCGACTCTATTCTTAGGCTAACAGGGCGCATTAGTATTATGCACCCTGATAGAAACGTGCGAGCTTGCATCGAATTTTCTTTGCGTGGAACACCTGAAGACAGATCGGCTATGCAGAAACAATTGATGAATTTGTCGGCAGAAATGGGTATCGACTTCTCATTACAGAAGGATGACATGTACCGACGCATGCGTCGTTTAATATGCTTCGATATGGATTCAACGCTCATTCAAACCGAATGTATTGACGAATTGGCCATGTGCGCTGGTGTTGGAGATAAGGTTAAAGCCATAACCGAAAGCGCTATGCGTGGCGAAATTGACTTTCGAGAGAGTTTCAAACAACGAGTTGCCCTTCTTAAAGGTCTAGATGTGACTGTGATGAAAGATATTGCAGAGAATATGCCTATTACTGAAGGTGTTGATCGATTGATGTCGGTGCTGAAACGATGTGGATACAAGATTGCGATATTAAGTGGTGGATTTACCTATTTTGGCGAGTTCCTACAACGTAAATATGGCATTGATTATGTTTATGCCAATGAACTGGAAGTGGATGATAACGGCAAATTAACTGGTAACTATGTGGGTGAGATTGTTGATGGGCATCGTAAGGCCGAATTGCTTAAGTTGATTGCACAAGTAGAAAAGGTTAATTTAGCGCAGACTATTGCTGTAGGTGATGGGGCCAACGATTTGCCTATGATTTCTGAAGCCGGACTAGGAATTGCTTTTCATGCTAAACCGCGCGTGGTGGCCAATGCGCAACAGTCTATCAATACTATCGGCCTTGATGGTGTCCTTTACTTTCTTGGCTTTAAAGATAGTTATATCAATGCTTAACACCCTGCATTTGGCCTTTAGTTTTTACCAGTTGGGTATGTGCGCAAGCCTAAGAGCAAGTATTACAAAAGCCAAGCATGCTATAATGTGCAGTGTGTGTTTACTTGCCGTTTTGGTATAAAGGCTTGGTTTTTGCTTGAACTTATCATTCCTTATAGCTTGCTAATTTGGCATTAACTATACTGTTGCTAAATTGATGATATGCCTTTATGTAAAGAATAAAACATATAACCCTGTTGCTTCTGTTTGTTCTGAGTGAATAAGCAAAGTGTAACAGGGTTATATCATACATTTAAATTGGGAGTAAATGCTTTATTCTCTTTTTTCGTAGAAATTGAAGAAGTTCTTATTTGTGTAATTGTAAAATATTCTGTTAGAAATTTAACACTGTGAGGACTTTATTTGTGAGTAATTGTTTGCTCGGCTGCAAATATTCAATTCTCGCGAAGGTTTTGTCTTATTAAAATGGACTAGTAAATGTTTCTTGACAAAACGTGTTTTCGATGAAATAAACCGACGTTTATATCGAATTTGGTGCTTTTTATAGCTTAAATTAACGTAAAAAGCAGCAAAACGCAGTGTTATCTCCTACAAAACGCAGTGCTATCTCCTACAAAACGCAGTGCTATCTCCTACAAAACGCAAATCTGAATGCATCAATTCGCAAATTTGGGAGCGACTCGTGAATTCAAAAATGATGAAAACTGACTTAGTTTATGGGTGAATGGTTGTTTAAAATGTGCTATTTAGCATCTAAAATCGTTTTTTAGGGAGGTGGAAAATCGGAGGTAAATGATAAAATAGAAAGGCTAAATGGTACAAAATAGCGATAATGTATTTAAATTTGGTGTAAAATAAAATGCATTAACCTGAAAATTTGGCTAAATTTTATGTGTTTTTATCCTAGTTATTCATTAAAAAGAGTTGTTTACGAGAATGTGTTTTGTAAAATATAATTACTCGTTTTAACGGATTGAGGATGGTTTTACGCCATACTTATTCTAATCTAGCATTATATCTAATTGTAATTAAATTTTGCACGGCATTTGTTCATGATTAGTTTCAGTATAAATGGCGAGTTGAAGTTTGAACACGATAATATCTTTTAGCAATAACCCAGATTGTACTTATGTTTAAACCCCAATCGGTTATTAGAGACTAAATAGATTTTGTTTAATTTTCGAGCAGATTGACTGTCTTTGTAAAACGGCGTGGCGGTTTAGGTCAAGTTGCAAAGACAGGCGAGATGCCTACAAGAAAATAAAAGATGGTTAGTAAACAACACAAAAACAAGAATTCTGAAACATTGTGGTCTATGACCAATTAAGGTTAAAACAAATATCGATTGAATGATAACTAGTTAACTCATATGATTTACTCTAAATACTGTTGCCTCTTATTCATCTATCATATCTTGCAAGTCACTAGCTTTCCTTGAAAATTTTGATATCGTGTTTAATGCGAATATTATACTACCAAGAGTCGCAATCATTATTAAAGATAATCATGCAGTCTCGTTTAAAGTAATAGAGTTAAACGAAAGAAAAGGATTTAAGCTTTTGAATTCGAGAAAAATAAATAACTCATATAGATAGTCGTTGCTAATGACAAAATTTCTAGAAAACATTTTTTATTGCTTGGTTCATAGTTCGTGAGGTCTAAGTCAGCTATTGTAGAGTTAGTCTTGGGAGATTGATAATTCTACGAAAAGAAAGCTCCAACAAATTGTTGGCCAAATAAAAATATGAATAAAAAAAACTCGCTGTTAATTGCGAGCTTTTTTGCCTTTGTCGGGGCGACAGGATTCGAACCTGCGACCGCCTGGTCCCAAACCAGGAGCGCTACCGGGCTGCGCTACACCCCGTATCGCAAAACCTTTGTCGTTTTGCGGTTGCAAAGGTACAACTATAAGTTGAATTATGCAAAATTTTCCTTAACTTTTTATGATACCAAGATCAACAAATATCTTTTTTAGGATTTGTACACCTTTTTCCACTTGCTCTTCGGTATGTGTTGACATCAATGCCATTCGTACCAATGTGTCTTGAGGGGCACATGCAGGAGGTATAACAGGATTGATGAAAACACCAGCTTCGAAAGCCAGTTTTGTTACGAGGAAAGTTTTTTCAACGTCGTGAACATAGAGTGGAATGATGGGACTTTCTGTATCACCAATCTCAAAACCTTCTTCTCTAAAGCGATGAAGAGCATAGCGCGTTACATTCCAAAGCTTTTCTATACGTTCGGGTTCTTGTTGTATAATGTGCAGTGCCTCAAGTGCTGCAGCTGTTGCTGCTGGTGTATTAGATGCACTAAAGATGTACGAACGACAAGTGTGGCGTAGGTAATTAATAGTATCTGCATCAGCTGCAATAAATCCACCGATAGAAGCAAAGCTTTTAGAGAACGTACCCATGATAAGGTCTACCTCGTCGGTAAGGCCGAAATGGTCACAAATACCACGTCCGTCTTTACCGAAAACACCAAGGCTGTGCGCTTCATCAACCATCACAGAGCAGTTGTACTTATGCTTGAGGGCCACTATTTCAGGAAGTTTGGCCAAGTCGCCCTCCATAGAGAATACACCATCTACAACAATAAGTTTTACGGCTTCGTAGGGAAGCGACTTGAGTACTTTCTCCAAGTCTTCCATGTCGTTATGCTTATAGTGCAGTTGTTTGGCAAACGACAATCGTCTTCCATCAACAATACTGGCATGGTCGCGGTCGTCGCAGATGATATAGTCACCTCTTCCAACCACCATTGCCAGCACACCTTGGTTAACCGAGAAGCCAGTAGAGAAGCATAGTGTTTCGTCTTTATTAATATACGTAGCCAATTCTTTCTCCAATTGCACGTGAAGGTCAAGTGTTCCATTAAGAAAACGGCTTCCAGCACAGCCAGAGCCATACTTATCCAGTGCGTCTTTGGCGGCCTTAATCACCCTTTCGTCTCCCGTTAAACCGGTGTAGGCGTTCGAACCAAACATCAAAACATGATGCCCATCCATCTCAACTTCGGTCCCCTGCTTGCTAGTTATCTCGCGAAAATAGGGGTAAACACCCGCTTTAATATATTTTTGCGGCTCACGATACGCCTTGTATCTTTCTTGTAATTGTCCCATTTTAAATAGGTAAAGAGCTGTTTTTTTGTTTATCAGACTGCAAAGGTACGAAAAAATAACGCAAAACGCTTATAATTTCAAAGAAATCGCCCTTTAATGCGATTTTCGTGAGATACTTTCGCTTATCAAATGTTTTTTATTATCTTTGCATTAGAACATAAACAAGGCCTTGAAAGCAAGGGAAGTAACCTGTAAGAAGTCATAAATAAAACGGAATGAAAAAGAAAATTGTGTTCATCATGAATCCCAAATCGGGTTCGGGCAGTAAAAAAGGCATACCCGAGGCAATTGAAAAATACATCGATGCCGAACGCTTCGATTACGAAATACGCAACACCGAATATGCGGGGCACGCTTGTAAGATTGCTAGCGAGGCTAAAGAGCAAGGCGTTGACGTTGTTGTTGCTGTGGGGGGTGATGGCACTGTTAATGAAGTGGCGCGCGCCATTGTAGAGTCTAACACGGCCTTGGGCATTATTCCTTGTGGATCGGGTAATGGATTGGCTCGCCATTTGTTGCTTCCCATGAACATAAAAAAGTGTTTGCAGGTGATAAACAAATGCGAAATACACAGTCTTGATTACGGAAGAATAAACGAACACTACTTTTTCTGTACTTGTGGTATGGGCTTTGATGCTTTTGTGAGTCAGAAGTTTGCTGAGTCGGGTAAGCGTGGACCCATTACTTATGCTGAAAATATCTTGCGCGAAGGTCTTACCTATGAACCAGAGACTTATGAAATTGAAGACGAAACAGGCGTGCACAGATATAAAGCTTTCCTTATTTCGTGCGCCAATGCATCGCAATATGGCAACAATGCCTATATTGCTCCAGGCGCTTCGATGAGTGATGGTTTGCTAGATGTAATTATTATGGAGCCTTTCGACTTGCTAGATGCACCTCAAATAAGTCTTGATATGTTTAATAAAACGCTTGATAAGAACTCAAAAATAAAGACTTTTAGGTGTAAGGAATTGAAGATACACCGGAAAAACGAAGGTGTTATACATTTTGATGGCGACCCTGTGAATGCAGGAAAAGACATTTCGGTGTCGTTAAAAGAAAAAGGCATCAAGATGATTGTTAACCCCGATGCCGATAAATCGCAGAGAGAGCCTAATGCTTTTCAAACAGTTGCAGCCTCACTTTTCAACGATCTTAACGACATTCGCCGTTCGCTAAACAAACAAAGTCAAAAACTTCCACTCTTGGGGAAGGTTCTTCACCGAAAACTTACGAAATAAACAAATGTATTGGGCATTGTCTGCCCCACCCTATCTCATTTGGAAGAACGATAATATTATTGCGTTATATTTCTTTACAGACTTTATATCAAGAATATTGTCATATCGTAAGCAGGCGATTTGTTGATTGGTGCGTAATCGCTAATTGTTCATAAAAACAGAACAACCTAGGTGAATAATGGTTGAATTGAGCATAATAAGCTTTTCGGAATGCACGAAGTTCCAATAATAATCATTACTTTTGTAGGTATAATCAGTTTTGTATGAAGAAAATTATTACACTGCTCCTCACCATCACATTCGTTTTTTCTGCCTCAGCACAGTTGAGGTGGAACTCGTTGTATCAAACTTATATTAGCCAATATAAGGATTTGGCCATCGAAGAGATGCTCAAACATAAAATTCCTGCAAGTATAACCTTGGCTCAAGGTTTACTTGAGAGTTGTGCAGGACAAAGCGAATTGGTGAAAAAGGGTAATAATCACTTTGGAATCAAATGCCACGACTGGACAGGACGAAAGACTTATCACGATGATGACGCAAAAAACGAGTGTTTCAGAGCCTATAAAAGCGCAAAAGATAGTTATGAAGATCATAGCCAATTTTTGAAACGAACCAGATATAAGCAGCTTTTTTCACTTCCACTTACCGACTATCGCGGTTGGGCACGGGGCTTGAAAGCATGCGGATATGCCACCGATCCTGGTTATGCAACAAAACTGATTAATGTGATTGAACTGTATAAGCTGTACAGGTACGACTCAGCAACAGATTACGACAAGTTCTTTATTAAGCATGCCGGTAATTATCAGCCTGGAAATGACAACACTCGACTACATCCAATATACAAGTACAACGACAACTATTATCTGCGAGCACGTAGAGGAGATACTTTTAAGTCGCTTGCTGAAGAGCTTGAACTATCCGAAAAGTCGTTAGCTAAAGCCAACGAGCGTTCTAAATACGATGTGCTACGCGAAGGAGAGATAATCTACCTCAAGAAGAAACGTAAACATGCAGAGAAACAATTCAAGAACAGACCGCACGTTGTGAAGGCTGGAGAAAGCATGTACGACATCTCTCAAAAGTACGGTATACGTGTAAAGAGTCTCTATAAACTAAACGATTTGCCCGAAGACTACCAAATAAAAGTTGGAGTCGTGCTGCGTGTTTATTAATGCGCGTGATTAATTCGGTTGCAAATACTCTGGGAATATGCATTATTTAATGATGCATGAAAAAGTTAGAATAAGAGGCAGAAATAGCCATTGAGGCACAGCTATCGTACTGTGGCCCCGAGCAAAAGAATATAATCGACGAATAAACACTGTTGGGAATTTACAGTTACAATCTATAGTAATTATTATCGTTTAACATCATACTATAAAATGAAGACACTGTTCTTATCTATTCTCGCTTTGGCGAGTACGTTGACGGCGTGGTCTCAACGCTTCGACGATGAGTTTGATAATCGAACCCTGCGAATAGACTATACGTTTGCAGGCAATGTAAACAAGCAAGACATTTCTGTAGCCAAGCTTAACGTTATGCCTGGATGGTTTGGTAAACGACAAAGGTTGGCAGAAGTGCCTGTTGAAGGGAACGGGCAGATTACCGTTAGGCGCAAAAAAGACAAGCAAGTGATTTATCGCAATTCTTTTTGCACCTTGTTTCAAGAATGGCTAACCTATGATGAAGCCAAAACTTCGTCTAAGTCTTTCGAGAATGTATTCCTTGTTCCAATGCCAAAAGATACAGTTGAGATTACTGTCGACTTGAGAAATAACCGCAGAGAGGTGGTGGCAAGCCTAACACACACCGTGGCGCCTAAAGATATTTTGATTAGAAAGGTAGGCCAATCGGCAGTTACTCCGTACGAAGTGCTGCAAAAAGCCGCCGACCCAAATAGATGCATCCACATTGCTTATGTGGCAGAAGGCTATACAGAGGCCGAAATGGATGTGTTTTTGAAAGATGCTAAGGAGGCTACCGAGGCATTGTTTGCGCACGAACCTTTTAAATCTACGCGCGAAAGATTTAATATTGTAGCCGTGAAGTCGCCTTCAAAAGAAAGCGGAACAAGTGAGCCTTCTAAAGGGATTTGGAAAAATACAGCCTTGCACTCGCATTTCGACACGTTTTATAGCGATAGATACCTTACTACTTTGAATTTATTCGACCTACACGATTGGCTTGCTGGTACGCCTTACGAACATATTATTGTGCTGGTTAACACAGAGAAATATGGCGGTGGTGGCATTCTTAATTCGTATAACCTATCGATGACACATCACGAGAAGTTTAAACCCGTTGTAGTTCATGAGTTCGGACATAGCTTTGCCGGACTTGGAGACGAGTATGCTTACGAAGCTGAAAGCATTTCGATGTATCCTCGCGATATTGAACCTTGGGAAGATAACCTTACTACTCTTGTTAACTTTAAGGGTAAATGGGAGAACTTGATAAAGAAAAATACGCCCATCCCAACCCCTGCAACCGAGAAAAACAAGAAAACTGTTGGCGTTTACGAAGGCGGAGGCTATAGTTTGAAGGGTGTTTATCGTGGTTTTCAGGATTGCAGAATGCGCACAAACGAATTTCCTGAGTTCTGCCCTGTATGTACGCAAGCCTTAACAAGGTTTATTGACTTCTATACAAAGTAGTTTTTCTGGCCTATATTCTCTTACTGAAAGTATTATAAAAGCGGTAAAGGCATAGCAAACTATTGCTGTCCGGTAAAACTTTTTGGGGGATATCTGTGTTAGTTAAAATAGATTTAACCTTATTATTTCTTAGAATTATCGGTTATTATAGGTCTTTTCTTATCAAAATAAGTGCATTCTATAATACTTACAGATTGAAACTGAAAACCAATCCCCAGGATGGGTAAAACGGCTGCAATACCGATGGATAAAGAGATACAGAACTTTCTGTTTATTTTTACCAGACAGCAATAATAGCAAACCTAAGTTTTTGGGCATTATACCAACGCACTCGTTTAGAACAATAGGCGTGTTGGCATCAAATAAACAAGAAAGCCCCATTGCTTAACCATCGAAATTGGTTGTGCAGTGGGGCTTTTTTAGGGCCAAAAGTAAGTTATTCAATTGAAAAAAACAAATCGCGCTACATTTAATAACGCTTGTTGGTTCTACTTTTGTAACTTTAGGCTTGGTATTGTGACCTATTATTTTTTTTCTTCAGGCACAACATACCATTCGCCAGTCTCTTTAACTAACTTTCGAGCAAACGATTCAGGGAATCCAGGGCGCTTAGGCCTTGCTCCAATACCTTCTTTGTTGAGAAGAAATTGACGACCTTTGGTTGGTTTAACGGCCATATCGTTGTATTTAACAATGAGGAAGGTAGCCAGTTCTTTCCATGTTTTCAACATTGCTTGTGCTTGCTCGTTGCTATAGTCGTTCAAATATTGAATAGCTTTTGATGCATCTGTGTTGTAAAGTTCAGCAGCTCGCTTTTCCACTTGTGCCTGTTGAGCTAGGTAACTGTTCTCAAGACTATCGCGAACTTCCTTCAGTGTAGGGAAAAGTTGGTTGTAACGAGGATATACCATGTTGCTTACCCAGTTGCAAACCCAGAATGCGTTCTTGTCAGAGAAGGTCACAGCATCAGCGCCTGGAGTATTATAGCATTCGGGTTGCACGGTGTTGCCACAATAGATAGGTGTATAAGGCACCATGTTGCCGTCGTCGTTGCCGAACCAAAGAACGCCCCCAATCTGCCTTGGTAACCAAGAACGAAGTTGAGCTACGTAGCTAAAAGCTGTCTGTTGAGTAGAAACTGGTCGCTCGTTGAAGTATTTTTTGCCATCCACTGTATAATAAAGTGGTGTTGGACGATAAGGCATTTGCCATATACCTGCACCTACATTGGTGCTGTCTATTGCTAAAGGCGTTCCCTCATAGTGGTCGCGCATAGCTGCAGCAACGTCTTCGAAGCCCACTTTCTTATTGGGAATAATCCACAAAGGCATATCTTCGGCGTTGGCATCTCTGCCTAATACCCAAGGTAAATAGCGGTCGAAATTGTCGGCAAAGCGATTAAAGAAGCTGTAAACGCGAGCATCGCAAAACCTTCTTCCACCAAAAGTGGGAGCGCCATAAACATCGCGCCATGAAAAATCTTTGTCTTTACCCGTGTACCAACCTTTTGAACGCGCAAAATTGATCACGTCTTTAGAATACATTACGTCGCCTTTGGGATAATGCATAAACTTTGTTATGCGACTTTGGTTGGCGTGAGCGCAAATGGCATTGTCGGGAATGCGCACGGCAACCCATACTGCTCCCTTGCTACCAGCGCCTTTTCCCATCATTTCCATTATCCAAGCTTCATTGGGATCGCAGATAGTAAAAGTCTCACCACCCGAATAATAACCGTAGGTGTTCACCAGTGTTGTCATTACATTGATGGCTTCGCGGGCTGTTTTGCTTCGTTGTAGGGCAATGTATATCAGTGAACCATAGTCTATAATACCCGTAGAATCGGTCATCTCTTCACGTCCACCATAAGTTGTTTCGCCAATGCAGACTTGGTATTCGTTGATGTTTCCGATAACGTTATACGTTTCGGGAGCCTCTGGAATCTCGCCCAAATACTTGTGACTGTCCCAATCAATCACCTTTCTCATTTCGCCTTTGGCGTGCTTTCCTGCGGGGAAATGGCACAAACCGATGAAAAGACCATAGTCGTCTGCATTGTATGAGCAGAAGACCGACCCATCTTTGCTTGCTTTTTTACCAACAATGAAGTTGGTACAAGCATAGCTACCCAAGCCCATTATGGACAGGGTGGCAATTAGAAATAGCTTCTTCATAATTGTATAATTAGTTTGATTAATAAAGAATAGTTGTCTCATAACGTCTTTTGTTGCCTTGGTTGTCGGTGGCGAAGAATGTAAGCTTCCGTTGCTTGCCTGTTTGCTTTAGTGGCGTTTCTACCAATTTGCAGGCTACCCACGGACTTAGTGGAACTTCTTCGAATAATATAAACTGGCCATCGACATATCCTTCGTAGCTGTTAATGCCACTTTTGCTATCGGCAAGTCCTAGCTTAATTATCTTTGAGGCGTTCCAATTGCTTTGCCCCACTGGCGAAATAACTGGCGCTTCGTCGTCGTATTCTATGGTGTATTGCAGATGTAGGTCGCGCATACTAGCTGTAATCCAGCCTTTTTCGTACTTTCCACCAATGTAACGGGAGGTATATCCCCGTCCATTAATGTACAGTTTAGACGGGTCTTTCACCTGCTTGTTGAGTTTTATACTTATTCGAGCCGGTTGAAAAAGACGTTCTGCGGAATTTGTGAACGAGTACGAACCAGACAAAGCGTTTTCTTTTGAATTTAACTTTGGTGTTAGTTTAAGCACATTGGCTACCGAATTGGGCTTAATAAGCAACTGAACGCCATCGGTTTGTAGCACATAAGGTCTGTTCCAATAAACACTAAGCAGCGTGTTTAGTGGTTTAGGTGCAACCAATTCGCGTCTTTTTCCCGTTACTACAAAGGTATATCGGCTAGTATTACCCTTAAAGTCAGTTAGCACATATTCTAAATGATAATCTTTCTCTTGATTAAAATTCACAATTCCCTTGTTGGTATCAGCAGTTAACATCTGCAAACCCATGCCAGGGTATAAGAACGAGTGCAAGTACCACACGTTATATTTGAGAAAATGTTCGTGGTCTCCCCATGCGTTTACTTGAATAGTTTTCTCGTAAGGAATGCGATTGACATTGCTTTTGAATACAGTTTTGCCGTCAACAAGCAGTTCTGTTTGCTTTACTCCATAACGATTGTAGGTTATTTCCATGTAATCGTTGGCCCAAATTCCAAATCCCACCTTTCCCCAAGCAGTGAATTTATTGGTTAAATTGTGAGAGGTGAACGAATGTGATGATTTTCCGGTATCGTTATTAAACGCCCCCTCGCCTCTTACTGGGTAAGCCATAAAACCATGGGCCATAGGCGGCAGGCCGTCTTCTACATGCTGTCCTATAAACGCTAGTGGGTCAAGCATATCTCCAGTGCGTGTCTCGTGAAGTTCCAAATGTAAGTGTGGGGCTTCAGATGCACCCGAATTTCCACTGATGGCAATGAGTTGACCCTTTGCAACAGGTAGGTCGGTGGGCTTAAACCAGATGTCACCCGTAGACTTTTTATTATTATACTGCCACTTTCTTACCATTGCTTTGATTGCGGGGGTAAACGTTTTGAGGTGACAATAAACGCTCGTATATCCTTCTGGATGATGTATGTACACGGCATTTCCAAAACCATCATGTCCCACAGAAACATGCGATACATAACCATCGCCAATAGAGAAGATGGCTTTACCTTCCACTCCTCCTGTCTTTACGTCCACTCCACCATGAAAATGGTTGGGACGTGGCTCGCCAAAGTTACCCGCCAAGGAGATGGGGTAATTAACGGGCGACCCAAAAAGCACGTGGGCTGCCAATATTAATGATGATATAATGTTCGTCATGCCATATATGTTACTTGAAAATTAGAGGTAGAAAGATGCTATTAATGATTGCCTTGAATTATATATCAAGCGATTTATGCTTAAGATATATTGAGCTGTAATTGGCACTCACTCTAGCAATACACCGTTATGAAATGCTTGTAGCCCTCCGCTTTCATTTTGTTTAATAGCAATTTCGCCACCTAGCCAAATAGTATTTGCCTCTTCGCCACATAGTGGCAGGTAGCTAATCACGGTAGATTGTACCACCGTAACCACTCCATTCTTGATAGTTTGGTCGTTGTAAACTATCTTGTTTCCGGCGTAGCGCTTCTGTCTTTCCATTGCATTTGTTCGTCTAAAGTTGCAGCCGAGTCGGGTTTGATGGGCTCTTGCATATCAGATGCTATCACAGGAGCATTTGTGCGCATCTTTATAAGCCTAATGTTATAGATGGGCAACAGCCTTAAGGTGGTTTGTGTGCCACCAAATGCCTTCTCATTGTTAAGGAGGAAGTAACCGTTCAGGCGTTTAATGCCGAGATTTTCTGTATCATTCAGCTGTAAAGTGTAATGCGAGGGCGAAGAAACATGTATGGTTTGCGCCACAATGCTATCATTTGAAAGTGTCATAGCCAATACAGCTACAGCATCGCGAGCACCATCTTGGAAAATGAATTGGGTATCAAACTCCAGCAAATAACGGTCTCCTTTATGGAAACTAGTATCTGCTTGCACCACAAACGAGCAAATATTGAAGGGCACCTGACTGGTGAGAACCACAGACGCATTGCCTTTCCATACGTTAGTGGTGTCGCCAGTAGACGATAAACGCTCGTAATTAGCAGCTGCACCGCCAAGGGCTAATTCTTCTTGTTCTAATCTTTTTGACAAGTGTTGGTATATTTGGCGAAGTATGTTGGAGTTTTGCATGTAGTACACCATAGAAGAATCGAACTGCGCTTGGTCCACACCATGTTTCTTTAATGCTGCCAACCGGTAGGCATATTCTGTCTTTCCGTCGTTCATGTTGTTACGAGCCATAGCTCCAGCAATATGATAGTCGTATAGAATGTCTTCCATCTCTCCTGCTGGATATACTCACTAGGAACGCCTGGTTTACAACTTATTGCAGTAAGCAAGCACAAAACGGATATCAATATACCTACAAATCTTTTCACGGTAATCTCCTTTACGCTTTGTCTGAATCTTTTTTCTTTAGTGAAAAACTAAAATTGATGGTCTCCCACTCCTTTCTGCAGAACAAGAAAAGGCAAACAACACCTACGCTGATACTTGCGTCGGCAAAGTTGAAGACAGGACTAAAGAACACGAATTGTTCACCTCCTTTGAATGGAAACCACTCGGGATAGGTGGTAACGATAAGCGGAAAGTAGAACATGTCTACCACCTTGCCAGTTAGGAAGTCGGCATAACCTGTACCAAATGGCACAAACGATGACACGGTAAAAGGCGTGGAGGCATTGAAAATTAGTCCGTAAAACATCGAATCTATCATATTGCCGATTGCTCCAGCCAATATCATGGATAGAAAAACAATGTATCGCGTGCGCATACTCTGCTTTACAACCTTCCATATATATCGTGTAATAAAAGCAATAGCCACTAGACGCAGAATGCTTAGAACCAATTTGTTGATAAATGTCATGCCGTAGCCATGCCATTATTCTCAACGAAGTCTATGTAAAACCAGTTGGTTACGTGTATGGCTTCGCCTAGTGCCATGCTTGTTTTCACTTCAAGCTTAATGATTTGGTCGATGATGAGGATTACAGCCACCAACAATATGGCCAAGTGGCCATCAGTAAATATCTCTTTTCCTTTTGCCATGAATGGTTGTTCTGTTATGCAGCCCGAAGCCTTGTCTCGCAAACATTGTTGCAAAGACAAGGCATCTTGCGTTGTAGGGCTTGTTACTTTAACGTTTACGTGCGTTCTTCGACTCCACACTCAGCGTGGCATGTGGAACGGCCATAAGTCGTTGCTTAGGTATAAGTTCGCCAGTGATACGGTCTATGCCATAAGTTTTGTTGGCAATTCTTATAAGTGCGGCTTCAAGTCCTGTAATAAACTTTTGCTGGCGATTGGCCAGTTGTATCAGTTCTTCTTTGCTTTGTGTGGCACTACCCTCCTCCAATACTTTGTAGGTTGGTGAAGTATCGTCAACGTCATTTCCGTCTGCATTCATCAGGGTACGCATCATCGCTTCGTAATCTCGACGCGCCAGTTTTAGCTTTTCATTGATAATCACGCGGAATTCTTCTAGTTCCTCGTCATTGTAACGTGTTTTGGTAGCCATAAGTTAGATAGGGTATTAATGATTAATTTTTTCTATTTTAATGTTCAAACTAAATTCTTCGAAGGCTATTTCTTTGCCGTCGTTGGCTGCAACTGTTATTTCATCGGCTAATACTTGGCTTTTAATATAACTGCCAAAAGCGTCAACTGCAGCATCGGTTTGCTCATTGGGGGCCAAAGTTACCTTAATGCGGTCTGTAATTTCCAATCCGCTTTCCTTGCGAAGGTTTTGAATGCGGTTGATTATCTCACGTGCCATACCCTCCTTTACCAACTCTTCGGTTAGTTCCACTTCAAGAGCCACGGTTAGGTTGCCTTCATTCGATACCAACCATCCAGGTATGTCTTCGCTAATAATCTCTACATCTGCAGCTTCTACCACAACTTCATTGCCCTCAACAGACAAATTAATGTTACCAACGCGCTCTAAGTTGGCTATTGCATCTTGGTCTAGTGCTTCCATTTGGGCTGCAATACCTTTCATAAGTTTGCCAAACTTCTTACCCATGGTGCGGAAGTTACACTTCACCTTCTTAACCAGTACGCCTTTACCTTCCTCAACAAAGTTCAGTTCTTTCACATTTACTTCACTCATAATGAGGTCTTTAACTGCTTCGATATGTGCTTTTTGACGTTGGTCTACAGCAGGTATCATAATTTGCAACAGTGGTTGGCGAACCTTAATGTTTACTTTACGACGCAATGCCAGTACCATCGAGGTGATTTTTTGTGCCATTTCCATGCGTTCTTCCAATTCGCGATCGATAAATTTATCGTCTGCAACGGGGAAGTTTGCCAAGTGCACCGACTGCAATTGCTCACGCTGTGTGGCTTTTGTTAAGTCGAGATATAGTTGGTCGGCATAGAAAGGTGCAAATGGAGCTAACAATTTGGCCACGGTTTCAAGACAGGTATAAAGTGTTTGATAAGCGCTGAGTTTGTCTTGGCTCATCTCTTTACCCCAGAAACGTTTGCGATTAAGACGAACATACCAGTTGCTTAGGTCGTCGTTAACAAATGCATCTATAAGACGGCCTGCTCTTGTGGGGTCGTAATCGTCCATTTCGTACTCCACGCCCTTGATAAGCGAGTGCAATTCTGATAAAATCCAGCGGTCAATCTCGGGTCTTTCATTCAGTGGAACATCTGCTTCACGGTAGTCGAACCCATCAACGTTAGCATAGAGGGCGAAGAACGAGTAGGTGTTATACAATGTTCCAAATAGTTTTCTACGAATTTCGTCAACGCTTTCGGCATCGAATTTTAAGTTATCCCATGGCTCCGAGTTGGTAAGCATGTACATACGCACAGGGTCTGCACCATATTTCTCCATCATTTCGAATGGGTTAACCACGTTGCCCACGTGCTTACTCATCTTGTTTCCTTTAGCGTCGAGTACTAAACCCGTAGAGATAACGTTCTTAAATGCCACACTATCGAACACCATTGTAGCAATGGCGTGCAGGGTAAAAAACCAACCGCGTGTTTGGTCAACACCTTCATTGATGAAGTCGGCGGGGAATGCAATGCGTTTGTCTATCAAATCGGCATTCTCAAAGGGATAGTGTACTTGTGCATAGGGCATTGCTCCCGAGTCGAACCACACGTCAATTAGGTCTATTTCGCGCTTCATGGGTTTGCCTGTTTCGCTAACCAGCACAATATCGTCTACATAGGGGCGGTGTAAGTCGATGCGTTCGTAGTTGGCTTGCGCATAATCGCCTGGTACAAAACCATGTTCTTTAAGCGGATTTGAAACCATGTGACCTGCTGCCACACTCTTTTCAATCTCAGCGTAAAGTTCTTCAAGCGAGCCAATACATATTTCATGACCTTCTTCGTCGCGCCAAATCGGCAATGGTGTGCCCCAGAAACGCGAACGCGAAAGGTTCCAGTCGTTAAGGTTTTCTAGCCAATTGCCAAATCTTCCTGTACCCGTTGATTCGGGTTTCCAGTTGATGGTTTTGTTCAATTCGAACATTCTTTGTTTCTTAGCTGTTGAACGGATAAACCAACTATCGAGAGGATAATAAAGCACGGGCTTGTCTGTGCGCCAGCAATGTGGATAACTGTGCACATGTTTTTCTATCTTAAAGGCTTTGTTTTGTGCCTTTAAGTCCATGCAGATAGACACATCGAGGGTTTCGTCGTTCTCGGTAAGTGCGTCGTCGTATGCATTTTTAACGTATCTGCCAGCGTATTTACTCCATTCGGGTACATTAACAAACTTGCTAACAAATTCGGCATCAAGGTCTTCCACCTTGAAATATTTACCTTCAAGGTCAACAACAGGACGTTCACCTCCTTTATTATCAATAAGAACAATTGCCGGAACACCTGCCTTACGAGCAACAAGTGCGTCGTCGGCACCAAAGTTAGGGGCAATGTGTACGATACCAGTACCGTCTTCTGTGGTTACATAGTCGCCAGGAATTACGCGGAATGCGCCATCTTCCATGGGCGAAATAAATGGCAACAACTGATGATAAGCAATATCTACGAGGTCGTTACCTGTGTAAGTGCCTATCACTTTCCAAGGAATAAGCTTATCTCCTTTTTTATAGGATGCTAGGTCAACGTCTTTCCCTGCTTCATTAAAGTAGGCGTTAAGGCGTGCTTCTGCTAGAATAACGGTGATAGGTTCTCCGGTATAAGGGTTGAAGCTTTGCACCGCTGCATAGTTTATCTTCGGACCTACGCAAAGCGCCGAATTGGCCGCCAACGTCCAAGGGGTGGTTGTCCATGCCATGAAATAAGCTTTCCCCCACCTACCATTCGGGTTTGGGGTTCTTTATTTCGAACTGTGCGGTAACCGTAGTATCCTTAACATCGCGATAGCAACCAGGCAAGTTTAGTTCGTGCGAACTAAGACCTGTACCAGCTGCAGGCGAATAAGGCTGAATGGTATAGCCTTATAGAGCATATCTTTGGTGTAGAGTTGCTTTAATAGCCACCAAAGTGTTTCGATATATTTGTTGTCGTAGGTGATATAGGGATGGTCAAGGTCTACGAAATATCCCATTTCCTCGGTAAGCTCGCGCCACTCGGCCGTAAATTTCATCACATTCTCGCGACACTTTTTGTTGTAATCGGCAACAGAGATATATTTAGCCGACTCTTTGTTGTCGATGTCAGCCTTAGTTATGCCCAATTCTTTTTCCACTCCAAGCTCCACAGGCAAACCATGGGTGTCCCATCCGGCCTTCCTTTTCACTTGGAAACCTTTCATTGTTTTGTATCTGTTGAAAGTATCTTTGATGCTTCTAGCCAGTACGTGGTGAATGCCAGGATGTCCGTTGGCTGATGGTGGTCCTTCATAGAACACAAATTGTGGGCATCCTTCCTTCTCGTTGATTGTCTTATGGAAAATGTCATTCTTCTCCCACTCGGCCAACATGTTTTTGTTGGTCTGAGTGAGATTAAGTCCTTTGTACTCGGCAAATTTATTAGCCATATTCTATACCTTATTTAATTCGTCGTTGTTTATATAAAGCGCAAAGGTAAGAAAAAAAGTTTTCATAGCCAAGTATAGGTATGAAAAAGGATATTTCGCTAACAATAGACAACATTTAAAACCTTAGTATTTTATTAACTTATAAGTAGTTATATTTTTTTACAAATATGCGCTATTCTACACTTATTTTTAGCCAGAAAAAAGTTAAAAAGTAGGTAAAAAGATGCTTAATCTCACTTTATCCGTCTTTTGTTTTGTCTATTTTTGAGAATAATACCTGCATTTTGCACCATTTTGCCTTTCTAGTTTGGTTGTAAACTCTAAATTTCATAAGCCCAATTTGACCCTTTTTGCTATGAAACTTACACTTGTTTGCGGATTTTTTGACCTTTTTTGCTTGCTTTTCGATGATTAAAGAAGGTTCTAGTAATGCCATAGCAGTGTATTTTTATGCTTATCGCCTCGCCTTTAGCACCATTTCGTCTTGCATTTAGCACCAAAATGCACTGCGTTTAGCAACAAAACACCTTGCGTTTAGCAGCAAAATGCAATGCGTTTAGCACCAAAACACAATACGTTTAGCAGCAAAACACAATACGTTTAGCAGCAAAACGCCCATTTTTTAGCTGCAAATAGCCACTAAACTGACACTAATTGAGGTTTTATGCAAAGCGAATGTATTTTTCTGCATTTACACTTATCACCCTTTTTGCCTCAAAACAAACCTTCGCGAGAATCGATTATTTGCAACAAGGTTTACGGTTGGTGAATAGAAGTAGCTCTTTTTATGTTAAATTTTATGCTGAAAAATTTACAAAATCTTCAATTTGGATTGCGCGCGCATAATCAATGGCTTGGAAAACGCACACACATACTACCGCCATCGCAAGCGGTTGCAGGGCATACTGCTCATGGCCAACGGCGACAACTCTATGCAAATACAAAAAAGTATGACTTCATAGACAATATTTTGAACATTTCTTGCGTTATTAAACCAAAAGCTCTAAGACACTGATTAAACCGAAAGGCTTGGAAGGATGGTCTGTGTGGCTGGTCCCCACCCTCTACCTCGCATCCATACTCAGCGTTACGCGCCAGCGTTTCACCAAGCACTACTTCATCGACGACAGGCGAATAGCCTCCAAAATGGGTGTAGGCATATTCCAAAACGCCTACGGGCGTGGCGCGAAAGTCGTTACGGCTGGCCAGAAAGACTATGCCGCCCGCATGCTGCAGATAGAGAAGCAGCGCGAGGAGTATTACCGCAAGCTGGGCACGCCACCGGGTGTTCCCACGATGAAGGGCGTAACGGCCGACCCCGACAACACCGGTTATGGCTACAACAGCATCATCGGAGAACTGGGCGACCACTCTGTGCCCGAAGGTTGGGTGCAACGGCCGAAGTTCAATGACAAGGGAGATGTCCCTGGCCCACCCATTCAATGGCAGAAACCCGAAGACCCTGACAATGCGCAACCGGGGTCTGGCTATGTCCCCACAGACACGACCAACATCGAGGATATCTTCTTCTATCATAGCGACCACCTCGGCAGCACCTCTTACATCACCGACGCCAAGGCCAACATCACCCAGTTCGACGCCTACCTGCCCTACGGCGAACTGCTCGTGGACGAACACAGCAGCAGTGAGGAGATGCCGTATAAATTCAACGGCAAGGAACTCGACCAAGAGACAGGATTATATTACTATGGGGCGAGGTACATGAACCCTGTAACGAGTCTGTGGTATGGAGTGGATCCGTTGGCAGAGAAGTATCCGAGTGTTTCGAGCCTTATATATTGTTTTGACAATCCAATAAAGTTTATAGATCCTGAAGGTATGTCACCTAAGAGTAAGCCAACAATAAAGCAGACACTCGAATATGGCATGAAACATAGTAAAACTTTTAAAAAAATAATGTCACTCGCAGGAATTACTCTTAATAACTATAATAAATATATTTCATTCGGTAATAGCACATAGACAGCTCCTTTTACAGGAGAAATAACATTAACTGAAGGAAGTAATAAAAAGTTTCAGGTAATCAAATTAGCCTATGAGTTATCGAATAAAATAAATAGAAAGGAACTTCAAGGTTATGACGAAAAGGTTGAGCGAAATAAAATCTCAATAAGAAGATATGCCCTATTAGTTGCAAAAAAGAAATAGATGGCGAGATAAATCAAATAAAAGTTGCTGCCGACATTGGGTTTCACTATCCTGGAAAGAAATTCAAGAGTCTTAACGATGTGATTGACAGTTACTCGAAAAATAAAAATATGAATCTCAGAAAAATAGTAGAAATTTCAAAACAGCATATCTCAACCTATATGGAACAAGGTAAAAGATTGCAGCAAGCATATCAAAATAGAAGGAGAAAAAGACAATGAAATTTAATTTAGTTATCTTGGGTTTTCTAATAATTGCTACATCATCATGCTGTGCTCAAAAAGCACATAGCAAAAGAGAGAAAAAAAATATCACAAATGAACTGTCCTTTATAAATAACAAGAGTATCAACTTCTCTATAAAGAAAGTCGCTTGCGAGACATGCTTCCCTATATTTGATATCGGCTATCGTGTAAGAGTAAAATTGACTCCAAAACAAGACAGCATTATAGTAAGGATAAAAAGAAGAGAATGGTTGTCTCTACTCAATGATGAAACAACTGATTACGCGGCAAACATTCTGCTTTATTACATCTATAATCGCGATGCCATAGTCCTTTTATACAATAGAAGTATTAGGGACTGGAGAGACGGTATGAAGGAAGACGATATAATATATTGGGAGAAAAAATTGAAATACCACTAATTGGTTGCTAACAATCTTAAGGTAAGGAAACTAAAATAATTTTACACAAATAATAATAAGGAGGTACTTAG
>NZ_BAIZ01000017.1 GCF_000613445.1 Hoylesella shahii DSM 15611 = JCM 12083
TATATAAGTTGTGAGTTCATCAGTTTATTGGTTCATAAGTTTGTGAGTTTACAAGTTGTGAGTTCATGAGTTTATTGGTTCATAAGTTTGTAAGTTTATAAGTTGTGAGTTATGAGTTTATTGGTTCATAAGTTTCTGAGTTTCTGAGTTGTGAGTTATGAGTTTATTGGTTCATAAGTTTCTGAGTTTATGAGTTGTGAGTTCATGAGTTTATTGGTTCATAAGTTTGTAAGTTCATGGGTTTAATGGTTCATGGGCTCATGAGTTCATGAGTTTGTAGGTTTATAATCTTATCTGTTTGTGTATTTATGCGGTAAGTCAGCTCGTCAATTTGTGATTCTTTTATTCACGGTCAATAACGTTATGATAATAACAGCTACCACGGCCTGTATCGTCGTAATTCTTACAGTTTAGTTGTTAATAGCTCTTTAAATATTTCTTTAGAATACTCTACGAAACGTTTGTTTAACTTTACGTCACTCAAATCTACCGTTATGAGGCTATCTTGGACTTCAAAGATAACGGATTCGTTAGTCAAACTTACCGATTTGCAGGTGTTATAAGTAACCTCACCATTGCATTCAGCATACATTCCATTTAGCTCAGATTCGGGGTCATCGTCCTCACTCAATGTGATGGGCCTTTGAAAAAGAATATAGTTCTTATAGTCAAACTTGTCGTCAGCCAGCCCAACCATATAATAGTTGTCTTTTTTGTTTCTGCTTGCAGTAATAATTTTAGCTTTAAATTCCAATCTAAACATAAGTAATATTATTAGTGTTATACGATGGCAGGATTAGTAATACGCTAAGCTATTATGCCAAGGGGCTTATAATTCAAGTATGTCGGACTTGTTCTGTGCCACATGACACCTTGTTTCTTCTCCAACCAGTAATTAATGATGGATATGCGTTTCTTCATCATTAGTATTTCTCAGTCGCATTACCATGACAGCCGCTCCACTAAGACGGATTGTTGACTTTCCCAAAAGGTGTCATCACGTATGTCAATACCTAGTTTAGCGCAGTATGAAATAAGAGCCTCTTTGTCTAGTCTTCGTTTTATCATTTTTCGTTGATACAGCTCTTTGTCTTCAAATGGTTGGTTTTCCCCGTGGCAGTAAAAATTCCATTTTGGATCTTTCATTGCGTAGACAATCCGTACTTCTTTCCCATTTTCAATGTACTTGAAAGCGTTCATAGCATCAGGGGCGTTGTTTGTGCTGATTTGGAAACAATAAGCTTTTATTTTTAAAGCATCTGATATGTTATAAACCAGCGAGCTAAATCCATCAGGATAGTTTGAGAACATTATGCACTTATCCTCACATGTCTTAGGAGCAAAGAAGTATAGCTTTTCAAAATGTGCACCCCCTTTTGGCGGACATGTTTCGTATAGGTCGAATTTAAATGGCGTGCGTGTTATTTTGTACTTTCCACTGTCTCCCAATTTCTTTTGAACATAGTCGTCTATTTTCTCTAATGGACTATCTAAGTATGTGAAAGTGAAATACTCGAAGTTATTAATACGCATAGTTTCTTTGTTGAAGATGTGAATGTACTTCTAGTTTATTATTATCGCAAGCTAATGGTCATCTTTTCGTTTGAATTGCCAAGGTGCCAGCAATCTACCCTTGTTAAGGCTACCAACAGTTTATAACAATAACGTACCATTCGGCCGTTTATTGCGTTGAATGTAAGTGAAAGCCCCTCCTTTATTTGTCTAGTACAAACACGAAAAGCATCTTATGCCAAGATTGATGCAGCTTTTCAGTAAAAGTTTTATCATTGTGAGTCCTCTTTAATGTCACCAATCAAGCCATCCAACTGAAAAACTCAATTTTCATGCCAGTTCGTTTTGGTACTAATAGAGGCTTGCTTATGAGCGTCAACACAACGATTAGATGCCATCTGTTAAGTTGGTGATGCCATATTATTTTACGGCCTGAAGTACTATTGACTTTTAATATTTCTATAAATCGAGAGAGCAAGTTCAATAGGGGAGGCCAACAAAAACAAATCTTACAATCATTGTTTGCAATATTTCTATTCTTCTATGTGCCCTGTTTTGTAGGTTGTTTTGCCAACAAAGAAAGCGTTGCGCATGTGCAGCTTTGCTTTCCCTTTATAAGCTGAATTGTGTGGGGTAGGCAAATATGGCATGTGCAACGTTTTTTAAAATAAGGCAAAGCACTTTAGCAATGAGGGCAATACTGGGCAATGTTGTTGGCGCTAAAAGACAGATTGTCTGCGAAGACACCATTCCCTAATTCTCAAACTTGGATGTTGATGTGTCTAATCCTGCGCCTACATGGTGTGGTTGCTCAGCGTTTAGCTGTGCGGATGGCGCCGTGCAATGTTGGGATGGAGTGGTCTCGTGTCTTGAAACAACTCGTTACCCCTAGCCATGGCCGTGGGTGCGAATCGTTGCCGCTTCGTTTGGGCCATGTTGCGGTAGGCGACATGTTCACCATTGTGTTTGCTTAACAGCATTGTTTACCCCTCATGTTGAGGTGTTGCACCTCTAAAAGTGCTTTGCCGTGGTGTTAGCCCATAACATAAGCCGCTGTTGGGGCTTGTTTTAAAACATGTATTGTGCGTGCATCTGAACTTTTTGTTTATAGCTTAGGGTTTAGAGGCTTTAAAATTCGTCTTCAATCTTATCGTATGCGCGAATGGCTTTCATAAATCTAGCCTTTACATCGTTAAGCAGATACAATCCATCGGCATTCTTTTGCAAGCCTTTCAGCGCGATGGGGAATATTTGTGGAGGATTGTTTAGGCCAAGCATGGCGATGTTGCGCAGTTGCTCGGTAGACTGATAGGTGAGGTTGATGTCGCAATACATTTGTCCGTCTTTACCTTCAAACTTCTCGAAAACCAGTTTACAGCCAATAGGTGTTTTCTTTTCGATAGAGTTGGGCAGGTCGTAGGGTTCCACTTCAAGGGCAGCAGTAACCGAAGCAATGTTCGAGTCGTGTCCGCAGAGGAAAGAAAGCTTACGGTCTTTATCCGACAGTTCGTCGTACATATACACCAATAGGGGATGTGCCACGTTAATAGCCACCGTAGGAGCTGCGAAAAGCACATCGCCATACACGTCTTTAATCTTCGCAATCTTGGTCCAGTCGGTCAATGTTATGTTGTGTCCAAATGCCGCTTTCTTTGAGTCGGGCTCTTCATAATATTGCAGAATAAGTGCATCCGAGCAAGTATTGGCATCCTTCAGTGAGCCTTTCATGCGGGGTTCGTCGCCCTTTTCCAAAATAATTTGTGTATTATAGTTGTCGAAAGCGCACAGGTTGTCTTGTTTGCAAGCAGGCGAATTTTTAAGATCGAGCACCTTAGCCGTTATTTCATAGCATTCTTTCAGGTCCTCGTTAATGCCCACAATACCTTTTTTGCCACCCATTGCAGCGATTTCTTTCAAAGCTTGTGCTTTAAACGATTTGCTTGTTTTGGTTAGTCGTGGAAAGAACACGGGATCCATTTTGCTCGGTACAAAGCGATGGTTAACCTTAACATCTCCCACGGGGAAGAGCGCCGTTTTAAAATAGTTGGCCGTTGCGATGCAGCGTTGCATACTATTGGCGTAAACGTTTACTTCGTTGGTTGTGGGGTTGGCGTTTTCTTTAAACAATCCTGCGTCAACCAGCCATTTGCGAAAGTAAAGGCCAAATTGGTTTTCCAATGCACCGCCACGCGTGGTTAGTTCGCTAGCTCCAGCAGTCCATTCAAACCAGGGATGTGTTGTAACCTTTTCGAGTAAGCTACCTTTAGTAGAGAGCGGTGCGCGTATGTTGTGTCGGCTTAGGATAACAGCTTCTTTCAAAATGTATTTCTCCTTAAAAGCTTGCGAACGTTGTTTCTGTGCAAAGGTGCTTGTTGGCAAAATTGCGAAGAGCAAGCCAACCAAAAAGAAGTTTCTGTTCATAAGTTATTGTATTAAGTTCTGCAAAATGTTTGGTTGTTTTTTGGTTTTCATATCCTGTTGTTGCCCATGAATGCTCGTTTTAAGGTGGCTGCTTCAAGGGTAAAACATCCAGCAATGCTTCTGATTGAGATTGTTTACTGTCGTAGCATAGTACAAATGTTCTACATTGTTTAGTATATCAATTGGCAAAGTTAAGTATATCCATTCAAAATGCCAAACATTCTTTTCCTCTTTAGCATGTATTAAGAGGTATGGTTGAACATGGTGAAAAGCTGTGTGGGTTGACGAATTTTAGTGTTTCTTGGCACGTTTATCCATTAAATATGTGGCGAACAACCTTCAAGGCAGACTTATCGTTAAATGCCACACATCACTATCGTTGCTCTAGGGTGCGAGAAGGTGGCCAAGAAAAGTTTTATGTTGCTACTTATTTGGGGACGTCGTTTATTTATTCTGGTTTATCTGTAAAATAAAAAGTAAGAAATTTAACATTATGAGTGCCTTCTTTGCAAACAAACGCTCACTCGTGCGCAAATAATCGATTCTCGCGAAGATTTGTCGCACTGCAAAAAGGCTATGACGTGTAAGTAGAGAACAATGTGTTTTAGGGTTAAAAAACCGCTGTTTTGGCGAAAATGTGGGCTATTTGCAGCAAAATGCAGTGCTATCTCCTGCAAAACGCAATGCTAACTCGTGCTAAATGCAATGCTAACTCGTGCTAAATGCAATGCTAACTCGTGCTAAATGCAATGCTAACTCCTACAAAACGCAGGCCAAATGCTGCATATTGCGCCTTAAGTGTATGGTTGTGTACTTACAATGTGACGTTGTTTTGCGCTTTTTGTGGTTAAAAATGTCGAGAAAAGCACATTTTTGCTTACTAAAATTTGTTTTGCGGAGCGCAAAAAATTGATGATTGGGGAGAAAATAGAAAGGCAAAAACCTGCTTTTTGCTGCTTTTGAACTAAAAACCGACGGAAAAATAAAAACTGAAAAGCCCAAATTAGGGCTAAAAAGCATGTTTTAGGGCTTTATTTTCGCTAGAAGGTGCTGCGTTGGTGAGGGTGTTTTGTAAAATAAAAGAAATTGAATTAACGTTTTGATGAGAGGAGATGCGTTGGAACGCTACGCCGTTAACCTTGCTGTAGGGTGTGAAGTGGCGGTTAACTATCTATTTGGGGTGTGAAGTGTGCACAACTTCTTAATCGAGAAAGTGAAATAAAAAAGGATTTCCAACTACCACGCAGTAGTTAGAAATCCAGATGAAAACAAAGCCAGCAGTGCCAGAACGCCTTTTGAGGCAAGTGTTATTTTGTGGCTTTAAAACTCATGTCCAGCCCTTTTACGCTATGCGTAAGTGCGCCAAACGAGATAAAGTCTACCCCAGCTTGAGCGTAAGGAATCATGTTTTGAAAGGTGATGCCGCCGCTCGATTCCGTTTCGCAGCGTCCGCCAACCATTTCCACCGCCTTCCGTGTATCTTCGGGAGTGAAGTTATCAAACATAATACGGTCGCATCCCTCGTTTAGCGCCTCATTGAGTTCGTCGAAATTTCTTACCTCGCATTCAATCTTCAAATGCTCCTTGCCATGTTCCTTGCAATATTTTTTGGCCATGGAAATGGCATTGTGCACGCCACCGCAGAAATCGATGTGGTTGTCTTTTAAGAGAATCATGTCGAAAAGCCCGATGCGGTGGTTTGTGCCGCCACCAATTTTCACGGCTTCTTTTTCAAGCATTCTCATGCCAGGCGTTGTTTTTCGGGTGTCGAGCACGCGTGTTTTAGTGCCAGCGTCGATCAGTGCTTGTTGGTATTTATGCGTCATAGTGGCAATACCACTCATACGTTGCAAGATATTCAGCATCAAACGTTCAGTTTGCAAAAGGCTTCTTGTTTTTCCTTTCACACTCATTGCCACATCTCCTGGCTTAACATGTGCACCATCTTCGATAAAGACCTCAATTTGCAGTTCGGGGTCGAAGTGGTGAAACACCTGTTGCGCCACCTTTACACCAGCCAAGATGCCTTCTTCTTTAATGAGTAATCGGCTTTCGCCGTTGGCCTGTGCAGGAATGCAGCAAAGCGTGGTATGGTCGCCATCGCCAATATCCTCACTAAAAGCCAGTTCGATAAGTTGGTCGTTAAGTTCTTCTACAGATAACATGATGAATTTAAAATTAAGATTATAAACCAAGTTGTTTAGATATTTCCAACATTCTCTCAATGGGTTTGATGGCTTTTAGTGCCACCTCTGGTTGCACCTCGATGTAGGGCCATTCGTATTTAAGGCAATTATAGAGTTTGTTCAGGGTGATAAGTTTCATATAATTGCATTCGTTGCAAGCGCAAGTGCTATCGTCGGGTGGTGCGGGTATAAAGGTTTTGTGAGGTGCAAGTCTTTGCATCTCGTTAAGGATGCCACTTTCGGTAGCTACAATAAAGGTTTGCGCCTCGTCGTCAATACTGAATTTCAACAGTGCAGCAGTGCTCCCCACTTTGTCGGCGATGTTAACAACAGGCCCTTTGCATTCGGGGTGTACCAGAATTTTAGCTTCGGGATGTAGTTTTTTGAGTTTCAAAATTTTTTCAACCGAAAACTTTTCGTGCACATGGCATGCACCATTCCATAGCACCATGTGCCTACCAGTAAGCGAATTGATGTAATTGCCAAGATTCCAATCAGGGCCAAAGATGATGGGAGCATCTTTCGGTAGCGAATCAACAATTTGTTTAGCGTTGCTACTAGTAACCACCACATCGGTAACCGCCTTTGTTCCCGCAGTGGTGTTAACATAGCTCACCACTGTATGGCCCGGATGCGCCATAACAAACCTTTCAAATTCGTCAGCAGGACAGCTTTCGGCCAGCGAACACGAAGCATTGAGGTCTGGGATGAGCACCTTTTTATTGGGGCAAAGAATTTTATTGGTTTCGCCCATAAAGTGCACGCCACACATAACGATGATGTCGGCATCCGTCGTTGCAGCCTTCTGTGCCAACGCCAAACTGTCTCCAATAAAGTCGGCCACCTCTTGTATTACGCCTTCAGTGTAATAATGCGCCATGATAAGGGCATTTTTTTCTTTGCACATCCTGCGTATTTCTGCCTTGATGTCTATTTGTTCAGGTACGGGTTCGTCGATGAAGCCCTTTTCCATCCATTTTTTATCAACCATTTGTTTTTAGTTTATGTACAACAATATCGCAATCAGCATTTGTTTTTGTGCGTTTTAAGTATTTATACGTTCATCGTTGGTCGTATGCATGTTTAGGATAATCCACGGTGAAGTGCAGTCCTCGGCTTTCTTTGCGTTCAATGGCCTGTCGTGTAATGAGGTAGCCCACGTTAATCATATTGCGGAGTTCGCAAATATCTTTAGTAGCCGTAACGCGTTTAAAGAGTTCTTCTGTTTCTTCGTAAAGCAAGTCCAGTCTGTTCCACGCCCTTTTCAGTCGTAGGTCGCTCCTAACGATACCCACGTAATTGCTCATAATTTCGCCCACCTCTCTTATACACTGTGTAATGAGCACATGTTCCTCGTTGGTTAATGTTCCTTCATCGTTCCATTCAGGCACCAGGGTGTTAAAGTTATAGTTGTCTATTGTGTTTAGGGTGTGTTCGGCAGCCGATTGTGCATACACAGCAGCCTCGATAAGCGAGTTGCTGGCAAGTCGGTTTCCGCCATGTAGACCCGTGCACGAGCATTCGCCCACGGCATAAAGTCGGTGAATGGAACTTTCCCCGTTTTTATTCACCTTAATGCCCCCACACATATAATGGGCGCTAGGGCAAACAGGTATAAATTGTTTGGTGATGTCGATACCAATGCTCAAGCATTTTTGGTAGATATGTGGGAAATGTCGTTTCGTTTCTTCAGCATCTTTGTGTGTGAGGTCAAGGCACACAAAGTCCAGTCCGTGAATTTTCATTTCGTGGTCGATGGCCCTAGCACGATGTCTCTAGGAGCCAACGACAGTCGTTCGTCGTATTTATGCATAAACTCGTTGCCATTAGGCAGTTTAAGCACAGCGCCATAGCCGCGCATAGCCTCGGTAATGAGGAAAGCTGGATGAGTTTCGGCAGGATTGTAAAGCACAGTGGGATGAAACTGCACAAACTCCATGTCTTTCACCGTTGCTTTAGCACGATAAGCCATAGCGATGCCGTCGCCAGTGGCAATAACGGGGTTGGAGGTGGTGGAGTAGAGAGCGCCCACGCCACCAGTAGCCAGTAGCGTAACCTTACTTAAAAAGGTGTCGACCTTTTGCGTAGTAGGGTTAAGGATATAAGCCCCGAAGCATTCGATGTTGTTGGTTCGGCGCGTAACCTGCACACCCAAGTGATGTTGTGTGATAATCTCAACGGCATAATGGTTTTCTAGCACGGTGATGTTATTGTTTTGTCTCACAGCCTCCATCAGTCCGCGTTGAATTTCGAACCCCGTGTCGTCGGCATGATGAAGAATACGAAAGTCGCTGTGTCCTCCTTCGCGGTGTAAATCGTATTCGCCATTATTGTTTTTATCAAAGTTTACGCCCCAGTTTACAAGCGCGTTAATGGCTTTTGGTGCATTGCAAACAACGTGTTTCACTGCATCCAAATCCGATATATAGTCGCCTGCGACCATCGTATCGTTGATGTGTTTTTCAAAATTGTCTACAGCAAGGTTGGTAACGGCAGCCACACCGCCCTGTGCTTTGGCCGTGTTGGCTTCGTCTAAAGTGGTTTTACATACAAGGGCAACCTTTCCCTTCCCACTGTTTGCCACACTAAGCGCGTAGCACATGCCAGCGATACCACCGCCGATGACGAGGAAATCGTACTTCTGTATCATGGTGTTATGTTTTGATATTAATCAAATAATTGTTGCAAAGGTAATAAAATGTTGTAATATAAGTCTGTGAAAGCGACTTTATTGTGATGGTTGTTTAGGGTTTTATTTTCGAAGAGGCACTTTTGTATTGCGGAGAATAGGTTAAAGAGGTAGATATATAAAGTGTTAAGAGGCGTACTTGAGACAGTTTTCTGCATGGCTCAGCCTCTAATATAATAAAGAGTGTGCACTATATAATAAGGAGTATGGGCAAGGCCATGTTGAAAAAGTTTACGTTGGCTCATAGAACAATAAAACTAAGCGCCTTCAAGTGGCGCCTATGGTTTGTTTAAAGAGAGGTGCAAAAAGATTGGGTAAAAGTTTGTTTTGTTGTTTTTTTTTACGACCTTTGTGCGCATTGGCGTGGCCATTCTCCCGATAGAGAGTAGCCCTTGTGTGGTAAAGCCCACATAAAGGTGCAGAGAGCAGACTAGGCGCGCGCTTAACAACGACAATATTATTTTAAACACCATAAACGAAACCCATGTTAGAAATAGACAACCTAACGTTTGCGTATAAGAAGTCGGGTAATATATTCGAGAAATTCTCTGCCAACTTCGCTCCAGGCCACATCTACGGTTTGTTAGGGCCCAATGGAGCAGGAAAATCCACGCTATTGTATCTTATGGCAGGCTTGTTGCGTCCCCAAAGTGGCTTGGTGATGCTAGATGGTTGCGATGTGCGCAAGCGTCGCCCCGAAACCACCACCGATATATTTATTGTTCCCGACGAGTACGAGTTGCCACGCGTGTCGCTCTCCGAATACATTCGCGTAAACAGTGTGTTCTATCCACGTTTTTCTTACGACGACCTAAAGCGCTATTTAAGTGTTTTTGGCATGAACGAAGATGTGAATTTGGGCAATCTTTCTTTAGGTCAAGGCAAGAAAGTGTATATGAGTTTTGCCATGGCCACCCACACCCGCGTGCTTTTAATGGACGAACCCACCAACGGATTGGATATTCCAGGCAAGGCCCAATTTAGGCAATTCCTTAGCGAGGGCCACACGTCTGATAGCATTTTTGTGGTTTCAACCCACCAAGTGAAAGACATAGAGCAAGTGTTAGAGCATATCGTGATGTTCGACGATAGCGAGATATTGGCCAATGCCGACATCAAGAGCATTTTCCCCGATGGGAATGTAGACCTAGAACGCTTTTTTAACGAGAGGATTAATCAAAAAATGGCACAACAATAATGAGCAATATCAACAATAACTTTAGTTTTTCGCGCTTTGGGGCCTATCTCAATAAACTACTTGTAGAGCGTTGGCGCACCAGTGTAATGCGTGTGGGCATACTCTTTGGCAGTATGCTAATGATAGAATTTTTAGTTTCGATATCATCGTACGATAATCATACATCTTCCGACAGGGGTTTTGAAATCCTTTTCGTTTGTTATGCCATCTCGCTACTAGTGTCGGGCTCAATCTTTGCATCTGATTTGATGAGTGGCGCACGAAGGAAAGCCGAACGCATAAGTGCCCTTGCCTTCCCCGTTACGCCTTTCGAAAACTGGCTAGCGCGTTGGGTTATCTGTGTACCCCTATATCTAGTTACCTATCTAGTCTGCATGTATGCGGCCGAAACCCTTAGAGTGGTACTTGTTGGTTCGGTTTTTCCCCAAATAGAATTACACTTTGTGCCCATCTTTGCTTACTCAAATTTTCTTGATTGGGATTTATCTCCGGCATGGTTGCTTTATTTTTGGGTTACGGCCGTGTATGTTGTGGGTAGCGTTTTCTTTATGCGGCGTCCCACACTCAAAACCACAATGCTGCTCTTCTTGATGTTTTGGGGCGGTTCTCTCACACTCTTTTTGGGCGGACGTCATCTAGATTACAGCTACAGTTTGCTAATAAGAAGCCTTTATTGGTTTGCTTGGCTTTCTGTTCCTTTCTTGTGGTGGCTGTCTTATTTGGGCTTCAAAGATTTGGAAGTGATAGACGAGTTTTCGTTTAAGCGTTCAAAGGTATGGATAGTGGGTTATTTTGTGTGTGCATTGGTGGTGGCTAATGTGGGCATATGGGGGCAAGCCCTTGGTGACGCAAAGTTTTCTTACGATGACGTGGCAGAAGACGGGAAGGGATTTTATCTTGACCGCACAATAGAAAAACGTATTGCCCCCGTGACGGTAATTGCTTATAACGATAGTTCAAACGCGGATTATTCTAGCGATAACAATATTGCTTTTACAGTAGAAGTGAATTATGTGAACGATGCCTCTCAATGCTCGGTTATTTATCCCGATGAGGTGCTGAAGGTGTGGCAAAAAGATAATGTGCTCTATTATGCGTTATCCGATTCGGTGCAGACTAACGACGGCTATTACTTAAATTTCTTGTACGGACCCGATGGAAAGGCCGATGTTGATGAGGCTGTATCGAATGGAAAGATTGTTTACCAGGTGAAAGGCATCGATGGTAAAGTTCGAAAAGTGTTAGACCGCAATTATGATGAAAGGAATAAAGCGCGCATTATAGTTAACACCTTACCTGGAAGCCTTGTGGTTAACCAACCTGCGGGGCACAATGTTTATATCGGAACAGGCAAAACACGCAGTATTACGGTTAATTCAAAAGGCGAATTAAAGTTTACCAGTGCTTTTAAACTAGACTCTTTGGTGCTGAACGATGTTTATAGAGTAGACCTTAATAGTGCACAAATAAATGTGATGAAAGTGCAATTGGGCTTAGACCCCGAAAACGAATACGCAGGAGATACCGAATTTGTACCCACCGACAAAGCAATGGTAAACCATGTAGAGGTTGTTGGAAGTGGAGAGATTAGCCAAATAGATGATGTTCGGTTTAAACGATTAGTATTGTTACCCAGTAAAGACGGAAATCTAAATATAGAATTAAAAAATGTAAAGCGCAAAATGGTGGTGCAGGGCCAAGAATAAAGCCCGCGATGCACAGCCCAAGCCCCCGCAACGGCGCACTTATAAATAAGGAGCGACTTGATAAATCGCGATAAAAGGGTTGCAGGGGTGCTGTTAAATGATTACCTTTGTGGCTGGTTCTAAACATCGCTTATGCGATTTTAGAGCCAGCCTTATATATAATAAAACAACAAAAACAAAGTCCTTCGTAGCGCTAAGAATTAAAAATAGCTGCTGGCGAAGGCAACGAAAATAGCATAACGACATGAAGAATTTAGATTGGGCAGACCTTGGTTTTGGCTATATACCACCAACTACAACGTGAGGTGTTATTATCGCGATGGTAAGTGGGGAGAAATAGAGACCTGCTCTGACGAGTATTTGAAACTGCACATGGCTGCAACATGCCTGCATTACGGGCAAGAAGCCTTCGAAGGACTGAAGGCTTACCGCTGTCCCGACGGCAAAGTGCGTGTGTTTCGAATGCGCGATAATGCAGCCCGACTGCAACAAACCTGTAACGGCATCATGATGCCCACCGTGCCCATCGAACTTTTTGAAGAGATGGTAACACGCGTGATACGCCTTAATCAAGACTATGTGCCCACCTACGAGAGCAAGGCAGCGCTCTATATTCGCCCCTTGATTATCGGAACAAGTGCACAAGTGGGAGTAAAACCAGCCGAAGAATATCTCTTCCTTATCTTTGTTACACCCGTTGGCCCCTATTTTAAAGGCGGATTTTCTACCAATCCTTATGTTATTGTGCGCAATTTCGACCGTTCGGCCCCGCTGGGTACAGGTATGTACAAGGTTGGTGGCAACTATGCGGCTTCGCTTAGAGCTAACGCGTTGGCTCACGAGAAAGGTTATGCAAGCGAGTTCTATCTCGATGCAAAAGAAAAAAAATATGTTGACGAGTGCGGAGCTGCTAACTTCTTTGCGATAAAAGGCAATAAATATCTTACACCCAAGTCTTCGTCTATCTTGCCCAGCATCACTAATAACAGTTTGATGCAATTGGCGCGCGACTTGGGTATGGAGGTGGAACAACGACCCATCGCCGAAGAAGAATTAGACACATTCGACGAGGCAGGAGCTTGTGGAACAGCCGCCGTAATCAGTCCGATATCTTATCTCGACGATATGGAGACTGGGCAACGCTACACTTTCAGTGCCGATGGTAAGCCCGGACCAGTGTCTACTCGCCTTTATAACCTGTTGCGAGACATACAATATGGTATAGCCGAAGACAAACACGGCTGGACAACAGTGGTGATTGACTAGCAAAAGACACAAAAGACTAGCCCCAACGCTGAACATAAGCCTCTAAGAGCGCAAAAAGAATGGTGCTGAGGCTTAATAGGCCCAATCCAAACAACAATAAATAAACCCTTAACCCCACTCCTTACCCAAGAAAATGAGCAAAGGAAAATTAGAAAAATTCGCCGAGATGGAGACGTTTAGCAACGTTTTCCAATATCCTTATTCGGTAATTGATAACAAACCCTTTACTATGCGCGGACAATGGCGCAACGATTATTTTCATAACGACAACCCCATCGTACTAGAATTGGGCTGCGGAAAGGGTGAATACACCGTTGAATTGGCTAAACTTTATCCCAATACCAACTTCATTGGGGTGGATATTAAGGGCGCACGCATGTGGAAAGGGGCTAAAATGGCTTTGGAAAAGGGGCTGAAAAACGTGGCTTTCTTGCGCACCAATATTGAGATTATCGACCGCTTTTTTGCTCCCAACGAGGTGCAAGGCCTTTGGCTCACCTTTAGCGACCCACAAATGAAAAACGTGCACAAACGACTTACTAGCACGTTTTTTCTTGAACGTTATCGCCGTTTTTTGCAAAACAATGGCGTGGTGCATCTAAAAACCGATTCGAACTTCCTCTTTACCTACACCCAACACGTGGTGGCGGTTAACAAACTAAACCTGCTGTTTAGTACAGACGACCTCTATCATACGTCTGGCATCGATGAAGAAACAGCCACAATACTCGCAATCCAGACTTATTACGAAAGTATGTGGATTGCACGAGGCCTTAATATTAGGTATATGAAGTTTGCTTTGCCTCACGAAGGCACACTGGTTGAACCCGATGTTGAAATACCGCTCGATGAATATCGTAGCTATCATCGCAACAAACGCAGCTCGCTAGATGCTCGGAAATGATGTGAAACGCCTCGCCGTTGCCCCGCTATAAACTGTGAACAGTCCTCCCACGTCTCCTCGCAAAAGGGAGAGGGGAGTGATATGCTTTGCTGGTATATCGCATTTTGGCCTTAACCACGCCTTTCAAAGCTTATTTTCTACCGCCATTTTTAACGCGTCGCACCAACGCTTAGTTGTTGTTCGTGTTCTTCGCCGTCTTCCTTTTTACCCCAATTTATAAGTTGTTTGAAGTCACAAACAGCCCTAATGCCCAAAGTGTATCCTCGAAATCGTTTAGAGTTATTGGCGGCTTGTAGTATGTTGTTCTGCAATCGCCGGTATATGAGTGATGTGCCACTCCTTTTGAACACTATCCACCGTAATGCGAAGAGCTATTGAACACCGAAGTAAGCTTTAAAAACCGCATAAATTTTCGTGCAATATATGCTCGGCTATGTGTTATTTTCACTACCTTTGCATCGAATAAGACTGAAGACACAAATTAAGAACGGCGTAAGGCCGACGAAATTATACAAAGAATTTATACAAAAACAAGAACATTATGAAAGAGTTAAAAGGAACAAAGACTGAGAAAAACCTGCAAGAGGCGTTTGCTGGCGAAAGTATGGCCCGCAACAAATACACTTTCTTTGCTTCGAAAGCAAGGAAAGATGGTTTCGAACAGATTGCTGCCATCTTTGAAGAGACGGCTCATAACGAGAAAGAACATGCCGAACTGTGGTATAAATACCTGCACGGAGGCGAGGTTGGTACCACGAGCGAAAACCTTTTGAGTGCTGCCGAAGGCGAAAACTACGAGTGGACCGACATGTACGAGCGTATGGCTAAAGAGGCCGAAGAAGAAGGTTTTAAAGAAATTGCCATCAAATTTAGAAAGGTTGGCGAGATTGAGAAGACGCACGAGGAGCGTTATCGCAAGCTTTTGAAGAATATTGAAGACGCTTTGGTGTTCTCGCGCGATGGCGATTGCATCTGGGTATGCCGCAATTGCGGTCATGTGGTTATTGGAAAGAAGGCTCCACAACTGTGCCCCGTGTGCATGCACCCACAAGCTTTCTTTGAACTGAAGGCAGAAAACTTCTAAAGGAGAAAGATTGAAAGGATGAAAAGGTGAAGGTTGGCTGTGCTTGTTAACTAGTCTACTCGTTAATTGGTAAACATGTTCATTTAAAAAATGGCTAGGCCAACAAGGTTTCACTGCCCTTCTTATTGTTTGGGCCTTTCTTATCAATTCTTCTAGCCGAGTAAACCAATGCCGCTTTTGGTCTAAAACCATCGCGTTTGATCCCTTTAAAGAGGCCCTTAACATCTTAGAGAAGTCTTTTTCCCCTGAACTAAATTTTATAAAAAACGCTGTCCAACTTTACGCGGACAGCGTTTTTTTGTATCTTTGCATTTATGAACGAATACGCAAATATCATCGCCACGAGCCTTGAACTTAACCAAACAAAGGTGGCTAACACCCTCGCACTACTCGATGAGGGTTGCACTATACCCTTTATCAGCCGTTATCGTAAAGAGAAAACTGGCGGACTGGACGAGGTGCAGATTGCTAATATCAGCCAATGGAAAGACAAACTCACCGAACTTGCAAAGCGTAAGGAAACCATTTGCAAAACAATTGACGAGCAGGGCAAGCTTACGCCCGAGCTGAAAGGTCGTATTGACAACACATGGGACAGCACTACGCTCGAAGATATATACTTGCCTTATAAGCCCAAACGCCGTACTCGCGCGCAGGTGGCACGCCAACAGGGGCTAGAACCCTTGGCGCAAATCATCTTGTTGCAACGCGAATCCAACCCCGAAAACGTGGCACGAGCCTACGTTAAAGGCGAGGTAAAAGATGTTGATGCCGCCATTAAGGGCGCGCAAGACATCATTGCCGAAACCATTAGTGAAAACGAACAAACCCGACAACAAGTGCGCAACGCCTTTAAACGCGAAGCCATCATCTCGTCGAAGGTGATTGCCGCGAAGAAAGACGAGGAAGGGGCGCAAAAATATACCGACTATTTCGACTTTTCTGAACCACTTCGGCGATGCAATGGCAATCGTTTACTGGCTATGAGACGTGGCGAAAGCGAGGGATTTCTGCGGGTGAACATCGCTATCGACGGCGAAGAAACCACCGAACGCTTGCAACGCCATTATGTTAAAGGCCGTGGCGCTTGCGCAAAGTTGGTGGAAGAGGCTGTGGCCGATGCTTATAAACGACTGATTGAACCCTCGGTGGAAAACGAATTTGCAGCGGCTAGCAAGGAAAAAGCTGACGAAGAGGCCATCGGTGTGTTCTCGCTCAACTTGCGTCAGCTGCTTCTAGCCGCGCCGTTGGGCCAAAAACGCGTGATGGGTGTTGACCCTGGCATACGCACGGGCTGCAAAGTGGTGTGCTTAGACGCACAAGGCAACTTGCTTTATCATGATGTTGTGTATCCCTTTACGCCTCGTGGCAATGAGCATGCGGCCAAAATGGAGTTCGAAAAGATTGCTGGTCGCTTTAAAGTAGAGGCTATTGCCGTGGGTAATGGCACTGCTAGTCGCGAAACAGCCGATATCTTGCGCCTTGCAGGCAACGATGCGCACCCCAGAATACCCGTGTATGTGGTGAGCGAAGATGGTGCTTCGGTGTATTCGGCATCTAAAACGGCTCGCGACGAGTTTCCTGATGAGGATGTAACGGTGCGTGGGGCGGTGTCGATTGGTAGGCGATTGATGGACCCACTGGCCGAATTGGTGAAGATTGACCCCAAGAGTATCGGCGTGGGACAATATCAACACGATGTGGATCAAACTAAATTGAAGAAGAGTTTGGACACCACTGTGGAAAGTTGTGTTAACCTTGTGGGTGTTAATGTAAACACTGCTAGCCTGCATCTGCTTACTTATATCAGCGGATTGGGCCCCACTTTGGCCAAGAATATTGTGGATTATCGCCGCGAAAATGGAGCATTCACCTCGCGTGCACAATTAAAAAAGGTGCCCCGATTGGGTCCAGCAGCCTTCGAACAGTGTGCAGGTTTTTTGCGTGTTGATGGTGCTAAAAACCCTTTAGACAACAGTGCGGTACACCCAGAGCGTTATGCCGTGGTGGAAAATATGGCTAAAGACTTGGGTTGCTCGGTGGGCGAGCTTATCGGAAGCAACGAAAAGATTAGGCAAATACCGCTAGAGAAATACGTAACGGCCGAAGTGGGCATGCCTACACTCAATGATATTGTAGCCGAACTAGAGAAACCAGGGCGCGACCCACGTGAAGACCTCGAAGAATTTGCCTTCGACGAGCGTGTGCATACCGTTGCCGACCTGGTTCCGGGCATGCTTTTGCCAGGTATTGTTACCAATATCACCAAGTTCGGTGCTTTTGTTGATGTGGGTGTTCATCAAGACGGATTGGTGCATGTGTCGCAGTTGGCCAATCGTTTTGTTGCCGACCCGGCTGAAGTGGTGAAGCTTCATCAGCATGTTCAGGTAAAGGTTGTTGAGGTAGACACCAAACGTAATCGTATATCTTTGACGATGAAAGGAGTGTGATGTGATGAAAAAGTTGTTTATTTTCATGGTAATGGCGCTGTTTTCACTAGTTGGCTACGGTCAGCAACAGCAGAGTTTCAAGGGTTATTTGTATAACGAAGAGTATCAAGTGTATCTTCGCATCAACTTTTATGATAATGATGTGTTGCCCCGTGGTCAGGAACTCTTTGGTAAATTGCCAGGATATCTTGGCTCTAAGCGCGACACGCGGCTGTGGCTAATCACCGATGCGAAGCTTAATAAAGACAATGAGGCAAAACTTGCTATCATTAACGACTATGGTAGCGAAGACTTGGAAGCTAAATTGGAGAAAGATAACGATAGTATTTTTACGCTAAAACAAGGAGAAGGCAGCCACATTAAAATAGTGGTAGACCGCAAATGGGTGAAACTTCCTAAGGTGATGCAATTTAAAGTGAAGAAGAATTAAGGGCAAACCTTTAGCCCTCGTTGCCCGCTTTGGGGCGAAAAGGCAGAAAGGTGGATGCAAGTGCTGGTTGGTTAGCGCCCACTTTGGTGCTATTTATGCTCAACTGTTGTTCTTGCGGCATCCACTTTTCTGCCTGTTTGTTTGTTGTATGTAGGGTTTGCAGTGCTTTTGCAAACTGCGTTTTAGCTTCATAGTGCAAGGCCAACCAAGCCCTTGGTGCCTCAAAGGCGTTTATCGTGTGAGCGAGAACTTGAGACTTAGCCCAAAATCTTGCGTAGTTGTGGGGTAACTATTGCTACTTAGCAAGGGCGTGTTGGTCTGTCTGTCGTAATAAAAGCTCATAGTGAGCAGTCGCGATAGGGTATAATCAGCCGAAAAACTCATCTTAAATGCTTTATTTCCACTGCTGGCCGTACTTGTTCTGCTGGCGATGTCTCGGCTAATGCTCGCTTGTTGGCGATAACTTAAGTCGAGTCGCATGTTCAAGTCGTGGTTGGTGTTGCCTCTCGAATTGTTCTCACTAGCGTTGGTGTTGGCATCGGAGCGTTTGTTCTTTGATTTCTTAGCGCGTGAGGCCGTTAATCCAAAGAGTTTGAAGTTGTTAATGCGATAACTCATGCCTGCAACCCAGTCGCGACTCACGGCTTCGTTAATCTGAACACTGGTCATACTGAGGTTTAGCACACGTGTTGAGCGGTATTCAACCTTAGCCGTGAGGTTGTTGTTAAACGTGACATCCACGCCCAGCAAAGGCGAGAACGCCTCGTTGATGCTCACATTAGCCACGTTGAACATACTTCGTGGCAGCGGATTTCCTGTTGTTACGTCGCTGATAAAGCCCAGTCCGTCCATGTATTCCACAAAAGTGTTGTATGAGGCGTATGCGCCAACGGCGTAAATACTTTTATATCCGTGGTTGATGTTCACGCTTTTAAAGTGCTCGCGGAACCAAGGCAGCTTGCCCAATCCGCTATAACGCAGATTCCAGTTGGGCAGCAGGCGTGCCAATGTGGGGAAAATGTTGAGCGACGAACCACCCATGGCCGTGTAAGTGTTGAGGAATGCGGGTATCATCACATCCGAACCATACTGGTCAACATCGCCATTGGCCACGTTAAACACTGCTCCGTGCATTGATGTTCCAGCAGGATAGCGCACCCCTTCGTATTGTGCTTGCACGCGAGTACGGAATAAGTCGAGTGCATCGCAAAATCTTTCGAACGATGCACTGCGATAACCATCGGCAGCCGAGCCCATTCCTTCGAAGGCGCTACGTATAGATATGGTTGTCATCATAAACGTTCCATTCTGTGTTGAGGGCGTACCGGCATACATATATTGAATGTTACGGGCCGTGGTTTGCATTCGCGAAGCGTTCAAGTCTATCTTCAGGTTGCGCACGGGCTCAAGTGTTATGCGCAATTGCAAGTCTTCGGTCTTAGTGGTTGTTGCAGGTGTGGCAATAGAGTCGTTGTTAAGCAGCCATCCTAGGTCGCGTGCCTTGCCTATATAATCATCGTCTGTGAGTCCGAAAGCAAAGTCTAAACCAGGAGAAAGCGACGAAGGAAGGCGCGTTTGACCGAATGCGTCGCCGATGCGAGGCATAAAACCAGGCAGCGACATGGCATATTGGTTGCGGTAAGACAGGCTAACATTGCGCACCATCATCAGCACACGTGCACCGATTGCGCCGTTTCGTACCACGCTTGTTTCTCTAAGGGTTGTCGTGGCGTAACAGTAAGTTTAAGTTTAAGTGCCGAGTCCACCTTCGTAAGGATACGAATGCTGTTCTCGCCATTGGTTTTAAACTTCAGTGGGAAGCGTCTCCCATCTTCGGTTCGCGCCAAAACGGTGAGTCGTTTGCTGCGTTTGTTATGGCTGATGGTGATAGCGGTGTCGGGCATGAGCGTAATTTCTTGCTCAAAACTGTTTCGGTTTCTGGGCAAGTTATTGCGCTGTTGTTGTGCCAAGGCCTCGTTATTTTCAGTTTTTTGAGCATCGGGCGTAATGCCTTTTTCCTTCATTCGGGCTTGCAGTGCCTTTCGTTCTTGCGCTTTTTTGCGTTGTTCGGCTCGCTTTTCCTCGCGTTTTTGGTCTTGTTCGGCCATGTTATTTTCGCGGTTAAAGCGTTCGTTGGTTTTCTTTAAGAAAGGAATATTGTTGTATAAACGCACCAAGTCGAAGTTGGCGTTGATGTTTAAGTCGCGGTTATTAGCGATGGTATTGCCCAGCGAAGAGCCGTCTTCCAACTGCGTTCCACGCACCCAACGGTAGGTGGAGTTATAAGTTAGGTCGGTGTTCACCCAGTTAAAGATGGGCAAGAGGTTGATTGGTGGTTGATAAGAGAGCGTGAACTGCTGACTATAGTCGAGCGGTGTGCCCATACTTCTGATGCTATTCCACACCGAGTCTTTCCAAGCCTGGTAGCGTTCGGCGTATAAATCTTTGTTTACAGGCGTGTAAGGCTGTTCCACTTCGGCATGTGTAGCACTCTGGAAGTTGGCATGTAGGTTGCGCGTTAGGTCCCAACGAATAGAGAAATCGCGGTTCCAAAGGAATTGCGAATTAAAGGTAAGTGGCAATCTTTCGTGCCCATCGCTTTCCATATCGCGCTCTTGCAGCTCGTAATAGTTGCGGTTGAGATCCGAGTTAAACGCCACATTTTGAGGTAGCCAGTTAAGCCCAAAGCGTTTAAGTAGGTCTAGCCATTTGCTTTTGCTTTTAATATTCTTAAACGGTTCGAAGGGTTTATACACAGGAGTCCAGTTATAAGCCAGTGATGCTCGCCAGTTGTTTTCGCGTTCGTACACCGTAGTCTCGCCGCTTGTTAATCGTGATGAGTTGCTATACGAGAACGAAAAGTTTGCCGGGTCGTAGGGCATGGGGTGGCGTTTGTTTTGTATGCCGATACGAACATTCGACAACGAGAAGTTAGTATTGGTGGTTCGGCGCACAGCAATACTTTTTATCGAGTCGCGTTCTTGTCGGTTTGCAGCCTCAATAGCGTCTTTAAAACGCAGGTCGGTGTCAAGCGGATTGTACTTAGGCGTCGTTTCTTCTTGTGTTCGCGAATAGTAAAGAGGAGCCGAAACATTTGCTTTTTCGGAGAAGAACTTGCCTAGTTCCAAACTTGTTGTTAAGCTGTACGATTTAAAATTGTCTTTAGCGCGTTGGGCAACACCGTCTTCCAATCCGCCAAAACCCTCTGTGATATATTGTCCTTGCAGGTTAAGCGTACCAAAATCTGATAGTTGCACATTGAGATTTCCTTGTGCAGCCCATCCTCCTTCGTTGTCATATTCCTTTAGTCGCAATTCGTTTACCCACACTTCGCCACTTTTTTGCGATGCCGCATTGTTGCGCACGCCTATGATTATGGTTTTTACTTCGCCCAATGTGGGGTTACCTAGGATGCTAATTTTGTTTTTAGGGCGGTCTGTATCGTAGGCACTATAAAGCGAAGTGTAGGATGCCAGCCCCGTGGCACGCGCCTTGTTGCGTGCCTTTTTTAGGTTGGTAAACACGTCGAGAGCCACATCCAGCATGTTTTCTTCGGGCCAAACGTCGCGACTATCGGCCCACAAGCGGTCGTTATAACGGCGTGCTGGTGTGAGCGATAGCGGAATGTCGTATTCATAGAAATTGCTCTTGTAGTCGCTACCCAATCTGATAAACACCGACAGTTCGCCATTAGCCAGTGCCGTGGCGTTGGGTTCAAGGGCATTGGCATGCACAAACATCTGCAATCGACGGTATTGGCGCAGGTCGATAGTGGTGTTTTTATACACCGCTTTGGCTTCGCCCTGACTTAGATTGTCCACAACAAGGCTCAGTGCTTGCTCATTGTTTTCCACCATTTGGGGCTGGTTGGGGTCGGCTCCGCGTTCAATACCAGGTGGCAAAATATAGTTAACGGGTGTTTTGTCGCTGTTTTCTTCGTAGCTAACGGCGCTAACCGCCATCTTACCTGTTTGTGCAGCCGTGTTGCTAAGGTTTTGTTGATAGCTTCGCCACTCGCCTCTAACCAGGTCGAGCGAACCAAAACGCAGCACGATGGGATGTTTAAAGCCCGTTAGGAACATGCGCATAAAGCGAATACTAGAGAAGTCGGCGATGGCTCCGAAGCGTTTTTCGTACTCGTGAAGCGGTATTCTAAATTGGTACCAGGTTACGTTTTCGTTGCTGCCATTGCGCAATGAGGCTGAAGCTTCGCGTTTGTCAACGATGAAATTGCGGCCCACCACCATGTCTCCAGGGCGCAACGACACGTGGTATTGGTAATATTTCTCGTATTCGTTGAGTGTATAGTCCTGGTTGATGTCTTCAACATCGGGCGTCACCTTATAAGAAGTGTCGTAGCTTTCGCTTCGTTGGTCGCTGTCGGGCGAGTTTCCTTGCGGGTTGTTAATGCGTTTGTATCGTTGAAGGATGGAGCGTTCGGCGCGATCGTAGTCCGACCCGCGGAAGTAATGATAGTTATCGTTGGCGGGGTCGGCTTTTATCGAATCGAACACTGCTGCACTCACATTGCCTCGCACAGCGTTAAGAAACGATTGATAAGCGGGGAACGAACGCTCCTCGTTATCATTTAATCCGTTAAACCCAACATCTTGTAAGGCTCTTGCACCACTCGACGTAGCAAAGGCGTAAGTTGTGGTGGCTTGAGTGGGAATTTTACCCCATTGTGTGGTTACAAAGCTTTGCGAACCATCTACAGGCATGCCGCTTTCATAGAATTTTTTACCATCGTGCAGCACATCCTCGCTCACTTCGCCTAGGTTTAGGTAGAAGTCGCCACCATAATCGCTAGCGTTAGGCAGACGATTGGTGTAGATAAAGGGGTCGAGCATCCAAAACTCGATGTATTCGATGTTGGCGGCTTCAAAGTCGTTGTTGTCTAGTCGGCGCATCATTCCTCCCCAACGTGTGTGTGGATTGTCTAGCGTTCCGTCGGTATTAAGGTTAGGATTGAAGTTATACGGGCCTCTTTCGTTGGGATAGAAGGCCAGATTGAGCACAGAGAGGGTTGAAACGCCGCCATAATTGTTTTGGTCGCGCTTAGGAAACAGTTCTCTTACTGGCACTTCGCGCACATAATGATTTGAGAGTTGTTGCAAATCGCCTTTGATATGCGATGGTGTTAGCGAGCTACTTCTGCGTGTAAACAAAGGGTCGATGGTGTACCAAGCCAATAGACTTCGGTTAAAACCACTGCCTAGCGTGGTTTTATCATCGTGTTCGGGAAACATTGAGGGCGTGCTAGATAAGGTCCACGATGTGGGCGAGCTAACGTCTATCGAGCTTTTGGTTGTCTCAAAGTCGTCTAGATAGGATGCATTGTCTTGAGTTCCCTTGTTACGACCAGCAATGAGGTGGGCAAACTCGCCTGTGAAACTTATTTGCGAGGGCTGACTAACGTGCAAGAAGGGTATTTTGTCGAGCAAGTTTGTGAGCCACTGACTTTCTTTTTTCCAATTAAGGTTCAGTCCCCACAAGGTGTTGTTCAGCGGTTCGGCGCCCATATTCACCTTGGTGGTGAGTGCTTGTTCGGTGAGGTGCTGCACCGTTCCGCTCATTTGCAAGTCTTTCGAGAAGTTATATTCCCAGTTAAGGCCAAACATTGTTTTGCGTTGTTGGCCATAGTCGGTGTTGCTTTCTAGCGAAACGTTCACTGCTGTGCCAGCGTCAAGAATGCTTTGGTTGAGTATGGTTACTTCGCCAGCATAATAATCCACGCTATAGTCCACGCCTTCGTTAAGTCTTACGCCACCAGCCGTAACCACCACCGACCCTTGTGGCACGTTGTAGGCGCCAAGCGAGATAACATTGGCGTTGGTACCGCGATACTGTCCTGTAAGGATAAACTTGTTTTTCTCGGCAATTTGTTTGGCGATGGTCTTGGTCGAGTCGTACAGCTGACTGTAGTTGTAGGTGCGCGCAACGGCATCTGTCACACCTTTAGACCGCAAGTAAGTGTAAAGGTATTTACCAAATGGCTCTGTCTTGGGTAAGAACACGCGTCCGTTGCTCACGGTGTAGCCTTCCACAAAGTCGAAATAACCGTTAGCATGCAGGTTATTGTTGTTGTCAAGTCGGTCGGCGCCCATTACTCTAATCAAGGGTTGGTCTTTTACTTGTTGTTCTGGGATATAAGTGAGATAAACACCAGTTGTGTCGCTTTGATACTTAATATCTAGCCTGAAGCGTTCGCGTTCTACCGAGGTGGCCAAGTAATACACGTTTTTCATCATCAAGTGCCAGTTGCCTTGTCGTGGGTTGTTGCTGGTGTTTTTCAGCGATTTCACAAAGAGGGCCTGACTAGTGTCGGTGTTATCTGCAGCAAATTCGCCCACCTGATAGGTGTTTCCGCCGTAGGTATATTCGTAGGCCACGGCCAAAACCTGGTCGTTTGCAAACCAAGTTTTAGCGAAATATAGCCCATGGTGGTGTTTACGGTGTATTCCGAGGGTTGCAACAAGCGAGCGTTTTGCAGTTTTTCGTAGTCGTTTCCACCCACAAAGCCTGCTATAGCGTCGAGAGTGGTTGATGTGTTGTCGATGTCTCTAGCTGCCACATAGGTGCTAACCATGGCGGGATATTCGCTATTGGCATTGTTGGCTGGTACCAATCCCGTGGCGCTCCACAGCGGATTGGAGATGTGGTTCACCTCACCAAGGTCGGTAAGGGCCACGATGTTGCGCGTGTTAGTGGTTGTTCCCGTTTTGTTTGTAACCCACACTTCCACGCGATTGATGCTGATACCACTTTTGATGGTGGGCAATGTGCCCATCCATTCATCATATTTATCGCGGAAATAGTGCGAAAGAAAGAAGTGGCGATTTTCTTCGTAGTTGGCTGCATCTATCTCGAAGGGAGTTAATTGCATGCCTCCACGCGACGAAACACTCTTAGACGACGATTTTTTTTGCGAGGCAACAACTTGCATTTTTAAGCGTCCAAACTGCAAGTCGGTGCGTATTCCGAAGAGCGAACTGGCCCCTTTCACCAGCGACGAGTTAGAGGGGAAGCCCACATTTCCAGCTTCCACCAGTTTGATTATCTCGTCTTCCTTGCCGTCGTATTTCAGTTTAAGGCTCTGCGCATCAAAGTCGAACGTAGCATCAGTGTTGTAATTGAGGTTCATGTTCACCTTGTCTCCCACCTTTCCATTCATGTTGATGTTAATTTTTTCATCAAAATTCATGGTTGTGGTTTTTCTGTTCCTGATAGGAATAGAGGGATTGTCGATGTCTTTAAGCGTAGCGCCGAAGCGTATTTCGGCCGAGCCTTGTGTTTTGATGCGCACGCCTCCCGGTCCGAAAATCTTTTCGGCCGGTCCTAAGTCGAAATGCAAGTCGGTGAAGTCGAATTTCTCTTTGCCCTTGGCTTTAAACACCTCGTCGTTCTTCTTTCTAAAATAGCTATTGCGTGCTTGTCGTTCGCTCCAACGGCGATATTCCAGGGGCGTCATCATGATAGGCGTACCAAGATAGTTTCTTCCCCATTTAGTACCCAGCAAATAGCTGTCGAGTGTGTCGTTATATTCAATGCCCAACTTCATGTTGTCGGGGCGTTTTAGGTCCATGGCGTTTTGCCAAAGGTCGGAATAAGTGGTGGGTGTGGTGGGTTGAACGTGCCAAATGGGCGTTAGCGGTTTGTCTTGTGTGTTGCTGATGTTGCTGGCGCTTTCGTCTTCGTTGTCAATCACCAGCAAAGAGTCTTCGGGCTGAGGCTTGTTAGGGCTAGCTGGGCGTTGTTGCTGAGGACGAGGGGTGGTGTTGGGCGTGTTGATTGTAGCGTTGGTGGTTCTTTGAGCGCGCTTAACTGTCCTTCTGCCCCTATCGTCTTGCGCAAAGGGCAAGGCGAGGGCATAGCCCGTCAAGCAAATAACGAGCAACACCATCCATAATCTTTTTGTTTTTTTATTTCTCAGCACGCCTTAAAAGGGTCATTTAATCATTTTCAACGCCGCTTTCACCACCTGTTCAACAGGCAGTTCGGGTTGTTCTTTCAATATCTCGACCACCACTTTAGCCGACGCGGCGGGCGCAAATCCCAGCATCGTGAGCGCACCCACGGCCTCGTCTTTAACGGGTGAGTTGAGTAGCGGAGCGTTAGTGTTAGCCGGCACGGCCAATTCTTGCGCCACCCCGCTGCTCACAATTTTGTCTTTCAGGTCAACGATGATGCGTTGTGCCGTTTTAGCGCCAATGCCTTTAACGGTTTTCAGCATTTTGTCGTCGCCGGCGGCAATCACATTGCACAGTTCGGCAGGCGACATGCCCGATAGAATCATGCGCGCCGAGTTAGCTCCAACGCCCGAAACGCTGATAAGCAAGCGATAAAGTTCGCGTTCTTGGCGTGTGGCAAAGCCATAAAGGGTGAACGAATCGTCGCGCCCACCAGCCACTAATGCTTCGTGAACAAACAGTTTAATTTGTGCTTTGCCTTGTATGGCACTATATGTATTTAGTGAGATGTTGAGGGCATAACCCACTCCGGCCGCCTCAATCACAGCCATGGCCGGGGTTAGCTCGGCCAATTCGCCTTTGATATATTCAATCATTAATGATGCATTTAAATGTGTGTACGTGTACGAATATATATAACGCTTGTTGGCGCTTATTATTGTGTGCGTACCTAAAAAAACGGTTTCTAGGTTGCTTTTTAGGGGGTTAGGGCATGTCGTGGCGGTTAAATGCGATGTCTTTTCAATGCTGTGTCTCTATAGCCTACGGCTTTTTGCACCATTTGTAAGCAAGTTAGGCTATATTCGTAAAGTGTGAATAAATGATAAAATATCAATAATATCGCTAGTTGTGCAAATAAAAACACTTAACTTTGCTTGCGTATAGGAATAGCCGAAGAAATTTAGAAAATGTTTCTGATGTATTCGTCAGAGTTTGATACAATGTATCGTTTATGGTTAATGAGATTTACCATAAAGTAAACTTCTACGGCATTCCTATTTTTTTACTTTATAACCCTGCGTAACATGGCACAAGTAAATAGGGATGTAGACCTAAAAGCACTAGTTGGCAATCAATTGCAATACATATATTCGGCCGAAGAGCTTACCAATGTTCTTAATACCTTGGCTAGCAATGTTGGCGTGCCCTCGGATTTCAGGCGAAACCAAATGCTTTGCTTTGCAGATACCCGTAACGACTATCGCCGTGTGAAACGCTATTTTATGCACAAAAAACATGGCGGAAGGCGACCTATCGTGGCTCCACACCACAGTTTGATGCATATGTTGCAGGGATTTAATGTGTTGTTACAGCAGTACAACCCGCCCACGCCATGGTGTTATGGTTTTGTTAGGGGGCGTTCGGTGGTGCAAAATGCACAGCTACACGTTGGCAAACGGTATATCCTGAATGTGGATATCAAAGATTTCTTCCCCTCTATCACCAGGCAAATGGTGGAAGATGTACTGACGGCAGCACCCCTTAGATGCTCTACTGAGGCTGCACAACTGCTTTCGGGGCTTTGCACTGTTATCGAACCTGTGGGCGATGTGTTGCCACAAGGATTTCCCACTTCACCAACACTCTCGAATATGGTGTGCAGAAAGATGGACGAAGAACTGGCTGCTGCAGCCCAACGCATAGGGGCAACCTACTCACGATATGCCGATGATATGACGTTTAGCTGCGATAACGATGTACTTCGCACCACGGGAAGTTTTTATTTGCAGGTTTCTACCATCGTTGAGAAATACGGGTTTAGGCTGAACGACCGCAAAACACGACTGCAGCGACGCGGAAGAAGGCAGCAGGTTACGGGCATTGTGGTGAGCCATAAGGTGAACGTATCGCGCGAATATGCACGGCAGATACGCAGCTTGTTATATATGTGGGAACGATATGGCTATTGGGAAACAGCCAAGGCGGCCCTGCACGCTTATCGTGAGCAAAATGGTAAGACAAGGAGGCATGGCGAATATCTCACCTTGTATACGGTTTTGCGTGGCCGACTGAACTATATGAAAATGGTGAAAGGCGAAACAGACCCCACATACCTTAAACTTTGGAACAAGTATAACCAGCTGATGTTAAGGGATAAGCCAAAGCGCAGGAGGGTACTTACGGCACTAACGCGCATAGACCAGAGACTTCAAGCACCAACGATTATCTTGGCGAACCGCAACGAAAGGGTTGCGCGGGTGTTGTGGCAGTCTTTGTGGCGCTTACATTAGCGGGTTTGCTGGCTTTAAATTTGTTGGTTTAAAGGCTTTTTATTGGTTCTAGGGTACGTTAAGCAAGTGGTTTAACGTGCTTAGGGCGCACAAGGCTGGCTATGATTTGTAAGCCAAGAGCTTTATGCTTGCACTTATCTTTGCATTGTTAAAGGTAAAACATCTCTCTTTGTTTTTGAAAATGTAAAAAAAACGGTTTTGGTTTTAACACGAAAAGTGCCTTTCCGTTCACCAATTGCCCACTCGGTTGCAAATATTCAATTCTCGCGAGGGTTTTGAGGGGGTGAAAAGAGACCTTCGTTTGTAGAGTTTAGCAAATGTATTTGCAGTGTATAAATGCGTAATTATACAGAATGGTGGCCAAATAACAGCTAAATATGTGCTATTTGCAGCAAAACGCGATGCATTTAGCAGCAAAACGCGATGCATTTAGCACCAAAACACAATGCGTTTAGCTGCAAAACGCAAGACTAAGTGCCGCTAAACGCAAGATAAAATGCTACAAAACGCAGGTGGAAATGTATAATCTTGCACATCGGATGCTGTGTTTACTGCTTTGCGAGGAGTGAAAAAAGAAATGTTTAGTAGTAAAATAGGACTTAAAAAGTGGCGTTTTAACTACAAAAAAACATTTTTGCAGCGACGCAAATTTGAGAGTTGGCAACAATCTAGAAAGGCAAAATGGTGCATTTTACCCTTGCTGTGCTCAATATTATACAAAAAATAAAATTTAAAAGCTCGGTTTTTCTGCTAAATAGCATGTTTTAGGGCGAAATTTTCGCTAGAATGGTTTGGCAAAATTATACAGATTGTAAAATATTTGCACCGTGTTTAATGTTGCAAGTGTGCAACTATATGTAGCTTTTTTGTGCAGGGCGAAATGTGTTAATGCGATAAAGAAATTGTACTAATTCCTTCTTTTGTTAAACCCAAATGGGTTACATCTTGTAGCAGATGAAACATTGGATGTGCATATACAAAATAAGAGGGTGTTTCGCAAACGTTGGTGTAGTTCAACCCTGTCTTTTCTAAAACGACAGCTAATATCAGTTCTATTATACCATATGTAACTTTGTTTTAAAATTATATTGATATATGCAAGTATTTAGCATTTACGAAACTTTAGTGCAAGCCAATATTTACTCTTCTTCCAGCATTTTCTTTATTTCCTCGTCGGTCTTAGTCAATTTGTCTTTGCACATTTTGATAAGTTTCTGAGCCTTTTTCAGTTCGTCGGCAAGCGAGTCGAGGTTGAGTTCGCCTGTTTCCATTCGGCGAACAATAGCTTCTAGTTGTGCCACAGCCTCTTCGTATTTCATTTCTTGTTTAGCCATAATTTGAGTTTTTGAGTTTATGAGTTGTTGAGTTTATGAGTTGTGTGAGTTGTGTGAGTTTATGAGTTGTGTGAGTTTATGAGGTGTTGAGTTTATGAGTTTATGAGTTGTGTGAGTTGTTAAGTTTATGGGTATTTGGCTTTATAGGCTTATTGGTTGTTGAGCGTAATGGGTTTATAGCGTAAGCAAACTTACTAATTCACTTCCAAACTCATAAACTCATAAACTCAACAACTCAACAACTCATAAACTCAAAAACTTATTCAACAACAGATTTTACCTTACCTTTTTGCAGTTGGGTAACGATAACATCGCCCTTTTGCAGGTTGTTGGCGTTGCGAACCACCTTTCCGCCGCACGTGGTGATGCTGTAACCCTTGGCAAGCAACAGCGATGGGTCGTGCGATTTGACGGCTTGTTGCAGCAGTTCGAGGCGATGTGCGGCCTTAGTAAGCAAGCGTTCGGCATGCGTGGGCAAAGCCATTGAGAGTCGTTGCAGGCGCAAGTCTTGTCGTTGCAAGGTGGTTGTTATGGTGTTTTGCATGCGCAGAGCCATGTTTTCAAACCTTTTCTCTTGCCTTGTGCGCACCAGCGAAAACAACATCGGCACTTTTTCGGCCAGTCGTGCCATACGTACGCGCTCCAATTCCATGCGCCTTTGCACTAGGTGTAGCATCTCTTCTTGTGCATCGGTAATGCGTTGTAAGGTGTTTGCTAGGTGTTCAATCAGTAAGGCAGCAGCAGCTGTGGGTGTTTTTACCCGTAGAAATGCCACCATGTCTAGCACACTTTCGTCGCGGTCGTGCCCAATACCCGTGATGATGGGCAGGGGAAAGTTGGCCACACTCTCGGCCAATGGCAAGCTGTCGAAGCCACTGAGGTCGCTGGTGGCGCCGCCACCACGGATGATAACCACCACATCAAAGCTATTTATGCGCTCGTTGATGGCATCGAGGGCCGCAATAACACTGCTTTCAACACCTTCGCCCTGCATGGTGGCGGCAAAAAGCTGCACCGAGAAATGCAAATGCCAGTCGTTATCGTGAAGATGACGACAGAAATCGCCGTAACCAGCCGCTTGTTCGCTAGAGATAACGGCCACACGCTGCGCAAAGAGCGGTAGACGAAAGTCTTTTTGCAGGTCGAACACACCTTGTTCTTTCAGCATCTGCACGATTTCGAGCCGTTTGCGCGCCATATCGCCTAGAGTGAAAGTGGGGTCGATGTTGGTTATAATCCACGAAAAGCCGTAAGCTTCGTGGAAATCGGCATACACCAAGAGCCTAACTTTCAGTCCGGCGCGCAACATTTGGTTGGCGTTGCGTTCGAAATATGGACGAAGAAGTGCCCATTTGTTCTTCCAACATTTGGCCGAAGCCTTGGCCACGGGCGTGTTTCCCGCCATGTCTTTCTGCACCAATTCCATGTAACAATGGCCACGAACCTCCCTCATTTCAGAGATTTCGGCCTCTACCCAATATTCGTTGGGCATGGTTATGGCGAGCGCTTCGCGCACCATTTGGTTGAGTTCGTACAGTGTTAGGGTTTCTTTACGCATGCTTTTGGAGGTGAGATAAAGTGGCAGTCTGCGTTTTTGTGGCCTTTGTGTTAACCACATAGCGCGCAATGCAGGTACAACCATAATGCAAAGTTAAGGTAAAAGGAGGGTGTGACAAAATAAAAGGTGAAATAATAGGGCGCAAAAGGGGCTAAATGCTGATGTGCAAGCACCCAACAAAAGGTGTTTGGAATGCAAGAGAGTGGAGAAGGGACAATTGATTTGGGGTAAATAATACGAGGGTTTTGAGACTAATTGGGTAAACAAGGTGTTTTTCTGTTGCACGAATTGCCGTTTTTTCATTCTAATACACTACTTTTGTAGGTCGCTGCAATGAAGATGTAGCAAGCTAGCAACTTGTTTTTCTTGGCACGGCAGCACAAAAACAGGATGATAACAATAAAAAAATATCAGGTATATGAAAAAGATTAGAGCAGCCATAGTGGGTTATGGCAATATAGGACAGTACACATTGCAGGCGTTGGAGGCAGCTAACGACTTTGAAGTGGCAGGCGTTGTAAGACGACAAGGGGCGAAAGACAAGCCTGCTGAATTGGAGGGGTATGACGTGGTGGCCGATATTACTGAGCTGCGCGATGTGGATGTGGCTATCTTGGCCTTGCCTACGCGCGAGTGTCCCGCATACGCTAAGCGCTATTTGGCTATGGGAATTAACACGGTTGATAGTTACGACATACATTCGGGCATTGTGGATTATCGTGCAGAGCTAATGCCAGTGTGCAAAGAGCATGGAAGAGTGAGTGTTATTTCGGCAGGATGGGACCCTGGATCTGACTCGATTGTGCGCACGTTGATGCAAAGCTTGGCACCAAAGGGATTGACTTACACCAACTTTGGACCAGGAATGAGCATGGGACATAGCGTGTGTGTGCGTGGTAAGAAAGGGGTGAAGAATGCGCTTTCGATGACGATACCATTGGGTGAGGGCATTCATCGCAGAATGGTTTATGTGGAACTGGAGGATGGAGCTAGCCTTGAAGAGGTGACGACAGCAGTGAAAGCCGATCCATATTTTGCTAACGACGAGACGCATGTGTTTGCAGTGAAGTCGGTAGACGAGGTTCGCGACATGGGTCATGGCGTGCATTTGGTGCGTAAAGGTGTTAGCGGAAAGACACAAAACCAACATTTCTCGTTCGATATGAGCATCAATAATCCCGCCCTTACGGCTCAAGTACTGGTTAATGTGGCGCGTGCTTCGATGCGCTTGCAACCAGGATGCTATACCATGATTGAAATTCCTGTTATTGATATGCTACCAGGCGACAGGGAAGAATTGATTGGACACTTGGTGTAAAGGTGAAAGGGTGAAAAGGTGAAAGAGTGAGAGGATGAAAAAGTGGCTAACGCCCACTAATACATTTGTGCTTAGCTCCTCAACAAATCTTTGACAACCTCATAAGAATAGCCTTGTTTGCCCATCGAAAATAAAAAGGACGTGTTACCATTCGTTGGTAGCATGTCCTTTTTTGTTGTTGCAGTTCAAGAGGGTGGACTGCAACAAATAAATGTTAGCACCAGTGCTTCTATTCTTCTTTTGTAGGATGTTGCCCTCGCTTAGGAAGCCGTTTCACCATTTTATCGAAATCACTTTCGAGGCGTGCCATTTCCCTTTGACGGTAGATGGCAAATTCTCGTTCAGCCTTTTCTATCGCTTCGTTGTGTGATATATGGCCTTTCCCATCCAACACAGTGCGTTGCAGGGATAGAATTTGGTTGTCAAGAGCGGTTATCCAGTCTACCATTCGCATGGGATGTTCATCAAGTGCCTGAAATTCGGCAAAGTCTAGGAATTGCGATACGAGTAGGTTAAGTCGTTGCAGCTCTTTTTGCGTGAGATAGTTCTTGGCAATCTTCACATCGTCTTTCGTGATGTAGTCGCCCTTGAAGTTGGTCATGCCTACTAGAGGTTTGTCGCTATCAACCCGATCGAAGATGATTTCCGCGGCGGTGTGTTCGTGTACGGCGTAGTGAAGTTTGTTTTGAACCGTGGCGAAGAACGTATGTGTGAGCTCGGTACGAGGGTCGTAGTCCACCGAAGTTGCGTAAATGTCCGTCACCTGCTGATAGAAGTTACGCTCCGAAGCACGGATGTCGCGGATGCGTTGTAACAATTCACGGAAGTAACGGTTACCCCCTTGCATCAGTCGGTCGTCATCCATGGAAAAACCCTTTTGTATATATTCATGGAGTCGTTCGGTTGCCCATCGACGAAAGCGGGTTGCAACTTGTGATTGCACTCTGTAACCCAGGGCTATAATCATGTCTAGGTTGTAATGGTCGATGTTGCGCTGCACGGTTCTACCGCCTTCTTGTCGAACTAACAAGTATTTCTTGTGAGTTGCCGTCTCCTCCAATTCAGCATCTGCATAGACGTTCTTGATATGTAGGGCGATGTTTTGTTGTGTTGTGTCGTAAATATCCGCCAATTGCCCTTGTGTGAGCCATACGTCTTCATCGGCAAAGCGCACATTCACTTTCACCAAGCCGTTGTCGTCTTGGTAGATGATGAGGTGGTTGTTGGCTTTTTTATCTTTCATTGGTTTTGTTGTTGTGGTGGTTCTATGAATATATGGTACGAATCATCTTTTTATTGGCAAACATGTCCTTTTTATTACTCAGAGTTGCTTATGCTTGAATGTGAATAGAGCGTGCAATATTCTTTAAACAGACTGTTACAATGAAGGTGCGTGTCACCTACAAATGGCAACACGCACCTTTAAAAATACTATGCGCTGAGTCCCCATGATGCAATTTATCAAGAAACAAAATACATTACGCCTCATTCCTCATGGAGAACGGCAGGGGTAAGACCGTGTTTCTTCTTCCACACTAAGTGTCGGAGAGGTGAAACCAAGGTCGCGCCATTCCCGTTAAGTTAGGACAGAACAGGATATTGCTCCTCATTCGCCATTAAGCGGGGTTGTGAATAGGGAATGCTTTTTAGCGCGATTTGTAGTATTCCAAGTCTTCCACCTTAAAGTTGGCGATGAAGGCATGGTTGCCGATAACCGCCTCTTCGGCAAGTCGAACATACACGTTAGCACTTTTTTCGAAGAGTTCGGGCGCCTTAGACGCGTCGGCGATGATGAGCAACGACATGAAAATCTCGGCAGTCATCTCGTATAGACGTCGAGCAAGGAAATCTTGCCTGTCTTGGTTGCCACACTCTTTCACGTTGTTCACGCTCTCTTCGTAAAGAGCCACCAACTTAGCCACGCGGTCTTTAAGAGGTTGTAAGCTTTCGGCCACTTCCTCTTCGAGCATCTCTTTCATGATGCCCAGATAAGTTCCGTTGGTGATATAACGAATGGCGGCCACTACTTGCAGCTGCGTTGTACCCTCATAGATAGAGAAGATGCGAGCATCGCGATAGAGACGTTGGCACTTATACTCCATGATAAATCCCGAACCGCCATGAATTTGTATGGCATCGTAGGCGTTTTGGTTGGCGTATTCAGAGTTCATACCCTTAGCCAGGGGTGTGAAGGCGTCGGCTAGGCGCATGTATTTCTTTTGCTCGGCTCGTTCTTCTGGCGTTAGTTTGCGTTCGCGTGCAATATCGTCGAGCGCTTTATAGATATCCACATATCTAGCCGTTTGGTAGAGAATGCTACGACCAGCATCCAATTTAGCCTTCATGCGCGATAGCATATCGTAGACAGCAGGGAAGTCGATGATGTTGGTTTCGAACTGTCTGCGGTCGCGTGCATAGTTCAAACCTTCGGTGTAAGCCGCCTGCGACACACCAACACTCTGCGCGGCGATACCCAAACGTGCACCATTCATCAGTGCCATCACATACTTGATGAGGCCCATACGCGTGTCGCCACACAGTTCGGCTTTGGCATCTTTGTACACAAGTTCGCATGTAGGAGAGCCATGAATACCCAATTTGTGTTCGATGTGTCGCACGTTAACGCCACCTTGGCGCTTATCGTAGATAAACATCGAGAGTCCACGCCCATCTTTAGTGCCCTCTTCAGAGCGTGCAAGAACGAGGTGGATATCAGAGTCGCCGTTGGTGATAAAGCGTTTTACGCCATTAAGCAGCCAGCAACCATCTTTCTCCGAGTAGGTGGCTTTGAGCATAACGCTCTGCAAGTCGCTACCAGCGTCAGGTTCGGTAAGGTCCATCGACATTGTTTCGCCTTGGCAAACGCGGGGAATGTATTTCTTACGTTGCTCTTCGTTGCCAAATTCGTAAAGCGTCTCGATACAATCTTGCAAGCTCCAGATGTTTTGGAAGCCCGCATCGGCCGTGGCCATCATCTCGGAAGCCATTGAATAAGGAGTGATGGGGAGGTTAAGTCCACCGTATCGGCGAGGCATAGAGATGCCCCAGAGACCAGCTTTGCGTGTGGCATCGAGGTTTTCGAAGGTTTTAGAGGCGTAAACCATACGTCCATCAACGAGGTGTGGCCCTTCTTCGTCAACCGATTCGCTGTTCGGTTCGATGATGTTAGCGGTGATGTCGCCCGTTATTTCCAGTAGTTGCTTATAGTTTTCGATAGCGTCCTCGTGGTCAACGGGTGCATCATCGTATTTATCTTTATCTTCAAAGTTGCGCTCTTTCAGCTCAACAATTCTTTTCATCAATGGGTGATGAAGGTGGAACTCCAACTCGGGAGCATCCGAAAAGTAATTTGCCATAATCTTTTAAAAAGGAGTAAGGAGAAAAGGAGTAAAGGTAGTAAGTTAGGAGGTGTTGCCCTTTGTCTATGGCATATGCTCCTTTACGCCTTTATAATAGGCGTTCAATAGTTTACTTGTCTCCTCGATACTCGTTGTTAATAAGTCATACGTTTCAATATCAATATAGCAAAGGTCTTTTGAAAGCAGGATGTAATAGCGACATTCTTCAAGACTGCCTTGGGCGAAGTTAAGAAAACGCAGTTTGTCTGCCTTCCCATCTCTTCTATATCCCTCGGCAATGTTGGCGGGAATAGATACTGCCGCCCTTTGGAATTGAGAACACAAGCCGAACAACTCAAACTTAGGATAACTCTTCGTTGCTTGATACACAAGTACAACAAAGCTGTGTGCCTTTTGCCAAACAATAAGATCCTTAAAACTTCGTGTCATCGCAAAGCATTCTCCGCTTACTACTTTACTACTTACAACCTTACTACTTATTTTTATAATACTTAATCAACTTCGGCACAACCTCTTCTACAGAACCCACGATAACATAGTCGGCAATCTTGTTGATGGGTGCATCGGGGTTGGTGTTAATAGAAATAATGATGCCACTATCTTGCATACCAGCGATGTGTTGTATCTGTCCAGAGATACCACAGGCGATATAAACTTTGGGATGAACGGTAACACCCGTTTGTCCAATTTGCCTATCGTGGTCGACCCAGCCAGCATCAACGGCGGCTCTACTAGCGCCCACTTCGCCATGAAGTTCTTTAGCAAGCTTGAAAAGTAGGTCGAAACCCTCCTTACTGCCTACGCCGTAGCCACCAGCCACAACGATGGGCGAACCTTTGAGGTTGTGTTTAGCCTCTTCAACGTGGCGGTCGAGTACCTTAACCACAAAGCTTTCGGGTTGAACATACTGTGCAAGGTTGGGGTAAACGGTTTCTCCCTTATAGTTTTCGTCCAGCACTTTCTTTTGCATAACGCCACTTCTCACGGTAGCCATTTGCGGTCTGTGGTCGGGGTTAACAATAGTAGCCACGATGTTTCCACCAAAAGCGGGGCGAATTTGGTAAAGCAATTGGTCGTAATGTTTGCCTGCCTTCTTATCATCGTAGTCGCCAATCTCCAGCTGAGTGCAGTCGGCCGTTAGACCACTAGTAAGCGAAGACGAAACGCGAGGGCCTAAGTCGCGACCGATAACCGTTGCGCCCATGAGGCAAATTTGTGGTTTCTCTTGTGTAAAGAGGTTCACAAGGATGTCGGTATGTGGTGCCGAAGTGTAGGGGAAGAGGCCTTCTGCATCAAAAACGAAGAGCTTATCCACGCCGTAGGGTAGGATTTGGGCTTCAACATGGCCTTTGATACCTGTGCCAGCAACCACGGCATGCAGTTGTACACCAAGTTCGTTGGCCAGGCTTCGACCTTTAGTAAGCAGCTCTTGCGACACCTCGGCCACCGTGGTGTTTTCTATTTCGCAATATACAAATACGTTGTTCATGTTTTTTAAAAGTTCTTGCGTGTTCGTGTATCTATGAATGTTGGTGCATTTCATAGTAGCACGTTCACTTATCCGATAATCTTTTCGTCCAACAATTCTTTCATCATCGCCTCGATGTCGGCATCTGTGGCGGTTAGCGTTTTGCTTTCTTTAGCTTGGAACACGATGTTTTGCACGCTTTTTACTTTAGTGGGCGACCCACTTAGTCCGCATTGTGCAGCATCGCCATCAACATCAGCCACGCTCCATTGGTTAAGTGTGAGGTAATCACGTTGGTCGTAGAGTTCTGGATGTGGCTCTTTGCCGTTTCGTTCCATGGGGCAGCGAGCGTTTTTGTACTTCATCACCAGCTTAGCGTTGCAGGGTCGGCATGGTGCAGCGCTACCGTTAACCGTCACAACGCATGGCATAGGAGCCTCAACCGTTTCTACACCACCGTCGATATGTCGGCGAATGGTGAGTTTTCCGTCTTCCACCTTTAGAATTTCTTCGGCGTAGGTTACTTGGTTAAGGCCCAATTTCTGTGCCACTTGTGGTCCTACCTGAGCTGTATCGCCGTCGATTGCCTGGCGTCCACCGATAACGATGTCCACATCTCCTATTTTTTTGATGGCAGTAGCCAGTGCATACGAGGTTGCCAAGGTGTCGGCACCGGCGAAAAGCTTATCGGTGAGCAGCCAACCAGTGTCAGCTCCGCGGTAAAGTCCTTGTCGAATGATTTCACCTGCACGTGGAGGCCCCATGGTAAGCACGCCAACGGTAGAGCCGGGGTGCAGTTCTTTAAGACGTAGGGCCTGTTCCAATGCATTTAAGTCTTCTGGATTAAAGATAGCGGGCAATGCAGCGCGGTTCACAGTGCCTTCTGCCGTCATGGCATCTTTGCCCACATTTCTCGTGTCTGGTACTTGTTTGGCAAGTACAACGATTTTCAAACTCATAGATTTTTTATAGTAATATAATGTGATTTCAGTTTGTAAAAGTACGCTTTTTTTGGTTTATGGCAAAAGAAATAAAACAAAAATAACGTAAGAAAGGCTATAGTTGCTACTTTTCTAAGCGAGTGGCATGCAGCTTGAGGCTTGAGTTGCAAAGGCTGCATGCCACTTGTGGGGTGTTAAAGCGTTGTGTTTTGTTGGCATTTTTTATGTTTTGCATGGCTGTTCAGGTGGTAAAGCATTAGCGAAACGTTACACCTTGTGCTTCGCTTACATGGCCTTTGTTGTCGATATGTACAGGGATGAAGGCCACGAACCACGACTCGTTGGGGAAAACGCGTGGACAATAAAGACTAATTTTGTTCCATCCAGCCTTCAATTTCACCTTTGCGGGTTGCCTCATCCAAAAGAATTGTTCGTTGGTAAAAGGGATTTCCGAGGGTGCTTGGTGCCATGTTTGGTAGTGATAGCGGTATTTGGCTGGTTCTTTCCATGGCTCTGAGGGAAACACTTCAGTGCCATTGGCAAACAATCTGCCTTGCGATTCCCATTCGCCTTGATAGCCAATACCATCTGAAATGCGCGAAGAGCGTGGTGTGGTTTCAAATCCCACCCATGCTGTTATCACTGTGTCGCGGTCAACATGCACCTCTGTTTCCATCCAAGCATCCATGGTTGGCAGCAGTTTTACATTGTGGCGCTTGGCCACTTCCATGATATTCACCACGCCGCCCCATGCATTAACCCATTTCATGGAGTCTTTTTGAGCGCCTCTACGGGTGGGAAGCGTCACGCGCCAAGGCTGACTAGCGTTGGCCACCCATCGCATATCGTAGTCGTAAAGCAGGTTGTTGCGCAGGTAAACCATCTTTTTTTCAAAGGAAACAAGCTTTTTATGCCATTCGCTATTAGGCTGTGGCACCACATTTTCTTCGCTCATGGCCACGCCCATGCCGCCATGCCAGAATCGTTCGGCAAAGGGAAGCAGTGCTTGTGGCATGCCGTTGTGTGGAAAAAGCAACGACTTGTTGTCGGCTCGCACGTCGTTCCACAGACAAAGTATACCTCCCAGCGCCTTATCGTTGGCCTTAGCCACACCGCAAGGCGTGTGTAGCAGAAGCTTGTTGACGTTGGTAAAGGGATTACCTTTATTAAGATAACCCATATACGAGTCTACATAGCGGTGCACATAGGCGTTGGTATTCACGGCTTCGGCTTGATTTTCGCGCCATATTTGTGCTATAGCCTTAGCCGACGCTGGCAACCCTGGGTCCCAAACCATCACTTCGCGGCCGTGTTTTTGCGCTATATCTTCGCAAAAAGCAATAAACTCGGCGGGTTTGTCGATGTGTATTTCGTCGCTCCCGATATGGATAATGGGGCAATCGGCCTTGGAAATCTCGTTGAAAAACTCTTCCAAGCATGCTTTAACACTTGCTTTCCCTTCTCGGTGGCCATGCCAAAGCCAAACGTTTTGTCGAAATACTGACTGTGTCCGGGCATATCTATCTCGGGAATAACGCTTACTCCCAAGCTTTTGGCATAAGCAATAACTTCGCGTATTTGATTGTAGGTGTAGAATTTTCCCTCATCTCGACCCTTGCGTTGATACTGTGGGTCGTTTAATTGCGGATAAACTTTGCATTCGATGCGCCACGCAGGGTTGTCGGTTAGGTGCCAATGAAACACGTTAACCTTAAAGAGCGACAGCAGGTTGATATACGCTTTCAGTTGTGTATGCGGTATAAAGTTTCGCCCAGTGTCTACCATAAACCGCGAATGGGGAATGCAGGATAATCTTTTACATGCACCAAGGGGGCTGTACCGTTAGTCGTTACCAGCTGTTTGAGCGTTTGTAAGCCCCAGATATATGCGCGTTGGTTTTTCGCTCTGATGATAGCTTTCCCCTTAACGATGTCTAGCGTATAGCCTTCGTCGGGCAAATCTAGCTTATCGTCTATTTGCCGTTCGATGCTTTTCACTTTTGTGTTGCCACCTTTCAAGGTAATTTCCACGGGTGTAGGCACCACTTGTTGGGCTAAGACTTTGGGGATAAGAGTGCTCATGCAAAGCACAACCAGTGCGCATGCCAATGTTCTGCGTTGTTGGTGTATAGTCATTGTTTGGGTCTTAGGGGGTTGTTTGGTTGAGTGTGTGGGTTGTGGGTAGGTAGTTAGCAGGTGTTTAGTGTGGATAAGGCATACAATGATTGATGCCACATGTGTGTTGAACAATGTTAATAGTTGGCTTTTGTTGCTTGCGAGTAACAAATGCAGAGGCTATTTGCGGCAAAGTTATGCCTTAGGATGTGCGCCAAGGGTCACAATCCTCGCGCGTGCGTATTATATAAGGAGTGTTCTATAAACTCACGTTCTGGCATAGTTGACCAAAAGTGAACTTATAGAACACACCAAATATAAAAAACACTGGTTGCAACATGTACACGTACGTGTAAAACGAACGTGTTTCTTTCATTTCGATGTTCTCTATTTTGCGTCTGTTTGTCCTTGTTGGGATTCGCAATGGCATCGTTTACCATGCACAGTTGCGAGTTTAGTTCAATACAACAAGCTTGAATACGCAAAGAACCTTAAGTGAAATCTTCAAAACCAGTATAAAAATCGCCTTACTTATGTCCTTGTCGCAGGATAGATACCAGTTCGATTGTGTAAATCAGTGTAGAGTAGGCCGGTACAGACACCGTGGTGCTAAGTGCAGGAGCCACAGTTCCAGTTCCTTGAGCCGATCCAAAGCCCAGTTGGTAGGGCACATAAATGCGCCACTTAGCCCCAACAGGCATGTTTTGCAATGCCGTTTGTAGGCCAGGAACAGCCGTTACCATAGCCATTTTTGCAACGCTAGCAGTGGTTTTGTCTCCAGTTCCCACATATGTTTGTTGGAAAACTTTTCCTTGTGGATAGCCAGGCGAGGGTTTTAGTCGGCCTTGCAGTATCACGCGCACCGTGTCGTTTTGCATGGCGTACTCGCTACCTGCACCCGTTTCAATCACCTGAATGGCCACGTTGTCGGTGCTTTTCTTCACTGCAGCGCTAGGAAGTGTGATGTTAGGTATCACCTTCCATTGGGCAGAGTTGGCCTTAGCCACATTATAGATGCTGTCGAAATAGGTCTCGTTAGTCGCTTGCCAGTTAGGAAATTCGTTTGCCGAGTTATCTGTTTCGCTGCATGCGGTGAAGGCCATGGCCACGAGTGCGGTCGCAGCCAGCAGTAAAAGGCTTTTTCTCTTCATTGTTATTGCATTTTTTTGAGCAACGAGGTGATGCTCACCTTGTCTTCAATTAAATTCTCAAGTTGGTCTATGTTCACACGCTCTTGTTGCATAGTGTCGCGGTAGCGCAGCGTAACGCAGTTGTCTTTGAGTGTGTCGTGATCCACCGTTACGCAGAAAGGCGTACCAATAGCGTCTTGTCGGCGATAGCGTTTACCGATGGTATCTTTCTCGTCGTAGTGGGTGTTGAACTTAAATTTCAGCGCGTTTACAATTTCGCGAGCCTTTTCAGGCAGTCCGTCTTTCTTCACCAAGGGCAATACCGCCAGTTTAACAGGAGCCAGTGCAGCGGGCAATTTCAGCACAGTACGTGTTTCGCCGTTCTCCAATTTCTCTTCTTCGTAGGCGTGACACATCACCGATAGGAACATGCGGTCTACGCCAATACTGGTCTCGATAACATACGGCGTGTAGCTTTCGTTGGTTTGTGGGTCGAAGTATTTAATGCTTTTGCCCGAGAATTTCTCGTGTTGCGAGAGGTCGAAATTGGTTCTTGAGTGAATACCTTCCACCTCTTTAAATCCGAAAGGCATGCGGAATTCGATATCAGAAGCAGCATTGGCATAGTGAGCCAGCTTCTCATGGTCGTGAAAACGATAGTTTTCTGCCCCGAAACCCAATGCTTGATGCCATTTCATACGTGTTTCTTTCCAGCTGTGGAACCAGTCTAGTTCCGTACCAGGCGTAACGAAGAACTGCATTTCCATTTGCTCAAACTCGCGCATACGAAAGATAAACTGGCGTGCAACGATTTCGTTTCTGAACGCCTTACCTATCTGTGCGATACCAAAAGGCACCTTCATACGACCCGTCTTTTGCACATTGAGATAGTTCACAAAGATGCCTTGTGCTGTCTCGGGGCGTAGATAAATCTTGCTTGCAGCATCCGATAGCGAGCCCATTTCGGTAGAGAACATCAGGTTGAATTGGCGCACATCGGTCCAATTCTTTGTTCCGCTGATGGGGTCTACAATTTCTTCGTCGATAATAATTTGTTTCAGTTCTTCCAAGTTAGGCCCTTGCATGGCTTGCGCATAGCGTTCGTGTAGGGCATCGCGTTTAGCAAGCTGTTCTTGCACACGAGGATTTGTTTGGCGGAACATAGCCTCGTCGAAGCTATCACCGAATTTTTTGGCAGCCTTAGCCACCTCTTTATCTATTTTTTCCTCGTATTTAGCAATTTGGTCTTCTATCAGCACATCGGCACGATAGCGTTTTTTCGAGTCGCGATTGTCGATAAGTGGGTCGTTAAAAGCGTCAACGTGCCCGCTAGCTTTCCAAATGGTGGGGTGCATAAAGATGGCCGAGTCGATGCCCACAATATTCTCGTGCAGCAGCACCATGCTCTTCCACCAATATTCTTTGATGTTGTTTTTTAGTTCAACGCCGTTTTGTCCGTAGTCGTACACGGCTCCCAGTCCATCATAAATATCGCTGCTAGGGAACACAAACCCATATTCTTTGCAGTGCGAAACTATTTTTTTGAAAACGTCTTCTTGTGCCATTGTTTTTTTCTTATTTACTTATTTGTGGCACAAAGTTACACATTATTTCTGATAGATGGCGAACTGGGGCGTTAAAATAAGCGTCTTGGATGGACTATTGTAAGGCGTTTAACGTTGTGTTACCCTATTTTTTACCTCATGTTCACCAAGCGAACATACAAAGTAGACAAACCATAAAAGTGTCAATTGCCCGTTTGGGAGCAATCAACGCTTCTGTTTTTGTATTTTAATTTATTTATTTCGAGGGCAACGTGTCGCCATTCTCCTCCCCAGAGTTTTAGTGTATCACATAAGATATTTTTGCAACGATGGCATGACTGCCGTCTACGCTTCCTAAATATCTGAAAGTGTACGCTCCTCCAATCTTCCAATGTTTTGAAATAGCAAAGTCTAATCCTGCGCCTGCCGTTACTAGGTACGATGTTCTTTTTAAGTCATCCCTTTTAAATCCCACAGTCTCTGATATGTAGTTAGACGTATAACCATCAACAGTTCCAATTCCAACAAGACCTTGTATATATGAATTGAAATGTTTTAGTGAAACAAAGTTGAAGCCAATGCCCGTAGAAATAGAATAATCTTGTCGATAGGCAGAAAGTATAGTTCTCCCTATGGCTGTTTCTTCGTAATAAGTTGTGCCGTCGTCTGTGCCACCATAGAGGTCTGCAGCCCAATACATCCTATTCGTTAAGAAATATTTGGCTTGAAATCCAAAGCCAAATCCTGGGTCAAATGAACCAAAATAAGGGTTGTCTATCTTCGTAAAAGATAATTTTCCACCATAAACAGCTAGTTCCGCCTGTCCCTTCTGTGCGAATAAAGGAGCGCACATGATGCAGGTAAGTAATATAAATAAAATTCTTTTCATGCTCATTTAGGTTTTAATGTGAAAATGATTTATTATTAAATTAGATGTTTCTTTCTTAATATTATATCCCTTTCGTAGGGTAGTGAAACAATTTACTCATAATTCATTAAGCTTTGATTATAACACATGTAGATATATCTTACCATCTTTGTGCTTCATTCTGTAATGATATAAGCAATGTTTTCTATTGCAAATTTAAAGCTTTTGTTTTAGTATGCCTTCTTTTGTTGTGAATTTTTAATACAAAAAAAATAAAGATATAGCTGCTGGAAGGCTCGATAAATAATAATAAATGGTTCTTACTAATGTTATCCGTAATTTAAATGCTGCTTCAATATTATTTGTCTGTTATTAAGAATATCAAAATACTTTGCTGTTGTGGTATTTAAGTGTTGTAATGGTGTATTATAAAAAGTAGTTTAGGCGAATGATACAAACATTTTAAATTTGTGTTCTCTCGCAAACGCTAAGGTCTAAGGTTAAGGGGGTGTATGAATGTTAAGGTGGTTTTATAAATTATATTTGCTGCGTTTTTAGCAAGATGTTTGGTCTTTTTATTTCAATATACTTAATGAATGGTACATCGAAAGTGAAAAGGGTGATGCTAGATAAATGAAAAAAGGCTGTGAGCAAAAGCATAATAATTGCGCCTTTATGGGACATTTTTCTTGAACATACCTTTCGTAAGAGAAAGTCATAGCTAGGCAAAAGTGTCCAAAATAAATAATTGTTAATAGTAAAATATCGCTAATCCAAGTTTTATTTGTATTTTTGCATGATACAGAATAAACAGACTGGTGTACCTGTTTCATACGCAATGAGACAAAAAGAGAAACTCACACTATGGACGACGAAATAAAAGACCCGAACGAACTTGAAGACGATGGCTTGAATAAAGCCGACGAAATGGAACAAGAAGAAAATGAGGAAGAGGGTGTTGAAACCCACTCCGACTATAAACCCGCCGACCGCTTCGACGCCTCGGCGGTGCATCACCTTAGTGGCATGTACCAAACTTGGTTTCTGGATTACGCCTCGTACGTTATCCTGGAACGTGCCGTACCCAATATCGCCGACGGATTAAAGCCTGTGCAGCGACGCATCTTGCATTCGATGAAACGCATGGACGATGGTAGGTACAACAAAGTGGCTAATATCGTGGGACACACCATGCAATTTCACCCTCATGGCGATGCCTCTATTGGCGACGCTCTTGTGCAAATGGGACAGAAAGACTTGCTTATCGATACGCAAGGCAACTGGGGAAATATCCTCACTGGAGACCGCGCTGCCGCACCACGTTATATCGAAGCGAGGCTTTCTAAATTCGCTCTCGACACGGTTTTCAATCCCAAAACCACTCAATGGCAAGCTAGCTACGACGGACGAAACAAAGAACCCATCTCCCTACCCGTGAAGTTTCCCTTGCTCTTGGCGCAAGGGGCCGAGGGTATTGCCGTGGGATTAAGTTCTAAAATACTGCCCCACAACATGCGCGAACTGTGTGAGGCTGCCATTCTCTACCTTAAAGGCAAACCCTTTAAGCTTTATCCAGACTTCCCCACGGGTGGTTCTATCGACGCTAGCCGATACAACGACGGACAAAGGGGCGGCTCTGTAAAGGTTAGGGCTAAGATTGAAAAACTCGACAACAAAACACTGGTGATACGCGAAATACCCTTTAGCAAAAACACCACCACGCTTATCGAGTCTATTCTCAAAGCCATAGACAAAGGTAAAATTAAAGCAAAACGCGTTGACGATAACACAGCGGCCGAAGTTGAAATACAAGTGCACCTCGCACCGGGCATCTCGTCGGATAAAACCATCGATGCCCTATACGCTTTTAGCGATTGCGAAATTAATATCTCGCCCAACTGCTGCGTTATCGAAGACAATAAACCTTGCTTCCTCACCGTTAGCGAGGTGCTGCGACATAATGTTGACAGCACAATGGGACTGCTAAGGCTGGAGCTACAGATAAGAAAAGACGAACTGCTTGAACAACTTTTCTTCTCTTCGCTCGAAAAAATCTTTATCGAAGAACGCATCTATAAAGATAAAAAGTTTGAAAATGCCGAAAATATGGATGCCGCTGTTGAACACATCGACAACCGATTGACGCCTTTCAAACCCAATTTTATTCGAGAATTGAGACGCGATGACATCATGCGACTGATGGAAATCAAAATGCAACGCATTCTTAAGTTTAGCAAAGATAAAGCCGACGAACTGCTCGCACGTATCAAAGAAGAAATTGATGGTATCGACCACGACCTGGCTCACATGACGGATGTTACCATCAAATGGTTTAAATTCCTCATCGAAAAGTATGGTAAAGACCATCCACGACTCACTGAAATAAAGAGCTTTGAAACCATTGAGGCTACGAAAGTGGTGGAAGCCAACGAAAAACTCTATATCAACCGCCGCGAAGGATTTATCGGTACAGGCCTCAAAAAGGATGAATTTGTGTGCAACTGCTCTGACATCGATGATATCTTGGTGTTCTATCGTGATGGCAAATACAAGCTGGTGCGCGTGGCCGACAAAATTTTTGTGGGCAAAAACGTGATGCATCTCCAAGTGTATAAACGCAACGACAGACGCACCACTTATAATATGGTGTACCGCGATGGCAAAGAGGGCAACTACTTTATTAAGCGATTTAATGTTACTAGCATGACGCGCGATCGCGAATACGACCTTACCCAAGGCACTGCTGGCTCGAAAGTGGTGTACTTCACCGATAACCCCAATGGCGAAGCCGAAACCATTCGCGTTATACTCGAACCCGAATCGCCCATCAGTCGTAAGAAATGTGTGGTGGATTTCGATTTCTCTAAGGTGATAATTAAGGCTAGAACCTCGCGCGGTAACATCATTTGCAAACGACCTATAAAGAAAATTGGTTTGCTCGAAGCCGGACATAGCACCCTGGGAGGACGAAAAGTGTGGTTCGACCCTGATGTAAATCGCATCAACTACGACGACCATGGCCAACTGCTTGGCGAGTTCAACGAGAACGATTCTATTCTCGTGGTGCTCGACAATTGCGAGTTCTACCTCTCTGACTTCGATGCCAATAACCATTATGAGGATAATTTGAAAATTATTGAGAAGTGGGACCAAAGCAAAGTGTGGAGCGCCGTGGTGCTCGATGCCGATAACGATAATTTTGCATACGTCAAACGCTTTGTGATGGAAGGCTCTAAACGCAAGCAGTCTTTCCTTGGCGATAACCCCAAGAATAAACTGCTCTTCCTCTCCGACCAACCTTACCCCCGTATCAAAGTGGTTTTCGGTGGCTCCGACAAAGAACGGGCACCCATGGAGATTGATGTTGAAGAGTTTGTTGCCATCAAAGGCTTTAAAGCTAAGGGCAAACGCATCACCACTTGGCATGTAGACCACGTGGAAGAACTAGAACCTACGCGCCAGCCCGAACCTGAAACCGAACCTGATGACGACACCAATTCTGCCGATGGCAATGCTAGCGGTGCTGCTTCCACGGCTTCTTCTTCGCCTCGCGTTAAGTCCACGCCCAATCCTCAACAAACTAGTCTGTTTCAAGATGAACCCTAATGTTTTCTCGTTGCCTTACATGGCAAACGCAACAACATCTATCAACGGCCATCTTCCCGCTCGCGTTCGCCAATCAACGTGGGCGGGGTGGGCCTTCTGCCTGCTTTTGTTGTGCATCAGCACCTTGGTGCAGGCCCAAACCCTACCAGATGCCTACGCGCTAGAGACTAACCGCAAGATAACAACCACTGCTCGCATGCTAGGCATCAGTCGTGCGCAGGTGCTCGACACTTATCTCTCGCCCGAACACTACACTGGCACCGACCTCCGTTTTATCTCTTCCAACCAGCGCGAACGCGAAGGTAAACCCCTCTCTCAGCTTTTCACCCATACAGGCAACGTGGCTACCTAAAGAATAGAGCACAGAGTGGCACCGAGATAGCAGGCATGTACAGCTTTGGTTATGGTGTGCACTATGCATTTGGCTTGCTCCAACAGCGCCTACAACTGCAAGTGGGCGCAAGGGCCGAGGCCAACGTGGGCTTTATCTACAACACCCACAATTCTAATAATCCTGCCCAAGCACGCCTGTTCTTGCATTTCGCTCCTTCGGCAGTGGCCAGTTACAAGGTGCGTGTGGCCAATGTGCCACTGCTTTTACGTTACGAGGTGAGCGTGCCGTTGGTGGGCGTGATGTTCTCACCCAATTATGGGCAGTCGTATTACGAGATTTTCTCTCAAGGCAACTACGACCACAACATCGTACCCACCACCATTGCCTCTGCTCCCTCGTTTAGGCAGATGCTCACTGTTGATTTTCCCGTGCTCCATTCCACTGTGCGCCTGGGGTATTTGGGCGACATACAGCAGTCGGCTGTCAACAACCTTAAAACGCATGTCTACACGCATGGCGTGGTTATTGGCTTGGTTAAACGTTTCACTCTTATCAAGATTGCACCATGAAAACCAATCGTTTACGCACGCTTATCATGTTTCTTACACTCTGTTTTACACTTGGCGCATGCGTTGATGTGGAACAGTATGACAATAGCCCACGCGGGAACTTCGAAAAACTATGGCAAATAATCGACGAAAATTATTGCTTCTTCGACTATAAACAGCAGACTTACGGACTGGATTGGAATGCTGTTTACAACAAATATGCACCACAGTTTGGCGACAATATGACCGAAGAGCAAACCTTCGAGGTGCTTTCTAATATGCTGGCCGAATTAAAAGACGGCCATGTTAACCTTTTTGCACCCTTTGACGTGGGCCGCAACTGGTCGTGGAAAGAAGATTATCCCAGTAACTTTAGCGAAGACCTCATAAAAAAATACATCGGAACAAGCTATAAAATAGCGGCCGGAATGAAGTATTGCATACTTAACGACAATGTGGGCTATCTGCGTTGCTCAACGTTTACTACCGATTTCGGTGCTGGTAATCTCGACCGCATATTGCTTTATCTTGCTCCTTGCAATGGATTGATTATCGACTTGCGCGACAACGGCGGCGGAATGGTTTCTAGTGCCGAAACATTGGCTGCACGTTTCACTAATAAAGAGGTGAAAGTGGGCTATATTCAGCATAAAACAGGGCGTGGACACAACGACTTTTCACCTCTTCGCGAGCAAATTCTTAAACCGTCTAATGGGCTAAGGTGGCAAAAAAAGGTGGTGGTTCTCACCAATAGGGGCGTGTTTAGTGCTGCCAACGAGTTTGTGAAATATATGCTTTGCTTGCCCAATGTGGCTGTGGTGGGCGACCAAACTGGTGGTGGCGCAGGTCTACCTTTCACCAGCGAGCTGCCCAATGGCTGGACGGTGCGCTTCTCGGCTTGCCCCATTTACGACCGCGATGGCAAAAACACCGAGTTTGGTATTGCGCCAACGCATCCTGTTAGTCTTAACATTTTGGATGCAGCTTCGGGTAAAGACACCCTCATTGAGTATGCTCGAATGTTGCTTGTGAATTAAACTTGTATGCCCTTGGCCTTTATTTGCTGTTGGGGTGGCTATCTTTTAAAGGTGCTATGGGCGCTGCTTCCGCCCGTAGCACCTTTTCCTTTTCATGTGTGGTTGGTGGTTTATGAAGATGGTTTTGTAAAAATAATCCACCAAATTTTAACATTATGAGTGCCTTCTTTGTTCGCAAACCTGCACTCGTCTCTGTTTATGCGCGTATTTTAAAAGTTTGTAACAGTCTGATATTTAGTGTTTTGTGCTATTTTATGCCTAAAACACCCCTTTTTTACCCCCTATAAACCCGCAAAATGCAGCAAAATCCGTGTGTTTAGCACCAAAACGCAGTTCGTTTAGCAGCAAAACGCAAGGCTATATGCACCAAAACGCATGGCTAAATGCAGCAAAACGCACGACTAAATGCAGCAAAATGCGCCAAAGTAGGGTTAAATGAGGAGCCGAAAAACTGTTGTGCCGATGCTTCTAGAAAGGTGAAATGCTATGAAAACGCAGAAATAGCAGACGAAAACGCGTTACTTCGCCTCAGCATCCACCCTCATTTTTTACCTTTTATAGTGCTTTTACTGCTCTTTTTTCGCTAGATGGGTGGGGCGAGAGAGGTGTGTTTGTAAAGATAATTTACTTTGTGGCTTCGTTCTTAGAACACAATGCTCCACCAAATACACACCCTTTTTGTGCGTAAACACATATAAACGAGCCACGAGCACAAAATAAAAAAGGAGCAACCACATTGCGTTGCCCCTTTTATTATTGCTGTTTGCGGTGCTCACTTGCTTCAAAGCACTGCTAATGTTTTTTCAATAAGCTATTTTTAGAACATATAGGCAAACGAAAGCGAGTAGAGACCCATTCTAGAATTGCCAAAATTAGAATAGAATTGGTTAAAACCCCTGTCATAACCTAAGATAAACTGATACTTATCTTTCACTTCTAGGCCCACGCGAACGCCAGCACCCCATGCAAAACGGTTTTGAATCTTATTGCCAAAGCCATCTTTCGCCGTAAACACATTGTCGTATGTAGTTCCTTCTTCGGTTTTATCGTCTAGCTTCACCATTTCGTATTTAAGTTTTCCAAACAATCCCATTCCGACATAAGGACCGCCATTAACCAGCAGTTTTACGTTTTGCGACACCGGAAATTTATAGCCCACGTGTATGGGAAGCATCAAATACCAAGGCGAGGCATGCTCGGTGAACGTTTTATAGAGATTAGTTCCAAGGCCATCAAATTTCACTTGCCAAGGGTGCGACTCAAATTGTAGCGAAGCATCTGCATACCAACCCTCGGTTAAGTTTTTAAAACCTAACTCGGCTTTAGCTCCAATGCCGAAGCCCATTTTCGCATCTAAATAGTTTGCTGTGTGTACATTTACGCCTGCAAGTGCACCAAATCTAACGTCTTGTGCTGCTATTGGCAGACAAAGTGCCAAAGACAGCAGTGTAAAGATGATTGTTTTTTTCATAATTCTTGAGTTTAATTATTTGATTGAATGTCAAGGCATAAGCGTTAAAACTGCAAACGGCATCGCGAAAGCCTTTTTTAGGGTAACCTTTTGAGGGGGTGATTTTGCTAACTTTGGCGCATGCATTTATTGCAAGGGCAGCAGGGCGCTGTGTGCAGCAAACATTCTAGTCTTACTTTTTCCCCTCGTTTTGGGCAAGCGTGTTGCCATTTTGTTTGGATGTTGTTTACGTTAAATCTTCAAGTTGGTCATTAATCATTCGCAAAGATAGTTTAATCAACTGATATTGCGCGAGAAAAACGCTTAGAAATTGTTTTTTGTGTTTTTTTTAACGTAGCGTTAAGCCTTTATTCTCAGTCAAGACGCAACACCTTTTATACCATAGTTCATCTTGGTGTTATCGGGATAAAGGCACACAAGATTAGGTATTGTGAGACGTGTTAGTTATGTAAAAGGTGGGATATGTAAAGGTTAATACCACTCAATAGACAACCCTTCGCAGGCTAATAACACAAAACAGGCACCAGTGTGGTGTAATAAGATGCAGTTTTTTAACAGTTTGAAATTCTAATCTGCAAGAAAATAAATAACCGAAAAAGGTGATAAGAAGTTGCATAGTGTAATTATTTACTGTAAATTTGCAGCATCAAATAAAACAGGATAATAATTTTAGTATTCAGTTATAAATTAATCAATTAAGAGAGTATGAAAAAATATTTAGCAGAAATGATTGGCACAATGGTGCTAGTCTTGATGGGTTGCGGCGTTGCCGTAAGTTTAAACTGTTCGTCTAACTGCGCCGATGTGGCCAATGCCGGAACAGTTATTGGCACAGCATTAGCTTTTGGTTTATCGGTTGTGGCTATGGCCTATACCATTGGTGGCATTTCTGGTTGTCACATCAATCCCGCCATCACCCTTGGTGTGTTTCTTTCAGGACGCATGAGCGCTAAGGATTGCGGTATGTATATGGTATTCCAAGTTATTGGCGCGTTTTTAGGTGCTAGCATCCTTTACCTGTTGGTGTCTAGTGCAGGTGTGGAATTTGCTCAAGCAGGCGCAGCACTGGGCTCAAACAACTTGCAAGATGGCGTTAGCGTTGCTGGTGGTTTGATTGCGAGATTGTATTTACCTGTGTTTTTGTGCTTGTGGTTCTTGGTGCAACTTCTAAGACCAACGGTGCTACCAACAATTTTGCAGGCTTAGCTATTGGTTTGTCGCTGGTTTTGGTTCACCTGGTATGCATCCGTTACACCGGCACATCGGTTAATCCCGCCCGTTCAATTGGTCCTGCTTTCCTTGCACAATGTGCTGGTGGTCCTGTTTCGGCATTGAGCAACTTGTGGATTTTCATCGTTGGTCCTTTTGTAGGCGGCGCGTTGGCTAGCGTTATTTGGCGCGTTATCGAGCCTGCCAAGGCTGACGAATAAGTTTTTAACGATGCCTGTTTGCTCTTTTCGATAAGAAATGTAAGAGCTGTGGCAGCGAGCACCTTGTGGAGTTAGATTTTATATACGCACAAAGTAAAGGCTTGTAGCGCGAGCAAGGCATCAACAAACATATTTAAGCCATGCAAGGCATGGAAACAAAAAAGATAGCATAGGCAAGCGCCGATGCTATCTTTTGCTTTATATGCACTAGAAACAAAATGCTCTATCAGCGCAACAGCGCCAAATGCAGGCGTTGAGTTCTGGTGTTAGGTGCAGCGTTGGGGCGTTGGTGTAGATGCAGAATGTAGCTCCCATGTTTAAGTTTATCTTATGCGTTTTAACCAGAAGCGATAAGTCTCAAGCTTGGGTAAGTATCTGTTAACGCGTTGCACCTCCATCTTGTTTTTAGTAAGCCTTAACACCTTGTCTTTCCATACATGATGCGAATTCTTGCCGTTGCTCAGTTTATAGTTGAAGTGGGTGATAATGGTGTCGCCTTTAATTCTGAAGCGGCCCACCCCAAAGTCGGGCGCGCCCCATTCTCCATCCCATGCCACCACATATTCGGGCTCAATAACCTCGTAAAGATAGTAAAATATGTTGTTGGGAGTGAGTTTCCAACGAAATCTGCGGTCGTCTTCAGTATAAATTTTAACATAGTCGTCTCTTTCTTCTTTAGGACCATGAATGCGTATGTATTTTGTAATCTCCCAAACGCCCAACAAGTTTTCGCGTGTGGGTGGGAGTGTGGGCTCTTCTTCTTCGTCGTGGCTGCAGGCGCAGAAACAAAGAACGCAAGAGAGCAAGATGAAGGCGGTAAGATACTTTAATCTTTTCATTGTTTTGATGCAAATGATGGGGTTTAACAGTTGGTTATAAGGCACTTTGTTGGCTCAATGTTTGCATGTTGGGCAGTCTTGCTCATGCTTGCAGTTGAATGCAGCGCCTTGTGTTTAAGGGCGTGTGCCCTTGAATAGGGCTGTAAAATTAGTGCTTTTCAGCACTATGGGTACGATATTGCGCGATAAAATATGGATATTAAGGTTCTTTTAATAGTTGTTTGTATTGGGCAAGATGGCAAAATATACCGCAAAACACTTGTATTTATGCCTATTGATGGCGTTTGGAAAAGGGTACGAATGCAATTAATGCATAAAAAAGATCGTAAAAATTTGGCTTGGCCATAAAAAAACACTACCTTTGCACCGCAAATTAGCGCCTGTGGCGAAATTGGTAGACGCGCTAGACTTAGGATCTAGTGTTTCGCGACGTGTAGGTTCGAGTCCTATCAGGCGCACAAAATATCCCAACTGCTTGTTTAAGTGGTTGGGATATTTTTTTTATTTCTCCTTTTATCTTTGGGGCTTTGGGCGAAAGGCGGTTGCCTGTTATATGTAATTACCTATGCGGAATGTGCAAAAGCATGTATTAGGGGTGTGAGCGCGTGGAGCGTACTGCGCCAATAACGGGAGGGGTAGTAGCACTAAATGCAGGCGTAAAGCCTCGCCAAGCACAGTACGATGCAGCTAAACTTAGGCCTTTAGTTCGATAAGAAAGGTGGTGCCAATGCCCACTTCCGAGCTTTTCACCATGATTTTGCCTTGATGATATTCTTCAACAATGCGTTTGGCAAGCGACAAACCCAGTCCCCAGCCACGTTTTTTTGTGGTGAAACCCGGTCGGAAAACGTTGCCAATATCCTTTTTGCGAATGCCCTTGCCCGTGTCTGAAATTTCGATAATCACCTTTTGCGCTGTTTTTTGCATAGACAAAGTGATGGTGCCAGGTTGTTCGCCGATGGCGTCGACAGCATTCTTACACAAGTTTTCGATAACCCATTCAAAGAGCGAAGCGTTGAGGTTAAGGATAATATCCTCGCTGGGAAACTGCGTAACGAGGTTAATACGCTTGGGTGTGCGCTTGTCGATGTAGTCTATTGCGTGCGCCATCACTTCGTTAAGACTAGCGGGTAGAGGTTCGGGTAGCGAGCCAATTTTAGAAAATCTGTCGGCAATAAGTTGCAGGCGTTTGATATCATTCTCCATTTCGGGTATCAAATCATCATCGGGGTGCGTTTCTTTTAGCACCTCGGTCCAGGCCATCAGGCTAGAAATAGGCGTACCCAGTTGGTGAGCAGTTTCTTTAGAAAGTCCCACCCACACTTTGTTTTGTTCGGCACGTTTAGAGGTTCGCAACGCCATCAAAGCCACCAGCACAAAAATTAGTCCTATTCCCAGTTGCACATAAGGGTAAATGGCCAGCCGTTGCAGCATGAGCGAGTCGGCATAACACACATAAATATATTCGTTTTTAGACGCATCGTTGAGCGAGATGCGCACAAATCGTCCTTCGGCAAGTAGTTGTTGCGCCATTGCGTTAACCTTTTTCACGCTGTCGGCATCTGATTGGCCACGCACATTAACATTGCGCGCCGACTGCACATGGCCTTTAGCATCGAGAACCACCACGGGAATGGAGTTGTTGTCGTTGATAACGCGCAACACCAGGTTGAGGTCGGTGTTTTCGTCGGCAAGGTTAAGCGTTCTCATTGCTTCGGCCCAAATTTCCATTTTGTGGCGTTCTTCGACCTCGAGGTCGCGTGTAAGCATGCGTGACACGGCAAGTGATGCCACAACAATAATCGTTGCCACCACCACAAGGATAATTTTTGTTTGCCTAATTCTGTCTGTCCATTGCATACTTTGATAACGCGCGTCTTATATATATATTGTGTAAGCGTGCCAACAGATGTCCATTATAGTGGAATAAGTTTGTGATTTGAGGTAGTAGAGGTGATGCCAAGTTGCAATTGAGCTACTAGAACGACAACCTTTGCATGAGCGTTGGGCGTAAATAGGACAGAAGAAAGGCAAAAAAAAGGCGGAAAAAGGCACGCTTCGGGCGCAAACAGATGAAGTATGGCGCTGTAAGCGGTTAGAAAATCCATGCAATCGCAGGCAGATTAGCCACGTTAACCCCTAGTTTTAGTGGCAAGAGGAGATAGAAAACGCCGTTTTCGGGTTCTTATCACCAACTTTTTACCCACAATTGAGAGGAAGAAGGCCAGAGAAAAGAAACAGATGGTTGTTCGTTTCAATCCCAAAATTTGTTCTTTTTTCTAGATTTTGAGTAATGAAGGCTATTGATTTTCTTTTTAATACGATTTTTAGGTTATTTCACAAGTAGTGAAATAAAGCCGTGCAAATCGCTCATTTTGTAGGTTTTATGCGGTTTTTATGCTCTCTTTTACGGCTGTGTGCGGTCACAATTTGGCTTGATTCACGTCAAAAGTGGGCAAATGGTGATAAATAACATGTTTTTTTTCTTGGCTGTTTGCGCAAACAGATGTAACTTTGCATCGTAAAAAGAAAACCAATCACAATCAAGAAATGATTCGACATTGTGAGAAGTTTGAGAGAAAAGAATAAAGTAGGTGTTTAGTTAAGTATAAGATTGAAGATTGTTTAGTTGTTGGAGTGATCCAATTTGTTTAGGTAGATGGTATTACTTTTGAGAGGCATTTAGATTGTATTGGGACAAACATAGCCCATTGCAACTGAATGGGAGACGCTAGATAAGAAATACGAGACATGAAAACCTGCACAAGGTTAAGTCCGAGAGTATAAAATAATTCTGAAAGATTGATATAAAGGATAGTCATAGGTATTCAAGCATAGGTAAGAAAGAATTGAATAAAGGAAACATGTTAATGTATTAGACTAGATTAAAGGACAAAGATTGAGTATTTTTTCAGGTAACGATACATATTTAGGTTAGGTATTGATAGGTAAGATTGATAATTTCAGGATTAATATAGGTAGTAGAAATCAAGGTAATAAATAGAGATTGTACTTTAAGGTAACAGACATTTACATTGATGGTTCAATAGGTTAGTTTGATAAGGTAAAAAGAGAAAGATGTTTAGATGACGCCCTCTTGCAGCAAAAGCTGCATTGGGCAATGCGGTGGGGATAGGATAACAAGATGTTCCCCCCGCCTTCCGGCAGTGAGAAGGCACAATGACTGTTTTCGCAACCGGTGTGCGGCATGTAATGAAGACTTAGCTTCATGGCAGCCGTTTATTTTTTGTCTTGAATTTTATTTACTTTGAGCCGTTTGTTGCTGTGTCGCGAAATGCTGAAACGTCGTAAATGCTAACTTAATTAAGGAAATTGCATAGCCTTGATATGTATCAGCGTGCTTGTTTGGTGTTCAAGCTTTAGCGTTATGAGAAACACTATCTATAAAATAGTTATTTGACCTGGAGTTAAGATTGGTTTTAGCTCAAAAATATTTTATCGAAAGACAGAGTGTTTTTCGGAATTTCTTCGTACTTTTGCCTCAAAAGCATGTGTACTATGCTTTCTCTGATTGCCAGCATAGCCCTGTAATCTCAGGTTTTTACTAAAAACAAATGTTGCAACACGAACGTAACTCTTTGCAAAGCGGTTGTGTGCATGTATTATGAAATATAAGTTAAGCGTATAATGACAAGAAAAATAGCGTGCGGTTTGTTATTGCTGATATTAGCAACAATAGGCTTGAACAGTAAGACTAAGGTTGAGTTGACCCGATACCCTAGCTGGATTGTGGCTAAAATAGTAGACAGTAAGCCCGTGAAAGTAACGACCAACTTCACCCATGTGTTGTCAAACAGTTCGACAGCATACATCGGATACATCGGCAACAACTATCAAAAGTTTGATATAAGTTTGCAGAGCGTGCGCAAAAGCACTGCAAATCGTTACTCGGTGACTGGCGTTACGATGGTAAGAACCAACCGTTGCAACTTCCAGGGCACAATAGATGTGGTAGAGAATAGGCAGTTCAGTCATCCCACTTTTGGATTAGACAACTCGATGAAAGGGCAGTTTAAGCGCCGTGGCTGTACCATTGCCAAGTACAGATTTGCAGAAAATGCGCTACAAAAGGGTAGTGGCGTGTTTGTGGGATATCTGTTGTTCTACTGGTATGAGACAAATAAAGGAGAGATTGTTTACGACGATATCGACGACTTCTCGGATAGCTATAGCAACAATCAGTATGCTGGCACATGGCAAAGTTATGCCACAAAGAAGAGCAAGCCCTGTGCTTGGGGGCAATATCGCGTGCCCAACAGTGGCGATTTGGATGTTGGAGCAGCCGAGTTTTCGGTTAATCCCAAGTACGCCCGCAATGGTTGGAGCAAGTAGTTTGCTGCTAAAAACGAATGGATAAGAGTGGCTTGGCAACTTGGGTACAACAAAGCCACCCGCTAGCATGAACCACAACAACGCCATAGGCATAGCACTGGCACAGAAAATTTACACATTAGGCCGTTCACAAAAAGCAGTGTGGCTAACACCAACCAACAATGTTGGCATGTTTAATAAGAAAAGGAACGACGAATTGCTTGCCAGCATCAGGCAGGGAAAAACAATGACACAGCAAGAGATGGTGAGTCTTATCGTAGGACTTAGCATCCCGTCGATATTGGCACAAGTAACCACTGTGCTCATGTTTTATATTGATGCGGCCATGGTAGGCAAACTGGGTGCCGAAGCCTCAGCTTCAATCGGACTAGTTGAGTCGGCCACTTGGCTGTTTGGTGGGCTTTGTTCGGCCGTTTCGTTAGGCTTTTCGGTTCAAGTAGCCCACTTTATCGGAGCAAACGATTTTGTAAAGGCTCGTCAAGTGATGCGTCACGGACTCATTTCCACGCTTGTTTTCAGCCTTCTTGTTACGTTTTGCGCCTCGCTCATTGCCTTTAAGTTACCCATTTGGTTACGTGGAGGCGCCGACATATCCCACGATGCCTCCCTATATTTCCTTATTTATGCCCTTTCGGTGCCATTCTTGCAGTTAGGAATTTTTTCGTCTAACATGCTAAAGAGTGCGGGCAACATGCAGATACCCAGTATTATGAGCGTGATGATGTGCGTGTTGGATGTGGCATTTAATTATCTATTTATCTACGTTGTAGGGCTTGGCGTGCCAGGAGCAGCACTAGGCACAGTGCTTTCTATTGCCATTGTAGCCAGCGTAGAGGCATGGTTTGCACTGTTTAGGTCGTCCATTCTAGCCCTTCGACTAGACAAAGGACGGTTTGTTTGGATGTGGGGCTATGTGCGAAAGGCCATAAAGATAAGCGCACCAATGGCCGTTCAGTATGTATTGATGAGCGGTGCGCATGTGGTTAGCACCTATATCGTGGCACCATTGGGCAATATAGCCATCTCGCAAACACATTTGCCATCACCGCAGAGAGTCTTTGTTATATGCCCGGTTATGGTATAGGCGACGCCGCCACTACACTTGTGGGGCAGAGTATGGGCGCAGGACAATACCGTTTGTGTAGAACTTTTGCCAAGCTAACGATGATTATGGGTATGGCCGTTATGGCTTTGATGGGCGTTGTGATGTATGTGTTCGCCCCAGAGATGATTGCTTTGATGACACCAGTAGAAGAAATCACCACGTTAGGCACACAAGTGCTACGCATAGAAGCTTTTGCAGAACCCATGTTTGCTGCTGCCATCGTGGGTAACTGTATTTGTGTGGGAGCAGGCGACACGCTAAAACCCTCGCTCATCAACTTGTTTAGCATGTGGGGAGTGCGCTTGACGCTTGCTGCAGTGCTGGTACAATGGTATGGCTTGCAGGGTGTTTGGGTGGCTATGGCAGTGGAACTCACCATTCGCGGACTGCTTTTCCTTGCGCGTTTAAAGTGGGGGGCATGGCTCAAAGGCGAACCGCAGACCACTTAAGCACGCATAATAAAAGCCACGGAGCAAAACAAAGTTGGCTTTTGCCGAAAATGATGCGTGATTTAATGTGCAAATCGCGCTGGTTTCAGTGTAAAATGCATTTTCAACAATTACGTTTCAACACCCTTTGTGATTTAAATCATCATTGAAAAGACAACATTCAATCATTTTTGCGCCATCCAAAAGAATGTTTTAGAACTCTAGTTACGTGTTGTTACTTCATTGCAATCTCTTCGTAAAACACAACATAAAGGGATGAATAGAAAGATGTAGTTATTTAGTAAAACCGTGAAAATGCTAACAAAGATGCAGAAAAAAGCAAATAGAGTGTACAAAATGGCATATTCGCACATGTTTCTAAGCATGTTTAATATAAAAGCATAAATTTATTTGCGTTGTTTTTATTCTTTATGTAATTTTGCTAGTTCGCTCTTTTTGATAAAGGGCAAATCAAATCATTGTCTTAGCGTGTGTTTAGCCAATTAACACCAATGCCCTACTGGCAATATGGTGTTGCTTTGGTTGGTTTTAGGGGGCGTATTGCTCATTTTGAGCATACTAACATTGAATTTTGAGGCTTCTCAAACCCCAATCGCTCATTGGATTCTAAACAGATTTTGTTTTATTGTCGGCACCTTGAATGGGCGAAACATGAGTATATACCGAATGGCATTACTCTTTTAGCCTGCAAAATGAGCTATTGGTCCTCTTTTACTTTGCAAAACGAGCTAGATGTCTAAATTATCAACAAATTAATATTTATTTTATTTTACATATTCACTCTGCTTTTTACTTCATTTTAGCACTAAAAGAGGTTAAAAAGTAGGTAAAAAGTTCCTTATTCTCACTTTATTCGTCTTTTGTTTTGTCTATTTTTGAGAACAAAACCTGCATTTTGCACCATTTTGCCATTCTAGTTTGGTTGTAAACTCTAAATTTCATAAGACCGATTTTACCCGTTTTGCTATGAAATGTCTACTTGTTTACGGATTTTTTGACCCTTTTTGGCCGCGTTTTCGATGGGTAGAGAAGGTTTTTCCTATTACTTTGCAGTGAATTTTTATGCTTATTGCCTTGTGTTTAGCACCACTTTGGCTTGCATTTTGCAGCAAAACACCTTGCATTTAGCAGCAAAACACCTTGCGTTTAGCAGCAAAATGCAATGCGTTTAGCACCAAAACACAATACGTTTAGCAGCAAAACGCACACCTTTTACCTGCAAATAGCCACTAAACTGACACTAATTGAGTTTTTATGCAAAGCGAATGTATTTTTCTGCATTTACTCTTATCACCCTTTTTGCCTCAAAACAAACCTTCGCGAGAATCGATTATTTGCAACAAGGTTTACGGTTGGTGAAGAGAAGTAGCTCTTTTTATGTTAAATTTTATGCTGAAAAATTTACAAAATCTTTTATTTGGATTGCGCGCGTATAATCAATGGCTTGGAAAACGCACACACATACTACCGCCATCGCAAGCGGTTGCAGGGCATGCACAAGTAAAATATGCTCTAAATTTATTCTTACCTTGTGGCATTTTTTGAATATTTTGGGCGTTTTACCAGTTTTAATAAAAGCCTATCTATGCTGCATCTTTCTATTTGTACAATATTTTTTCGCAAAAACATTGCTTGTTCCAAAAGAATGATTAAATTTGCGGAAGAATGAGGAACTTCAGTCTCTTAGAAACATTAACAACAAAAAAGTTAGACTGTTATGGGCACAAAATTTAATTTACTTATTCTTTTTATCGTTTCCTGTCTTTCGCTAAGTGCTCAGGAGGGTGCTTTCAATGCTGGTGTCCGCTTGGGCGGCGGTTATAGTGTCAACAGTCATGTAGACAAGATATTAGTGAGCGAGGATTATTACGCCAATTATTCGTTCGACAACAAAGGACAGTTCGTGCCAAGTGCCGAGTTGTTTTTCCTTTATAGGCAGCCTGCAAGCCTTTGGGGCGTTGAAGCAGGCATTGCCTATTATAACAAAACGGCGCGCGTTCGTTACGAGGACAAGAACGAACTGAACTACACGCTCTCCACTCGTTATCATCATTTGGGGCTTGCCGCTTATTTCAATATCTATCCTTTTAAGGCAAAAAACTCGCTGCACGTATCATTGGGCGGACGAATTGGCGCAAACCTCTCTCCAAGCAATCTAACCTATACGGGTAATCAGGAAGATGCAAAGTTCTCGGCGTTGGGTTATCCCAGCGTAAAAGAGACCGAAGGGATGCTCAAAGGCAAACTCAAAGGTCGTCCCGATGCGGCATTGGGTGGAGGTATCGGCTTTGACTTCCCATTCGGCATGACACTCGACTTGCGCTATCATTACAGTCTGACCAACAGTATCAAGACCGAAACAAACACCTATAACTGGGTGGAACACGACAACCACAATCAGCAGATTGAACTGACGGTGGGCTATATGATTAATATCCGATAAGTTCTGCCCTGGTTCTTATCCTTACTCTCTTTCCCCTCTTTGCCAAGATAGGCATAAGATTTAGGTTTGGTTTTATTTCAAAACATTTCATGTAAATAATAGGAAAGTGCCCATGGGCAATTCTACTCCCAATACCCGCCGTAATGTCATTAGCAGCATTGTTGCGTTAATCGTTATCCTCATAATCCTGTTGTGTTTACGACTTTGCAAACACGGCAAGGAGGAAGTGCCGACACCACACGCAACCCCCTCGGCTTCTACCCCGCAAAACACTATGAAACAAGGCACGACAACAGTTTCGCCAAAAGCGTGTCATAAGGTTTCAAAGCCGAAGCGGAAAAGAAAGGTTATTGCCGCCTCTGCTCTTCAACCCGCAGAGAAAGTGGCTGTTATGGAAAAGAAAGCAGAACCTGCTGTTGTGCAAGAAACACCCAAAGAACAACCCAAGCAACAAACAGGCATAGAACCTGAATCTGACGGTGTGGTAATAGATACGGCGGAAATCATTCGCGAGCCCAAGCCGAGGCGTATTTTCTCGCACAAACGGTATTACCAAACCCGTATCGGCATTCGTGCCGGAGTGGGTTACAGCGTTATCGGCAACCTTGGTGCCTTGGTAGAAGACGGAGCGGTCCGTCCTCGTTATACGATGGACGAAAACGGTGCGTTTGTTCCCTCGATAGGCGTTTTTGCCCTTTGGCGGCACGACCGCCTTGGCGTTGAATTAGCGGCAGACTACACGTGGATATCTTCTACCTTAAAGGAACATAAGCAAATTGGCAACATCGACGAGAAGACGGTCTTTCGTTATCACGTCATCATGCCGCAGGTAACCGCGCGACTCTACCTGTTGAGCGACCTTTATATGGGTGCTGGTGTGGGCATGTGCATCCCGCTCAATCCTGGTGGCATCGACTTTTCGAGCAATCGTGCAGCTCTATACGTTTCGGTGGACAAACTCACACAGGAACATTTAAGAGAAACATTTCGGGCGCGCTTGCACCTGATGCCCCTGCTCAAGATAGGCTACTCGTCGTTTAAGGACGGCATCGAAGCCAGCCTGCAATATGGTTTTGGCTTTATGGACCTAATCAAGACGAACGAGAACCCTTACGACTATCACAAAGCCACGAACAACAGTCACCTGCTTTTGCTGACAGTGGGCTATACCATTCCCCTAACCAAACAGAAATGACGATGAAACAGTCTACACTCCATCTTACAAGCATACTTGTTTCGCTCTTGTGCGCCGTATCCATAACGACAAGTCGGGCACAAGCGCAGACCCAAGCGCAAGTTCAACCGAAACCGGAATGCCAAGCCCCTGGCGGAGTGGCAGGTTTTGTGAAATGGGCAAACGGCAACGACAATACCCCTGTACGCCTTACCGGTGCTGGCGGCCTTACCTTTATTGGTGTAGGGAATATACAGAAAGCGGGCGAACAGCTGCTTTGGAATGTCAGCACACAAGCGGGAAAAACCGAACGTGTGCAGACCACGGCCCGCACCGCCAACCTTGCCAATGGCACTTTTATGAACTACACCGGGCGCGACACCTTGCCACAACTGCGCCTGTACGCTTATAGCACCTCATCTGCAAGCGGTACGCGGGGCACGCTCAATGTGGGTGGGATGACCAAAGAGAGACTCCCCATCAAGAGCCTAAAGAACGGCATGGAGGAATATGTGGTCTACGCCCGCGCCCTCACCGCCGCCGAACGCATGCGCGTGGAGAGTGCCCTCGCTCTTCGCCACGGCATCACCCTTGCCCATTCCTACCTCAATTCCAAAGGCGAAACCATCCGTAACTATTATCGGCTTAAAGCATACAACCACCGCGTTGCCGGCATCATCGGCGACGCCACTTCGAAACTCTACCGCACCACGGGCGAGAGTAGCGAGAATGAAGCTGTCGTAAAAGTGTCTGCAAGCTCAATAAACGAAGGCGCAAGTCTCCTTTGGGGCGACAACGCCAAGCAACTCTCTTTCACTGCCGACAAAGGAAATGGGAAATGGATGCAGCGATGCTGGGCCGCCACAACGACAGGACAGCCCGCAGAACATCTCACCTTGACTTTCGACACCCGAAGCATCCATCAACTGCAACCACTCGGAAAGGACGAGTATTACTATCTCGCCGTAGACAACAGCGGTACAGGAAAATTCCCCGTCGGGCAAATACGCTATTACAAAGCACAGGACAGCCATGCCGACAGCATCGTCTTTGCAGGCATTGCCACCGATGCGGGGGAAAGCATTTTTACGCTTCGTGTCGCTAAAGACTTCTTTGCAACCGTTGAAATAGCACGGCCCCACTGTTCCACAGCGCAAAAAGGACAGCTCAAAGTGCTTTTCGCAGGCGGCACTGCTCCATATAATGTTACGATAAGCCTTGATGGAAAAGCATGTTACAGCCAATCCACAAGTGACAGCCTTATCACCGTGTCCGACCTGCAACAAGGCAAATACACGATTGCCGCCAAAGACCATACGGGTAAGACACTTTTGAATGAAATCATGGTTTCCAATGCCGACATGGCCGATGTGCCCGAGTTGCAGGACGTACGTTTCGCCCGCGGTGCATCTCGCGATTACCACCTTGACACCAAGGGCGATTACACCTGCCGATGGAAGAGCCCTAAGTAGATACCTGAGTGGCGAGAGCGTTACGCTGGACGAGGATGGAGCGTACATCCTCGAACTGACCAACGCCGAAGGTTGCTCCACCACCCGCACGCTAAACGTATCGACAATGGCCAAAGACGGTTTCGCCCGTTACGACGTGTCCCCAAACCCCACCACCGACGGCAACGTTGATGTGCGCGTGGAAATGTCCGAGTCGCTCCCTCTTGAATTTAGGCTGTATTCCCCCGATGGCACCCTGTTGCAAAAGGAGACGCGCACAGCCGACACCTATCATGCCACCCGTTGCCATCTGCCTATGAATGGTACATACGTACTTGAGATGAGTTGTGGCGAGAGCAGACAAAGTGTCAAACTCATCAGGAAATAGGCGATAGGGATATATTTTATAAGGACAATAAAGTAAACGGTTTCCCATTAAACGGAATAGTCATAAAAACGAAGTTATGAACAAGTCGGTATGTTTTTCAGCGGTTATTTTAAGTGCGTTTCTGTTGTTTGTTTCTTGTAACGGCAACAGGAGAACTTCGCATATCAGCAATAAGCAAGAAATAAAGGAAGCTCATGTTTCGGATGCCAAAGAACAGAAAACGGGTAAAGACAATCAATCTTTACAGGTAAAGAAGTATGCACATACGGTAACGGGCACGAAAGAAACAGAAAGGGAAAAGGAAACAAGGACAAATAAAAGAAACCATGTGTCCAAGCGTTTGCAAGATTTTCGCAAACGCACGGTAAGCAAATACTTCGCCGGCACCCTTGCAGACTCTCTGTCTGTGGGTCGCGCTGAGCTGAAAGTGCCCCATGCAGTATGGAACATGCCAAGATTTTGAGCATTACGCCACTTAGAAAGGGCGAGCTGCCCCACCTGCCCGCAGGCATGGTGAACGTAACGGCAGACAGGAGTAATCCTACCGTTGCCGCCAACTCGAAAGACAGCATCGCCGGTTACCGTTTCCTGCCACATGGCGAGCACTTCGTCCATTCGTTGGCAAGCATCACCGTGCCATACGATAGTACCCTTATCCCGCAGCTATACCGCCGAAGACATACACACTTACTACTACGACGAATTAAAAGCCCAATGGGTAATGTTGCGGCATAAGGTTTTGGATAAAGACCGAGAGCTAGTTGTGGCCGAGACCTCGCACTTTACCGACGTCATCAATGGTATCATTAAAGTACCTGAGAATCCCGAAACGCAGAACTACGTACCCACGGGCATCAGCGAACTCAAAGCGGCCGACCCGAGTGCTGGCATCACAACAGTGAGCGCCTCCACCGCCAATCAAAGCGGAACGGCATCACTAAGCTATCCCTTTGAATTGCCCAAAGGACGGGCGGGCATGCAGCCGAGCGTTGGCTTGCAATACAGCAGTGATGGCAGTTCGTCTTATGTAGGTTACGGTTGGAGCCTTCCTCTGCAAAGCATCGATATCGAAACACGCTGGGGTGTTCCCCGTTTCGATGCCGATAAGGAAAGCGAAAGCTACCTGCTTATGGGTAGTAAGCTCAACGACCGCACCTACCGCACAGCCGATGCACCTGCGAGAACCAAAGACAAACGTTTCTATCCGCTTGTTGAGGGTGGCTTTGCCAAGATTATCCGCAAGGGCGACAGTCCGCAGAACTACACGTGGGAAGTAACCTCCAAAGACGGTACCGTGTCTTATTTCGGAGGCGTGGACGGTACGGTGGACGAAGGTGCCGTGCTCAAAGACAGCCAAGGCAACATCCTGCGCTGGGCACTCTGCAAAACACAAGACACCCACGGCAATTTTGTTTCTTACAAATACCTCAAAAAAGGAAATAACCTTTATCCCGATACCTACCGCTATACGGGTAGCAAAGATGAAGAGGGAATTCATAGTGTTAATTTTACTTATACGGCAACAGGACGTAAAGACATCACAAGCGGAGCAAGAATGGGTGTATTGCAATACGACTCGCTGTTGCTCAGAAAAGTATCTGTCTTTTATAAAGATGAACTGCTCAGAGCATACTACCTGAACTTCAAGGAAGGGGAATTTGGAAAAACGCTGCTTAAAAGTATCGACCAAAAAGACAGTAAAGATCAGCTTGTCGCCACACAAAGTTTCGACTATTACAATGATATCAAGAATGGCATGTTCGGTAAGGGAGATCAGTGGACGGCAGAACAAGACGATAGAGATGTCTATATTCGACAAATAGAACACAAAATAGACAAATGCAGCGATGAATTGACGATGCTGGGTGGCGGCTATTCGAAAGGAAGGACTTATGGCGGTGGCTTAATGGTGGGCTTTGGCGTTAGTATTGGTACAATGAATGTCGGTGCCTCTTACACCCAGTCAAAAAATAACAGTGTCGGAAAGAACGTACTCATAGATATTGATGGAGACGGACTCCCCGATAAGGTGTTCCAATCGGGCGGAGGATTGCGTTATCGGAAAAACCTCTTCGGAACGACAGGTAAGAATGTTTTTGGAAAAAGTATTGCGATAAAGAACATCGGTGAGTTTTCACGAAGTACCAGCTGGAGCAAATCCGTTAATGCTGATGCAGCATTGGATATCATCGTATTCACTCCGGGTGTAAGTTACAGTAAGACATGGGATAATACGGAAACCCCCGTATATTTTTCCGACTTCAACAATGACGGACTGGTAGATATTGCCAAAAATGGTACGGTATGGTTCAACAAGATAGATGCGGAGGGAGTCCCTACTTTCACACCTTCAACAACTGGGACAGGCAATCCCATCATCGGGCAGAATGCTGAGATTGATAAGAATTTTATTCCCGATTATAAAGCCATCAGGGATTCGCTTGAAAAAGAATATCCTTTGCATGATGTGGTGCGTGTATGGTGTGCTCCGTTTAAGGGAACGGTTTCCATTTCTAGCAAGGTTGAGAAAACTACTACTTATGGCGATGGTATCATTTACAGCATCCAGAAAGAAAAGAACGTTTTAAAGAAAGACTCCATCCTCGGTGAAGGAATTAAACAGGATAATCTTACCGCGTCAGTCAACGCAGGTGACAGGATATTCTTCCGACTTCAATCACGTTATTCGGGAGTTGCAGACAGCGTTGTATGGGCACCTCAGATAACTTATACCCAAATCATAGGCAATGCCTCTTCTTATTTGGGACAAGATTTTGCTCATTATGATGCTAAGGAAGACTTCTTGGAGGGAATGACCACAGGTTTGCCTTTACAGAAAGATGGGCGAGTTGAGATCAATGCTCCCTACAAAAAAGATAAGACCAATGATGATGTAACGCTTATTATAAAGAGAAAGGATGTTCATGGAGAAAGCGTCGTAGAAAAAA
>NZ_BAIZ01000016.1 GCF_000613445.1 Hoylesella shahii DSM 15611 = JCM 12083
CTTAGCATGTGTAGAGACTTGCAAATGCTCGTCTCTACACATCTATCATTCATACGTTAGCGTCCGCACGCCTTAACAATGTTAAATAAAGAGAAGTAGGTGTACCTGTTTCTCATATCTATCTGTTCTTCTTTATCAATTCAAAATCAAAAAGTGAACGAAGTCTCTGTTTTTTTCTATCAAAAATCAAAACAATCTTTACCAAATAGGATTTAGCGTATAACTCAGGTTGTGTAGTAACGTACTCAACCAAAGGGCCATTGAAATCGTAATTTTTGATAAACCGATAGATTTTTTCAAAGGGAAAAGATTTATCTCGTACCAGCCAAACAGTGTCAACTCTTCCTTTTTCATTTGTTATAAAGTTTACAAATGCACTATCTTTAATACACAATATTTCATCACAACAATGCGCTGTTATATAACTTAAGATGTTCTTATTGAAGGTCCGCACCTTTTGTTTGAGTTTCTCTTCATCCATTTCTGGCCCAAAATCATAGACATAAGGGGTTTCCCCATATATACTGTCTAGCAACAAAGGGTTAACTGCATATACTGTTGCGGCATAAGTATACAACAACAAAAAAACACAAATAAATTTCTTCATACTAATCATTTCTATTTTTGTGGGACTTTGGTTTGGGGCGACACTGAACCTCCCCATACCAGAATGAGCCATCGCTTTCATCCCTTTTAAGTGCATCTCTCTTTATTCCATCCCATCCAATAGCATGAACAGGGATTATACCTTGATAAGAATCGTCTGGGGACAGAGACGTATTGCCAGGATGCGTGTGGTCCATTTCCGATACTTCAAATTGCTGTCCAAGACCTAAATCCAGATAAGGGTATGATACTCCATTTATTACTTTATCTATAATATGATATAGCTTTCCTCCATTCTTTGTGTTTGACATATAATAGATATGATTTCCATCAGGACGTGTCCCAATGTATCTTGTAAGGTTGTTTGTAACGACTTCCTTTGAAAAGAAGTACCCTTCCGTTTCTTCAAAATAATATCCATAAGCGGTTTTATACTTTGCAGCCTCTACACCTTTCATTTTGGAATATGCAACTAGTAGCTTTGAAGCCTCATATTCACTTCCGTGGAAAAATCTACTGTCACTCAGATATCTTTTACTTGCAATCTCATTAAAGTTTATGGAGATGTTTCCACCTCCACCGGCAGCTGTTGTCCATCGGAAGTTCCAATTACTTAAGCTGCCAGCAGCACCAATTGTCAATCCTGCAGCACCGAATGCATTACTAACTCCGAATATGTATCCAAATGTTCCAGGGTTCACAATACCATAAGCGCATGCGTAACCAACAACACCGCCGACGACAACCCCTAAATAGGTTGTAACTTGCGACCAATTCCAGCTGAAAGGGTTTAGTTCGCCATGATTTGCAACGACTCCGCCCAAAAAGGCACCAGCAACAATTCCTATTATAATAATAGGGTTCTTTCCGTCCCTATCCACATACTTCAAAGGGTTATTCAGACAATAACTATACCTGTTGAAGTTTTGCGTAAAGTCAGGCATTTGAACGTATGGGTCAGGCTTAAGAAGCGACCTAATACGGGATCATAAAGTCGGGCGTTCATGTTTATCAGTCCGAACCATGGCAGGTGTTCGTGCCCACAGTAGCCACGGCCAAGTAGCAGTTCTGGTTCACTACCCGCTTCGTAGTAGGTTTCCAAGTGCGGTTTGCGCAAACGCCCCCAAGCGTCATAATCCAGCTCTTGTTTCAGATAGCCTTTGTCATCCGTTATATAAACAATGCTGCCCAAATAGTCGCGTACTATTTGATAGACAATTCCGACACTACCATCGTGGCTGATGAGGACTGCAGGAGCAGTGTAGGCGTCACCACCTATGTAAAAGCGTTCCGCCTCGCTGCCCATTGAGTCTACATCACACTCGTATCGCCCACCAATATAATAGCGTGTCAGCAGCCGTCCGGTGCCATGCGTCACTATCATTCTCGTACGGTAGGCATCTGCCGTATAGTCAAAAGACGCAGTGTAGCCATTTTCTTCAATACGTTTCGGACGCATGAATGATGTGTAAGTAATGCGTTGGTCGCGCAAAGGCACAGCTGTCCCCAAGGGTGTTACGGACGTAACTTGATAGGGCTTGGCCGTATTTCCATATAATAAGGCACCCACATCTTGCTTCTTCACGATATTGCCATTGGCAGAATACACCACATCTGGTTCTTCTGAAAAACGGTCAGTCTTTTCAAGTCTGTTCAGATTATCATAATTAAAGCCCTCTATGCGTTTGTATCGGTTATTCGTACGGTTAAGCAGATTGCCAGTTTGGGCATCAAACTCATAATCAAAACCAAAATTGGGGTAGTGGTCATATTCAGCTATGATACCATTGAACGAGCAATAGCGGGGCAGACCCGTTTCCGTATAATTGTATTTACGCTCTAAAACGCCTGATTCTACCTCGTCGATTGTCCCAAGTCGTTTTCTTCAGTTTGCTTCCAAACAATCTTTCCATCGTCTAGTTTAATCTCCACATTGTAGCCGTTGGCATATTCGAACCTCTCCTGACATAAATTCCCACGTTTAGACGCATACGATATTGATGTAACATTTCCCTTACCATATTGGTATTGCTTTTGCAGAAACTTGCCATCCTGAACGTTTTCGCGGGAGGTTGCCAAGCGGTCGTTATCATCGTATGTGAATTCGGAAGACGTTCCGTTGGTAGATTCTTCACGCACAAGCAGGCCGTCTGCATTATAGGTATATGCGGTATTGAACTCTGGGCGGCGGATGCCGGTTGCTCTGCCAAATTTGTCGTATGTGCTTGTGATGCTTCTGCCGTCTGCGTTTGTCTCCACTACTGTGCGTACGCCATCTGCACTGTAGCTTTCAGAAAAAGATCGGCGACCTGCACTTGGGTCAACAATGGCTGTTCGGCGACCGAATCCATCGTATTCGAAAGTGGTTGTCACGTTGCCAGGCGCGGTTATCGCACTGGGTTGCCCGTCGGGGCGCAGCGTGTAGGTAATGGTTCCGCCAGGGTCCTCCACCTTTATCAGTTCGCCAATGGCATCCGTTGTCTTGGTCGAGGCAATGCCTTCCTTCGTTTCGGTAACGCTCAGGCCAGCGTAACTCCACGTAGTAGTTTTCCCCGAAGCTTCCGTTTGCTTCACAAGACGGTCGTAATCATCATATTCGTAGGTGTTCCACAGCGCGGGCGCATCGCCCTTAAATGGCAAGGATGTCTTTGCAAGCCTGCCCTTATAGTCGTAGGCGTTATCCACAAATTGCCACTTGCCGTCGAGCCGCATGTTGCCCTTACGCACGTCCCGCTCCAATGCATCGTAATGCACAATGGTTTCGGGCTTGCCCGTAATAGTTTTGGCTATGGTGTACAGACCCTTTCCGCCCCATGCGGTGGTTATCGTCGTTGTTATTCCATCGGGCGAAGTGGTGGAGACGGGCTTACCCCACGCATCTGTAACGATGGTGGTTGTCCTGCCCTTATGGTCGGTTATGCGGTGTGCCTGCCCCCACTTGTCGTATTCGGCATAGGTTGTAGTCTGCCCCAAGGCATTTGTTTTTGTCAAGAGGTTACGCCCTATGGCATCGTAGGTATAGGTATTGCCTAACAGTTCGGTAACGTTATACGGTGCCGACTTCTCGCTGGTCACGTTTCCGTGGGCATCATACGTCCAGCGTGTTTCGTCGGTCTTATTGCCGTTGGTATAAGTGACGCTTCGTTCGGGCATCCATTGGGCGTTATAGGCGTATTCCTCGCGCGTTGTCCAGGTGTTGCCGTCACGCCCTGATGTCGTAGTTTTTGTAAGTGGAAGTCCAATGAAATAACGTTCAGGCGTAACCACATTACGATAGGTCTGCGTTGTTTCCGTGTACAGACCAGCACCAAGGGAAACGCGTTCTTTTGTCGGGTTGTTAAAAATATCGTAGGACAACTGTGTTTCTTTATTCACACCCGTAAGTTTATTGATTTCAAGAGAGTGCGTTAACACAGGATTGCAAGTTTTGTTCATTGCAAGCCATGTTTTGTTGTAAAACATGTACATTTCTTTGTCGCGAGTTTCAACATGAGTTGTTATTCCAAATTGTTCCGGGTCACGAAGCTCCATTACATAATTTCCTCCTACGTCTTCATTTACTCTTGTTTTTTCAAACCCAATGAAACCCATTCCCGTTCGATGAGCCACGGCCCCTTCATATGTATAACGAAGGTGTTTCACTAGTTTTCGATCGAGATATGTACCGCTATTGAGCAGGATATTCAATGGTGCCATGAGGTCATAATATGGGTAAGTCCGTAGGGTGTTTGAAGGGGTGTAGCACATTCTCCCGTCCGTCATATCTCCATAATCGTTCTGTTGTACAATTCCATGACTATTGGCCATGGCCGTAAGCAAACGATTGTTACTCTCGTTTTCCGTAAAGCGATAGCATGTAACTTTCGCATTTTCTATAGCGACTAGATGGCTCATACCCCATAGGTTGTTGACATTGGCGGGCAATAGCTGCGCATTTTGTGAAAGATCAAGGCTACAACATGATGTATGCAGAATCACACCGTGATTATTTGTGAATAACTGAACATATCCTTTCCTCATGCACAACAAGTCGGCATATCCATTTTTGTCCACATCCATCATCAAGTACTTGTCGTCTTTCTCCCTATTTGCAATAGGCATTTCTCGCCGTACAAACCCTCTTCCTGTCGACAGATATACGTTCCACACATTTCCATTATCTTGATAGCCTTTGTTCAATACTACTTCCACATCAACTCCGTGTGTTGGGCACCTCGGTGCGCCATTATCCAAATGCGATGGTGGGTACGTCAATGCACTCCCACAAGCCCTGCACCGACTAGGTCCTTTGTAACACTTCGTTAAATCTGCCTTGCAACGCGAACAAATCAAGCTAGGCCCTCTTATCGGTTCCTTTTCGCCGCAATCAGGACACGAACTGGGCATCCACACTGGTAAGGTTTGACGCTCAATGTCCATATACGAATCTGCTGGTGGAACAAGCACATCTATCTTTCCGTCTCCATTTATGTCACCAAAAGCAGCATTCTCTAAATTGCCAAAGGTTAAAGATTTAGACGTAAACCATTTTACAAATTTGTTGAATTGAACGGAGAACTTATAAACCTCCATGCCCTCGCGAGTAGCATGACACAGCTCCACCTTTCCGTCTCCATCAACATCAAGGGCGAAAGCCTTACTGTAGAACGACAAAGAAATGGGAGACGTCTCACTCAACCGTTGCTGGCTATCTAGATCTATCAAAGTAGACCACGAAGGAATGTCCTTGTTTAGGAATGTCTTGTTGTGCGAAATAGTCAACAGTTGCGCCTTCCCTGTCCCCATAAAATCACCAAAAAGGTAGATACGAGACATTGGGCTGTACGTTTTTCCCTCGTTGTCTACCACGCCCATAGCAGGCACGGTAAACGTCTTTGACTCAAATTTTCCTTTCTCGTATGTGTATGTGGTAATTTTCAAAAGCGTGTTGCCTCCCACCAAGTCACCGAAGTTCACCTTTACCAGTTCGTCCACCCCATCACCATTGGTGTCAACCGCCTGAATGGTCTGGAATCCACTCTCTGTCTTTATCGTAGACATGCCACTGGATGATGAAAGGTTTGGTGCAATCAAGATATCTTGATCGACGGGATATCCACTACCAAATACAGCATAATACTTTGTGGAAGACAAAAACTTCTTTACCACTAGCTGCCCCGTTTGCTGATATTGGTTGAAATGCCCTGGCATTGTCAACAAACCGTCAGCGAATTGGTTCTTCACGAATTTTCCTCGAACAAACAAGGGTTTTGCCCCATTTGTTTCCCCCTTAAAGTACTCAGTTAGTAACACATCACATTGCCTCCGTAATTTTCCATGTTGGTTATCCTTACCATCACCATAATCGAACTGCAAAGGTGGTAGGGCCGATTCTCCAGAGGAGCAGTCTATCCGAGTTAACAAGTTCACTTCTTTCAATACATGTGTGAGGCTGTAAGTGCAAAGTGTCTCAATTTTTCCATTCACTTTCGTTTGCGACACCACCTCTTTTAATAACCTGCTGGGAGCGATGGCCATTCCATCCAAATAGGTGGTGGTGAAATCTGGGCGGTCTGCATAGTGGAATAGCAACTGCCCACTATGTTCAACTTCCGTTTTCCCGCCATATGTCACCTTGGAAAGGTAATAACAATTCCCAACCTCAATGTAGGTGAAGTTTGCCTTATAGCCCTTCAAGTCGGTCAATTCGGTCAGAGGGTAAGCATACCTGGTGTTTGTGTTGTCCTTAAAGCCAAACGTTGCCGTATTGCCATTGGGATAAGCCACGGTAAAATAAGCAACGTGATCTCCATAGAGATGTTTTTTCACCAAGATAAAGCCTTTTGATGTTTCATATTGATATTGACGCTGTTGGCCCGTATTTGGCACTAGCCTCACACCATCCAAAGTAAACCTGCATTCATCGGGATCGGTTAAGTTGACGGGTGAAGTAACGCCATCGTACATTATCGTTTTCCCCACCGTTAAAATAGCCGACACACCCGCAATGTTCCAGCCATATCCTGCCGTTCCGTTAGCAGACTGGCTGTTGTACACAATAGAAATCTGTGGAGCAGCTCCACAACAATATGCAGTTGTTATGGGTATGGAGTAGGTTTTACCGCCAGTAGGGGAAACTCCTTCTTGGAAGGGAATTTTCCCTACATAACGGTCACTTTGTGTATAGTTGGGAAAATCGGGTATTCCATATCCAGACGGCCGATTAGCCCTAAAAGCATTCCCTTGAATTTGTTTTTGGGGCTTTGGGTTCGGGATAGCACCCAAATCAATGGGTTTATATACATACCGATAAATGGTGTCACCGTCTGCCAAAGCTTCAACCTCTACAACAGAGTCTGTTTCAAGATGAGTCTGCACCGCAGGATTAAATTTATTGAATAAACCGTTTGCTGCTGTATGACAGGCATTAGCCTTGCCATTATTAGGGAAAAGTAAGGCTACGAAAAGAACGGTAATAGTTGTAATAAATTGTTTCATAATAGTGGTCGTTTGGTCTGTTATTCCTTAATCACTTTCCACGAGGTGTTTTTGCCGTCTAATCGTATGTACAGCACATACATGCCCTTGGCATAACTCGCCATGTTCACCTTGGTAACGGTGCCTGCAATGCCACGCCTAACGAGCAGCGCGCCATTCGGTCCATAAAGCGAAAGCTCGCCTTGATGTTCCGTTGAATAAGCGTCTAGCGCGATGGTAAGTTCTTCCTTAACAGGATTGGGATAGATGCGTAACTGCTGTTGTGCCAAATGTTCATAGAGAAAGGCTGTGTCTTTTTGTTGCACCATGCTTTTTGCTTCATGCGTTTGCAGCACCACAGTGCGGCTGGTACGGTTGCCGTTGGCATCGTATGCGTAAGAAACCTGTTGCGCCCGCATAGAAACGGTCGACAAAGCAAATGCGGTAATCAGTATAAGTCTCGTCATACAAAAAAAGTTTAGAGTTGATAAATTGTTTGAGTAAGCTGGTTAATATTACGAATGCAAATATAGCGATTATTTTTGTTCCATTCAAACATTTTAAGCAAAAAATATAGAGATTAATGCAGGACAATAAGCAATACCAAGAAACAGGGATGCGCAATAAATAGATTGTACTGGACAAAGATTTGATGAAATCTCAAGTTCTGCCCATTCGTCTGTGGCAAAACATGTCCATGCCTTAAAAGGTAACCTGGAGGGAGTTCTTTCAATACATTCTTTACAAGTTGAAAGCATCTTTTCGGTGGCACATAATGAGGAAAAAGAAGATGGACTTTTTTATGTTTCTTATGTTCTTATGTCAAAATGGATGTAAAAACATGAAAGATGAACGTTTTCGTTAAGCCAAATGAACAATGTTGAGTTTGCTCGAACATTGTCATGGTGAGAAAACGCACTTTTAGAGAAACGAGAAATGAACGATTAACTCGTTCACTTATCCTCTTGTCCTCTTGTTAACCTGTTCACCCATTAAGTCGTTAGTCGTTGTAATATTTTCAGCAGGAAATTTAACATTGTGAGTGCCCATTTTATCCACCAACCGCCCACCTTGTCGCAAAAAATCGATTCTCGCGGAGGTTTGTTTTGATGCAAATAGAGGTTAGTTGTACATGAAGAGGGAATGAATATTTATTTAAACTGGACGCTACTAGCACCCGTTTTGGGGCTATTGCAGCAATATGAAGTGTGTTTTGGTGCTAAATGTAGTGCAATATGCCGCTAAACGCAGTGCGTTTTGGTGCTAAATGCAGTGCGTTTTGATGCTAAACGCAAGGTAAAATGGTGCTAAATGCAGTACTAGATGCTGCTAAATGTGAGGTGAAAAGCATAAATATGCACCGCGATGGTATAAATTTAACCTTTATGATTCATTAAAAACATGGCTGAAAAGGGTGAAATAGTCGTTAAAAAGTGGGATTTTAGGGGTTAAAAGCAGCTAATTGGGCTTGAAAAAATACGAGCAGTTAACCAAACTAGAAAGGTAAAATGGTACTAAAAGTGGTTTTATTCTTAAAAATAGACAAAATAAAAGACACGAAAGACTAGAAATAGTGGCTATTTAGCTGCTTTTTAACCCAGATTTTCGCTAGAACGGAGCGAAAAATCAAGAGAGTTTGTAAAATAAAAGCAATAATTTTAAGTTTTGTGTTGATGGGTTGGTAAGTTGCTGGGTTGGTAAGTTGATGAGCTTGTGAGTTGATGTTTTGAAATTTGTTGGGCTTCCGTTAGATTATAAGCCAGCGGGGTTACTTGTTCTGCACTTCGTATATGAGTGGAATGTTTATCTTGTTGTTGGCATTACGAAGATAACAAACTCCGCTCAATTTATAAAACATTAAAAGCCCAAACGGCCTCTATGTAGGATTTAAGGGATTATGGGTGGGGTTGGGTAGGCGGAAAGGGGATGATGTTCGGCCGTGAGCAAGAGGGAACTTCGCCCATTGGGTTACCGCAAGACATTGCGGCGTGTGAAGTCGGGTATCATTACGGGCATCGACCCATGCTCGATAGATAGTTTTGAGAGTTCGGCAATGCAACACCACTCGGCCAAATCGTACACATCCATGTCTAGGGGCAAGCCTTGTTGTAGGCATTGAGCTAGGCGTAAGTCCATAAAGTAAGACATCCCACCGCGCGAGTCGAGTTGTTTAGCCGTACTAAGGGCTTCGGACGAGAAGGGCGGGGCATATTGATTGAGTAAGGTTTCGATTTGCAAATCGGTAAGAGGCGTGTTGTTATTGTCGATCTCAAGACCCCGTTTGGCGGCTGCTTCGGGGCTAATTAGCATTTCGGGAATGGGGTATTTAGCAGCATATCCCTGCGTACCAACAGCCTGAAACATGCGATTATAGGGGCGCGGGGTCATCACGTTGTGCTGAATAAGGATGGTTTTGCCCTTCACGGTGCGTATCATGGTAGAGGTTTGGTCGCCGTTGGCAAAGCTATTGCAAGGCTCTCCCATTACTTCTTGATACACCTGCTTGCCCAAAAAGGCATTGGTGTGCATGGCTGTGAGATAGTGTAGGCGATCGGTTCGATGTATATCGAGCAGTTGACAGGCGGGTCCGATGCTATGAGTGGGATATACATCACCACAATTTAGGCGGTTATACTCCATTCTCCACGCTGTCCAGCGGTTGCCAATGGGATGCGCATAGCCACCCTCCACATGCACCAGTTCGCCAAAAAGTCCTTCGTGGGCCATTTGTCGCACAGCCATTTCAAAGTGGTCGTATACCGCATTCTCCAACATCATACAATGTTGTTGCGTTTGTTCGGCCGTATCCACAAGCTGCCAAATGTCTTTTAGCGTGAGTGCTGCCGGTACTTCCACAGCCACACATTTGCCGCATTGCATGGCATAAGTGGCAATTGGCACATGCGAAAGCCAGTCGGTGCACACGTACACGAGGTTAAGACCTTGCTGTTGGCATAGTTGGCGGTAGGCCATTTCGCCCCAATATACAACCGGACGAGGCTTACCCAGTTGTTCAACGTGCTGTGCAGCCTCTTCGGCCACTTGTTTCGATACATCGCATACGGCAGCAATGTGCACCCCTGGGATGTGGCACCATCGGGTTACGGCCACCTGTCCGCGTGCGCCAACCCCCACGAATGCTACTTGTAAATGGGGCATTGGCTCGAGAGCTAACGATAAAACATCGCGCTGACCGGCAGCACGAGTAGGGGTGAAAGTTTCTAATGGGCGCACCGCAGAGGTTATTTCCATTGTGTTCGTGTTTTAAATCTAATGCAAATATACCCAAAAAAGTGGAAGATGAAAGGGGGGAAAGCCTGAAAAAGTAGGGTGGAGGAAAATAAAATGTAAAAGGAGGAGAAGAACACCAACGAAAACAGTAGGCGAAGGAGGCGTAAAAGGGATAATGGTTGTGAGATAAACTCATGGTTGTGATTTGCTTTCTTGGTTGAAGGTGGTTGTGTTCGTGGAGGTTTTGCGTGTTTTCTTAGCAGAAACAACTTTGTTTGCACTTTAGTTTGCGTAAGATAGAATTTTGATTGTGGTTAAAAGGTGAACTTGTTAGCCAGTCAGTGAATTAACTCCCGATATACAATGCGGGCCACATAAGCTCTTCGTAAAGGCAATGAGCCATTTTCGAGCAGCCTATATGGCCCGCAAAAAGCGTGTATGTAGAGAAAAATCTCAGACGTTGTTTGTCTGTTGCACCATGATTAAGACTAGAGGTGTATGTGTGCTGAGGCGCTCAACCTGTGAACGCAACAGCGCAGCAGGGGGAGAATAGTGGTGTGCAAAAGGCATTTGCGGCCCAACAAGCCTACAACAACACCTTCTTTTTAGCCTTACGGCTCTCGTTGCTCATTCTGTCTAGGGCCGTAACCACGTAAGTGTATTTCACTTCGCCTTTGTTGTAGGGCAATTTAATCCATTTGTCGTGAGTGATAGCCACTATCTTAGCAGGGTTCTCAATGTCGATATCCTCTCCAGGAGCAAAGCGATACACCACATACTTTTGTGCGAAGTCGCCCCAGCGTTTGCCTTTGGGCTCTTCCCAGAACAGAACAAGCCCATCTTCTGTCCATACAGCCTCAAGGTGTTTAGGTTTTTTGGGGCGTTTGTGGTCGATAAAAGGCATAAGCGGTTGCAGAGCTGGCGTCTTCCAATAGTAAGTTCGGAGTGCAGTTCCGTAGCTTCCCATGTTGTCGGCCACAGCTTTAGCATACCAAAGCACGGCACCTTGCACGTTGGGCAGCATTCTGCGCAACTTAAATTTAGCCTCCATCTGGTTGGTGGCAGGGTTCTTGAGGTCGGGTTCTTTAACCGTTTTCTCCACACTTTCTCCAATGTAGAGTGGTCGGTTGCCAGCATATTTATTCCACCAGATGGCCAGTGTTTGGTAGTCGGCAGCTGGATGGCCAATCTTCCAATACAGTTGTGGCACGCAATAGTCAACCCATCCTTTGTTTACCCATAAGAGAACGTCGGCGTAAAGGTCGTCGTAGTTTTGTAACCCACTTGTTGCGCTGCCGTTAACAGGGTCGGATTTTTTGTTACGGTAGATGCCAAACGGCGACACACCGAACTTAACCCAAGGTTTTCTATCTTTGATTGTTTGTCCTAGTTGCTGTACAAAGGCGCTCACATTGTTTCTTCGCCAGTCGTTTTTGTTGGCAAATCCGCCGCCATAGCGTCTAAATTCCTGGTCGTCGGCAATTGTTTGTCCAGCGGCAGGGTAAGGATAAAAATAGTCGTCTATATGAATACCGTCAACATCATAACGCGTTACGATATCGTCTATCACGCGACAGATGTGTTCGCGGTTCTCAGGCAAACCGGGATTGAGAATTAATTGTCCGTTGTATGCAAAGGTTCTGTTGGGATAGAGTGCAGCCACGTGGTTGCGAGCCAATGCCTTTGTACCAGCAGTTTTGGCCCGATAGGATTTATCCATGCATGAAGCTCCATGCCACGGCGATGACATTGGGCAATCATCCATTTGAGCGGGTCCCAATAGGGTAGGGGCGCTTGGCCCTGAACGCCAGTTAAAAAACGGCTCCAAGGCTCAATCTTGCTTTCGTAAAAGGCATCACACTCTGGTCGTACCTGAAAGATAATGGCGTTAACACCATCGCGTTGTAGCTCGTCGAGTTGTTGTTTGAGAGTTTGTTGCATGGCTGCAGTGCTCATTCCTGTGAACTGTCCGTTCACTGTTTGTATCCATGCTCCCCTGAATTCTCGTTTGCTATGAAGCGAGGCTGCACGGAGTTGGGTTGCGCCCGCTAGCAACATGGTAGCCAAAAGAGTGGCTATCATCATTAATTTTTTCATTTCCTATTAATGTTTTCGTGCAAAATTAGTCAAAATATACGTAAAAACAGCCTTTGCGGATGTAATATTGTTTAAGAATGTAGCCTCTTTTGCGTGTGGCCTTAGGCGATATTGTATTATTGTATGATTGAAGATGTTTGTTTGAAATGGTGAAAATCGCTGTCTCTTAGTTTGCTGCGACGTTGAAAAGGCTATTGAAAAGACAACTTTTTAAGTCGGTTGCGAAGCTCTTCAGCCTTTGAACGCACAATGCTCAACTTTATTTCGCAGGTGTTTTCGAAGTCGGTAGACACAATTTGAGCGTCCGACTCCTTTACAACACGCATCACACTGTTCATCATCACATAGGGAAAGGAGAAAGTAACGATTTCTTCTATCAGCTTACTTACCGCAGGTGTGTTGTCGATGGCTAGTGCAGCAGCTGTGCGATAAGCAACGATAAGCCCGCCCGTACCAAGGTTTACGCCACCATAATAACGCACCACCACCACGAGAATGTTGGTTAGCTCGCGACTGTTTATTTGTCCGAGTATGGGCTTGCCAGCCGTGCTGCTAGGTTCGCCATCGTCGTTGGCTCTGAAATCCAGTCGCTCAGGGCCAAGCATGTAGGCATAGCACACGTGCCGAGCATCGTAATGTTGCTTACGATAGTTGGCCAGCAGGTCTTTTATTTGCTCAATCGAGTTCACGGGATGTGCATAGGCCAAAAACTTACTTCGCTTCTCGGTGTAAACCCCTTGTCCTATATTGTCGATGGTTTTGTATTCGTCGTTCATCCTTTTTATGTGTTGCAGCATGCCCATGCAGAAATATAAAGGGCACCTTGCAAAGTTAATACAAAAAGAATGATAAGGCGAAGAAAGTTGATAGTTTGTTTGGAGTGTTGATGAGTTATAGGGGAAAACTTGTGTTTCTAGGTGTATTCGGCGTTTCTAGTATTTCTTGGTGTTTCAGTAATCTTAAAAAGTTCAATTAATACTATTTTTTCAGGTTATTGGATATAAAAGCAATGTGTTTATGTGTGAATTTGTCTTTAGGTATAGAGCAAAACAAGCCGTGGACAGCTTTCTGCGCTTAATAGCGCACGCAAAAGCTTGTCCACGGCCATAAAGTGTAGGTGTGTTAGTCGCTAAGTTTGTGTATAACAAGGCCCGAGCGCAGTTTAGGTTCGAACCAAGTAGCCTTTGGTGGCATAATCTTACCGCTGTCGGCGATGTCCATAATCTGTTGCATTGATACAGGATATAGCGCCAAAGCCATCTTCATTTCGCCACTATCAACGCGTTCTTTCAGTTCGTTTAGGCCACGAATGCCACCCACGAAGTCGATGCGCTTGTCGGTACGAAGGTCTTTGATGCCCAAAATCTCATCGAGTATAAGCCGGCTAGAAATATCAACGTCGAGCACGCCAATGGGGTCGGCATCGTTATACGTGCCTTTCTTTGCCGTGAGGCTGTACCATTCTCCGTCAAGATAGAGTGAGAAATTGTGCAATCCCGTGGGATGATACATTTCTTTACCCATCTTTTTAACATCAAAGTTTTGTTCCAGCTTCTCCAAGAATTGAGCAGAAGTAAGTCCGTTAAGGTCTTTCACCACACGGTTATAGTCCAAGATGGTGAGTTGTGATGCTTGGAAGCACACAGCCATGAAGTAATTATACTCCTCGTCACCCTTATGATTAGAGTTGTTCTTAGCCTTTTCTGCGCCAACAAGAGCGGCAGCTGCCGAACGATGGTGTCCGTCGGCGATGTAAAGAGCGGGCATCTTGGCGAATTCTTTTGTGATAACGTCGATGTCGTTAGCATCGCTGATAACCCAGAATTGGTGTCCGAAGCCGTCGATAGGTGCAATAAAATCGTATTCAGGAGCGTGGTTCTTAACGTATTTGTTGATGAGTTCGTCGAGAACCTTATTATCAGGATAGGCAAAGAATACAGGTTCTATGTTGGCGTCGTTCACGCGAACATGCTTCATGCGGTCTTCTTCCTTGTCCTTACGGGTCAGTTCGTGCTTCTTAATCGTTCCGTTGAGATAGTCGTCAACGAATGCACCCACCACCAAACCATACTGCGTTTTGCCGTTCATGGTTTGTGCGTAAATGTAATACGAGGGTTTTTCGTCTTGCACCAGCCATCCCTTATCTTGGAATTTTTTGAAGTTGTTGGCTGCTTGCTCGTAAACTTTGGGGTCGTATTCCGAGGTTTCGGGTGAGAAATCAATTTCTGGTTTAATGATATGATACAAGCTCATTTCGTTATCGCCAGCTTCTACGCGAGCCTCTTCAGAGCTAAGTACGTCGTAGGGACGCGATTCCACCTTCTCAACCAAGTCTTTTGGGGGGCGGATACCTTTAAATGGTCTTATCGTTGCCATAGTTCGTGTATTATTTGTTTACTTGGAACTTGGTGCATCCATCAGCGAAGTATGCATTAATTTGCTTGGCTGCAGCCAGTCCAGCATTGAAGTTAGCCTCTGCTGTTTGTGCACCCATCTTCTTAGGTGTGCTGAAATATCTTCCTTCCAGCTTAGCAAAGTCGGCATCAGCGTCGGGTTTGATGTCGGTAACAAACTTCAAATCTTCGCGTTCAGTCATCAATTTGAGCAGCTCGGGCTCATTAATAACCTCCTTACGAGCGGTGTTTACTAGGATACCACCTTTAGGTAAGCGATTTACGAGTGCGTAGTTGATGCTTTGTTTTGTTTCGGGAGTTGCGGGGATGTGCAAGCTCACGATGTTGCATAGCTCGAACAGAGCTTCTTGGCTAGCCACAGCGTGTACGCCAGCCTCTTCGATAACGTTGGCAGGGCAGAAAGCATCGTAAGCGTAAACGTCCATTCCGAAGCCTTTGGCGATGCGAGCCACGTTGCGTCCAACATTTCCAAATGCCAGCAACCCCAGTTTCTTACCGATGAGTTCTGAACCCGATTTGCCATTATAAAAAGCTCTAACGGCATAAACAAGCAAACCAAGAACAAGCTCAGCAACAGCGTTAGCGTTTTGTCCAGGAGTGTTTTCTACGATAATACCTTTCTCTTTGGCATAAGCAGTGTCGATTGAGTCGTAGCCAGCACCAGCTCTAACGATAATTTTCAATTTAGGAGCAGCGTCCATAATCTCGGGAGTAATTTTGTCGGAGCGCACAATCATGGCTTCAACATCTTTCACTGCGTCGAGCAATTGAGCAAGTTCTGTATATTTTTCTAGCAAAACAAGTTCGTGTCCTGCTTTTTCAATTTCTTCTTTAATGGCTTTAACCGCGTTGGCGGCAAAAGGTTTCTCGGTAGCAACAAGTACCCTCATAAGGAAAACAGTTATTTAGTTAGGTAAAAAAAGTGTGGGTCTAGGTCTGACTGCGACCCCAGACCCACCTAATTGAATACGAAAATCTATATGTAGCTTAGAGTTTTGCTTCGAACTCTTTCATGCAAGCAGCAAATGCTTCAGCGCCTTCGATGCTCATAGCGTTATAGCAGCTAGCACGGAAGCCACCAACATCGCGGTGACCCTTGATGCCCACCATACCCTTTTGGGTTGCAAACTCCATGAAAGGCTTCTCCAGTTCGGCGAAGTCTTCGTTCATAACGAAGCAGATGTTCATCAATGAGCGGTCTTCTTCCTTAACGGTGCCACGGAATAAGCGGTTGCGGTCGATTTCATCATAGATAATCTTCGCTCTTTCGATAGCCTTTTTGTCCATTGCTTCAACGCCACCCGACTTCTTAATCCAGCGAAGTGTTTCGAGTGCACAGTAGATAGGAACAACGGGAGGCGTGTTAAACATCGAACCCTTGTCAACATGTGTGCGATAGTCGAGCATGGTTGGGATTTGGCGAGGAGCGCGACCCAACTTCTCATCTTTCACGATGATAACGGTAACACCAGCCATAGCCAAGTTCTTTTGCGCACCAGCGTAGATACAATCGTATTTAGATACGTCAACGGGGCGGCTGAAAATGTCTGACGACATGTCACCAATAAGTGGGATGGGTGAGTCTATTTCTTTGCGGATTTCAGTTCCGTAGATAGTGTTATTGGTTGTAACGTGTAGGTAGTCGGCATCTGTGGGGATGTCAAACACCTTAGGAATGTAAGTAAAGTTAGCATCAGCCGATGTTGCTACTTCCACAACTTCGCCATAAAGCTTAGCTTCTTTCATTGATTTTTTAGCCCAAACACCAGTATTGAGGTAAGCAGCCTTCTTAATAAGGAAGTTGCAAGGCACTTGGGTGAACTGTAACGAAGCACCGCCACCGAGGAAAATAACAGAATATCCTTCGGGAACGTTGAGCAATTCTTTGATTAAGGCAACGGCCTCATCAAGAACTGGTTGAAAATCCTTTGATCTGTGGCTAATCTCCATCAGAGAAAGTCCAGAACCATTAAAGTCTAAAACTTGCTTCGCCGTGTTCTCGATAACTTCTCTAGGTAGGATTGAGGGACCGGCATTGAAATTGTACTTCTTCATATCTGTTTATGTTTTTAGTTATATAGACTAATCTGTGGCGTGCGCTGAAATGCTTCTGCGGTGCAGAAATCATTGTTCTTTTCTAGCCTTCATGGTGCTGGGCTTTTGCTTGGCTTCTTTTGCTTTTCCTTTCTGTTGTTTTGCTAGTCATTTTTCATCAGGAAGTTAGCAAGGTGTTGCTAGGTTCAAGCCTTTTATCCATTAGGGGAGGTTTTTAGAACGCGCTTTAATTGTCATCAGGTAGTTGATGGTGCGAAGATAGTTTTTTTTGCTTTCCCCGCCAAATTTTTTTGTAGTTATTTTTCGCTAACAAAGGGCGATGGGTTTAATGATTTTGTAATGAAATATATTGCAAATGTAAAATATGTTGCAAATAGTAACGAAAATGCCTTTAACAAGATAACACGAATTTATTGTTTGCGTATGTCAATTGTCTTTTTGATACTCTGTTTAAATTTGTAAAAAAGCGCGACTATTAACCATTTCAAGGCTTTTAGTCGCGCTTTTTAGTGTTTTAGGGATGTTTTTGGATGGCTGTTCAAGGTTAGAAACGAGACGTTATTTGGCTCATTTCTTTGCGTGGTGATGGTTTGTTAGGTGTGTTTGCTGGGTAGCCAATTGGCAAGATGGCCACGGGATGCCATTGTTCACCGAGGGGGAATGCTGCTTGCAGCGCCTTCACATCAAAGTTACACACCCAGCAACTGCCTAGTTCTAAGGCCGATGCAGCCAGACAAATGTGCTCTGTGGCAATGGCCGCATCGATGTCGGCGTGGTTTTTTTCATCCTCTTCACGCCTCCAGGCTTGTTCGTTTGCCGCATATATAATAATGTATAGTGGGGCTTGTTTTATCCAATCGCGGTTATAACATTGCTGCACCTTGTTTCGGGCTTCTGCTGTTTCTACCACAACGAAGTGCCATGGTTGTTTGTTGCAAGCCGAGGGAGCACGTCTTGCACATTCCAAAAGATAGTTTATCTTTTCTTCTTCCACCGCTTGCGCACTGAAGGCGCGTGTTGAATAGCGTTCTTTTGTCAATTCTAGAAAGTTCATTTGCATGGTTGTTTTTAGGGGTTCAACATATTATGCACCCACAAAGTTAGCATTCTTTTATCAGTTCACCCTTGTTTCTGCCTTGTCTTTTAGTTTTTTCTTCGCTAAATAATGCTTTTTGCCAATGCCTCAAATACAGTTAGCCCATCAAGCTGATACCATATTAAAAATAAAATTCCTAACTTTGTAGTCGTAATTCGATAAAACAAGATGATAGTTTGTATAGCCGAGAAACCTAGTGTGGCACGCGACATCGCCTCTGTGATTGGCGCAACTGCTCAACGCGATGGATATATGGAGGGAAATGGGTATCAGGTGACCTGGACTTTTGGACACCTCTGCACCCTAAAAGAACCCAACGACTACACCGATAATTGGAAAAGGTGGAGTCTGGGGGCACTCCCCATGATACCCCAACGCTTCGGCATTAAGCTAATTGAAGACCGTGGTATCGAAAAACAATTTCAAGTGATTGAACGTTTGATGCAAAATGCCGACGAGATTGTGAACTGCGGCGATGCCGGACAGGAGGGCGAACTCATTCAACGATGGGTGATGCAGAAGGCGCAAGCTAAATGTCCCGTGAAGCGGTTGTGGATTTCGTCGCTCACAGAGGAAGCCATCAAACAGGGTTTTGCCAATCTTAAAGACCAAAGCGAATACCAACCGCTTTATCTTGCAGGACTTAGTCGTGCCATTGGTGATTGGATTCTGGGCATGAATGCCACGCGACTCTACACCCTAAAGTACGGACACAACCGACAAGTGCTAAGCATTGGACGTGTGCAAACACCTACTTTGGCCCTCATTGTTAATCGGCAATACGAGATTGATAATTTTAAACCCGAGGCTTATTGGGTGCTTTCAACCATCTATCGCGACACCTTGTTCACCGCCACAACTGGTAAATTCACCAATAAGGAAGAGGGAGAACGCGCCTTTGCCACCATTGCCAATAAAGATTTTGAAATTACGGATGTGGTTAAGAAGAAAGGAACCGAGGCTCCGCCCCATCTTTTCGACCTTACCTCGCTGCAAGTGGAATGTAATCGCAAGTTTGGCTATTCGGCAGAAACCACGCTCAACCTCATTCAAAGCCTCTACGAGAAGAAGCTTACCACCTATCCACGCGTTGACACCCAATATCTTAGTGATGATATCTACCCCAAATGTCCGCTTATATTAAAAGGTGTGAGGGGATACGAAGAGTTTACCCAGCCACTGATGGGTAAGCCTTTAAACAAAAGTAAGAAGGTGTTCGACTCCTCAAAGGTTACCGACCACCATGCCATCATACCCACAGGCGTTGCTGCAGGAGGGCTTTCGGATATGGAGAGCAATGTGTACGACTTGGTTACACGTCGTTTCATCTCGGTGTTTTATCCCGATTGCAAGTTTTCTACCACTGCCGTTACGGGTAAGGTAGACGATGTTGAACTCAAAGCCACGGGCAAAGAAATTCTCGAACAGGGATGGCGCATGCTCTATAGTAAGGATGCCAACAACACCAACAACGATGAAGACAACCCTAAACCCGCGGCCGAAGAAAGCACGTTGCCCACTTTTACCAAGGGAGAAAAGGGGCCACACACACCTACTTTGAGCGAAAAGTGGACCGTTCCGCCAAAGTTCTACACCGAGGCCACGCTCTTGCGTGCAATGGAAACGGCTGGAAAGTTTGTTGATGATGAGGAATTACGCAGTGCACTGAAAGAAAATGGCATTGGCCGACCTTCTTCGCGCGCTGGTATTATCGAGACTTTGTTTAAGAGACACTATATCCGCCGCGAGCGGAAAAACCTTTTGCCCACTAAAACTGGTATTGAATTGATTGGCATCATTCGCGAAGAACTGCTCAAAAGTTGCGAATTAACGGGTATTTGGGAAAAGAAATTGCGCGACATCGAACATGGTAAGTACGACGCTCAGCAGTTTGTTAACGAACTGAAGGTGCAGATTACCGAAATTGTTAACGAGGTGTTGGGCGATAACTCTCATCGTCAAATCACCATCACCACCGAAGACGACTTGAAAAAGACTATCGTTAAGAAGAAAACCACGACCCCTAAAACTAAATCTCCTGCTGCAACAAAGAAGCAAAGTGAGCCTCAAAGCCAACCTCTTCAAGCGCTGCCTGCCAACGATAGCATTGTGGGCACGTTATGTCCACAGTGTCAGCAGGGACAGATTGTCAAAGGTAAAGGCGCCTACGGGTGCAGCAATTGGAAGGCGGGATGCAAGTTTCGTTTACCTTTTGGCGATGCCTAGCCTTTTGGTTGTTCGCCTTTTTGCACTTCTTGCAATGTTACGCTACATACAATGGCATTAACCCAATCATAAATTATTGTTAAACCCAATGGCGAATGTAAACTTTTTAGCCGTTTTTTGTGTCTAAACTTACATAATAACATCCGGCGTACAAGCATAAAAGGGCGTATGAAGCGCACGCACATGAAGTGTAGCTGTTGGCAAACAACCTCATTCACCCCTCAATGTCTACATACAACCTACAACTAACGTAAAATGCCGCAAGGCGCAATCAACAATAAAGCACAATATATAATGAAGAAATGGATATTAAGCCTTGGCGTACTCTTCGCCTTGCCCACCATGCTCTTTGCCCAAACTCACCAATGGACATTGAAAGACTGCATTAGCTATGCCATGCAGCACAATATCAGTCTGCAAAAGCAACGGCTTGCCGTGAAAACTGCCGAAGAAGATGTGCTGAGAAGCAAGTCCGACCTCTTGCCTTCGTTGTCGGCTTCCACCTCGCAAAACGTGAACTATCGCCCTTGGCCCGAAACTGGGCAGGCTCGTGTGTCTAATGGTTACGTGCAGTCGAGTGTGGATAAGGTGTTCTATAATGGCTCTTATGCGGTTAATGCTCAATGGACCGTGTGGAATGGAAACCGCAACCGCAACACCATTGCACTCAATAAGCTGGAGGCAAACAAGGCTCAAGCCGAAGAAATGGTGTCGGCTACCACCATTCAAGAGCGCATCGCTCAGCTTTATGTACAAATCTTGTATACGGCGGAGGCCATCAATGTGAACAAGCAGTCGTTGGAAACGAGCACCCGAAACGAAGAGAGAGGTAAGGAAATGTTTGATGTGGGTAAGATTAGTAAGGCCGATTTGGCTCAGCTCACTGCCCAAAGGGCACAAGAAGAATATAATGTACTGGCCGCACAAAGCACCTTGGCCGACTTTAAACGCCAGCTTAAACAGCTGTTGCAAATAACCGACGACACGCCTTTTGAAGTGGCTGTACCTGCCACAACCGACGATATGGCTCTGCAGTCTATACCTGCTGTGAGCGAGGTTTATGCCCAAGCCATTAGCTGGAGACCTGAGTTGAAAGCCGCACAACTAGCCATCGACGCATCAGAATTGAATATTAAGATGGCTAAAGCCCAAAACCTACCAACGCTAAGTCTTGGCGCTAGCTTCGGCACCAGCACCTCGTCTATGAGCGATGCTGCGTGGGGCACGCAGATAAAAACCAATTTCGACATGGGCGCTGGTCTCTCTTTAAGCATTCCTATCTTTGACAATCACAATAAACGCTCGGCCGTTAGTAAGGCGTTGATTGGTAAACAAAACTCATTGCTCGACCTACAAGACAAGAAAACAACGCTTTATTCGAATATAGAAGACTGTTGGTTGCAGGCCACCAATAACCAAAATAAGTATAAGGCGGCAAGGATTAGTGTTGAGAGTGCGCAGCAAAGTTTTGATTTGTTGAACGAACAGTTTAATCTTGGAATGAAAAATATCATCGAATTGATGACGGGAAAAAACAATCTTGTTTCTGCTCAGCAAAACGAATTGCAGAGTAAATATTTGGCCATCCTTAATATTAGCCTGCTCCACTTTTATAAAACGGGCGAAATTAAGTGATTTGTAGTCTCTTGGTGACTTGTCTTTTCTTTCCAAATACCCTCTAACGCCAGTTGCTTTGCTTTTATGGCTTTTGTTTTAGTGGGCGCAGGCTGCAAGGCTGTCTAAAAAAGCCACTTTGCAATAAGCCCCTTCAAACCTGAATTGTGGTTTGAAGGGGCTTATTGTTGGTATGTGCGACGATGTTTTTGTCTCCAGGGTCTTTACCTACGATAACTCCATCCTTTAACACTATAATGGCTGTTTTTTGTGTTTACGCTCATGATTAGGGTAGGAGATGGAGCGTGTTGTTTGTACTACACATTATAATATATAGAGCGATTTGCAGATGTGGACAATACGTGAGCGGTGTTGAGGCTGGTGTGATTGCGTAAATAGGGGAATAAAGTGAAGGGCAAAGATGGAAAAGAAAGGGAAAACAGAGGATGGCTGATGTTGAAGAATAAAGCTGGTGAAAAAATTGTAAAGGTTAGATGCTAAACAAGCGTCTTTTGATGATAGGGTTTTGCGAACAGCTTTTTAAGTTCGATAGTATTTTTAACGCGGAAGTATGTTTTTTTAGTTTGCTTATGGTTGGATAAGATTTATGTATTAGGGTCTTGATTTTCATTTGTTTAGTTGTAGTATCTGTTTAAAAGGAGTGCTTTTCATTAGAGTTGATTAACTAAAATTAACGGTTTAATAATAAATTAATTAATAAAACATCGGATAGAATAAGAATTTTAATTACTTTTGCAGGGCAATTCTCTACTAGATGACAATAGGAAATTATTTGCGCCCTGCCTTGAAATAAATGGCTACAAGATTAGACAAATCATTTTAAAAAGTTACAATCATAAACTAAAACCACATTATGCAATCACAAACAACCTTGACTAAGAAGTTGTGTTGTACTGTGTCGGGAGCGGCTTTGCTAATGCTCGCCCCATCTTTGCAGGCTAAAGCTTATGCCAGCGCATGGCCGCTTGGTATGCCTTTGGCTAGTGTTGCTGCCGCTCCTAACGGATTGACGGCATCAGTTTTGCCTGCTCAAAACAGTTCTTCACCAAAAATCGTGGGTGTAGTAACCGACTCAAACACCGGCGAACCGCTAGTGGGAGCCACTATTAAAGTGGCTGGTACAAACGATGGAACTACCACCGATGTTGATGGACGCTTTGAAATCCGTGCGTCAAAGGGTGCAACGCTTGAGGTTTCTTACTTGGGATACACCAGTAAGAAAATCAAAGTTACCGATGTAAAGGTGTTAACCATTACGCTTTCTGACCAAGCTCAGATGCTGGAAGGCGCTGTTATTACGGCTTTCGGTACGGCTCAGAAGAAAGAAACCGTTACTGGTTCTATCCAAACAGTTAGACCAACCGACCTGAAAGTGCCTGCAACAAGTCTTTCTACTGCCTTTGCGGGTAGATTGTCGGGTGTTATTGCCTATCAGCGTAGTGGCGAACCTGGCAACAATGGCGCTAACTTCTTTGTGCGTGGTGTCTCTACTATGAGCAAGGCAACGTCTCCGCTTATCGTAATGGATGGTGTTGAGATTTCTCAAGGCGACCTGAATGCCATCGACCCCGAAATCATTGAGAGCTTCTCTGTGTTGAAAGACGCAACCGCTACGGCCATGTATGGTACACGTGGTGCCAATGGTGTGCTTATCATCAAAACCAAATCGGGAGCCGACCTCGACCGTCCTGTTATCGGAGTGCGCGTAGAAAGCTGGGTGAACACACCCACAAAGGTGCCAAAAACTGTTGACGGTGTTACCTTTATGCGCATGTACAACGAGGCTGTAAGAAATCAAATGTCGGGCGACTTGCTTTATTCGGATGATAAAATCAACGGAACAATGCAAGGACTTAACCCCTATGTATATCCCAACGTTGACTGGTATAAGGAGCTTTTCAAGAGTGCTACTTGGAATCAACGCGCAAACTTCAACGTTCGTGGTGGTACTTCGAAGATTACTTACTTCATGAACATCAATGCAAGCCACGAAACCAGCATGCTGAAAGACGTGTCTAGTAAGTATTTCTCTTACGACAACGCCACAAGCTACATGAAGTATGCCTTCCAAAACAATGTAGATTTCAACATCTCTAAGAACTCTAAGCTATCGCTTCACCTCAATGTGCAACTTACCAACATGCATGGTATGCTTACAAATAAAAATGGTGGCGGTGTTGAAGATGTGTTCAAGGCTATCATGGGAACCAATCCAGTTGACTTCCCCATCACCTATCCCAAACAAGATGTTAAATGGTATCGTTGGGGAGGCTTGTTAGCAGGAAACTATAACCCCGTTAACCCCGTGGCCGAAGCTAGCGCAGGTTATCGTGATGACTTCTCAAGCACGGTGGTTGCAAACATTAACTACGACCAAAAACTCGACTTTATTACCAAAGGTTTGTCGTTTAAGACCTTGTTCTCTTTCAAAAATTGGACTCTTAACAACAAGTATAGGGTGCAGAATTACAACCGCTATCAGCTTACCGATTATGCTGCTAACCCGTCGGTAGAAGGTGGATATGATTTCACAACGAAGCCTATTGCCAATCCAGAGAAGTATATCTTGGAAAACCATTTCTATACAAAAGGTGATAGAAGGTATTATTTTCAAACCTATTTGGATTATAATCGCGCCTTTGGTGACCATACTTTAAGCGGCATGTTATTGTTTAATATCGACGAATATAACTCGAATGTTAACTCTGACCTATTGTCTTCACTCCCAAAGAGACGTATGGGGTTGGCTGCACGTCTTTCTTACGATTATAAGTATCGTTACATGGTGGAAGTGAATGCCGGTTACAATGGTTCTGAAAGCTTTGCTAAAGGTCACCGCTGGGGTTTCTTCCCATCAATCTCTTTGGGATGGAACGTTAGCGAAGAACCTTTCTTCGAACCACTTAAGAATACCGTTAAGCAATTGAAACTGCGTGCTTCTTATGGTTTGGTTGGTAACGATCAAGTAGGAGCTCAAGGCGAAGAACTTCAGCGTTTTGCTTACCAAACAATTATTGAATTAAACAATAGTCCTGGTTTTACTTCAGGTTATGGCGGTCAATCAAGAGAACGTAAAGGTTTTGTATACAAACGTTTTGAAAACAATAAACTGACTTGGGAAGTTGGCCGTAAGCTCAACGTGGGCTTTGACTTGAACGTGATGGATATTAAACTTACCGTTGATGCCTTCCGCGAAATACGTAGCAATATCTTCCAAAAAAGGGCAGCGATACCCAGTTATTATGGAACTGCAGCAACAGCTGTCTACGGTAACTTGGCTAAAGTAAAGAACTGGGGTTTTGACTTGGCTGCCGATTATGGCAAGAATATCACCAAAGACCTTTCTGTTGAGTTCCGCGGAACATTTACTTTCGCACGCAACAAGGTGCTTGAATATGATGACCCTGTCGCCACTCGTCCCGCATTGAGACAAGTAGGCAGAAGCCTAAACACCTATTTTGGTTATGTCGCTGATGGGCTTTACATCGACGATGCCGACATTGCCAATAGCGCAAAATCAACACTTGGCAACATTGCCATTGCTCCTGGTGACGTGAAATATGTCGACCAACCCGACCAAAACGGTGAGTACGACAACAAGATTGACGCTAACGACCGTGTACAATTGGGCTATCCCCATGTGCCCGAAATCATTTACGGCTTCGGTCCTTCTATTTCTTACAAAAAATGGGACTTATCTTTCTTCTTCCAAGGACAAGCTAACGTAAGCTTGATGATGAAGGATTTTGAGCCATTTGGTACACAAAGCAAGAATAATGTGCTGCAATGGATTGCTGACGACTATTGGGGAAAAGACAATCAGAACCCCAATGCACGCTATCCACGCCTAACTAAGTATAACAACCGCAACAATATGCAGGAATCAACCTATTGGTTGCGCAACGCGGCATTCCTTCGTTTGAAGAGCCTTGAGGTGGGTTATAAGTTTAAGTTTGGCCGTGTTTACGCCAGTGCAACCAACCTAGCCAACTTCTCTGCATTCAAATTGTGGGATCCCGAAATGGGTGGAGGAGCTGGTATGAGCTATCCGCTGCAAAGAACTTTCAACATTGGTTTGCAGCTAACATTTAAATAACCAATAACTGAACAATAAGATGAAATCAATATATAGAATTTTCATTGCTGCGGCAGTGACGTTCTCGTTGGCATCGTGCAACTTCTTGGATATCGTTCCAGAAGAGAATGTAACGAAAGAAGATACCTATTCGGATAAGGAAAAAGCAGAAAACTTTCTCTATTCGTGCTATGGTTATCTGCCACAATGTAATATCGCTCAATCTTCGCTAGACCTTTTCACTGGTGACGAAGTGGTTACGGCTTTCGAACACGAAACGTTTTCGGCTTTCCCGAAAGGCAATTACACGGCAGCCTCTCCTGTTATCTCCTATTGGAACACCATTTTTCAAGGTATTAGGCAGTGCTACATGTTCTTGGAAGCTGTAGACAAGACACCAGACCTTGATGAGGATAAGAAGGTTGACTATAAGGCACAAACCCAATTCCTTATCGCTTACTATCATTATCTGCTTGCCCGCTGTTATGGTCCTATCATTTTGGTAAACGAAACACCTAACATTGATAACACAGTAGAGACTTTTGCTCGCCGTACTCCATACGATGAATGCGTAAAATGGATTTGCGACAAGCTGGATGCAGCTGCTGCCGACCTTCCTGAGAGACGCGACCAAATAGAATATGGCCTTGCAACAAGCGTAGCTGCAAAGGCTGTTAAGGCTAAGATGCTGCTCTATGCTGCTTCGCCCCTCTTTAACGAGCGCGCTCCCGAGTTGTATAAAAACTTGCGCGACCCAGACAATGGCACGCAATTGATGCCCACAGCATACGATGCAAACAAGTGGGTGAAGGCTCGCGAAGCGATTAAAGAAGCCATCGACATTGCTGAACAAAATGGTTATCATCTCTATACCAAGCAAGACCGATTTATTGGCGAAGCTGGTAAAAACCAATACCCCGCTGCTGGTCCCGTTCGCTGCTTGCGTTTAATGACTTTAGATTATCAAGAGGTTAACCCCGAGGTGCTATTACCCGAGACACGTAAAGAAGGATGGTACGGTGTGCTTAGCAAGTCGCTGCCTTTCAGTGCCTCAGGTTGGGCTTGGAATGGTGTATGTCCTACATGGGCAATGCTTAATCGCTTCTATACCAAGAACGGATTGCCATGGGATGAAGACCCCGAATATAAGAATGTAGATAAGTTGCAAATCGTTGCTATCGACTCTGCACACCAAGAACAAGGCCAGTTGGGTAAGCAAACCATCGCCTTTAATCTCGATCGCGAGCCGCGTTACTATGCGTGGATTGCTTTCCAAGGTGGATATTACGAAGTTCAGAACGACCCTTCCAACCCTGCTTACACCATGAGCAATGGTAAGAAGAACACTTCAGACACACGTTTGGTTTGTGATTTCGTGCTTGGTGGTAACTGTAGCTTGGGTACGCCTACAGTAAAGCGTACGGGTAACTATTCACCTGGTGGCTATCTCAATAAGAAGTTTGTTAGCCCCAATACGGCTGTTTCTGCCAATGGTGGCGGTTCGCGCGAGTGGATGCCCTTCCCCGTTATCCGTTTGGCCGACCTTTACCTGGCTTATGCTGAGGCTTGTGTGGAGACAGGCGACCTTACAACAGCTAAAACCTACCTGAATAAGGTGCGTCAAAGAGCTGGAATACCCGATGTTGAAACATCGTGGGCACGTGTAGGCGCTACACTCGACCAGGCTAAGTTGCGCCAAATTGTTCGTCAAGAACGTATGGCAGAGTTCTATTTGGAATGTCAAAACTTCTGGGATATGCGTCGCTGGATGCTTGCTGAACAATATTTTGGAACTAAAGCCAAAGGTTTGAACATCAATGCAACCAATATGACTAATTTTGCTGAGTTGCACGAAATTCAATACGAACGTAAGTTTGAAGCGCCCACGCAATATCTATTGCCCATCCCCATTGATGAAATTAACAAGAATCCACGCTTAGTGAATAATCCCGGATATACCGGTGACCATAGGTAACATCCACTTTTAATATTCAACAAAATGAAAAAAATAATATTATCTATCGTTTGTTTGTGCGCGATTGGCTCGTTCTTCTCGTGTAGCAACGACGACAACGGACCAGCACCTGCGCCACTTGCCGCTAATGCAATTACCTACGACAAGGTTCCGGGCGCCATCATCATCAGATTGAACAAACCTGCTGAGCCAACATATAAGTACATTAAGGTTACTTATCAAGTGCCAGGAGAAGACAAACCACGTTTGCGTTTGGTTAGTGCCTATGCAGATTCTATCAAGATAGATAACCTGTTGGCACGCTATGGCGAGATTGAATACTCGCTGCAACCTGTTAGCGAGACGGGTGTTACTGGCGAAGTAACGAAGATTACTGCGCAAGCTGGTGCAGCATTGAAAACGGTTTACAGAACGTTTAAAGACCCCATTGAGTTTGATATCAACCGCGTGTGGACCGATGACCCTGAATCAAGTGAGGGACCATTGTCTGCTTTGATTGATGGAAATGAGAATACGTTCTTCCATATGAGTTGGAGTGCACCCAAACCTTTCCCTCATTACATCGTGTTCGACTTGGGACAAGAACGCACTGCATTGCAATTCCGCTATGTATGCCGCAACAACAACAACAAAGACAACCCCAATGAAATGGATGTTTTGGTGAGCAACACCTTCGAAAACACAAGCGACTATTACACCAACGAAACAGGAACACGCAAGGTGGCTACCTTTGCTAGCTTGCCTGGTGATAAGAAGGCTGTGTACGAATCGGCTCGCACCATCAAGAGCGACACGCCTTTCCGCTATGTTTGGTTTAAAATTAAATCGTCTACCTCTAATTCTAATTGGGTGGCAATGGCCGAATGGCAAGTGTTTAAGGTGAGGGAAGAGGTGTTCGACCCTGAACTCAACGAAAAAACGATAATGGAATATTAAACTGATGGCTTAACATACAGACAAGTTTACTTGGCCAAAGAGGCAAATAGTTAAGCTGTTGAACTGTTTAAAAGCCAAAGATTATTCTTAAAAGAATGCTCATTAAGATGCCGCGTGCTTGTATTGCATGCGGCATTTTTTTTCAAAACCTGTTGTAAGTGCATTTAGATTTTGTGTGTTGTTGAACCCCAATCTCTAAGTTTGCAATTCATATTGCAAACTTAGAGATTGGGTTTAAATGGACTGGTTAGATTATTATTATCCGCATTTTCATCCAGCCGAAAGCTAAGCAACTAGATTTGAAAATGTTAAACTAGTAATAAAACTTTACAAAACACACCTCTTGAGGCGAGCCCTTCTAGCGAAAACAAATGCTAAAAAGCACGCTTTTTACTCCATTTTTTACCCTTTATCGTTTTATTTTACATCGTTTTTCACCCCATTAGCTGCAATTTGTGGCTTTTTGCCATTCTATTTCGCGTTTTAGTCGAAGTTTTTCATCGTCCAAGAAACCGTTTTTTATGAGTGAAAACCCATATTCTTTGTTCGATTTTACTTATAAAACAAGTCTCTTGCTTGCGTTATGTAAAGATTTAGGCAAACAAAAAGACTGCGTTTAGTATCGTTTTACCTTGCATTTAGCACCAAAACACACTGCATTTAGCATCAAAACACACTGCATTTAGCACCAAAACGCAGTGCGTTTAGCAGCAAAACGCAGTGCGTTTTGGTGCTTTTTGCATTAAGTTTTGGTATAAAAGGCGTGTTTTTGGGTATAAATCGCTGTTTTTGTAAAGAAAAACAATCTGCTTAGCGTATCCAAACTTTGTGTTGCTTACATCAAAATAAACCCTCGCGAGAATTGAATATTTGCAAGCGATGGGCAATTGATGAGCAAAAAGGGTACTCATAATGTTAAATTTTGGTGCGTTTATTTTACAATATTAGAATGGCGCCGGATGGCAATTGCGTAAAATATAGTTTCTTTCGCATCGTTAATCGCGCGTGTGTGTAGAATGATAAAGGTGTAAAAACATAGTGCGAGCAAAGCGTTTAAGTGGTTTTTATGGTGTTGCTGTTAATCTTTTGTTTGTTTGCAGGCAGCTTACCAGCTGTCTACACTGCTCTCTACTTGCTATGCAAAGCCTAATACGATTTATTTTGCTCAGCAAGTCAATGAAAGATGGAGTAGAAGCAAGGATAACAACAAATAACAAGTGATAACCAGTTTAACTACCGATGAAGGTTTAAGTGGGTAAATAAAAAAGACAGGGACAACAATGTAGACTGTTATCCCTGTCTTTTTATATGCTTAATCCCACTCACCGCTATAACATACAGCGTGTAGTAAGGTTAGAGCTAGCGTTTGAATGATGCGTTAAGCGCCTAACGCTTGCTGCGAATTTCGGCCAAAGCCTTAACCCAATCGGTATCTAAAGAAAATTGCGTCATGTAGTTGCTGTTGTCGTAATAACTCAACACCAACTCTTTGTCCATATCGTTAAAGCGACTGTTGTTGATAGACGCATTTTTAAAGCGGGCCATAACCAATTCTTTTTGCGTTTTTTTCTTCGCTTCAGACAAGCGTTTAAAGAAGAGGTTGATGAACTCGTGCATGGCATAAGCCTGTGTGTCGAGCATACGCACGGTGCTATCGGGCATGAGTTCTTTCGACTTCATTGCCATATAGTTCAGTTCGTCTACCTTAAATGTAGCCACTTTGCGCACGTCAATGCTTTTACTCTTGTCGGCAGCCGTTTGTTTCGACACCATCAATATGCGCTTATACACTTCTTGTGCTTGCGCCGTGAAGCCTGTTGTACATGCCATCAGCGCCAAAATCAAAATCTTTTTCATTGCTCTTACTTTCATTTTTTATACTTCTAATCTATTGCGTTTATTATTCTCTATTGTTGTTATACCTGCTTTTGTTGTTGTTTGCGAGCCTTATATTGCTTTTAAGCCAGAGTGCTTAGCCCATTCGTAGAGCGTAAGGAGGCTCGTGTTGGGCTTATTTGCCAGCAACTCGGTTTTGGTTGCGGCTTACAAAATCCTTCCAACCTTTGTATTTGGTGTCGGTTTCGGGTCTTCCCATCTGTAAAAAGTGACAATAAGCAGCCCCAAGCGCATCAGTGGCATCCATAAACTTAGGCATGTCTTCATCGCTTAGTTTCAGCATACGCTTCAACATGCCCGCGACTTGCTCTTTAGAAGCTTGTCCTTGACCCGTGATGGCCATTTTTATTTTTAGCGGTGCATACTCGTGTATGGGTATGTCTCGATGGATGGCGCTGCAATGGCAACGCCTTGTGCTCGACCAAGTTTCAACATTGACTGCACGTTTTTACCAAAGAATGGTGCTTCGATGGCCATTTCGTCGGGCAAATATGCCTCGATAATGCCCGCGACACGTTCAAAGATATGCCCTAGACGCAAATAGGGGTCGGGCATTTTGCGCAGGTCGATAACGCCCATGGCCACCATCTGCGCTTTGTTTCCAATCACGCGGATGACGCCATAGCCCATCAATGTGGTGCCAGGGTCGATGCCTAATATTATCTTCTCTGTGTCTTGCTTAAGCATGAGTCTTTTTTAGTTGCTCCAGTGTACTATACTTTTCTAGGATTTACTAGGTCCAGTTACGTTCGTCTAGGTGTTTATTGTTTTCCTAGAGTTTTAGTATTCCTGATGTTTCTAGTATTTCTAGTTACCCTTATCTATCTAAATAGGGATTGTGTGCCAGCTCGTAACCAATGGTTGTTTCTGGTCCATGCCCAGAAAATACTCGTGTGGTGTCGGGCAATTGCGACAAATGGCGTATGCTTTGCATCATCTTAAACATGCTTCCACCAGGGAGGTCGACCCTTCCTACCGAACCTCTGAACAGTGTATCGCCAGTAAAGGCAATCCCTTCTTCGGCACAATAGAATACACAACTGCCCTCGGTGTGGCCCGGTGTGTGGATAATGGTAAAGCAATGATTGCCCCATTGAATGGTGTGAGCTCGGTAAGGCAGGGTGCAAGGGGCGGTTGTGGCTCTTCCAAGGGCATGTTAAGCAGGTAAGCAGCTTGCTCGGGCAGATGTTCGAGCAGTTGGCTATCGTCTTCGTGCACCTCTGGTTGTAGGCCATAAGTATCGTATACAAAAGCATTACCCAGGTTATGGTCTACATGGCCATGTGTAGCCAGCAGTCGGGAGGGCTTCAATTGGTTGTCGGTGATATACTTTTTGAGGGCCTCTTTATCTTTATCGAAAAACACGCCACAATCAATGATTACGCATTCTTTTGTTTCGTCGGATACAACATAGCAGTTTTCCTGCAACATGTTGCACACAATATGATGAATATTCAGCATTGTCCTAAACTGTTTTGCTTAATATATATGGTGTGTGCAGCTGGATTTTAGGGCTAAGCCAATAATCAATTTGTGCACATTTTATATCTGGTGCATACCCTCTACATGGGTACATACACCACATTTTTCTCGTCGAACCATGCCTCTTCAAACCAATTCCTAATTGGAGTGATGTCGACAATCTTTTTCACTGCGAGCGTTTCTCCCTCAAGATTTCCCCCTTTGAGGCAAATTAGTCCGTTGGGGAGGGCATTACGTTGTTCGCGAGCAATGTTTTTTTCACGATTTTCATGAGGTCGGGTAAAGGCATTACGGCCCTACTCACCACGAAATCGTAGAGTTCTTGTTCCTCTTCGCCTGCTTTTTGTTCGGCCTTTACGTTGGTTAGGCCAACAGCAGTAGCAATTTCTTGCGTAACGCGTATTTTTTTTGCCGTGCGATCAATGAGCTTAAAGCTGCATTGGGGGAAGATAATGGCTAGTGGAATGCCTGGGAAACCGCCGCCTGTGCCAAAGTCTAGTACTCGCGTTTGAGGCTTAAACTGCACATATTTGGCAATAGCCAGCGAGTGAAGCACGTGATGCAGGTACAGGTTGTCGATGTCTTTGCGCGAAACCACGTTAATACGTTCGTTCCAAGTGCGGTAAAGTTCACCCAACTTGGTTAGCTGTTGCGTTTGTTCAGTTGTGAGTTCGGTAAAATATTTACGTATCTCGTTCATTGTTTTATCAGTTGTTGCGATGGTTTAGCGCCGTGTTCAAGGCAATATGGCAGTTTCTGCCTAACCACTAAGTCTCAGCTTGCGATGAAGTGTGCCGTTTATTTCAATATCTTGCTTAGTTCGCTGCGGGTGAGGTTCACGCTAATTTCACCCAAGGCGTGCGGTGCAATTTCGTCTTCACAATATATAAAGGTGAAACCATCATCATCGATAGCGAAATTATCGGGCACATATACGTGCGCATCGGCAAACACATCCTTTTTGATTAAACCCTCAAGTCCGTCTACGCCAAAGCGCTCGGCCAGTTTGTCTACCAGCATTTCCTTGAGTGTTAGTTCGTATCCAGGCACAAAAACATCTTGCAGTTGCAGCACCGTTCCTGTTTTAATGTCGATGTTGCGCACCAAAGTTTGGTTAATTCCGTGCGCGCCTCCACCGAAAATATAAACTTTGGCTGTGTACACAACGATGTTGTCTGCGCCGTTTCGGGTAGAGGTTTTCACCTTATATTTGTAGTTATACGATTCGTAATGCTCTTTATCCTGACGATAAAGCGCGCCATATTCAGTCTTATAGTCGCTGAGCATTCTTTGTGCAAACGAGTCAACAGCCTGCTTCATGTTAAACTTTTGATTGGTAAGTCCCAGATAATCGGGCATCAATATACCCGCATGCAGCAGCGCATTGTTAATCTTTTCGGCGTTGTTTCCTTTAGCGTATTGCAGATTAAGCGATATTTGGCATGTAGGTGCGAGCTTTGTTTCGCTTAAAGCCACTGTGGTATCAACCACAATACTATCGAAAGTTAGTCCGTCGACCTTTGCCGTGTCGCCCTTTTTGCTGGTGCAAGCCGCAAAGGCCACAAGAGAAACAGCCAAAGTTATAAGTATTTGTTTCATGTATTTATTTTGCGTGATAATGTGCAAAGTTACGAAAAAAATTGCAAGAAAGGGTTCGTTGGGTGTTAATCTGTGTTTTTATAACGTATGATTGTAGCCGTTAAACCAACGATAGCAACGCTTTTTGCCAAGCATTAACTAAAAAACACGCTTCGTGTGGCTCGTTATCAGAAAAATATGCGTACCTTTGCACCCGCTATCACGAGTTGATGGCATAAAATTCAAACCTAATTACATTATTTAATTGCACAATGGCAACAAAAATCAGATTACAACGCGGCGGCCGTAAAGGTTATGCTTTCTATGGCATTGTTATCGCTGACGCAAGAGCACCACGTGATGGTAAATTTACTGAGAAGATTGGTACGTACAATCCTAACACCAATCCCGCTACCGTAGATTTGAATTTCGAACGCGCCCTGCATTGGGTTGAGTGCGGTGCACAACCCACCGACACTGTTCGCAACATCCTTAAGGGTGAAGGCGTTTACTTGATGAAGCACTTACGTGGTGGCGTTAAGAAAGGCGCTTTTGATGAAGCAGCTGCTCAAAAGAAGTTCGACGCTTGGAAAGAAGAGAAGAACAAGGGCAACGAAGCTATCCGCACCAACGACGCTAAGGTAAGAAAAGACCTCGAAGCTAAGAAGTTGGAAGCAGAAAAGAGCATCAACGCTGCTATCGCTAAGAAAGTTAACGAGAAGAAAGCTGCTGAAGCTGCTGCTAAAGCTGAAGCCGAAGCTGCTAATGCTGAGGTTGAAACAGCTGCTGAAGCTCCTGCTCAAGAGGCTGCTGAAGCACCTGCTGAAGCATAAAGCACTGCGCTTAACAAACAATAACGAGGGACATGCCATGATAAGGCTTGTCCCTCGTTTGTTTTTGTACTCCCACACCCACACTGCCCATCTTCGTACATATGCTTATACTTGCCGATAACCAAGATATCACCAGAGCTGGTTTGCTATGGCTTTGCAGAGAAATGCACATCGAAGATGTTGCGCTTGCTAAAGACAAGGCCGAACTTGCCAATGCTCTCGAAAAAGAGCGTGGAGCGGTGGTGGTGATAGACTACACTTTGTTCAACTTCAACAGTTTCGATGAGTTGCTAGTGTGGCAACAGCGTTTTAAACATGCGCAATGGCTCTTCTTTAGTGAAGAACTAACAGCCGATTTTGTTAGAAGGGCTATGGCTAGCACTTCGCGCTTTGGCCTTATTCTTAAAGATGCCACGCTAACTCAACTCGAACAAGCCCTCAAAGCTGCTTTTAAAGGTGAACAATACCTCCAAACAGCTCTTGAACAGTTGGTGATAGACCCCCAGCAAGAGGAAGAACCAATCAAACTAACCAAAACCGAAACAGAGATATTGCGCGACATCGCTCTGGGATTTACCACCAAGGAGATTGCCGAGAAACGTTTTTCTAGCTTCCACACCATAAACACACATCGCAAAAACATCTTTAGGAAGATAAAGGTAAACAACATTCACGAAGCCACAAAGTATGCTTTGCGCGCTGGAATGGTTGATGCTGCCGAATATTACATATAAATAATAGTTGTATAACGTGCATGCCGATATATTATAAGGTGTAGATTAAGGTGCTTAATGCTTGTTTGTCTCTGTGCAAGGAGGATATAAAAAGTTGTTAGCAGCCTGCAAATGCGCATTGTAAAATGCCCACATGTCGGCACAAGCCACCGTGTTAGGTGGCATTTCGTTGGCCAAGGCTTGCATTTCGGGTGTAGGTGTCCAATGATTTCTTCGATATGTCTCGGCAAAGGCATTAACTTGCGCTTGCGCCTCGGCCAACATGCCCAGTTCCTTAAGTAGTGTTCCCAACATGAAATGCACCTTACCCAAAAACTTATCGCGTGGTTGAAGCAGGATGGCTTTACATAAAGCCGACAGCTTTAGCTCTTTATCGGGAGTGATATCGGCTAATTCTTTCCAAAGATAAAAGCGTTGTTGCTTGCGAATCAGATGGCGAAGCACATCCAAAGCCTCATCCCTTTTACATGCTGCTAGTTTGGTTTTTACCCACAAACGCATCAAACGCTCATTGTCGTTGAAGTCGATAAGCGCTCTTTTAAGTATCTCGGGCGTACGAACATGGAGTTTAATCAGTTCGGTTTCGTTGCACGCCGATAGTATAGCCACCAGTACACGTTCCACCAAGGCAGGGCATCGATGCCCCTCTTTGATGCTTCTGTGCCAATCGTTGTCGCTAAAATTTCCCATTCCCCATGCCCTTATAAAGGTGAATAGAAGGCGTGGGTGTTGTTGTGGTAGGTGATGTAGATAGAAAGTGAGAATTTTAGAATGGTATTCGTTTATCATATTACCGCCATTTACAGCCTGCGCATAGCGCATGGCAAGGGTTATAGCCGCCTTTTCGTCTTGTTTCTGCAAGTTGTATATGCTGAAAAACCAACTTCTCGCAAACAATTTTCCCAACTGTTGTTCGGTGAAGTGGGGGTTGGGTAAGAAAATATCGCACACCTCTTGTAGGGCATAGCCCAAGCTAAAGCAGTGTTCAATAACCCTTTCTGTTAAAGGTCGGAATGTTTGTTCTTCGTGTTGCGTAGGTAGAAAGTCGGCTTCCGAAAAGGAGTTTACATCCCATACAAAGATGAATTTAAGCAAATTGAAGTCGGCAAACCGTTCTTTTACATTCAAAGCCATCAATAACATCTGCGAATGCAGCAGCGAAGGGCGTGGATTATTCAGTTTGATATAATTAAACAAGGCCCATCTAGCCTGGGCCGATTGGCATTCGGCGAGCATCCGTTTAAGGTATTTATACACCACCCATCCCACTCTTTCGTGCAAAGGCAAAGGTAAATTATAATCAAGGAACGGCAGCAACGTCTCGTAAGCCGCCTTTTCGCAACCATCTTTACACATTCGTTCGATGCGTTTTATCTGCGGATAGAAGGGCAAAGCATGCTCTTTGAGTTTGGCTATGGCTCTAGCGGCAATGCCTTCCGTGTCGTTCATCAGTGGTAACAGCACCTCAAGGAAGCCAATTCGCTCATTGGCCTCGTCCAATCTTTGCGCTTTGATAAGACATTCGCAGATGTCTTTCTGCACCCAAAACATGGCTATGCACGAATGAAAAGTTTTCTCTTGCTGCCAATCTTCGTTGGCTTGCAGCAAGGCTTCGTTCAGTCGGCCCGCCTTTCTCAAGGTCATAGTAGTGATAAAGCTCATGGTTAGGCATTTTTAGGTTATGATTAAACAACGCTGTTATAGTTGTTTTATTTTACGAAAAGCTCAAAAAATAGGTTTGTTGCGGTGTATAACCTTATCTCTAGTTTGTCTTATGGACGCCTTTCAAAATGATATAGCACCATTGTAAAAGTCTTTTTTGTAGATGTTGATGTGTTATGCAATACGCATGCAACGCCTTGATATGTGGCATAAAAGCCCATTTTAATTGGTATCTCTCGTTAAGTACATGGCCAAGATAAATTGCCTACAACTGTAGTCAAGAAAAATAAATATCTAAAAAAGGCAAACATTTTTTATACAAACATGCAAGCGTTAATGGTTTTTTATTATCTTTGCAATACCTTTAAAACAATTTGCATTATGAAAGCTACGGAACAAACCATCATGCAGGTGGAACGCTTCATCAATAAGATAGCGCAAAAGTTTCCAAACCTGGACAGCAGCAACATTCTCACCGACATCCACATTAGGGTTTCGCAAGACTCAGGCGAGCTTCTTGCATTCAACGACGATGAAAGGGAGATAACTCGATGCGTGGTGGAGCAATGGATTGAAAGCAGAGACGAGCATTTTTACAACAGCGTTACGCATATTTTGCAAAACAATTTGCGGAAACTTCATGCTGTGGTTGAACGCATGGGCATACTCAGACCCTTTAGTTTTGTGCTTGAAGATGATGAGAAAAACCATGTGGCCGAGTTATATCTCGTTGACGATGACACCACAATCATCTCTGGAGAACTGCTCCAAAACCTCGATGAAGACCTAGATAGCTTCATGGAAGATTTGCTGAAATAATACCATTTGTTGTACGCAGCACAGAGCTTTGTGCCCTGTGCCACGCCACTATGCCTGCAAGCGGGCAACTTATAGTTACTGCTTACCAAACGTTAAACACGCCCAACCGTCCAGTTCTTTTTGAGATGTGAGCGCCAACCCCAACGTTTTGGCTGCCTCCACCAGTATTGGCGTGTCTGTTTGGTAAAATCCACTAAGCACAATAGTGCCTTTTGGCGTTGTTTTTTCTACCCAAAGAGGTAGGTCGGCCAAAAGGATATTGCGATTAATATTGGCCACAACCACGTCAAAATATTTCTTTTCGGCGTTCAATGCTGTGGCATCGCCTTTTACAACCACCATGTTTTCCACGCCATTCAGCGTAGCATTGTGCAGACTGTTGTCCACACTCCATTCGTCGATGTCGTAACCTAGCACACTTTCAGCGCCAAGTTTTGCTGCCACAATGCCCAAAATGCCCGTTCCGCATCCGCAGTCTAGCAGGTGTTTGCCTGCCAGTTGTAGGTTCAATAGTTGTTGCACAACCATCCTTGTGGTCTCGTGTGTGCCCGTGCCAAAGGCTTGTCGTGGTTCGATGGCCACCTGCAAGCTCATGTTCGCCGGCAAATCTTCGGGCGAATAATGGCGTGCGTCGTATATAACGCATTTGTTTTCAATACAAATAGGTTCAAAACCATTGGCTTCCCACTCCTCGTTCCAGTTGCGGTTTTCGGCCTCTTCCATCTCATATTCAATTCGTGCCGAGACAATAGGGAAGTTGGCGATGGCCTCATCCAATGTTTCTTTATCCAATAAATGGGGTTGCACATATCCCGTTAAGCCCTCTTCAGATTCTTCAAAAGCTTCAAAACCCGCAGCTGCAGCAAGGTCGGCCAGCAGGTCTTTAGCTGCTTGTTCATCGTTGGCAGCCACATTCAGTGTGAAAATCGCTTTAAGATATTCCATATCAACAAGTTTGTTTTAAAATGATTTTGCCTTTCTCTTGTGTCGGCAAATAGGCTTGCGTGACTTTGTTCAGCATTGATTAGCCCGCATTTTGCAAAGCAAGACCCATCGCAAAATTACAAAAAAAATAGGGAAATCCTCTTTTTACTTAGGGAAAATCCTTATATTTGCATCACTATCATTTGTAAATTTGCAAAGTAACAAATTGCCTTTGGCAGAAAAGAACATTGACATGAAAAGATTAGGATTATTGGCAATCGGCTTGGCTCTTGGGTCGTTCTCAGCAATGGCCCAGACAGACGATGTGTATTTTGTACCAAAAAAGTCAGACAGAATTAACAAAGAACGCCAAGACAAGGATGAAACAGACGCCGATGTGTATTACTCGGGTTCGAACAGAAACGTAGACGAGTACAATCGTCGCACGCGTAACGGTAGTCGTTACCAGAAAATTAGTCGCGATTCGCTAGGCAACATCATCGTTGAAGAAGATGTTGAAGGCGTAATGGCAACTAGAGACCGTGGTTACAACGACCGTTCGCGACGAGACAACCGCGACTATTACGACGAGGACGACTATTATTACAGCCGTCGTGTAAGTCGTTTCTACGACCCTTGGTTCTTTGGCTATTATGGTTACTCACCTTATTATGGCTATTCGCGCTGGGATTGGGACTGGTACGGCCCATTCTATTATAACTATGGGCCTCGTTGGCATGGCCATTATGCTTATTGGTATAACGATTGGGCATATCCCTATTATGGTTATGGCTGGCGTTCTCCTTATTATTATGGTGGTTATTACGGTCCCTACTATGGCTACTACAGCCCCTATTACAGCTGGGGTGGCTACTATACACCAGGCTATTACTCGTATAGCGGTGGTGCAGCAGGCAGCCGAAACCATGGCAGCATGGACTCGAGAGCAGCAAGAGACCGCACCGACTATCGTTATCAAGGCAGCAGAAGCACGCGTTCGTCGGGCCGTAGTTATGGCGATGGATACCAACGCAGCAACAATGGCGACTTCTCCAACTCGCGGTCTTACGACAATAACCGCAACTACAACCCGCCCACTCGTAGCTACGACAGCGGTTCGCGCGGTGGTTCGTTCGGCGGTGGAGGCTCATACGGCGGTGGAGGTTCGTTCGGTGGTGGCAACTCCGGTGGCTCGCAACCCAGCAGAGGCGGAACATTTGGTGGCCGACGCTAAGCAAAGACAGTAATTAACAACAGAAATTGAAACAGGATTATAGAGATGAAAGTTATGAAGAAAAAATATTTGATGATATGTTCGGCCTTGTTGGCTTTCCCCGCAATGGCTCAAGACACATACGAGAATGCCCGCTTGCTGGGTAACGACCTCAACGGTACAGCAAGGTACGTGGGTATGGGTGGCGCAATGGAGGCATTGGGTGCCGACCTCTCTACCATTAGGACCAACCCTGCTGGTATCGGACTCTTCCGAAAGTCGGGAGTGAACTTCTCTTTAGGAGTGGTTTCGCAAGCCAACGCTAATGCTAAGCTAGACCATTCGGCTACGAAGCTAAGCTTCGACCAGATTGGTTTCTATCGCACCATGCGCACAGGCCAAACATCTTACGTTAATTTTGCTTTCAACTTCAGCAAAGGAACCAACTTTAACTACTTCCTTGCAGCTGCCGATCAGCTAAATAATGCCTCGCTTGGCAAGCAAGCTTATCTTAAAGGCATGCGTGGCTCGCTTTCGAATGGAGGTTATTCCATTGGTACTGGCTCTGGTTCGAACGTAGACACATACTATGGCTACATCGATAATTCTAGCAATAACATCGCCCGAAACTACGGGCAGCTTGATTATCTGTATTGGAACACACGCCTTGTGGATAAAAACAACCCCTCACTTTTTGGTTATGACGCGGCCAACGGATACGATTTCAACCGCTCACAACGAGGTTATATCGGCAACTACGATTTCAATATCAGTGGCAATGTTAACGACCGCGTGTACTTGGGGCTTACCCTTGGTCTGCGCACCGTTAACTATAAAGGCTATTCAGAATATGTTGAAAACCTCGTGAATGCTTCTAACACGGCCATAGGTACAGCCACTATTACCGATGAACGCAAAGTTAAGGGTACGGGTTTCGACCTTAGCGCGGGTGTGATATTCCGCCCAGTGGAAGAGTCGCCCTTCCGTATTGGTCTCTCAATCAACTCGCCTTCATGGTACGATTTGAAGACAGAGAACTACACCACCATACAAAATGATGGTCAAAATCAAGGTAAATGGGAACATGGAAAGTCTAGCGAGGTGTATAACTACAAGCTTTTCACCCCCTGGACCTTTGGCGCGAGCCTTGGACACACCGTTGGCAACTTCCTTGCTCTGGGTGCTTCGGTTAGCTATGCCGACTATTCCACGGTTGATAACCGCTATATAGATGGCGAATATGTTGACTATTATGGTTACACAACCGAGACTTCGGCTAGCGATAAGGTGATGAACAACCACGCTAAACGCACGCTCAATGGCGTTGCAACGGTGAAAGTGGGTATGGAATGCAAGGTGCTGCCACAGATTGCATTGCGTGCAGGTTACAACTACGTAACGCCAGCATACAAAAAAGATGCTTTTAAAGACGGCGCACTTAATTCGGAGGGTTCTTATTATAGTTCGGCTGCCGACTACACCAACTGGAAAGGCACTAACCGCATGACACTTGGTGTGGGGTATATAGGCAAAAACTTCTCGGCCGACTTGGCTTACCAATACAGTGCTACTGATGGTGAGTTCTATCCCTTTACAAACGGACTGGCTGCGCACGATGCTTCAACCAACACCACGCTGGTAAACGAAGCTAAAGCGGTGCAGGTAAGCAACCAACGCCACCAAGTGCTCTTCACCTTGGGTTATCGTTTCTAACAACAAATCATCATTAGCGTGGTTGGCTATAGGCAAACAAGCTGTGTTGTGCCTGCAATAGTCAAACCCATTGCAATAGCTAAGACCAGCTGGCTATAGCGATAACAAACCAAAGCACACTGCTTAAGTTAGAACATACATAACAACCCGGCCGCATGTTTCTCCAAAACATGCGGCATTTTTTTGCCTTACACTTTTCAGCTACACAGGTATGGTTCTGTCTTTTCTTTGTATTGCCATGCCCTTACCCCTCTAAATCGTGCAGATGCGTATAACAGTCGTTTTGCTTAAGATGTAAAATATTTGTACTAAAATTTAACATTGTGAGTGCCCTCGGCCTGAAAATTCCGAATGCAGGGCGTATAAACGCGCGTATTTTTTTAGTTTATAACGCGCTGGTTTACTGGTGTTTATCTGTTATAATGCAAAAATATACCTTCGTTTCACGTTTAATCGGGACTTACAGCATAATTATACGCACACCAAAACGCTATCAAACACCGATTGTTCACTATTTAGTAAATGGTTTATAATCAATAGTTTATAAGTTTGAAGAGCGTTTTTGGAGAACAATTTACACCAAAAACGTTGCGTTTTAGTGCATTTTGCCTTGCGTTTAGCACCACTTAGCCTTGCGTTTAGTAGGAGTTAACCTTGCGTTTTGCTGCATATTGCGATGCGTTTTGGTGCTAAATGCAGTTAATCCGCAAAGGTTTTAACCGAAAATTCATGACGTGTAGAACCCAAATTTGGGGCAGTTTTTCTTCAAAAAGAACAGCAAAAGCATAGTATTTACCCCAAAAAGGAGCGAATTGTGTTAGAAGAGAGGGTGCTAATTTTATCAGTTTAGCACGTTTTATGTGCTTTTTGGCAGGTGAGGTGGTCTAGAATGAGAACTAAAATAGACTATGTTTTGTAAAATATATTGACCAAATTTAATAGAATAATGCCACTTTTTTACCCCAAATTATTCGTTAGAGCTGTTTAGAATTTGTGTATTGGGTGAGTACACTGCCTGTGAATTTCTTTAAGGCGTAGCAACTACTACAAAAGGATAAGACTAGTAAGATGCCGACAAGCCAACGAAAGATATACAGGAAGTAATGCAAACAATATAAAAACGGTGATAAACGGACTAACCACCAGTTGGGGTTAAGGTGGCTATAATTAGTTGATTGAAGAGCGATGAAAAGAGAGTGGCATGAGATAAATAAAAAAACGAGCGCGCAATGTTAGTTGTTAACATGCGCGCTCGTGTGTAAGAGCTAAGCTTGATTACTGTTTTCGCGAAGAATGCTAGTGCTAATCAAGCACTTGCGAAACCTGCATTAAACCCAGGCCTCACATTACTTGTATTCCGACCATGCTTTAATCTCGATGTCTTCAACACGCATGGTGGTAAAGGCTGTGATAAAAGCGCTGGCCAAACGCGTGTTGGTGATAAGTGGGATGTTGAGGTCGATGGCTGCACGGCGTATGCTGTAGCCGTTGGTAAGTTCGCGTGGGGTGAGGTCTTTGGGTATGTTCACCACCATGTCTATCTTCTTATCACGAAGCACATCGAGCACTTTGGGTTGCATACCCTCGTCAGTAGGCCAGTAAACAGTGGTGTTGCTAATGCCGTTTTCGTTGAGAAAGCGCGAAGTTCCGCTAGTGGCATATAGTTCGTAGCCATTTTTTACCAAGCGTTTGGCCGCCTCTAGCATTTCGGCTTTTTGTTTTCCGCCACCCGTTGATAGCAAAACAGTTTTCTTGGGGATGCGATGACCCACCGAAAGCATACTTGTAAGGAGTGCCGAGTTGGTGTCGTCGCCCAAGCAACCCACCTCGCCAGTAGACGCCATGTCGACACCCAGCACGGGGTCGGCCTTTTGTAGGCGGTTGAACGAGAACTGCGATGCCTTGATACCCACGTAATCGAGGTCGAAAAGGTTTTTCTTAGGCTTCTCAACAGGCAAGCCAAGCATTACGCGAGTGGCCAAGTCAATGAGGTTGAGTTTAAGCACCTTGCTCACAAAGGGGAACGAACGCGAGGCGCGCAGGTTGCATTCGATAACCAGCAAGTCGTTGTCGCGAGCCATAAACTGGATGTTGAATGGTCCAGAGATATGTAATTCTTTGGCTATCTGACGGCTAACGCGTTTAATGCGTCGCACAGTTTCGATGTAAACCTTTTGTGGTGGGAACTGTATGGTGGCATCTCCAGAGTGAACACCAGCAAACTCGATGTGTTCACTGATGGCGTAGGCCAAAATTTCGCCATCTTTAGCCACGGCGTCCATCTCTATTTCTTTGGCATGCTCAATAAAGCGACTCACCACAACGGGGTGGTCTTCGCTAACGTTGGCAGCTAATTGCAAGAAGCGTTCAAGCTCTTCGCGGTTAGAACAAACATTCATGGCTGCACCCGACAGCACATACGAAGGACGAACCAGCACGGGGAAGCCCACGCGATCGATAAATTCGTTAATCTTATCCATCGATGTTAGTGCACTCCATTCAGGTTGGTTGATGCCATTTCGGGTGAGCATAGACGAGAATTTGGCGCGATCTTCGGCGTTGTCGATGTCGGTTGCCGATGTTCCAAGTATGGGCACGTGCTGTTCGTCGAGCTTCATGGCCAAGTTGTTGGGTATTTGTCCGCCAGTAGACACTATCACACCATGAGGCGTTTCAAGGTCTATAATGTCCATCACACGTTCGAATGTGAGTTCGTCGAAATACAGCCGGTCGCACATATCATAGTCGGTAGATACCGTTTCGGGGTTGTAGTTAATCATCACCGAGCGATAGCCCTCGCGGCGTATAGTGTTAAGGGCCTGCACACCACACCAGTCGAACTCAACAGAAGAGCCAATGCGATAAGCACCCGAGCCAAGCACAACGATAGAACGGCGGTCGTTGTCGAAGCGCACATCACTTGCCACGCCCGAATAGGTGAGGTAGAGGTAGTTGGTTTGTGCAGGATATTCGGCCGCGAGCGTGTCGATTTGCTTAACAACAGGCAGGATGCCATAGGATTTTCGCAAGTTGCGCACCACCATCGAGGCCTTGTGCATGTTGCCCATCTCTTGTTCAAGTCCCACGGCGCGAGCAATTTGGAAGTCGGTGAAGCCATACACCTTTGCAGTACGCAGCAATTCCTTATCCAGAACATTCACACTGGTGCAGCGTTTCAGGCTTTCGTCAATGTCAATGATGTGTTTCAGCTTTTCCAAGAACCATTTGTCTATCTTGGTAAGTTCGTGTATTTGGTCGATGGTGTAGCCCTTGTGCATGGCTTTCGAAATGATGAACACACGCTTATCGGTGGGTTCGCGCAGTGCTGCATCAATATCGTCGATCTTTAATTCCTTGTTCTCGACAAAGCCATGCATGCCTTGTCCAATCATGCGCAGTCCCTTTTGGATGGCCTCTTCGAAGTTGCGACCGATGGCCATTACCTCTCCAACCGACTTCATCGACGAGCCTAGCTCTTTGTCAACGCCCCGGAACTTGCTCAAGTCCCAGCGAGGAATTTTGCAGACAACGTAGTCGAGAGCAGGTTCGAAGAAAGCGCTAGTGGTTTTAGTCACCGAGTTTTTCAGTTCGAAGAGTCCGTATCCCATGCCCAGTTTGGCAGCAACAAAAGCCAAGGGATAGCCAGTAGCCTTAGAGGCGAGGGCCGAAGAGCGACTCAGTCGGGCGTTAACTTCGATGACACGATAGTCTTCGCTTTTGGGGTCGAAGGCATATTGCACGTTGCATTCGCCAACGATACCGATGTGTCTAACAATCTTAATAGAGAGTGCGCGCAGCTTGTGGTATTCGCTATTGCTAAGTGTTTGCGAGGGGGCAACAACGATACTCTCGCCTGTATGAATGCCAAGCGGGTCGAAGTTTTCCATGTTACAAACAGTGATGCAATTGTCAAAGCGGTCGCGTACCACCTCGTATTCAATTTCTTTCCATCCCTTAAGACTCTTTTCAACGAGCACTTGTGGAGAGAAAGAGAAAGCTTTCTCGGCCAGTTTGTTTAGTTCTTCCTCGTTATCACAGAAGCCGCTGCCCAGTCCGCCCAAGGCGTAAGCGGCGCGCAAGATAACAGGGTAGCCAAGATTTTCTGCAGCTCGGCGAGCTTGTTCGATGGTGGCACATGCCTCGCTTTTGATGGTTTTGACGTTAATCTCATTGAGTTTTTCAACAAAGAGTTCGCGGTCTTCGGTGTCCATAATAGCTTGAACGGGCGTACCCAGTACCTTAACGCCATATTTTTGCAGCACGCCGCTTTGATAAAGTTCCACACCGCAGTTAAGCGCAGTTTGTCCGCCAAAGGCAAGAAGGATGCCATCAGGACGTTCTTTCTCGATGACACGTTCAACGAAATAAGGCTGAACGGGTAAGAAATATATTTGGTCGGCCACGCCTTCCGAGGTCTGCACTGTGGCGATGTTGGGTTGATGAGCACAGTTTTAACACCCTCTTCGCGTAGAGCCTTAAGGGCTTGCGAGCCAGAGTAGTCGAATTCACCCGCTTCGCCAATCTTCAATGCGCCGGAACCCAGCAGCAACACTTTCTTTATGCTTTCGTCTTTCATTTTTTTTTAGGGGTTTTAAAGGGTGAGTTTTTCTACAAAGAGGTCGAACATAAACAGCGTGTCAACCGGTCCGGAGCAGGCTTCGGGGTGGAATTGCGATGTAAACCAAGGGTTGGTGTTGTGGCGCACGCCCTCGTTGCTACCGTCGTTCATGTTCACAAACAGTTCGCTCCAGTCTTTATCCAAGGTGGAAGCATCTACGGCATAGCCGTGGTTTTGGCTCGTAACGTAACATTTGTCGGTGCCAACCATGCGTACAGGTTGGTTGTGCGAGCGGTGTCCGTATTTCAGTTTGTAAATGTTAGCACCGCCAGCCTTAGCCATTAGTTGGTTGCCCATGCATATACCGCAGATGGGTTTGCGGCTCTTGTTCATCTGTTGTCGCAGAATGTTTACTGCCTCTTGGCACAGGTCGGGGTCGCCGGGGCCATTTCCAAGGAACAAGCCATCGAATTCCATGCCGGTATAGTCGTAGTTCCAGGGCACGCGCACCACCTCAAGTCCACGTTCGATGAGGTTGCGAATGATGTTGGCCTTAACACCGCAGTCAACGAGAACCACGCGTTTTCCAGCCCCTTCGTTATATTTAATAATATCTTTGCAGCTAACTCGGTCAACAAAGTTCACCCCTTCGTATTGTGCTTGAGGAATATTGTTGGGTTCATCGTCGAAAATAATCTGGCCCATCATCACGCCATGTTCGCGCAATACTTTGGTTAGTTCGCGCGTGTCGATGCCCGTGATGCCAGGAACATGTTCTCTTTTAAGCCAGTCGGCCAAACTTTCGTGTGCGTTCCAGTGGCTATATTGTTCGCTATAGTCGCTCACGATTACGGCCGAGGCGTGTATATGGTCGCTCTCCATAAACGTGGGCAGCCCATCAGCAGTGAAGGTGAAGGGCGGAACACCATAGTTACCAACCAAAGGGAAGGTGAGTGTTACCAGCTGACCAGCGTAGGAGGGGTCGGTAAGACTCTCGGGGTAGCCCATCATGGCGGTGTTGAACACCACTTCGCCTGCAACAGGCGCATCGTAACCAAACGACTTACCATGAAATTTGGTGCCGTCTTGCAGAACTAATGTTACGTTTCTCATTATATCTTAGAATTTCTGTTCGTTTTGATAAACCTTTTCAATGAAATTTACGAAGGCCTGATTGCATAGTCGCATGCCGCCAGGAGTGGGGTAGTTGCCAGTGAAATACCAGTCGCCCTTATGGTTGGGGATGGCTTCGTGTAGGCCTTCGATAGACTGGAACACCAGTTCGATGGGGGTGGACACGCCTTGCGGGCGAAGCATCTGCACAATCTTTTGGTTGATTTCGTCTACCGTTACGGCCTTATATATCGGTTGCACACAGTTCGTCATTTCGGCTACGGGTTTCTTTAGTTCGTTTCTGCAGTTATCGTAGGTTTGTTTTATGAGTGCGTGCATGTTTTTTTCTTTGAGTAATTCGATAGTAGCTCGGAACACGCAAAACTCTTCGAGTCGAGGCATGTCGATGCCATAATAATCGGGATAGCGAATTTGGGGTGCGCTGCTCACCACGATTATGCGTTTAGGATGCAACCTATCGAGAATGCGCAGAATACTTTTTTGCAGCGTTGTTCCGCGCACAATGCTGTCGTCGATGATAACGAGGTTATCTTTGTAGGGCCTGATGCTTTCGTAAGTGACGTCGTACACGTGCGAAGCCAAGTCGTTGCGCGAGTTGCCTTCGGCTATGAAGGTGCGCAGTTTTATGTCTTTCCAAGCCACTTTCTCCAGTCGGATGGTGTCGCTTAAGATGTTGTCAATCTCTTCTTGTGTAGGCGCATGGCCTAAGGCTTGTATTTGGCTAACCTGTTGTTGGCGTATGTAGCGTTTAAATCCAGCAACCATGCCATAGAAAGCCACTTCGGCTGTGTTGGGAATGTAAGAAAGCACCGTGTTTCTTGTGTCGAAGTCGATGGTGCGCAGTATGGGGTAGGTGAGTTGTTCGCCCAATTTTTTACGCTCTTTATAGATATCAGCATCCGATCCACGACTGAAATAAATTCTTTCGAACGAGCACGAGGCATCAGCTTTTTGGTCCATGATGCGCTCGATGCGGCATTCGCCATTGCGTTTAACAATGAGAGCCGTTCCAGGTTCAAGTTCATTCACGTCGTCGCATTCGATGGCGAAGGTGGTTTGTAGCACAGGACGTTCGCTAGCCACCACAACAACTTCGTCGTTTTTATAATAAAAAGCAGGTCTGATGCCCCAGGGGTCGCGCATAGAAAACATCTCGCCGCTGCCTGTTACGCCACAAACAACATATCCTCCATCGAAATGAGGCATGGTGGTGCGTAGCACATTGGCCACGTTGACATTGTCTTCGATGTAGTTTGTGATATCAGTGTCGGTTAATCCTTTTACTTGCGCGTCAACAAAGTTGCGTTCCACTTCGCGGTCTAGTCGGTGTCCCATCAGCTCAAGCATGATGTAGCTGTCGCTATAGATGCGTGGGCATTGTCCTTGTCGTGTGAGTCTTTCGAAAATCTCACCGATGTTGGTCATGTTAAAGTTGCCACAAAGACTAAGGTTTTTGGCTCTCCAGTTGTTTCTTCGTAAGAAGGGGTGAACGTAAGAGAGACCACTTTTGCCAGTTGTAGAATACCTCAGGTGGCCCATATACAGTTCTCCAGCAAAGGGAAGCGTTTTTTCGGCGTAGCTAGCATCAGCTAGGTGTTCGGCAGTTTCTTGGGCAAACTTTTTCTGCACGGTTCCGAAAATCTCGGTAATGGCGTTGCTTCCTTCAGCTCTTTCGCGAAACATGTATTCGTTTCCAGGAGTTGTTTTAAGTTTAACGCACGACATTCCCGCAGCTTCTTGTCCGCGGTTGTGTTGTTTTTCCATGAGCAGATAGAGCTTGTTAAGCCCATACATCCATGTGCCATATTTCTGTTGGTAGTACTGTAGTGGCTTAAGTAGCCTTATCATGGCCACACCACATTCATGTTTCAATGGTTCCATCCTGTGTTTATCTTTATTTAGCCTTGGCTATTTTAAACAAGTAGAGGGATGTCGAAAAACATCCCTCATTGTGTTGTTGCTGTTATCTAACAAGGTTTACAATTAAAGTTGTGAGTGACAACACGCTGCTTACCACCGAGAACCAAATGGTTGTGGAGGTGCTTATTTTCGAGTTGCTTGCTTTAGTCTTGTTGGGTTCAACGTAAATCACGTCGTTTTGTTGTAAATAATAGTATGGTGAATTGATGAGATTGGCATCGCGCAAGTCAATACGGTGTGCCTCTTTGCGACCATCAGGGTTCTCGCGAAGCAGCATAACGTTGTCTCGACGTCCGTAAATGGTGAGGTCACCAGCTTGTGCCAGTGCTTCAACGATGCTCATCTTTTCACTGGTTACGGGTATTACGGTGGGTTTTGAAACCTCACCGAGTACAGTTACTTGGTAGCTAGCCATGCGAACAGTAACAATTGGGTTTTCGCTAGCAGCCAAATAGCCTGCAATCTTGCTCTTTATAAGGTCTTGGCATTGATTCTTTGTTAGTCCGCCTACATGCACCTTTCCTATTACGGGGAATTCAATGTCACCGTTGTTGTCAACCAAATAGGTTTGAAGGTTGGAGCCTTGAGCCAACTGTCCTTTTGTGCCAACACTGTTGCCCACAGTCAGGTTGAATGGAGCAGCGGCAGCAGGGTCGGTTGTTACCACGGTGATAGACAATTGATCTTTGGGCATTATCTTAGCTTCGTATAGGCCCTTAGAACCTTCGAGGCTAACACCATCAATGTTTTGGAAATATACAACCTCTTTACTTCCTCCACAACTCCCTAACAATAATACGAATGTCAATAAGACAACTGAACTAAGAATTTTATTCATACCAATAATACAATCAATTTATTATGTTTGCAAATTTACGTTCTTTTTTCTGATTTCGCAAATCTTAAACACATAATTAATGAGAGAATTTTACATCATCTCCAGCTTTGTGGCATTGAGGTGTGGTTTGAAGCGAAATGGAAGAGTATTGATGGCGAAAGACTTTGCTTTTTGAGTGCTTTCGTTGGTATGTTATTTTTCAGGTGTTTAGTGGGCTATTATCTTGTTAACCATTTAATTGTTCTGTTTCACACTTTTTATTTATTGTATTCCAAAACCCATATTTAAAGTTCGATTCATAACGATTGTGCAATCGGTTGTCCTGAAAAATAAGCACTTTTCACATGTTTTATAACACATCTATGGAAAGTATTTGTAACTTTGCAGCCGAAAAGAGAAAAGAAGTTAGATAAGGTAGATACAGCCTACGATGTTTATCAAAACTTAGTAGTGTTGACAATACTGTAGGTATTAGATTGGCAATAAAGATTTATTCAAGGATTAGTTACATGGTAAGACGTTGAATATCGGTTGTCTGATGATTTTAACACAAGGTAATTTCAGTAGCATTAGACACACAACGTCGCTTCGTCAAGACCGTAGAGAGGGTTAGAGTAGGCCATTAATTAAGGGAATGGAGAGTTGGGAATAGCTTTCAAGTTTCCGCCTCGTACCGCGTGATACGGATATTGAACGAAGAAAATTTTTATGTTAGTAGAGAAAACCCGACTGCATGTGTATGTGGTCGGGCTTTTTTTGTAGGAAATAGCTTTCTTATACGTGCTGTGAAATACACGAATGCCTTTGTTTACTTAGAATTTTATGGGTGTTATATTTGTGTTGATGGCATATATTTTGTAACTTCGCACGGTTTTGAATTGCTCTACAAAGGAGTGCGTTATTAATAAAGCGCATCGTTGGCGAGGGATAAAGTCTAAGTTTGCTTCTTTTGGCTGATGCTTGGACTTTGGTTATTTATCTACCATCATACGAAAGTAATGACTTTTTGCTGGATTCTTGGCAATAACATGTCATCATCCGCAACAAAATATTTAATATACAGAGAATGAAATATCTATTAATTTCTGATATACATGGCTGTTTGCCTGCATTGGAGCGTGCATTGCAGTTTTATAACGAACAGAAGTGCGACATGCTTTGCGTCTTAGGCGACATTATCAACTATGGCCCGCGCAACCAATTGCCTGAGGGACTCGACCTAAAGGGGTTGTCGACCGACTGAATGCCATGGCCGATGATATTGTGGCCATTCGTGGTAATTGCGAATCGGAGGTCGACCAGATGTTGCTCAACTTCCCAATTATGGCCGATTATCTGCTTCTTGTGGACGGTGGGAAACGTTTGATACTTACTCATGGACACCTATATAATAAGGAGTGCAGACCTGTGGGTAAATGCGACGCTCTTTTTTATGGTCATACGCACCTTTGGGAACTAACGCGCACACCTCAAGGCGTGGTTTGTAATCTTGGTTCGATAACTTTTCCCAAGGGTGGAAATCCCCCAACGTTCGCTACTTACGAAGATGGCGTGATCAATGTTTATCAAACAGACGGCACGCTGTTGCAGACAATGAACCTCAACGAGTAGGGCAGTGGTTCGTAGTAGGCGGGCAGTAACAGGCAAACAAATGTGTAAGCATACGAGAAGAGTAAACCTAACAGCAACAAAAACAAGTGTTTCATGTCGAAAGCAAAGCTGAAAAAGCATCTATTGGCATTGTCCAAGGAAGAGATAATAAACGTTGTGCTAGATTTGTATGATGCACGTACTGAGGCGAAAGCGTATTTTGAGTTTTATCTTACGCCAGACTGCACTGCCGAATTGGAGAAACTTAGGATGCATATTGTGCACGAATTCTTTCCTGTTCGTGGCTTATCAGAGAATCCTTCGTTTGCTAAATGCAAGAAGATTGTTACCGATTTCGCCAAAATGCAGGCCTATCCAGACTGTGTGGCCGACCTTATGCTGACTGTAACTGAGCAGGGAAACAAATGCTCTTACGTACGGCTATTGCGAAGGGGCGTATGAAACGGCTTTGGCAAATAGTTTTGCAAGTGCAATGGACTTTATTTTCCGCAATGGCTTGCTGCTTCATTTCTACGAACGGATAGAAAGAATGCTCGCTAGTGCCGCAAATGGATGGGGAGGCGACTGCCTGCGCGAAATCTACCAGCAATATAGATAGCGTCTTTTCAGTTGACGAGTAGACAAGTTAACAAGAAGACAAGTTAACGAGAGGACAAGTTGACGAGTAGATTGATTAATGAGTTAATCAGTTGACGAGGGAACGAGTGAACATGTTGAGTGGCGCAGCCATTTTTTCACCTTTTTACTTTTTCACCTTTATAAGCCCTTTCACCTATAAAAATCCTTTTCATGTCGATAGAACGAATTACATCGCTCACTCATCCCGGTATTGAAGTGTTCAGTGCACTAACCGAAACGCAGTTGCGCAACACGCTTCAACCTGAAAAAGGTGTGTTCATAGCAGAGAGTCCGAAAGTTATTCGTGTGGCTCTAGATGCCGGTTACCAACCTTTGTCGATGTTATGTGAGGAGCGACACATTGTGGGAGATGCCGCAGACATCATTGCGCGATGCGGTGATATCCCTGTATATACAGGCGAACGTGCGTTGTTAGCCCAACTAACTGGCTACACACTTACCCGTGGTGTGCTTTGTGCCATGCGCCGTAAGCCTATGCCTAGTGTTGCAGAGGTGTGTGCTCGTGCGTCGAGAGTGTGTGTTATTGATGGCGTTTCTGATACTACTAATATTGGAGCCATATTCCGTTCGGCGGCTGCATTGGGCATTGATGCCGTTGTTTTGGCACAAAATGCGTGCGACCCTCTTAATCGTCGTGCCGTGCGCGTGTCTATGGGTTCGGTGTTTCTTGTGCCATGGACGTGGTCTAAACAACCTTTAGCTCAACTTTCAGCTTTGGGATTTCGTACGGCTGCTATGGCTTTAACGCATCATTCTATTTCGCTAGACGACGACAAACTGAAATCCGAACCTCGTTTAGCCATCGTTATGGGTACCGAGGGAGATGGATTGCCCTCCGAAATGATTGCGCAAGCCGATTATGTGGTGCGCATACCCATGGCCCATGGTGTCGACTCGCTTAATGTTGCTGCTGCTTCGGCCGTTGCTTTTTGGGAATTACGCAAGCGGTAGTTATTAATCTTTAGCTACTAGCGTTGTTTTACGCCATTAGGTGATTTAGTGTTTTTGGCTTAACGCAACGTTAGTGGTTCGTTTTGCTCTCTATCTTATTGTTAGGAAGCAGCTTATCATGCAACCTTTTATATCGTTCTGAGGTTAGCATACAAATACAATTGGAGAGACCTGTGTGCTTCTTGCCGTGGTTTACCGCTTTTGGGTTACCACATGCAGAGCAGTCACAAGTCTCTCCATTCTTTTTAATTCTGTTGCGTATTGCTTTACGTTGTGCGATTACGCAACAAAACTATTCCACCGTAATCTCATCTACAAACAACCAAGCTGTTTTTCCTGCATTGGGATGCCAAGCAGGCATGCTCTTTTCAGATAACATCTTGATGCGAACATAGCGTGCGTCTTTCGGCATAGGCAAAAGCACGTTGTCTGTGTCGATATAGTCGGGCTTATTGGCAGGCATTGGTTCTGCTGGTAGGTCGTAAATGTCTTCGAAGTTCTTGCCGTCTGTGCTCACCCACATCCATATACCGCGATGAGGCATAATCCATTGCGACGGACTTACCAATGTGCGCACGCTGATAAGGCGGATGGGTTTCACCTCACCGAGGTCTATTGTGAGGTCAAGGTCTTTGCCTTCGTATCCCACCCATCTACCAGAGTTAAAGATAACGTTACCTTGTAGGCCGTTAGTTAGTTCGCGAGGAGACAGTCCTGGGTATTTATTGTTTGGTTCAACGTTATATTTCACGTTGGCCATAGTAGCCTTACTGATGAGTAAGTCTTCAGTGTTCTCGCCACTAGTGAAGCTTGGATAAACGGCGATGGTGCGCAGTTTACAGCTTTTGTTCACGGTGAAGGTTTGTGTATATCGGTTGGACTTTGTAGTGGGTTTGCTTCCATCAAGGGTGTAATAGATGGTGGCACCTTTGCGTGCAGTAAGCGTTATGTTGATGCTACCGGGTTTGTCTGCAGCCGTTACGTCGATGTTCACATTGAACAAGTGACGCCCATAGTTGTATTTGTTCAGGTTATACACATTGAGTAGTTGTGGCATGCGGTTGGCAAAGTCGTCAAAGTTTTTCTTTTCGGGCATTGTCCATTGCACTTCGCTTGCTGCAGCCAGTCGGGGCAGTGTCATATATTCCACTTGTTTAAACGTCTTCATGTATTCCGTCCATACGTTTGCTTGCACACCGATGATGTGTTTAGCCTCGTTGGCAGTAAGTTTGGGCGATACGGGGTTGAAGTCGTAGGTTCTTTCAATGGGTATGAAGCCATTAAAGGCCGTTGGTTCACTCTCGCGATCGGCCGTTTGGTAATAGTCTAGGTAGAGATGCGACACAGGACACATTATGGCGTCGTGTCCTAATCGTGCTGCTTCTATGCCACCTTCCATTCCACGCCACGACAGCACTGTGGCATTGGGGGCTATTCCGCCCTCCAAAATCTCGTCCCAACCGCCAACTTTGCTCCATGAGCCGTGATAAAGTTGGCTATGTCGCTCATAAAGTAGCTTTGGAGGCGTTCTTCGGCCGTATGTTTCTCGTCTGTTGCCAATCCTTTTTCTTTAATAAGGGCTTGGCAACGTGAGCATTTTTCCCAGCTCGACTTTGGACATTCGTCGCCACCAATGTAGAGATATTCGCTAGGGAAGATGTTCATCACCTCCGAAAGCACATCTTTGGCAAACTTCAGGGTGCGTTCGTTGCCTGCACATAGCACGTCTTCGGCCACACCCCACGTGGTGCGCACCTTATAAGGACCGCCTGTGCAACCCAATTCTGGATAAGCTGCCAAGGCTGCAACCATGTGTCCAGGCATGTCTATTTCGGGAACAACCATGATATGTCTATCGGCTGCATATTTCACAATGGCTCGAGCTTGTTCTTGTGTATAAAATCCGCCATGTGGTTTGCCGTCGAACTTACTTGCATCGTGGCCCACCATCGTTTCGGGACGCATCGACGAAACCTCGGTTAGTCGCGGATACTTCTTTATTTCTATGCGCCAACCTTGGTCATCTGTTAAGTGCCAATGAAAGCGATTGATGTTGTGCAGGGCCAAGATGTCGATAAAGGTTTTCACTTCTTCGAACGAGAAGAAGTGTCGAGCCACGTCGAGCATCGCGCCACGATAACCAAAGCGGGGCTGGTCGTTGATGGTTACACTGGGAAAAAACAGTTTTTGCGCTCCTGTTTGTGGTATCGCCTTGCGCAATGTTTGTATGCCATAGAACGTTCCAGCAGCCGAAGCTCCGTTGATGCTAATGCGGTCTTTGCTTACATCAAGGCGATAGGCCTCCTTATTGTTGTTTTTCAGTGTGGCCGACAGCACAATGAGGTTGCGCCCTTGTGCGTTAGTGGTAAGTGTGGGGCGCACTTTGGTTGCTTCAAAGAGGTATTGTGCCAGCAGTTCGGCATCTTTTTGCAGGGCTGCGTTACCCTTGGGATAGGCAATACGCGTTTGGGCGTTGAGTGCAAAAGCCCCTGCCGATGTGTTGCTAATTTCTTGTGGAAGGGGCACCACACGGTAGTTGGCAGTTGTTTTGGGCGCTTGTGCCTGTGCAAAGGTTGCAAAAAGCAGTCCTAATGCGCCAAGGAAAATTTGTTTTAAGTACATTTTGTGTATTGTATTAATTGTTTTTTTATTGTTTGGCTTATTGGGCGAACGCCTTTTTTGAGGCCGAAGGCGGGGTAAAAGCTGCATGATTGTATGGCCGACGCATTAAGCTTCACTGTCACACTTGGCAGTTAGTAGGTTTTAAGTATGCGTTCGTTAGCTTCGCGTTCTTTCTTCGAAGGGCGTCTTGTGCGCTTGTCGAACATTCTAAAGAAGTCAAATCCTCCAAACCCTCCTGGCGACATACTAGCTCCAATTCGTGCACTCCGCCTTGCAGCTTCTTTAATATCGAAACCTGGTTTTGGTGCCTTTCCATACACCACCACTTCGTTAAGCATAGTGGAAAGCAGCTGCACCGTATCCGTTAGTTCTTCCTTATTCATCAGTCGGCGCATATATCCATAGCCCACAAACTTCAGTTTTTTAAATGTTTTTGGTAACAAACACGTGCCCGTATAGTCGGTTTCAACCGTGATGTTGTCTTCTGTTATCACCCGCACTGCTTTAAGCGGTCGGCGCGTTTCCATGTCTACCACCACGCATCTAGTTTGTGCCTGTGCTGCTTGCATCCACAGCAGAGCCATCCAGCAAAAAGCAACTGCGCGTTTTTTCATCTCTCAAAGTTGTTTTGTTACCAATGCTTATCATGCATCTAACAGTTGTTTTTAAGTTACAAAGATAGCAATTTGTTATTTATTTAACAAATATAGCAAACGACTTTTCGTCTTATTCTCTGTTAAAAGCTCATTTTGCACGATGCACTCTGGGCAAATTTATTTTTAATGTTTACGAATAGCTATGCCTTTTGCAAGTTATTTTCTATCTGTTTTGCTGTTATTGGGATGTTCTTCTTGGGTTTGTTAACATTCAAAATTTTCCTTTTTTGCTTTTCTTAGGCATGTTTTTGAGCTTTTTATTGCGATTTAGTTCATTACAAAATTTAAATATCATGAAAATAAATTAAGTCTTATTGCAGGTCGTTGTTTATTTCTTAACTTCGCACAATCGAGCATCAAAGGCCACAAAAAGCATATTTTATGCCAGCGAAGCCTAATTTGTTGCATTCGAAATAACAACCAAATGTGATGCAAAACTTTAAGAAACTTATTATTTTGATTTGTTTTTACTAGAGGATATCAAGGGATGAGCTTGCCACAAGAGCGAATTTAAGGGCAATGATGAGGAGTTACAAGTCTTTATCGTGCAATTTTAATCGCCTGCTTTGCATGCAAAACCATGGGCAATATGTCCTCAACACCATCGCAACGACCATCTTTCGGCTGTAGGTGAGCAGCCAATGAAAGCCTAAATTTATACGTTCATGTATTGATTGCTATGTGCTATGCCTCTCTTTGATGTCTGCTTTCTATACAAGCTGTAGACTAAAGTGCGCACAATCATGATGAGAAATCTTTCTTTTCTACCAGCAACATGCCAACTAATGTCCACATTCGTGTTTTCAAAGTAATGTGCTGCACAATCTTTCTTACGTGAACTTGCTTGCTAATAAACTTAACAGTATTTTTTAACCTAAAACAAGCTTCGTATGAGAAAATTATTATTAGCCTTTGCTGCCACATTATCTGTTGGCGCTGGGGCGCAAGTTTTTAACGTTAACAGCCTCGCTCCAGTGGCGCTTCCACCCGATGTGGGGAGCAAGGTGGTGGCTATCAGTGGGCAGGGAGATTTTCTTTTGCTCACAGCCGACGACAATCGCGGACTCACTAAGCTGGATTTAAATTCGGGTAAGGCGCAAAACATCTCACTAGCTGCTGGTGCTGGCTATGATGCACGTGTGTCGCCCGATGGCAAAAGGGTGGTGTATCGCGAAAATTCGTTCACCGCTGGACGACTTCGCATGGTGTCTTTGCACAGCATAAACCTCGAAACGGGAAAAAGCCAAGAACTTGTTGCTCCCACACGCAGCCTGCAAGGGGTGAGCATCAACAATCAAGCTGCTATGCCCGTGACGCGCGGACAGGTTGCGGCTAAAGGCTTCGAAAGCAAAGTTTCTAACAAAAATGGGGTGGTGCTAAGCATCAACAACCGCCAATTGATGATTTCGCGTAACGGAAAAACACACAATCTCTCGCCCAATGGTAAGGATAAGAGTTATCTGTGGCCATCGCTTTCGCCCAACGGAACCAAGATTTTGTATTACGTGGGGGCAGAAGGCACTTTTGTGTGCAATCTCGATGGAACTGATGTAAGGCCGCTTGGCGTTATTAGGGCTCCGCAATGGTGGGACGACAACACCGTTGTGGGTATGTATGATGAAGACGATGGCGACTTTGTTTATGCTTCGCACATCGTGGCCACTAACCTTCAGGGACAAAAGCAAACGCTAACACCCGACTCGCTCATTGCCATGTATCCCAAAGTGGCTACAAAGGCAGGCAAGATTGTTTTTTCTACGCCTAACGGAAAGGCCTATGTAATGAACGTAACTAAAAGCCTACAGCCATGAAGAAATTTTTACTTTTTATCGCAATGGCCTTTGTTGGGCTTGCGCAAGCTCAAACAAAAGACGCAAAACAATTGCGCATCTACCTCAATCCTGGGCATGGGTGCTACGGACCTAACGACCGTCCGCTGCCCACCATACCTTATCCCAACTTGCCTGAAACAGGAAGACCTGGGAAAAACGGATTCTATGAGTCGACCACTGTCTTGATGAGAACCCTACCCATGGTAGACAAACTGGTGAAGATGGGTGTGAAACGCGAGAACATTATGCTCTCAAGAACCGACAACGGCCCCTATCCTTACGTTGAGGGCAATGCCGAAAACAAAAAGTTCGACCGCGCTTTGTCTGAAATTTGCGAAGAGGTAGACGCCAACAACATGGACTTCTTTATCTCGGTGCACTCTAATGCTGCCACCGATGGGGGCAACACCAATTATCCCCTCATTCTTTATAGGGGGCGTGATGGCGAAAATGGCGACTTGGTTGCTGGAAGCGAGACATGGCCATGAAGATGTGGGAACCGCATTACATGGACGAACTTGACCCGCAAAGCTTTTACAGCAGAACCAATGTTAATGTTAGGGGCGACATCTCTTTTTATGGTAGCTCGGCCGTGCGCAAAGGCACACATGGCGACTACGAAGGCTATCTGGGCGTTTTAAAGCATGGTGTGCCTGGTTTTCTTATCGAAGGCTATTTCCATACTTATCAGCCCGCACGCCATCGTGCGCTCAATGCCGACTACTGCAAGCAGGATGCTATAAGAATGACACGTGGATTGGCGCAAATATTTAATCTTCAACCCGAAACCACTGGCTATATCATGGGCACTGTGAAAGATCTTCACCAGCTTATTGTTAACCCTTTGTTTCATTATGCGCCACGCACCAACGACCAATGGATGCCACTCAACGGGGCAAAGGTTACGCTCTTTAAGGGCGATAAAGCGCTGAAAAGCTATCAGGTTGATACGCTTTACAATGGCATCTTTGTGTTCGAAGACCTCGAACCAGGCGAATACTCCGTGCGTGCAACGCTCGATGGCTACAAGCCCCAAGGCAATTTTACTGCCGATGCCACATCCACCGAGTACCAAAAGCTTGTGGCACAGAGTATGGATAAACTGGTGGTAAAGGCCAATCAAACGGCTTATACCAAGCTCTATCTTGAGGCCGTTGGCTTCGAACCGCCTAAACAAAACTTCAAAAACTATCCCGACCCCGTGCAACCGGCTTACTTAACCATGCCCGAGGCCCTGAATATGAAGACCGAAGAGGCTGTTACCTTGAAGCTAAAGGGGGTGGTGAAACGGGCCATCTGTCGCGAAGGTAAAACGGTGATTTTGACCGACGACAACGGTACGCCCCAACTTTATCTGGTGAACAACGCCACTAAGAAAATTGAAAAACAAATCAGCACCAACGGACTGCCTGCTGCCGAAACCGATAATAAGGGCTTCCACAGTCGTTTGAACGACATCGCTTTTACTGCCGACGGACAGTTGGTGGGCGTAAACAGTGTGCAATGCCAGTTCAGCGATGAACAAGTGGATGTGGATGAGGGGTATAAGCGTGGCACTCTGCGCATTTTTAAATGGCAAGACATGGATGCCAACCCCACTGAATGGCTCACAACGCAAAGCTCGGTTAACTTCTATAACGCCGATATGGGTAAAACGGTGGCTGTGAGTGGTGCTGCTAAAAGCTGTAAGGTGATTGTTGGCGCCACCAATGCCAACGGTGTGGCTAAGGGTATCAGAAACTTGGTGCTCTACGTTGAAAACAACACCATCACTGCTTCGCTCTTTACTGAGAAAACATTCAATGCCAGCAGCAATCTCACCGAGGTGAAGTTGGGCAAAGATTATAAGCTGTCGGCATCGCCCTTTGGCGACGAACAATGGGTGGTTGATGGCAATGTTACGCCTCCTATGGAGTTCCAGCCTGCTCAATCTTCTAATGTGGATAGCAAAGTGTTGGGCCGCTTGCCTGCCAATATCTTAGGTGGCGAGGGCGAAGTGGCTGCTGCCTCGGGAGCTGTGTTCTTTAAATATGCCAAACACACACTCTTGGCCACGCCTTATCTCAAGGACGAAAAGGTGGCCGGACTGCGTCTGTTTGATGTTAGTGAGGGCTTGGAAAAGGCACAACTGATTAAAACCTCTTCCTTAGACCTTGCCTCGCCTCTGCAAAATGTTGGCTTCATGGCTGCCACTGCCACCGTTAACGGAACCGACATCACCCTTACCCTTGTTGCCGATAGCGTGCTAACCAACTTTACCACTAAGGGCGTTGAACAGCTGCAGTAAAAGGTGTGTATGCCTACAACTTGCGTTTGGCCCAGACTGGCGAACGTTACACCTTCTCGTTTGATGCCAATGCGCAGCCCACAACGGCTAAACTGGTGTTTACCGATGCCAAAACGGGCACCGAAGTGGGACAATTGCCTCTTAACAATGTGATAGAAGGCCACAATAGTTTCGACTTTGCCACCGACCAACTGCCGGGTGCGCTTAAGCAAGAACTTAACTGGGCTGTGTGCCTCACTGGCAATCACATCGCTATGATTAACCGCATTAACCCCGAAGCGGCTACAACTGCCTACAATCGCGCCACGGTGGCCATAGACAAGAGCACCGAAAGCGATTTCTTTGGACGTATCTACGTGGGCGAAAGCGATAAGAAAAAGGCCGAGGCTACGGGCGTTTACGTGTGCAATGCCAACGGCGTGCGCACCAATACCATGCCTTATAAAGGCGGACAAAACCTCACGGGCAACTACCGAATGAGTGTTGACGCCACTGGCAAACTTTATATTGCCGAATATAGCGATAACAATTCGGGCGTGTTTATTGCCAACCCGGCACAGATGGAGGGCAATTTCCAACAGTTCTTTATCGGACAACGCAACGAAAAGGGACTTATCACCAACGATGGACAAAACGTTGGCTCGTCGGCTTCGATGGTGCTGGCCACTGGAAGTGGTGCCGATGCCAAACTATATGTGTGCCTCGAAGACTGAAGGCGGCCATTGGCGTGTATAACATTGGCCAGGCCGATGGTTCGGTGCTTACTTCGTGGAACAAAGAACCAAGCAAAATGCTAAAGGTGGCAGGACTAATCAACACCGACGACAACCTGGCTGCTGGTCCTGACGGAGGACTTTGGGTGGCACAGTTCCGCGGTGCAGGCAACAACACTAAGGGTGTGCCCTCGCTTATGTTTGTGGATAAGGATGGTAATTGCACCTTTAATTCGGGTAATCCCGATTGGGCCGACAATCTTAATGCTCGCGCCGGTCGGGTTTTGCTGTTAGCGACGATGGCAAAACGCTCGTGATATGCGATGGTAGCTATGCCTTGCAATTCTTTGATGTGGCATGGAACGGTTCTACACCCACGCTAACCAAGAAATACAGCTACGAAGGCATTGGCGCAGAGGTATATCAGATGGCCTTCGACCCAGCTGGCAACTTAGTGTGCGCTGGTAAGCAAGTGTATGTGTTGAGCATTCCAACCGAGCTTAACCAAACAATTACACCAGCCAAACGCAGCTTAACAGTGAAGCGCCAAACCACAATGGGCGTGGAACAGCCTGCTGGCCGTAAGCGCGTGGTAAGCGTTAGCTATTACAATGCTGCCGGTATGCAGTCGGCACAGCCCTTCGAAGGGGTTAACATCGTTGTAACGAGGTATGCCGATGGCACAAAGAAAACAGAGAAAGTTATTCGTTAATAACCTCTAGAAGGTTATCAACAAACGCTTTGAAGGTTATTGATAGCACCTAGTAGGTAGATTGTATCGCCTTGTAGGTTATCAACAAACGCTTATAGGGTTATTGATAGTGCCTAGTAGGTAGATTGTATCGCCTAGAAAGTTGTTAATAACGCCTATGAGTCTGTTAATATCCTCTAGAAACTAATCATTGTCCCATCCCTGCTCCCTTTCGAGGGTGCATGGGGTGGGCTTTTTTGTGGCTAAAGTCAATTAGAGAATCGTTAAGACGATAAAAATATTTTACAAAACATGTTTTTGTGGCTGCTACATCTAGACAAACAATCCTCTCAAAACGTATGTAAAATGTGGCAAATAGGCGAAAGGGGCGGTGGGTTTTGCGCACTTGTTCACCCCGTTTTTTGCAATTTACTATGCTTTTGCCTTTCTTTTTGAAGAAAAACTGCCCCAATTTTGGGTTCGAAATGTTATGAATATTCGGTTTAAAGCTTTGCAGATGTTCTGCATTTAGCACCAAAACGCATTGCAATATGCAGCAAAACGCAATGCTAACTCCTGCAAAACGCAATGCTAACTCCTACTAAATGCAATGCTAAGTGGTGCTAAACGCGGGGTGAAATGCAGCAAAACGCATGTTTTTATGCTGTAAGTAGTACACAAGAAATGTGCACGAAACTTATAAATGGTTGCTAATAAGCGTTTTAGTAATTAGGAAAGGAAAACCGCTTAGTGACTTTTAGCGACGTGTTTAATTATGCAGCAATCCTCTATTCAACGCCAAGAAATGGTATAATTTTGCGTTTTTATTGGTAATTATCAGTAAACCAGTGTGTTATAAACTTCAGAAATACGCACGAAAATACGCCCCATGCCAGGAATTTTCACAGCGGAGGCACTCAAAATGTTAAAGTTTGGTGTAAATATTTTACAATATTAGAGGCGTTGTTTTTGTGCCACAGTGTGTCTATGATTTAAGTTGCTCAATAGCTTATACACCCCGTTTTGTTGTTGAGTGACAGTTTTATTGCTGCAAAAACGCAGAGAAGTGTCTGTGAACAGCAGCTTAAGGCAACTCTTACTCCATTGATATTTAACACGTTTTCTCGATATTTTAACATAATAATTTTGTGCATTTCTGTAAAAAGTTATACCTTTGCATTCGCTAAAAAGGTACATAAAATTTGTTAAAATCAAGTCTTACGATGCACAATTTAGTCTTACAATGCACTTAAACAAAGCATTACCGTAGTTTTGCTGTACTAGTGCATCTTCCATTAAAACAAGGATTAAGACGAAACAAGTTCTGCTTTTGATGAAAAGAAAAGAGCAGTACTAGTGCATCTTCCATTAAAACAAGGATTAAGACCAATAGTAGCTATGCCAACACAAAGTGTAGGAAAGTACTAGTGCATCTTCCATTAAAACAAGGATTAAGACTTCTCTTGTTGTAAATTCTCGTTACAAACAGAATTTGTACTAGTGCATCTTCCATTAAAACAAGGATTAAGACTTCTTGATGAGTTGTTCAATTACTTGTTTCTTTTCCATGTACTAGTGCATCTTCCATTAAAACAAGGATTAAGACGTAGGACTGAATACGCATGTTACAATACTTGTGCCTGAGTACTAGTGCATCTTCCATTAAAACAAGGATTAAGACAAACGATAGTGTGTAACTATTTGCAGAGCCAAAGGCTGTACTAGTGCATCTTCCATTAAAACAAGGATTAAGACTAATAATAGCATCGTAATAAGTGCTATTATGAGCGTACTAGTGCATCTTCCATTAAAACAAGGATTAAGACGAGATTTGTGGAGTCCAGTAGGTTTTCAACTGCATGTACTAGTGCATCTTCCATTAAAACAAGGATTAAGACATTTTTTAATTTCAGCAATGATGCTCTTTTTGTCGTCACCGTACTAGTGCATCTTCCATTAAAACAAGGATTAAGACAAGGTGTCAACCTACCTTTTGCGATACCGTTTAATGTACTAGTGCATCTTCCATTAAAACAAGGATTAAGACCATGTTTAAAAGTATGTAAAATCTCTTTTTTGTAGGTACTAGTGCATCTTCCATTAAAACAAGGATTAAGACTATCAAATCCAAATCTTACACTGGTGTTGGTATCGAGTACTAGTGCATCTTCCATTAAAACAAGGATTAAGACAGGACAAGCCAGCAACCCAACCCTCCGCAAGCCTTACGTACTAGTGCATCTTCCATTAAAACAAGGATTAAGACTCAAGTAAGATTGTCTCTATCTTTGATACAATTTCGTACTAGTGCATCTTCCATTAAAACAAGGATTAAGACAAATAAAAACTATATTTCTCTCACCTTCAGCAAAGCTGTACTAGTGCATCTTCCATTAAAACAAGGATTAAGACGACCAAGGATTGTGATATTCCTGACCACTTGCAACAGTACTAGTGCATCTTCCATTAAAACAAGGATTAAGACTATCAGCAGCTTCATCATCAAGATAACTACGAACTTGTACTAGTGCATCTTCCATTAAAACAAGGATTAAGACACGGATGGGTGCTGCAATACTATGCAGGTAAAAAGTACTAGTGCATCTTCCATTAAAACAAGGATTAAGACATAAGAAATCCAGTGTCGATCTGGCCATTGTTTGAGGGTACTAGTGCATCTTCCATTAAAACAAGGATTAAGACTATTTTCATACTACATATAGTAATACTACTATTGTACTAGTGCATCTTCCATGAAAACAATTAATAATTACAAAACAATATGACCATGAAAGAGTTTTTGGAATAAGTTTAAGAAAGGTTATGTTATCTTTTGTTTGGTAATTTACCCTATTGTGTTGGGTACTCTCCTATTTATGATATGGAAACTATCGAATGCCTGTGGGGCTTATCCTTACTAGGTGCTAGTGCATTTGCTTTGATAATGTAGGCTTTAAAAACACTGCAATAGGCTTATTGCTGTGCGTTGCGCAGGTGAAATAAGCGGTGCAACGAGCAAGCAAAAGGCGCTTGGTGGGCGCTGACTTTGTATGTGAAGAAGAAAAAGAGGAGGGGAAATAATGAAAATGTCCTTATACCATTCGAGTAGATACAAGGGTTTCTGCTAGAATGGTATAAGGAACTGCTGTTGTTTTTAAGCACAAATAGGCTAAAAGAACAGGGTGTTGCGACTATGGGTGATGATGTCGACGTCTATTTGCTGGCCAATGATGCGCATAGAACGCAACTGGTCGGTGGAGATGGGGCAGACGATGATGCTGTCGTGATTGTCGTAAAGCGATTGCACTTCGGCTAAGTCTGTCTTAATCTCTTGATACTGAGCTGTGTCTAGGTCGGCCAAAAAGATAGAACGTTGAACTCGGGTGCAACCCTTTCGTTCAAGATATTTAGCAACATGGCGCCTTACTTTGTTGCTTTCTATGTCGTACATCACAAAAAAGAGCATGTTAGTGGGTTTGCGTTGTGGTTGGTTTACTATGCCTAGAATGTGGTCTACACGCTGCTGCAGTGTGGGTAAAGTCTCGATGTTGCCCACTTGCCGGCTTATTTCGGGCGAATGGGCAATGCCTGCACGTGCCAATTTGCGCAGCACCTCGATGTAAGGCAGTGGTTGGGTTGGTTTTCGCATGGCTATTTGCTATTGGTTTACAAACTGTTGTATAAGTTCGGCCACAACATTGTTAAGTTCTTCGTTTGTTCCTCGGCGTGGCGAGATAACCACACTGAAGCCCCGTTTGCCATAAAAGAGGTTCACTTCAGCTTCTTTTTGGCCCATACGCACTTTTATTTTCTTGGCGTATTGAATGTTCACAATCTCTGTTACCACCAGTCCTGTTTGTTGTATGTGCTGTTTAAGTGGTTCTATCAGTTCGTTAAGGCGCTCGGGTACATAGGCTTCGGGTGTGGTTTTGATGGGCGTCTTATCTTTGTTGAGCTGTTGTTTAATTCGTTGTAGCACCTCGGCATCAGGGTCTTTAGGGTGCTGTTCGGCCGTTGAAGCAAAACCTTCAATTTGCATTTTCTGATGCTGTTCAATCTCATGACGCGTATCGGCCACATCAATGGGATTGTCTGTGTTGACAAAAGCCTTGAGATCAATGGGTTCGCATTCGGGATTGTAGTAGGCTTTGGGGTCTATGCTGATGAAACAAGCGCGAGCCACATCCGATGTTTTGTTGTCAATGGCTTGTACGAGATGGTAGCGTAGAGAGAAATCGCGTGCGAACGCCTTATAGAAGAGCGTGTATAAACCAGGGTCGTAACATCGTTCTGTTAATCGAAACATTACTTTGAGGCCGTCTTCGCCTGGCGATGTGAAGCATAACATCACGCGAGGGTCGGTTTGTATCTGTTGGCGAACGGTTGTAAGGTCGAGATTTTTCTCTGAAACGTGGTCGATGTCGAGGATGAAAGTCTCGGTATAGGCAAAATTCTCTTTCTTTCGGAAGTTGGGCGTGAAGTGTCCGCATACCACATAGGGCAACGTTCGTTTAAGCGCAGCATATTGTTTGGTGTCCATGGCATATACAATACGCAATTGCCGTATGCGCGCCTCGATGTCGGGACGCGGGTTAATAATACTGTGATAGAATTGCTCCTCCTTAATTTTGAGCAGCGGGTCGGCAGGCGATTGTATGTTTTTTCCGCACGAAATCATAGGTCGAAGTTTTTGAATTTTTGAGCTAGCGATTGCACGTAGAGTTTCATGGAGGTGTGGCGTGAGCGTGTTACGCCTTTGATGGTGACGGTTTCGTCCATATAGTCGTTAAACGATTGGATGAGAACGCGCCGGCCAAGCGGTTCAAGCCAATAGGAACCATCGGGCTTAACCGAGTAGTATTCGTCGGTTACAACGTTTTGTGCTAGCAGGCTATATACCACATAGTCTACCCAGATGCGGTAAAGTTCGATAACATCGTATACCAAAACGGGGCGATTGTAATCATCTCGGTGCATAATGCCGATGTAAGGGTCGATGCCCGCCTTAATCATTTCGCCCTCAATTTTGCCATAGAGTAGGCCATAGCCATAGTTAAGCAAGGCGTTGGCAACGTCGGTGGCAGGATGTTGGCTTCGGTTTTCAAAGCGATATTGTGGCGGAATAAAGGCGTTGATGGTGGCAAAGTAAATCTTTGAGGCAAGCCCTTCCCATCCACGTAGTGTGGGTGCGATGTCGTGAACGATGTCGCCCCGTTCGGCAGAAACCTTATTACGATAGTCTTCCAATCGGCGAATGCTTTTATCGATGTTGGTTAGTGCGTTGTTATTAGCATTAAAGAGTAGCATTAGCGCTTGTTGATTTTCAATCTTTTGTGCGATAACACCCTTAATCCACTCAACAGCTTCAGCTGAGAAAGTGAAGTTAAGCTGTCCTTTTCTGATGGTGGATATAGAACCATAACGCGGACTCCATATTCTGCCAATGGGGTTTCCGGCTTTGTCCATGAACAAGACCTCGATCTCTTGTTCAACGGCTAGCATTACGGCATCGCTTGTTATCTGCGCTCCTCTGCTTATCTGAATACTTTTAATGCCAGTGGCGGGGATGCGTTGTCGGCCATCGGCAGAGGTGATAACAAATCCTTGGTTGTCGCGGTTGAGCGAAACGCCATAGGTGTTGAGAATTAGTTCCATGGCAATAGTAATATTAAAGGTGACAAGTTAAGTAG
>NZ_BAIZ01000015.1 GCF_000613445.1 Hoylesella shahii DSM 15611 = JCM 12083
TGAATTACCCTACTTTACTACAACTTTCTTACCATTTACAATATACAAACCCTTGGCTAAGCCCTTAATGTCTTTGCCAACCATACGTCCATCGATGGTATAAACATAAGTGTTAGCTTGCTTTTGCTCAACATTTACATTGGAAATACCAGTAAGTTTGTCCATGGTTGCTATTTCTTCGTCGTTAAACACCTCTGTAATAGGAATGAACTTAAGGGCATTATTTATGTCGTTCACTTCCCATTTGCCCATAAAATGGTGCCATCCAACGTTGCCCCATGCATTGAGGATGTTTCTAGAGTTTCTATCAGAGCTATCGCCAATAGAGTAACATTCGCTGCCTTTATTGCTATCAAAAACGTAAAGCGTTTGAGGAACAGTTGTTGCCATAAAGCCTGCAGTTAAAATTCCACCACCGCTATTACCATTACGAACCCATTCGCCTGTTGCATTCTTCACGTAAAGAACATTAGAACCGCCTGCGAGTGGTGTGTCAAAGGTTACATAATTGATGTATTGACCAGCCTCGTTAACAAGAACAATTTGCTTTGTGGTAGGATCAAAGCTATTAACGTGCCATACTTTATATTTAAAATTGGCGTCGGCAACAATTACTGAGTCAGAAATAAGCGTGTCGTTGTCTACAGACAAAACCAAGTTTTTACCAGTGCGACCACCCAAACCTGTGGGACCATAGCTTGGATTATTGGCTGCAGGAGAATTGAATTGGATAAAGTAACGCGTGGCATTGTTTTTCTTATCAAAGATCTTAAAGTCGAAGTCCCATGAATGAAGTTCTATCTCAGAAGCCTCAACAAAATAAACTTTAGAACCATTATCGCCATCACTCCAAGGACCATATTCGTTTCCTATTCTTTGACCATAATAAAGGTTTACAAAAGAGTTTACGATTTCTCCTTCAATCATCTTAATAGCTGCATAAGCATTTGAAGGATCATCATCGTGATTAAGCATCGTGTATGCTTTAAAATTGCTACTAGCGTCAGTTCCTGCTGCCAAACGTTGCCCCGCTGTGGTGTACATCGTCCATGTTTCGCCACCAACAGAGAGTGTAAAAGTCCATGTTTGATCGGGATTCTGCGTACAAGTCCACGTTTGTTTTGATTTATCAGCTTTACTCGCAGCCTTAGCCGTGAGATTAGCACCATTTTCATTGGCTGTAATATAGCCCACTTTTTGGTGACCTACTGCTATGTAATACTGCTTACCACTGATAGGAGCTGATAACCACTCTTGAGCATAGCTAGTCAATGTCAACAAGCACAAAGATAATAGTGTAAAGATTTTCTTCATAATGAATGATTTAATAATTGATTTACTTATAGGTTTAAAGAGGATTGTACCTCCCTCCTGAAGGTTTGCAGGAGGGAGATACCAATCATGATAATTAATGTTTACCAACAATCACTTTCTTGTCGCCAACAATGTAAACACCATCAGCGAGACCATCAAGTGCGGTGCTTTCGTTTACTTGACTACGAATAAGAACACCATAAACGCTGTACACATCCACTTTGTTGCGGTTAGGTTGAACAACAGTGGTCTTTATTCCAGTGGGTACAGTTCCAGGTAGAACTTCAGAACCATTAGAACCACACACCACCACCTTAACATTATTATTTGCGCTCTCCATTACCTTCCTTGGAATAGTGAAAGTCTTGGTGTTTGCAAAATAGATTAGCTTATCGTTACTATCATAGATTTTGAAACCAACCACATGACTATTCTTTGCTTTCATTGTATAGGTGCGTTTACCGTCAACATCCTTCATCGACACCACTTCTGCCCAACCCTGACCAAGGCTATCAGGACAGAATTGATCCCACGAACCAAAATCGCCCATCGTGCCTACACGAACTTCATCGTTAAAGTCAGAGCGCATTTCGCCTTCGGGATGACCAGGATAAATGGCCGGCGTACGACGAATGTGATCGTCTACAAAGATAAGATTGTTACCTGGACCCTTAGGAAACTTTTTCATAAACATCAAAGCATCTTCCCATTCTGCTCTATTAGTGTACATGGTTGTATTGCTATAGTCGCCAATAACAACACCATTTACATCATAGAAATGACCCCATGCTTCGAAAAAGCTTGAAAGGTCTTGCTGGGCAGCATAGCAACAAGCTTTAGCAAATAGCAGATAGTCGTTTCGTCCACTACAGTTTGCAGTGCCTTGTCCGCTCAAACGGTTTCTTCTTAGATAGTCGAGACATTTATTCCAGAACTTATTGTCGAGTCCTGTAGCGTGGAAGAGCAAATAAAGTTTATAGTACATCTGTGTAGTTCCCCATGTACCATATTCAAACCAGTACTTTTTACTTGCAAAACGGTCAGCGTATGTTGACACAGCACTTTCACAAACGCCGGTATATTTCTTTCCGTCAACATCAACATAATTACAATATTGCGAACGACTTGTCTTTTGGCCAGAAGTAAACATAATCATATTGGAGAACATGTTTACTGAAATTTCGGTCATTCCTGCAGTATTAAAGAGCTGTTGGTGGTTATGTCCAAACTCATGAGCAGGTCCCCAAAGCGTACCATCACCGCGTTTCATCTTATCGTAATTAAGAACATCGGGCAAAGTGTTATAATTGTAATATGTTCCACCTGTGGTAGCATACATATAACCATGGTCAACTGCAGTGGCATTAAGCACGTTGTTGCATTTATCTTTTTTCGATTCACGGAAGCCCATAAGGTCGTCTTCACGTTGCACAATGCTATTCCATATTTCAACCAACCCCTTCATATGCACTGGAGTGTACTGCTTGCAGGCATCACTTGGCATATGCATCACAACGAGTTCGCCTTTCATATTGAAAGCCTTAGCCCACGCTAGTCCGTCATTCTGCATCGTAACCCAATCATTATCTGTATCGCCTTTTGTAAGGTCGAAATAGCCGTTCACCTTACCTCCTTCGATATGGATGTTAAGGTCTTTATAATCTTTTAGTGCCTTTCCGTTTTGGAAGGTCGGACCAATATAATTAACAAAGACGTTATTCTCGCCTTCATTAAGAACCACATTCAATCCCTTTTTCAAGTTATAGAACTTGCCTGCACTACGCGTCCCTAGAGGAACAAGCTCTATTTGAAGCGTAGCATTGTTAGGAATGTCATCGCCAACAAACACAAACAAGTCTTCACCATCCAAGACAGTGATACCCGTTGGATTGGTAAGGTTACCATAGTCGTAACCAATACCCATTGAACGCGCCCAAGCATCGTACTTATATTCGCTATAAGCTTTATAACTAGCTATACGGAATTGCTTTTCCCAATTACGTCCGCTATGATATCTTTGCCAGTTTTGGTTCTTTATTTTCAAAATAACATCCTGCAATCCTTGTGGCAAACCATCTGCAGACATCTTTTCTTTCAATGCAGCATCGTTCATTTGCTGAACATCGGCTGTTACTTCAGTAGCAGCACTATTTGTGAAATAGCTAACCATCTTATCTGCATAGGTATTAGCATTTTTAGTCAGATCAAAACGTGCTTTATATGCATCGTGTTGAGCTTTTAGCTTGTTTTGATCTACAGTAGCGACTTTAAAAACCCATTTATTGGCTTCTGAACCCACATACCAACCAACAGGATGATAGCCTTGACTTGCTGCACAGTGAATACCTACATTATTAGCATCTACCATTTCGTAGTTCATCAAGTAAGGGTCGCTGGTATTGAGTTTAAGTTCAAATCCATTGCCCTGTGTCTCCGATGTGGTATAAGTTCGACTTGTTGCACCATTTTGCTGTGTGATATATTTACCTGTTACGGCATTTTTGAACACATAACGGCCATTAGGAAGCTTAATCAATTTCCAACAATAACTATAGTCATTGGCTTCAAACGTACCCGTATACAATGCTCCTTCTATATAATTCTCACGCATCGACCTGCCATAGGTTTCAGATACTATCTGATAATAGCGTTCGGTGTTAACCGTTGGATTTACATTACCAGAAAGTTCGCCTAACCTTTCACGCACTTGTTTTTCACTAAGCGTGGTAACGGGCTTAAAAAGAAATTCACTTGGCCCGATAGCTATATTACCACCGTCTGTCAATGGATACCAGCGCACAATGTTTCTCTGCGCATCTATATGCCAGCACCATCCGTTGTTACCTTTATCATTGAAGATATTGAAATAAGACTTTCCTGTACCTTTTGATTTTGGTTGATAGACAACATTAAAGTTATAGGCAGCATCAGAAGTTTTATAGGTAACATTATTACCCGAAACAGTCTGTACAAACTGGCCATTCTTCAAGCTCTGGATAGAGTAACTGTCTCCTTCTTTTGCGTGAACGACAAATACATCAGCATAATCTGATGGTATAGTACTAAATGTTTGACCTCGAAGAGAACCATTTCCATCTACATACACATGAAGGTTTGAACCAGGCTGTCGTTTATCATTAACAATCTGATACACTCCTGTAGTGAGTGTTTGGTTTTCTCCACTACCTGTTGGCGCTGCTGCAAGTCGTGCAGTTCTTGCAAAACTTGGCATAGCAATGCTTAAAAGCATTGTAGCAGCAGGGTTTTGTTGCGTAGAAATCTTTGTAATAACATATGTTTTTATGAATGATTAATAATCTTAATAGTTTCCTCTATTATAAAGGTACTTTATCTAAGGTGTTGATAATTGTTTTTATTTATGTTGTTAAATAAGCGTTTGTCGGATTTTTTCAAGGAACATTAGCTGAGGTATCTTTGGAGTTACGCCATTGCCAATCATTCTACTTCAAAAAGATGTCTGACAGATGGCGATGGCATAACTCCGTTATAGCTATCTTAATTGTCCAGTTTGTTTGTTATTCGTTTAAAAGTCTAAATGATTTAGAGCTTTATCTACCAACATTCCCTTGGGAGTTGTAGGCTTAACTGTAAACGCCTTTTGTGCCTTCATACGAATAACCAAGAGTGTTACATCGCCTTGTACAACTGGCTGATCACCTACATTAACGAAAGTGGGATAGAGCACTTGTGAACCATCGGTGTGACGACGGTCGTACGACAAGTTGCGCATTTTATTTTGTGCTGTCGACTCCACTTTTACGAACTGCATTTCTTTAGGGTTATATGGGAAAACAAGGTTGAATGCATTTACCGACTTTAAGTCTTTGCCTTTAATAGTGATAAGCACATCGTCACCAGCTGAATACGATTGCCTATCGAAATGATAAGACAATGTTCCAGCAAGTTTTACTTCGTTGTCTTCATCAATATTAACTCCTCCATCAAGTTTCGTCGCTACATTCGAGATATCGTAGGCATCAATCAAGCCATTGCCATTGAGGTCGCCTCCCGAGATATAACCATCAAAGTCGGAATCACCTGTTTTCAACCCTGTATAGTTCATGTAAGAAGTCAAGTCATTCTCATCTATCTTTCCATCAACGTTGATATCGCCAGGCAATATCGTCTTTGTTCCAGGCACTTTAAACACATAGAGTTCTCTTCCCGAACCAAAGTTTCCTACTGCTTCCTTCACTATCACCTTTACATAGCGTGCTATGGGTTGGGTTGTGAAGACCACTTCCTTAGTTTGGTTATTGCGCGCCCAATGCTGTACTCCAATTTCGGTCCAGTTAAGCCCGTCTTTACTAACAGCAATATCGCATTTGGTTATCGTGCCATTGCCTGCATTGTCTCTAGGTACATACTGAATTTTATCCAAAGTATTGATGCTATGCAAATCGATCGTAAATTCGAAGGGCACTACTTTATCTGAATAATTTGTATGCCAGATATCTCCAGCTGTGCTAAAATCAAACAATCGACGTATACCAAAGCCATTTTGGTCTTTAGCAGTAGACTTAGCTGTAATTCCCTTTATAGCATGTTCCAAGGGATTAACATCGGTCTTGGCATGTAATTTTGTCCAATCGCTAACACCATCACTATTTACTGCGCGCACCATAAAGTCGTATTCGGTTTCTGGTTGCAAATCTTCAAATAGTAATGAGTCACGAAGGATAGTTGTATAAGTTTGGCCAACGAACTTAACCTCATAGTAGTCGGCATTCTGTACTGGCTTCCACTTCGGCGTTATGCTGTAGGGTTGTATGTCTGACGCAAGTAATTCGGGTGCCGCGAGTTTACCTTTTTTACTTAAATTTTGGTTAGACTTATTGAGGCGCTCAAAACCATCAACACGAAGTTCTACTGCTTTCGTCGTTATATCACACGAGCCCAAGCGAACAATTATCTGCGCATTCTTCGAAACCAACAAGCTTGCTATCTCTGTGCCTGCAGTTGAGAAGCGATTGAGGTTAGGAGACTGAACATAATTCCAGGTATTATCACCTTTTGTTGCTTCTTTTAGCACAATTTGTTTACCACCAATAAAAGCAGATACACGCTTTGGCTTTGCGTTTGTGTTGAGATATAAAGTTGTAGACTGGTTTTTCAACATCCCAGAAAACGTGCCTATAGTCTTCTCTATTCTAACTGTAAGAATTTTTTGCCTGCTAAGATTAGAGGTTATTAGCGTTGTTGCTTTTTCACCAAAGAGGTAACTTTGTGTTATTCCATCATCATCATACAGCACAAATTGGCTTTTGCTTCAGGATAAAGTTCAAATACACGTCTGCTCTTATCTATTTCAGAAGGATTATTATTGGCATTCACCATCGGGATAATGGCTCCAGCCTTTACAAAAACAGGTAATTTCCAGATGGGTGCAGCGTAATCATTAAGCACACAACCACCTTTATAAGTGGCTCCAGTAAAATAATCATACCAAGTGCCTTCGGGTAAATAAATACCATTGCGCACATCGTTACCTTCTTTGTCGGCTAAAGTATTCTGATAAATAGGCGCCACCAAAAACGATGGACCATACATAAACTGGTAATGGGTGGTACTACCCAAGGTATAATCGTTTTTATCTTCCAAAAACATGGCCCGAATAATTGGCTTACCTGTTACAGCCTCGTACGAACAAGAATAGGTATAAGGCAGCAACATCGACTTAAGTTTAAGATAAGAGCGATTAATGCTGGTTGCAGGTTCGCCTAATGCCTGTGGATATTTGGGGTTACTCCCCCACCCGTCCATATTCAATTGCATGGGTGAGAAGGTCTTCCACTGATAATCGCGGATATTAACTGGCGCGTTTTTACCACCAAAAATGCCGTCCATATCGCTCGATATATTACCAACTCCTGAAAGTCCCGAGCCAATATAGGTTGGAATATGGAAACGTATATACTCCCATTCGCCGCCCGATTGGTCGCCTGTCCAAACACCTGCATAACGTTGGGTACCTGCCCAACCATTAAGTGTAACGATAAAGGGACGGGCATTATTACCATAATAAGGCATAACATTCGCCACATCTGCAATTCCATTCAGCCCAAACGAGTATCCCGGACCAACCCATGCCACATCTGTTTTCAACACACGCACACCCGCATCGCGAACCTCTTTCACAATGTCGCGTTGTAATAAAGGCTTAATCGAATCTATGGGATAAAGATTAGACTGAGTCCAAAGCCCTATTTCTACACCTTGTTTTCGTGCATAGTCACCCAAGATTTTCAAATTAGTGATGTTACCATCTAGCGTACTAGCCTGTCCATAGCCAGCTCCATAACCATCGTTTGGCAATATCCACCCCAATGGCATGTCGTATTTCTTATAACGATCGATAACAGCACGGGCCGAAAATTGATAGTTCTGATTTTCGCCATTCAAACTTTCTTTAATGCCATTATTGTCTTTCTGTTCTTCAATGTAACGTTTTCCATCTTCAAAAAGTACACCTCTTCCACTTTCTGTTGTCTCCTTCCAATAATCACGATTATAGGCATTGAGATGACCTTCATAGAAAGCAAACTTTGGAAGCAGTACAGGATTACCCGTAAGTTGATAATAATCGCGAAGCAACGACACAGGAGTGGCGCTTACCATTAAGAACATGTCAAGGTAAGGCATATCGTGCGTAATTGTTACCCTATTTTTGTCTTTGCTGCCAAAATCGTAAACGCCTGGTTTAAATGTGTAGGGCATGGCTGCATAGCCACCAGTAGACCAATAGAATGGGGCTGGCGATGCCACGCCTCCATCAGTCCAACTACATGAATTTACAATATCAATGCGTTTGCCCCGATGAGAGAAACGACCATTTTGCACACCTCCACCATAGAAATATTCATCAGATACATTAGCAAAGGTAACTGTTGTACTGTGTTTTCGGAAATCAACAGGTTTTACTTCTTTAATCACTTCTCTGCCATTACGCAGATCGGTAACACACATTAGGCCCGTTTGACGGTCGAAACGCACTTGAACCGCGGCTGTAGACACAGCAACGTTTGCATCGTTTTCAACAACAGTGAGTCGACCTTCATTTTTACGAGGATTGTTAACAAGTATTTGAGCCGGTGGATTACTAGAAGGATGGCGCACAATGCCACCTTTGGGGTCGCGAAAAATACGAAAGATATTCTGCCCATAAAAATCTAAGGTCAGAACACCACCATCACTATAAAGAATTTCCACCGTAGTTGGGTTAATCTGTCTAATTGCATTTACCGTCTTATCTGCAGCGAATGCGGTCTCACCTACTGCCAACAGCATGGCAGCAAGCAAAATCTTTGCTTTTTTCTTATTCATTTGTAGAACATTGTGCTCTTAATGCCTAGTAGGTAATCGTCAGCTTCTGAACAATAATTGGCTTTTAGTTGAATGTTTTAAAAATACTGCGACAAAGTTAAGCCATTTTTTACAAACAGCAACATATTAATAAAGAAATTTTATCATGTAATCTCACATTCTTTATTAACATCAAAATCTATCTATAATAACTCAACACTAATATTTTATAATAACACCAAAGCAAGATTAGTTATAGATTAAATTGATTTGAATTTTATTATAGCTTTGATGTGAAATGAGTTAGAAAAAGTTTATTCTCATTCCTTGCAGCTATTAGGTTCTCCAATCCAAAAACGGCTTTTACTTTTCATTTAGCACTTTTGTATTGCCACTGCTGTTCAAAATTAGATTTATAGTTTTGTTTAGTAATTTTATTCGGCAGAAAAGTCTGGCTATGTCATGCGGTTTTAGAAATAACACCCAAATATTAACAAAAAGTGTAGGGATAAAGGTCTACGCTTAATGCATGAATCAAGCTTCGTGCAAACAAACGAGACCTTTTGTCCCTACATTATATTAGAAGAAATAATCTTCAACGTAAGTTAAATGCTCATACAACGACCATTTAAATGGTAATGCTATCCGCTAACCCCATTGTTTAAGAATATCCTTATAAACTCATACGGTATCGGGTAATTACTTTTCAAGCACCTTAAATTCGGCACCCGAAGCAAAGTCTTGCCCCCCTTGCTCGCTTAAGGCAGTAAACCTAACATAACGACCTTAACCGGCGTTGCAAGCATAATAGACTTCTCTTTTCTATTATTTTCAAATTCGCCATCGGCAACAGCCTTTCCCCAAGTTTTTCCGTCGTTACTTACTTGTATGCTATACTTCTTGATGTTACCATTCCCACTATTTTGGCGTGGTAAGTAAGTAAAGCCCTTAATGGTTTTAACACCACCGCAATCGAAGTCTACCCAATGAGGATAGTTAGCCACGGTAACAGAGTACATCGTGTGCCAATAACTGTTGGGGTTTCCATCTGTTAAGTGGTTGGCATCACCTTCTCCGCTTTCCTGACTTGATGTATAAACCACAGTTAAGGGAATGCTTTCAATGCGCGAGAAAGTTTGTGAAGCCTTAAGCCACTCTGTATCTTTAGACCAAGCCGTGATAGAACCACCATTGCGCATATTAATTGCACCTGTATACTTCTGTGGTTTCTTGTTGCTATTGGTGGTATAGAACAAGTCGCTCTTAGCACCATTAGCATCTATCGTTACATTGCCTTCGGCATCTCTTGAGATAATAAGCGGCGTTGCACCGTTTAAGCTTATATTAGAATTATCAATAAGTGCCTTACTAGAAGAGGAACTAACTGGGCGTATCATATAACCAAAGGTATGTGGCGTGGCCATCACACGGTCGTGCATCAACGGGCCTCCTTGTCCGCAACTATTACCACCTAATCCGGTTATTGCCTTATCTAGATGCAAATAAGTGTAATCGCTTTCAGGCAATTCGTGGGGGTGGTTAGCCATGGCAATATCATTGTCCGACCAAGGAAGTGCTGAAAAGCTCATTTTATCTTTTGCAACAAAGATAGCACCAACGCTGTTTGTGTCATTATTGCTCGTGAGCGAGAGCCAACGAGTGTCTTGATGGTTGCCCGTATCCTGGGGTTTGGGGAACATTACAAATTCATCTGTTACATCCAGCTGTTCCTTGATCCCTATCATTTGACCAGTCTTGCGGTCTGGATAGTTATCATACACACCCCTACCATAATAAATCAGATTATTATATTCCTTAGGCATACGCAGCGTATAGCCTAGACGAGCAAGCACCAACGTGGGTTTATTGCTCGTTACAGCGCTTTCACTTTCAATACTACCATCGGGGAATACAGTATAAACAACTTGTGTATTAAAGCGGAAATCATCTCTACCGAAAGGTTTATCTTTAAATTCAACAAGTCTCTTCCAGTTGGCATTACCTCCCTCAAGGCGGTAACCGTGAGGAGCCTGCGATTCTACGTTAAACACGACTGACACCGAGCCGTCTTTATTCACATGCGTGGTATGAGATGTGCATTTATGTTGTAGGTTGTTCAATCCATTAGCATACCATCCTCATAAGCCCAATTATCGTTATTGGTCCATGCACGGAAGGCATTCAATTCGGGCCCACAGCCATCAGCAATGATTGTTTTTCCGTCATATTGCAGGTTGTAAATAGTACCCTTTACCAAGTCGAACGTGGTTGTAAATGTAGGTCCAGACATCACCAGTTTATTGCCTTTTGGCGCAGAAACATTTACTTTCCCTTGTACAGCAATGGTGGGACGTGTTTCAGCCATCTGCACGGGCAACTGCTCTTCGGCCTGTACATATCCTGCTCTAGCCCATGGCATGTCGTGTTTTAACGTGTAGGTAACATGCAACAGATATTCCTTATTGGGGTCAAGCCCCTCGTTAAGGCCATCAATCGTTATATACTTATGTGTTCGTGCAGGCACACTTCCGAGTTCAAGATTTCCTTTTTTAACGGTCAAACCATCTGCTGTAAGTGTGTATGCCATGTTATAGCTGCTAAGATCGTCTGAATAGTAGTTTTTATTAAACACATCCAGCGTTGCCTTTTTAGCATCTTTCCAGGTTGTTCCAATGTATTGATACACTTTCTTTACCTCAAAATATTGAGGTTTAGGTGTAAGATCGCCAAAGATGATGCCATTCATTACAAACTGTCCGTCGTTGGGGGTGTCGCCAAAATCACCACCATAGGCCACATAACGCTTACCTTCTTTGGTGTAATTATACATACTTTGGTCTATCCAGTCCCATATAGCTCCACCCATAAAGAAGTTAGTAGACTCGATGGCATCCCAATAATCCACAAGATTGCCAACAGCATTTCCCATGGAGTGGGCATATTCAGAGATATGGAAAGGATACTTAATTCCCATTTTACCCTTAACTGCATCGCGCGTCCAAGCAATACTTGGATATTGATTAGAACCCATGTCCACAATATCGTTATTTCGCTCGTATTGCACTGGACGTGAAGCGTCAAAGGCTTTCAACGAGTCGTAAGCCACAACAAAGTTATGACCAGGTCCTGCCTCGTTACCTAAGCTCCAAATTACAATACAAGGATTGTTTACCAGTTGACGAGCCATAGCCATAACTCGGTCTACGTGTGCGTCTTGGAACTCTGGCACATGCGACAGCGAAGACTTGCCATAGAAATATTCGTGGCTTTCGATATTGGCCTCACTCTCTAGGTAAATACCATATTTATTGCAGAGGTAATAGAAATAAGGATCGTTGGGATAATGCGATGTGCGCACATGGTTGATGTTAGCACGCTTCATCAACATAATCTCTTCTTCCATTTGTTGGCGCGAAATTACTTTACCCGTTAATGGGTTTGTATCATGTCTGTTTACACCTTTAAGTTTCAAAGGCATGCCATTGACATAAAAATAACGTCCTGCTAAACCAAATTCGTCTTTTTCTGCAGGCGTATCTTTTATTTCAACCGTGCGGAAACCAGTTTGAAAACTAATTGTTTCTACCACTTTCTTTCCCTGCATCAATTCACCAACCACAACATACACGTTAGGTTCTTCTGCCGTCCATGGTGCAACATCGTTCAGAATGATGCTTTGATGTAGTTGGGTTTCTGCATTACAACTGCACGAGGTTTTAGCCTTGGCATCATCAAAAGTAGCCACCAACACATTATCATCCGAAAACAATTTGTTTTTATAAATGCTCCAACGCATACTCAAGCCTTTTGCATTCTTTGCAGTAAGGTTTTGTAAGGTGGTATTAATGCTTAGAGTGCCTTTTCCACCATCATAAGTAGGAATTGCTTTAACGTCGGCAACACGTAACTTGGATGTAGCTGTTACACTCACACTGCGGAAGATGCCAGGCAAACGAAACATATCTTGAGCCTCGAGAAAACTTCCATCAGAAGAGCGATAAACTTCAAGAGCAATTTCGTTTCTTCCTTTTATAATATAAGGAGTGATATCAAATTGGGCTGTATTACGTGAGTTTTTTGAAAAGCCTACATATCGTCCGTTTATCCAAAGATAGAAGAAAGAATCTACACCATCAAAGTTGATGTAAACTTCCTTGCCATCCCAGGTAGCTGGAATATCAAAAGTCCTTCTGAAAGAGCCAACCTCATTACGATATTCATAAGTGGTGTAATTCTTCGGCGGTTCGCGCATCACACCCTTTTTCCAGTCGCCTGGTTCAATTTTATACTGGAAGATAACCCATTGATTAACATAGATTGGCACACCATACTTTAGCGTACCATCCTTTTGAATGCCAGCCATATTCCAGCTAACGGGCACATTTATGCGATCCCATTTAGTGTCGTTATATCCCTGTGCATAAAAATCTTTAGGTCGTTCATCGGGATTTTTAGAAAAATGAAAACGCCATTCTCCATCTAATGATAGATAGTCTTTGGCATATTCGGGCAATACTTTCCTCGCATCATCTACTGATGAGAAAGAAGAAAATAATGCACGAGCTGGCAATTTATTATAACCCAACGATTGAGGTGATTGCCATTCCTTACCTGTTGGAGCGGTATCGCGCCCAAAAAGGTATCCGCCTTTGGGATAGTTGTCTGCCTGTAACGGCATTACAGCTACTGTTGATAACAATAAACTGAATAATAAATGTTTATGCATAATAGATAGTTGTTAGACATTGTTGTTTGAAATAATGCACATTTGTATTGCAAGCGGTGAAAACACTGCGGTGAAAATTAGCTAGCCCGCAAAACAGTTTAAATACATTAGCGAGGCAAAGTTAATAAAAAAATAATTATTTAACGTGGGTTAGATAGATTATAAACCACTAATAATTTGTAGGTCTAAGTAAATAACTATTGAATTAATATGGCTACGCCCTATGCCTTTTACATTATTGCAATGCCATAACCTCACAAAAAATGATGCTTAATAGAGATGATAACGATACAAGAAGGCTAAAACAAACCTTATAGACAAGTGATTGTGTTATGAGAAAGAGTTGTTAAAGAGACTATAAATGAAAATTGAAATACTTTACAATATCAATTCACAACTAAACCACTTATTTAGACTAGGGCACCAGTGATTTTATATCTGTCATTGAGGCACATCTCTAGCTTAAAACAAACTGTGTGTCAATGCATAAAAGAGCATTAACACACAGCTTGCTTATTATTAATCGGTACGAACGTCGTCAGTGAGTGACGATTTCTCTTCGCACACTACCATCACTATATCTCACGATATTTATTCCTTTCTGTGGATTATGAATACGACGCCCTTCAAGTGTGTAACGTTCTAATTCTATTACCGTGTTCTGTCCTTCTTCTACAGCCGATATGCCTGTGGCTGAACCATCAGTAATAATGCATTTAGCAGCGTTCTCAATTTTCTTTGTAGAAAGATTTATCAGCAACACACAAACTTTCAATTTCGTTTTGTCTTGCAATAATGAATTATGAGCAATATCAAACACGTGCTTAAAGCTTTGCACCTTATCTATTTCAATCGGAGTTTTAACATAATCTTCGATGGCTGGTGTGTAAACCCCTTTAGCTGCTATTGCCGAAAAATTGTTGTGAAGTCCTTTTATCACTAATGGAGAATTAACAAATTTGTTCATTTCTTCTGAAATACCAAGCACACTTTTGTCACCTGAGTAGATATTGTTTTGCGACCAAGTGGGTTTTGACATGCCATCTTCTGTTAGCACATAAGCCAAAGCATAGGATCCATCTTTGGGGGAGACGCGAAAGGTTACTCGAGGTGTCACGGTTATGTTTGTTTTTTGCTTATCCCATTGTGCCGAGACATCAACGTCCATGTCGGCTCCCATAGACTTTTCCTCTTCAAACTCATTCGTGGCGATAAAACTTGATAGGTCGCGACTTCTGTTCATTTGGAGAGTTGGGAAATTACGAATATTTGAAGCGTTCCATGCGTAATCTGTACACTTTAGCGGATCCGATATATGAATGGCAATACCGATGAAATCTTCGGGATAATTCTTTTCTAAATTTTCCATCACTGCAATGCCACGTGGACAGTATTTGCACCACATGCCTGTATATTCCTCAACTACAACTCTTCTTCTAGGCACTTTAGTAACGGTAGCTCTAGGTAGATTGGCGTAAGGAATAGTTGCTCTGTTTAGCTCGCCATTTACTTTCGTAATCTCTACCTGTAGTTCTGTTTCCGAGAGTTGGCTATGGGGTGGCACATCTATTTCTACAGTTGCCACGCCCATACGTGGCAGAGCTTCTTTCATTATATGTTTTTGCTCTAAAATAACAACTCCGTTGTGAGAAAGCTTGTAATTGAAGTTTTTAACCGTAACTCTACCATAATTGGTAATTGATAACAGTCCTTTTGCACTCTTTGCATGGATGGGTACATATACCTTGCGTCCTGTCGATGGCGCCAAACTATAGTCGTCGGCACTAAGGTTAATTGGATAGCAGAGAATTGCAATGAGTGCAAGTAATTGTATATAAAATGTTTTAAGCATATTGTTATTTGTTATTATTTGGAAGTATATTTATCTTGGTTCTTGAATTTCTTTTGAGTCAAGCACTTGCAAATGTCGCGAACGTTTGAATATAAAAGATAATAATCTGACTGAAATTAACTCGGGTTGCACGCGTTAAAGCTTCTTTTAACTGCAAGTTAGGGGTTGAAATATACTTAGACGCAATCAATTGCGTCGCATTCTTTCCCAAGGGTTCTGCCCTGGATAAAGTTGTTACTGCTAAATAAGCAGCTAACACAGACATTCTTAAATGGATATTTTGTCTCATTTATATATTAAGGTTTTATCTTTTTGATTTATTTTTTACTAGATAATAGCCAAGCTATTAAGTGCAAATTTACACAAATATTTGCAAACACATTAATTTCATATAAAGATTATTTAATTGAACCGTAAAACATCTAAATCAAAACATTTTTGCAAACAATAAAGAGAGAATTAAACCAGAATACTTATCCTTCAACAGCGTTTGTTAATTATAGTCATTTAATTTTACAAACAACTCTGTTTACATCGCTCAATCTAGCGATAAATTACGCTAAAAACATGCTAAATAGCAGTTATTTATTAACTTTCATGGTTACCATTATCGTTTACAATTGTCTCAGTAACGTCATTTTGTACCTTTTTACCTTCCTAGTTTGTGTCAAACTCAGATTTTTTGCGAGTCCATCGACCTAGTTTTGATGGCAAAAAACACTATTTTTACCACCATTTTAATCAAAAATATGCGTGTTTTGTATCATTTTTAAGCTCATTTCTTGGAGCGAGACCTGTAAAATTTTAAGTAATATCTTGCATTTAGTAACTTTTTACCTTGCGTTTTGATGCAAAATGCACTGCGTTTTGCTGCTAAATGCATTGCGTTTTGTTGCTAAATGCAATGTGTTTTGTTGCTAAATGCAATGTGTTTTGCTACAAATAGCTTAATTTTTTGTTTTAAATTATATCTATTATATCCTATTCATTGTTTTAATTGAATAAAATCAACCTGTTACATTTACAAAGACGCCCTATAACTTTGACCAAACAAACCTTCGCGAGAATTGAATATTTGGAGGCGAGTTTATGTTTGGTGATTTTAAAAGCGCTCATAATGTTAAATTTTATACCATTATTTTTACACAATAAGAATAAAATAGGGGTACAAAAGAAAACTAGCTAGGTTAGAAATAAACACTTTGATACTATGCCACAATGCATCTAACATAATCAAAATACAGATAATATGGATAATATCAAATTTAACCCAAATCGAGCATTAAGCCACAATGTTTCCAGAATTCTTGTTTTTGTATTGTTCCTAAAATCTTTTATTTTATTATGGCCATTTTCTCTGTCTTTGGACTTGACGTAGTCCCCTACGCCTGCGTTAAAAAGACAGGCAATCTGCTCGACAATAAAACAAAATCTTTTTAGGCGATAATGACCGATTTGCGTTAAACAGATAAACGCTGAATATGTGCTAGCGTGCAACATGTTTAGCTAATGTTATCTTACAAAAAGCTGATAACTGATGAATTGGTCTTATAAAAAGGATGCACCTGGCTATATAATTAAACACTAAAACGCCTAAAAGATAGTCAAGTAAACACCTTGTTAGAACACATTATACCAATTTACTCACCAAAAATACGTTCTGAACCGATGGTGAGTCGCTTAAGTTCGTAAAAAGAACCATTAAAGATATTCAAATCCACATACCCTCTAATACCATCTAACCTACCAGCATCAGTGTGTTGCCAAAACTTCCACTTACCTTTATATTCCACCTTCTCAACATAATAATGCGCTATCCAATAAGGATAGTCATCGAAAACGGGTGCACTAAGGTATTGTTCTTTAAACTTGTAATAGGTATAAATGATGGGTTTGACATGATATTTATCTTCAACGATATGCAACCACGTAAGCACATCGCGTTGAAAATCTTCTATCGAACGATTTTGGGGTTTATGTTCAACATCGAGAACAGGTGGAAGGTCGCCTTCTTCCAAGTGCACTTGCTTAAGAAAAAAGTTGGCTTGTGCCCTTGCCGATGATTTATTGCTCCAAAAATGGTACGCACCACGAATAAAACCGTATTCGCGGGCTTGATAAAAATTGTCGTTAAAGTTCTCATCAACAGCCGATGAGCCTTCTGTTGACTTAACAATCACAAACTTTAGCGGAAATCCATCTATGGTAGCATCGCTCAACTTGTCCCAATTAATTTCGCCTTGATAGTGAGAAATGTCAATGCCATGAATAGCGTAGCCGTCTGGATAGTTGGCATCACCATACAAAGCACGCCAACGAAAGCCTGTGGGGCCAACAAAGAAATAGTAGAATGCCCAAATATACAAGCATACCACTCCCAAACCGCCAAGCCACCACGCCCAGCGACGCGACGAACCAATAAAGCGGGAAGTGAGAAACCCGAAGAAGCCGTTGCCCTTATTGCCACGAGCTCCACTCCGTTTAGTACTTCTTTTATTGCGAACCTTCGTTGAAGATTTCTTTACCATATTGAGGCGATAAAACGTTTGGCACACAACCATGCACAAAGTGGCGTACCAGCGTTAAGACAAGACTGAAAAACATTCCCCTTTAGAAGGAGTAAAAGGGAAAGCAATGTGAGGCTAGACGTATAAAAGAGCAAGAACCCACATCGAAAAGACATGGATTCCTGCCCTCATTATACCATATTAAGCTTGCTCAAGAGCCAAGGTTTGCGTAGTAACGTCGCACACTTCGCTTGGACCCCAGTATTGAATAGGACCGGGATAAACATAGCAAGTGTTCTTAGACCACTCTTCGCGATGTGCAGCAAAAGCCTTAAAGGGCTTGCCATCCAATTCAACCAGTGCCTTACGGATAACAGGTTTCATTTCACCGTTACGCCTTTCCATGTTCATCATCATTGTGATGGGCACTCCGCCGGCTTTCCAATTGTCGGTATTGGCTGTGGTATTCTTAACGATGGCCATGTAACCAGTCTTCCCACTGGCAATAAGTAACGCAGCGCTAGTACCCAAAGCATAGCAATAGTCGGCATCAAAGTTAGAGGGAGCAGCACAACGTCCTTCATAACCCATGAAGTGATGTAGAGGTGCGAACTTACCAACGTACTTACCTTCTTTTGCCCAAGCAGCCAATTTAGCTTCAACCATCTCAGAGATGAGTTTCTCTGTTTCGATGAGCGATACTTGAACATTGCCGTGTGGGTCGCGGTCGAGCGACAGCTGGCGAGCTACGCTATCAGGAAGCGTTTCGAAAGTTGCTCTATTTTCGGCCGATAGGTGCTCCATGATATAAGCACGTTGAGCATCTTTATCGAGATCTTTATAGTCGGCGCCATGAGCAGCGAGCAGGTCGTTAAGCTCTTGAATCAGTCTACCGATAGCTGGTACAAACTCGATAAGTCCTTCGGGGATGAGCACAACGCCAAAGTTTTGTCCATTAGCAGCTCTATAGGCCACAGCCGAAGCTATTTCTTCGATAATATCATTAAGCGTAAGGTCTTTTGCTTCAACCTCTTCTGAGATAATACAAACGTTAGGTTGAGTTTGTAAAGCACATTCAAGAGCGATATGCGAAGCCGAGCGTCCCATCAGCTTAATGAAATGCCAATATTTACGTGCCGAATTACAGTCGCGTTCGATATTACCAATAAGTTCGCTATAGGTCTTTGTGGCAGTATCAAAACCGAAAGAAGTTTCAATCTGGTCGTTCTTCAAGTCGCCATCAATGGTTTTGGGGCAACCGATAACCTGTACGCCATAGTTTTTAGCTGCATAATATTCGGCCAACACACAAGCATTGGTGTTAGAGTCGTCGCCACCAATAATCACAATAGCCTTAATATCAAGTTTGCGAATAATTTCTAAACCCTTTTCAAACTGTTCGGTAGTTTCCAATTTTGTACGACCGCTACCAATCATATCAAAGCCACCAGTGTTGCGATACTCATCCACAAACTCAGCTGTAATCTCTACATACTGATGATCAACAAGACCACCAGGTCCCATAAGGAAACCATAAAGGCGGTTGTTGGGATTAAGACGTTTTACCTCATCAAACAAACCAGAGATAACATTATGTCCACCGGGTGCTTGTCCACCACTAAGGATGATACCCACATTGATTTCTTTCGAGGGGGCTTCACTGCCTTGCACGAACTCAACCAATGGCATTCCGTATGTATTGGGGAAAAGTTTCTTTATCTCATCCTGATTATCTACACTCTGTGTGGGAGCACCTTCGCTCACTTTTACTGCACCTTGAAGTGCCTTTGGTAATTTGGCTGGTAGGAAGCTCTCGCTTTCTGCAATGCACTTTTTTCCATTCTCTTAATCGAATTACTTAAATATGATAAATTAAAAATGAATTAACAATCTTCTATATAATACAAATTAGCAAATCATCAACTGCAAAATGCGTACATGACATGTCCAACTTGTTCTGCTACTGCAAAAGTACCAATTTTGCAGCACACTCAATAAGAAAAATCCAACAAATGAAAATTAAGGCATATTTTTTTGTTGAAATGATGCTTAGTATCATATTTTTTCTTATCTTTGGGAGTTGGTTGAAAGCACATGTAAGGTACAACCGCAACTTCCATTATGTTTAACGGGGCGACATACCCCTTTGATATTTAATGAAATATGAACAAAAGACAACTTAAAAAAAGCGTGAACTACATTTGTTCCGAACTATTTGCGGAGGGCGTTGCTGCTTCGCTCTACTCTCAAAGCGCCAACAGAGACAACACCAATGCCTTGTTGGCTTCTGTGATTAACATTCAAAACGACTTCGTTAGAAGAATTTCGCACCCCGAACCTGGTATGAAAGCTAAAGTGTTTTACAACCAGTTGATTAAAGACTTCAACAACACTGTATCTGAAGTTATTGACCAAATAGCCCACTTGCAATAATAAGCGACATTGACCTGCCATAATGATGGCTGGCACAACAATACAAACAAAAAAGAACAAACTGAAGCTAACTGCATGTTCGAGAGAACTAAGCTGCGCCGAAACAGCTTACATCTACCGTCAATAACGTGCAGAAAGTCGCAATAACAAAATAAGCAAATACAGCTATCATAAACGAATAATGTTAAAGAAATTTAGTGCGTGGTTGTTATACCAACGTATGGGTTGGAAAGCCAATATCACCGTGGCGCATCCAAAGAAATACATCATCTGTTTAGCACCCCACACAAGTAACTTGGACTTTCTTATTGGTCAGCTTTTCGCTAGAGCCGAAAATATGACCAGTGGCTTCCTGATGAAGAAAGAGTGGTTTTTCTGGCCTTTAGGTCCTATACTAAAAAAACTTGGAGGTATTCCTGTGTGGAGAAATAAAAAGACAAGCATGACCGATCGACTGGCTGAAATGGCTCGAAAGGCCGAAAAATTTAGTATTTGTATCACGCCAGAGGGAACGCGCTCGCTTAACCCAGATTGGAAATTGGGATTCTATTTCATCGCGCAGAAAGCTAACATTCCTATCCTATTATATGGTGTGGACTATGAGCGCAAACTCATCGAATGTACAAAAATGATTGTTCCCACAGGAGATGTAGAGAACGATATAAGAGAGATAAAATTGTATTTTAAAAACTATAAAGGTAAAAAACCAGAACTATTCACCACTGGTGACGTGTAAAACCCAAAATGAAAAAGCTGCTTTTGTGGTGCAGTCTTATTGCATGCGTATGCTTTGCCAATACAATCAAGGCTCAACCGAATGGCCTTTTGACCGATATTAACTACCAAGGACCACCCTTAACCACTAATACGGCTAAACCCTATAGCATAACTGCAGGGTTAGGAGGCAGACATTTATCGGTTTGGGCTAGTCATGGCAAGTATTATGAGGCCAAACAAGACTCGTGGCAATGGCAGCGACCAGCACTATTCGGCACCAACGAAGACCTCTTTACGCCTACCATTGTGCTACCCTATCTCATTCCTATGCTTGAGAAATCAGGTGCAATTGTGCTCTCGCCTAGAGAGCGCGACCTACAACCCGAAGAGGTAATTGTTGATAACGACAGTGAAAACCATCTACAATATAAAGAGACTAACGGTCTTCAACAATGGCGGAAGACTAGCATCAGCGGATTCGCCAACCCTAAAACAATTTATATCGAGGGTGAGAATGTGTTCAAAATGGGCACAGCACGAATGGCTCAAGGTGTAGAACAAGAAGAAGAACGCAGCGAAATTGTTTTCATGCCACAAATAAACAATGAGGGCGAAAAGGCTGTGTACGTGTGCTATCAAAGTTTACCCGAAAGCACCAACAAAGCTCAATACACAGTGTATCATAAGGGACAAGCCACTACTTTCAATGTAAATCAACGCATGGGAGGTGGCACATGGGTGTATTTGGGTACATTCGACTTTGGTAAAGGATGTTCGAAAAACAACTGTGTAGTACTAAACAACGTCTGTTCACAAACATCTGTGGTAACGGCTGATGCCGTAAGATTTGGCGGAGGCATGGGAAATATTCGTCGGGGAGGTAGCACCAGCGGTTTACCGCGAGCATTGGAAGGGGCTAGATATGCCGCCCAATGGTATGGAGCACCACTAGAAGTATATAGTTCGAAGGACGGACGAGATGATTATGGTGACGATGTCAATGCCCGTCCGTTAATAACTAACTGGTGGGCGGGTGGTTCTGTTTTCCTTCCCACTAAACCTGGTCTGGGGATTCCCATTGAATTGTGTCTAGGAATACATAGCGATGCGGGTGTTGATAGGCAAAGTAAAAATATTGTAGGGTCTTTGGCCATTTGCACTTCGAACTTTAACGATGGACGGTTGGCCACAGGTGTAACCCGAAACCTTTCGCTTAAGTTCGCCGAAAACATGCTCAATACTGTTCACCACGACTTAAAACGCAAGTTTGGACGATGGGAAGTGCGTGAACTTATCGACAGAAACTACTCGGAAACGCGAATGCCCGAAATACCTTCGGTTATCTTAGAGACTCTTTCGCACCAGAATTTTCCAGACATGCGCCTAGGACATGACCCAAACTTTAAATTTGTATTGGCGCGAGCTGTGTACAAAAGTGTTCTTCGCTTTCTGTGCAACCAACACGAAACAAAGGCAGTAGTTAGTCCGCTTACCCCTTCTAACTTTCACATTAACTATCTACACGATGGGAAAATAAAACTGGGATGGTGCGAGACAAAAGACGAATTGGAACCAACAGCTAAGCCAACAGCCTACATATTATATACAGCCGTAGACTCTAGTGGCTTTGATAATGGACTAATGGTGAAGCAGAACGAATTTGAAATGACACTGCCTCCTTATAAAACACACCATTTTAAAGTGGCTGCTGTGAACCAAGGTGGCGAAAGTTTCACATCGCAAATTCTCTCTGCTCATTACAATCCCGAAGCAACAAGCACTATTATGGTGATAGATGGCTTCGACAGACTCTCCCCACCGGCCATAATCAGCTCGCCACAGCGACAAGGTTTCGATCTAAACTATGATATTGGAATTGGCCTTGGCTTACAATCGCCTTGGGTAGGACGCCAACAAAACTTCAATAAATGGGCTGCTGGCGTGGATGGCTGGCAAGGATTGGGATACAGCGATGCAAGTCTTGAAGGACAATTGGTTGCTGGAAACTCGCTCAACTCGGCACAAACGCACGTTGAAGACATAGCCGCAATAGGAAAATACAATGTTGTTTCAGCATCAATGAAAGCCATCGAACAAGGGTTGTGCAAGCTTTCGCACTACGATTGCGTAGACATTGCGTTGGGTTTGCAACGAAATGAAGCTCTTGCAACAGTGAATTACAAAACCTTTACGCCTTCTGCACAAAAGCTTTTGCGTAACTACGCCCACAATCATGGCAAATTGATTGCTAGTGGAGCATATGTTGGCAGTGACATGAGAGACTCGGTTGAACAAGTTTTCATGGCCGACGTTTTCAAAATAGCATTCGATGGAGCCATTAAAACCGACACGCTGCTTGCCAATATAAGGCCCCTAGTGAGTGAGACAGTTTCTATTACATGCGACAGCATTGTGGCTTTGCTCTACAAATCGCCAAACGCAATGCATTATGCCCCAACAATGGTAGATGTTCTGACACCACTGGGCAATGCCATAACTGGCTATCGCTACCCAGGATGGGGGGCGGCCTCGGTGGTTTATATTGATGATAAACAAAAAACTCACATCTTTGGCTTTCCCCTTGAATGCATCAAAGACCAAGCAGACCGCCGAAGAATAATGGCTGAGACCATCAACACATTAATGAATAACAATTAAAACTAGATAGACATGCATAAAATTCAAGCCAATAACTCGGGAACGCGAACCATAGATGTTAGCGATCTACATCTTGAAACAATTGATAAGTACGCCTTACTCAAAAACCTTGTCGACAGCAATGGCATCATTGATGAGGAAGTGCTAGACAAATTGAAGTATAACGTAAGAGCTTTGTTAGAGTCAGAAACAGGTAAAGACAAAAACTTGCTCGACCTTTGTCTTGATGTTATCTATAACAACAACATGAAAGCCTTCGGTTTACATCAGCTTGTGTTGCTCTATATTGAGTGGAAAACTAATGCAAACACGCCTGCAGCAACAGAATAAGGTACAATTTTCATTAAGTAAATTCTAATGTAAAGACGATGTTTAAGGTTTGCTTACACATAAACCCGCCAACTTGTCAACTGATTACAAACAACATTGAACAATTATAAGCTAACAGATTTTTTACCTACCACTAAAAAAGAATGCGAACTCAGAGGGTGGGAACAACTAGATATCATCCTCTTTTCGGGCGACGCATACGTTGACCACCCCTCTTTTGGAGTGGCCGTAATTGGTCGTTGCCTTGAAGCAGCTGGCTATAAAGTGGCTATTGTGCCACAACCCGACTGGCATGGCGACTTTCGCGACTTTAAAAAACTAGGTACTCCACGACTATTTTTTGGTATTTCTCCGGGTTGTATGGACTCGATGGTGAACAAATATACAGCCAACAAACGCCTACGTTCTGAAGATGCGTACAGCCCAGACGGCAGACACGATTGCCGTCCAGACTATCCAACGGTGGTATATTCGCAAATTCTAAAACAACTTTACCCCGAAGTGCCTGTTGTTTTGGGAGGTATCGAAGCATCAATGCGTCGACTCACTCACTACGATTATTGGGAAGACAAGGTTAGAAAATGCATCTTGTGCGACTCTAAAGCTGATATTATTCTCTATGGCATGGGCGAAAAGTCTATTCTAGAGCTATGTAATTGCCTTGAAGAGGGACAACATATTAGCAACATCCATCATATTCCGCAAACCGTTTTTATGGTTAATAAGGATAATGTGCCTGGGGGTATCACAGATAAAGACATCATTCTAAACAGTCATGAGGATTGTTTAAAAGATAAACGTAAACAAGCCCAGAACTTCAAGCATATTGAAGAAGAAGCTAACAAGATGCATGCACAACGTCTATTGCAAGAAGTGGATGGCATGTATGCGTGGTAAACCCACCCTACCCCACACTAACCACCCAAGAACTTGATGCAACGTTCGACTTACCTTATACGCGCTTGCCCCATCCAAAATACAAAAACAAACGCATTCCTGCTTACGAGATGATTAAATTCTCAGTTAACATGCATCAAGGATGTTTTGGCGGTTGCTCGTTTTGTACCATATCGGCCCACCAAGGTAAATTTGTGGTATGCCGTTCGAAAGAAAGTATCTTGAACGAGGTGAAAAAAGTGGCACAGATGCCCGACTTCAAGGGGTATCTTTCCGACCTTGGCGGACCCTCTGCAAATATGTATGGCATGGCGGGGAAAAACAAAAAAGCATGCGAAGTGTGCAAACGCCCTTCGTGTATTAATCCTGAGATATGCCCAAACCTCAACACCGACCACTCTAAACTCACCGAAATATATCGTGCTGTTGATGCATTGCCCGAGATAAAGAAAAGTTTTATAGGCAGCGGTGTGCGCTACGACCTTTTGTTACACAAAAGTAAAGACAAAAAGGTGAACGATGCTGCGATGGAATATACCAAAGAATTAATTCGTCATCATGTTAGCGGACGACTTAAAGTAGCACCCGAACACACTAGCGATGAAGTGCTTAAAAGCATGAGAAAACCAAGCTTTAAGCAGTTCGAAGAGTTTAAACGCATCTTCGACAAGATTAATAAAGAGGAGAATTTAAGGCAACAAATCATTCCTTACTTTATGAGTAGTCATCCTGCATGTAAGGAAGAAGATATGGCCGACCTTGCTGTGCGCACAAAAAAATTGGATTTTCATCTCGAACAGATACAGGATTTCACCCCCACTCCTATGACTGTTAGCACCGAAGCATGGTACACGGGCTTCGACCCATATACGCTTGAACCTATTTTCAGTGCCAAAACGCCTAAAGACAAAAACAACCAAAGACTGTTCTTCTTCTGGTATAAACGTGAAGAGCGACCAAATATAGAACGCGAACTGAGAAAAATTGGCAGACCCGAACTGATTAACGAACTTTATTCTTCTAATGATAGGGCCTGGCAACAAGGTGCAAATAAAGACAAGAAGTTCGAAAATTCCTATCGTGAAGAGAAAAATAATCGCATAGAAAGGTCTCAAAACAAACGATCTTCACAAAAAACTAACGAAAGAAAATCGTTTAATCCCAACTTCCAAAACGTAAAACCCCAGAAGCCTAAAGGTAAACGAAAGTAATAAATGGTGGTAGTGGTAAACAACAAATTACCACCTTACCCTTTTAAAGCAAAACCTACAACCCACACGTAAACATGCAAATACTTCTATCGTGCGCCAAAGACATGGCCACTTTGCCCACAACATACCCTGGCGTTCAAGAAAATGCGCCTCACTTCATCGCGAACGCTAAGGATATAGCAGCCGAAATGATGAACTTTTCTGCTGAAGAGTTAGCCCAGTTGCTCAAGATTAATGACAAACTAGCTAACCAAAATTGGCTAAGATACCAACATTTCTTACAAGAAGGCGATACGTCGCATGCTCCTTGGCATTCACAGGCATGGCCTACAAGCATCTTAAGGCCAATACATTCAACACAAAAGACATAGAATTTGCTAATAAGCACCTATGGATTACCTCTTTTCTTTATGGACTTCTACGCCCTCTCGACACCATCAAACCGCATCGGCTGGAAGGAAATGTGCGTTTACAAAACCACGACGACATACGTTTGTTTGATTATTGGAAACCCCTTTTAACCCAATATTTCGTCGATGCCATAACCAGCGATAACGGTATGCTGGCTTATCTAGCGAGTGAAGAAATGAAATCGCTTTTCGATTGGAATGAAGTAGCAAAGAAAGTAAAGATCTTTGAGCCACAATTCATGGTTGAAAATGCTAGAGGCAGAAAAACAATTGTGGTATATACCAAGATGTGTCGCGGAGCAATGGCCAATTATATCATCACAAACAAAATTACCAATTTGGATGATTTGCTGGCTTTTGAATACGAAGGATTTAAGTTTGCCGAATGGATTGACGAAGGCAAAACGCCTCTTTACGTTTTAGCTGCACCATAAACCAAAAGCGCTTTTCAGTCTCTGAAAAGGCGCTATGTTTCATTTTATTATTCCATCACCCACTATCAACTCTGTAGAAAAGTGCAACAAAAACTCGTTTATCTTTTAAAATACTAGAAAAAACGCCTCATTTCGTTTTGCGCTTTCAACGATTTGCATTATTTTTGCAGGGTATAAATATAAGAAAATTGAAAATCAAACATATCATAAACGACACATTCAAAATTGCCCTTTCGCTTTTCCTCGGCGGGGCAATATTATATTGGATGTATCGTGGCTTTGATTTCAAGCAGGTTGAACACGTGATGCTTCACGAAATGAACTGGACTTGGATGCTTTTGTCATTCCCTTTTGGCATTATGGCCCAAGTATTTAGAGGGTGGAGATGGCGACAAACGCTCGAACCGATGAACGAGCGCCCACGAACTTCCACTGCTATCCATGCCATATTCGTGTCTTACGCTGTTAGCTTGGTAATCCCACGCATAGGCGAATTTGCTCGTTGCGCCATCCTTAGACGATACGATAAAACCGATTTCGCCAAAGCCTTAGGAACTGTTGTCACCGAAAGGGCCATCGATTCGTTATTAGTACTGCTCATTGCTGCCATAACACTTCTGGCTCAACTCAGCATTTTCGACAGTTTTTTTACCAAGACAGGAACTAGTCTTAATGGCATCGTGAGCAAATTCTCAACCACTGGCTATGTTGTAACGGCCATCTGTGGTATTGCTGTGCTGATATTGCTACACTTCCTGCTTAAAAGAATGGCCATATATAATAAGGTGAAAGAAACCGTAAAAGGTATCTGGCAAGGCGTAAACTCAATAAGGAAAGTAAAAAACAAATGGCTCTTTGTTGTTTTCACGCTGGCTATTTGGGGCAGTTATTTCCTTCATTATTATCTAACGTTCTTTTGCTTCGAACAAACGGCCAACTTAGGCATGGCATGTGCCATGGTTACCTTCGTTGTTGGTAGCATGGCAGTGGTGGTTCCCACGCCCAATGGAGCTGGGCCTTGGCATTTCGCTGTTAAAACAATGCTGATATTATATGCTGTTGAAAGCACTGCTGCACTAAATTTTGTGCTCATCGTGCATTCGGTACAAACACTTCTAGTTATCTTACTGGGGGTGTATGGATGGATGGCCTTGGCTTTCTCTAACAGAAAAGATAAATAACAAGTAACGAATAACTAAATTCCAAAATATTTACTAACTATTAAACAACTGTGTTATGAGTGAAATTAAAAATTTGAAGCCTGAAAGCATTTGGCGTAACTTTTACAACCTCACACGTGTTCCGCGTCCATCTGGACACCTAGAAAAAGTAAAAACATTCTTGTTAGACTTCGCAAAGGAAGTGGGCGTTGAGGCTTTTATTGACGAAGGCAACAATGTGGTGATGCGTAAACCTGCTTCTCCTGGCATGGAAAATAGAAAAACGGTTACCATGCAAGCACATATGGACATGGTTCCACAGAAATCACCAGACAGCAACCACAATTTTGAAACCGACCCCATCGAAACTTGGATTGACAACGAATGGGTTAGAGCCAAAAACACAACATTAGGTGCCGACAATGGTATCGGCGTTGCTGCTATCATGGCTGTAATGGAAGACAAGACTTTGAAACATGGACATTGAGGGGCTTATCACTGCCGATGAAGAAACAGGCATGTATGGTGCTAACGACCTACCTACTGACCAACTAAAAGGCGATATCCTGTTCAATCTCGACTCTGAAACATGGGGTTGTTTTGTGGTTGGTAGTGCTGGCGGTGTGGATGTTACTGCAACTCGCACATATAAAGAAGTGACTGTTGATAAAGCAAGAGTGGCTTTGAAAGTTACCATCAAGGGCTTGAAAGGCGGACATTCTGGCTTGGAAATTCACGAAGGACGCGCCAATGCCAACAAACTGATGGTTCGCGTAGTAACCAGATTGGTAGATGAATGCAAGGCCGAACTTTCTATTTGGCACGGAGGAAATATGCGCAATGCCATCCCATACAAAGCAGAAACTGTTGTTACGCTTCCTGCTGAAAACGAAACTAAGGCCTGCGCTATCATTGATGAGATGAAACAACTATTCGAAACAGAATACTGCTTTGTTGAAAATGTAGTAGAACTGTTTGCTGAAAAAACCGCACTCCCTGAAAAACAGATGGACGCTACCGACAGAGATGTAGTGATGAAAGCCATCTATGGCTGCCATAATGGTGTGCTTCGCATGATTCCTGCTATACCTACCGTTGTTGAAACATCGTCTAACTTGGCCATCATCGACATCGAAGGCGGAAACATTAAATTCTTGATGCTAGCTAGAAGTTCTAGCGAATCAATGAAGGCTTATATCTGCGACACACTCAAAGGCACACTAACATTGGGCGGTTTTGATGTAAAACTCAGTGGCGACTATCCAGGCTGGGATCCCAACACAGACAGTGAAGCGCTCAACTTACTCAAAGAACTCTATCAAGAAATGTTCAACGAAGAGCCCATAGTGAAGGTTGACCATGCAGGTTTGGAATGTTCTATTATTCTAAGCAAATATCCTAACATGGATGTTGTTTCGCTGGGCCCAACAATTCGCTCACCTCATAGCACCAGCGAGCGCTGCTTGCATGCTACTGTTGTTCCCTTCTGGGAATTGTTGAAGAGGGCTTTGGAAGAAGTTCCACAAAAATAATTCGCTTATGGTGAATAGAACCAACGATGCCAGAGTTCCCCTTATAGGGATTGATAGGCACCGAATTGCAACCGACGGGCATGGAGTTACCACGCTCGTCGGTTTCTTTGGCTGCCCACTTCGATGCAAATATTGTCTCAATAATCAGTGCCACGATAAGAAAAGGCAATGGCAACGCTTGTCACCTCAAGCATTATACAACGAAGTGAAACAGGATGAGTTGTATTTCTTAGCTACAGGCGGAGGCATTACCTTTGGAGGAGGCGAACCATGTTTGCAAAGTAGATTTATTAAGGCTTTTAGAGAGATTTGCGGCGAAGCATGGAACATCACCGTAGAAACTAGCCTTTATGTGCCACAAAGTCATTTGAGACGATTGCTCAATGTAGTGAACACCTATATTGTAGACATAAAAGACCTTAATCCTCATATCTATTCCGAATACACTTGTCTGAACATAGATTTGCTTAATACTAATCTAGAATGGCTTGTTCATCATGTTAAACCCGAAAATATATTTGTGCGCGTACCTAGTATACCCAAGTTTAACACGCCTATAGATGCCGAAAAAACCGTTGAGAAATTAAAAAACATGGGAATAATAAACATCGAACGCTTCAACTATATTATTCCTAAGAAGGAAAAATAGCGAAAGAGATATTTCTATTAAGAATGCATAATTGTAAATATTATGGTTTTGCCCATATTATTACGCACCCTTTTGCATACCTTCTCTGCTTTATAGAACGTATAAAATGAAGCAAAAAAAATATTGTAAATCGTTTGCGAAATACGAAAAAAGTAGTAACTTTGCAGCGCAAAACAAGCATTGGGATATGGTGTAATGGTAACACTACAGATTCTGGTCCTGTCATTCTTGGTTCGAGTCCGAGTATCCCAACAACAAAACGCATCTTTAACGAGATGCGTTTTTTGTTTGTACTCATAATGGATAGCAATAGTATGCTGACTGTAGATTAATCAAGGGCATATATAACAAAGTTCAAAAGTCTTTTGTACTACGTTTAATCAATAAACAATAAATACATGTTTAATGATGAACAAAAAAGTTTTTAGACAACGAATTAAATTCTTATTGTTGTGCATTAAAGACCTGATTATTACTTCATATCATTGTTGTCTGCGTAAATGCCACGAATCAAGCTTTATACAAATTGTTCTTTTAGCATTTTAAAAGATGTATGACAGCGAGGAATTTTTCGTTTATCCTATGTTAACATAAAAACAAAGCAACAGAATTCACATAAAATGTAAAATATTAAGTCTAAAATTTAACATTATGAGTGCAATTTTTGGTCACAAACAGTCATTCGCCTTTAAATAATCGATTCTCGCGACGGGTTGTTTGGCTAAAAATGGCTTTGCTTTGTGAATGCATACAAACAGACATTTCGTAGGGATTACACGTGTTTTTTACTAAAAAACGGGCTATTTGAGGCAAAAAACAGTGCTAACTCCTACAAAATGCAGTGCTAACTCCTACTAAACGCAGTGCTATCTCCTACTAAACGCAGTGCTATCTCCTACTAAACGCAAGGCTAAATACTGCAAAACGCAAGGCTAAATACTGCAAAACGCAAAGCTTAAAGGTACAAACTGCTATTTTTTGAGAAACCCAGGGGTTAAAACGTAATTAAAAATCGTCGGATTTTGATGTAAAAAGGAACATAAAATATAACTTTATTACCAAGAAAGTGACTTTCTGCAGTGATTAAAAAACGCTAACCAATGACAAACTAGGAAGGCAAAATGCAGCAAAATGCATCGAGGGAACTTAAAAATGAGGTAAAAGGAAATGGCAAAACAGCGAAATACAACAAAAAATATTTGATTTAAGCCATTATTTTCGCTAGAATGACTTGATCCAGAGTATCCACTTTGTAAAATATTAATACCACATTTAACATTTATCGGGTGTTATAGAATTTTTAAATGAGGTTGTGTAATGGTGAGATTGATTAGTAATGAAAGTGGGAGTTATACACTTTCCTGCTCAACGCTCTTGGTTTAGATAATACACCAAATCAGAAACCAAAAACAACAAAAGGTTATCAAGAAACAACAAACTCAACTTTACCAATCAAATGATGGATAATTCATAAGCCAAGCCAAAACTGAAGATTGACCTTAAGAAAGAAAAATGGGACTGTTAGAAGAACAAGATCTGCTAACAGTCCCATTATATTTTAGTCTTGACCTTTAGAAGGTCATACGCATCATCAATCTAACGCCATGTTTCTGCGCAGTGGACAACTCATTATAATTCAGTCTTCTAACATACTGAACATGAAATATTTTGAAGATATTATGAACACCCACCACTAATTCCATATAAGGGCGTTTAGGATTCATCACATTTGCGCCTTCAGGGAAATACATTAATGTTTCATCGCCAGCGTTTTGGGCCAATAAGGGATTATTCTTATCTGTAAGAGTGCCCCACAGGCTCTTAAAGCCTATAAATTCTCTCCATTTAAGCTTTTTTAGAAGCGGAACACGATTAAACAACTTACCATTCATATCCCATCCGATGTCAACGCTTGCATACCTATCGTTAAGAAACTCCATGTTGTTTATCAAGTTGAAAGTACCACGCTGAACAATGTACGACAAGTTGGCCGACGGCATTATGAGTAAGGGGAAAGGCACTTTGTTCCATTGTGCACCCGCATTAAGTCGCACATCAAACTTGCCCCAGCTTCTTAACCAAAAACGTTTTAACACAGCAGCTTCAGAGAAATTATAAGTGTACTGCCCACCCAGTACGCCATTAAGTCCCATAGCGTGAGACACCACAAATACAGGTGCTTCCAAATTAATGGCAATGCGACGCTGCTTAGTGTTGATAAACGTGCGTCCTGGTGCAAATTCAAGTTCAAAACGCAATTCTGTGGTACGCATTTTACCATTCTGAAGCAGTTAGTGATGTCTGTACTCGGATATAAAGCGGGTGGAACAGGATAGCTAAGCTTTTCAAAAAACAAAGCACCTGCTGCTTCATTCTCTTCTGTTTTAAGACTTAAAGTGGTTTTCAGCCCCCACTCCTCTTCACGTTCAAAACTTAGTTGCTGACGATTATAAAACATCATTTTGTCTACTTTCGTCCACTTTAGTGAAGTGAAGACATTATCTTTGTCTGTACGCAGAAACTTATCCGAGGGAGACATAACATCGTAAGTAGACTTAAACGAAATGGTACGCTTGGGGAACTCTCTGGGCAAATACTCTTTCTTGTTGAACGAATAAGTGAGTTCGCCACTATAATAGTTTTTCTTACTTCCCCATCCATGCGCCACATATCCAGCTAAGAACCAATGTTTGTTTAAATTGGCAGTGGTTTGTGCACTGATACGTGTTCTAAAACCATCAATAAAGTTGCGTGTAAACATGGTGTTTACAGGTCCTATGTCCACTTTACTAGGATGGTCTTTATCGCCTGTTTCTACAAAATTTTCTATAAGGGCTTTTAATCCAAAGATGATATATTTAAATCCTTTCATCTGTTCAACGCGGTGCACAAACTCATCCATCGAGGATTCGCTCTTGCTAAGTTGTACTGCACGATATTGTTTCCAAAAAGCCTCGTCGCGCATCATAGCATCGGCTTCGCGTCTTTCGCGAGCACCACCTTTGAAAAGTTTAGTTGGAAGTTCGTCAAAAGCATAGTCGTTCAAGCGTGTTGTGCGTATAACAATGGCTTTCTGTAACAGCTTGTTCACATTTATCTCAGCAATCATATCGTCTTCGCTCAGAGCCCACTCGTCATTATCTAGCTGCGTGAACTCTTGCCTCACTTGCAGATTCTCGACAAAGTTGACACCACTATTAACAGGCAAAGTAAGATTGCAACGTTTAACATGCAGCGTGGAATCGGCCACAATATACAATTCGCCTCTAAAACCAATATCCTGCGTATTGTTGGGGATGAATTGCAGATGATAACACAAGTCTTTACCCACATAAACGGTGTCTTCGATATAGTATCGGTAGAAACTTATAGCCGTATTACCAATAGGACTAGTGAAATGATGCCTTAACAATCGCACATCGTTATCGTAAATATTCACATCGGTAAACACGTCGTTGAGCATCGTGTTCATGATGTCGCCTGTTTGTATCAGTTGGTTAATACCGGTGGTGTTTTGACCTTTAATAATATCGCGCTCTGTTTTGGGGTCTTTACGATATAGATGCTGGCTAACGGTTTCCTCTACAGATATGGGTAATATCAGTTTATTGTTGTAAGGGCAAAGCTCCACTTGGTTGAGCATCCAACGTCTTTTACCAATAAACCCACTATCTATCTGCGAAGGCATTATGTCGTTCATAGCCAACGTTATTTTTTGATATTTGGTGTACTGAAAGAAGTCGTGATTTTCTAATCGCGTGTTTTTCTTTGCAGCAATTACGCGTTTCATCAATTCAACGGCGGGATTGTCTTTGCGCGAATACTTACCACGTTTTTGCTTAATCACCACTTCGGCCAGCTGCTTAGTGTCAGGCTTCAATTTAATGTTTAATATACTAGGAGTGGAAGACTTAACAAGCACTTGCACAGAGCCATACCCCACAGCACTGAAAGTAAGCATTAAGCCCTCTTTGCGCACAATATTGTAATGCCCTTTGGCCGTACCCGACACGGCAATATCGTGCCCCTTGTATCGTACACTGGGATAATATATGGTGTCACCCGTCACAGCATCTGTGACAACACCTGAGAGCATGCTTCCCGTTTGGGCTGAAACAGTCAGTCCTACAACGAGCAATGCCAATAACATTAATAGTCTACTTGTTTTATAACTCATCTCTTAAATTTACTGTTTTTCGTTGTTGCAAAAAGCTTTAGGTGTGAATTCAATGTTTTCTGCTATGTTAACAAGTTACACCGAAATCGTAATTTGTAACTATTTGTGGGTACAACAATTTTACTTTGTACCAAACACTGATCCAATCTAACTTAACAATTCATCCAAATCACTAATTATCAAATGTGCTACACTTTCATCTTGGGCTTTTTCTTCCCATTGTTCGCCTTTAAACCAAGCGGTGATACATCCCAGCGAGTGGGCAGGTACGATGTCTTTATCAATACTATCGCCAACCACCAGCACCTTCTGAGCAGGCATTTTCAAGGCTTCAACGCCAAGCGCAAAAATCTTTGGGTCGGGTTTTCGAACCCCAACCACCGCCGATTCGATAACACTTGCAAAATAATGAGCCATGTTGTAATCGGCAAGAACGGTTTGTATATTACCATAAAAATTGCTAACCAAAACCATGGGATAACGTTTGTGCAAATGCTCTAGCACAAAAGTACTGTGCCTTATAACCTTCTCAAGGTTCGAACAGAGTTCGGTATATATTAGGTGGTGCATGTCATCGATTTCTAATTGAGGAACATCTAGCACTTTATTATCTCTCAAATAAGCCAACTGCATCTTGAGTTTGGTGTTCAACACGTTGCAAAACAAAAAGTCGGGCATGATTATTCTGTTGGTCGCCAATGCACGTTCAACATGCACGTAAGCAGCCCTAAAGTCGGCTTCGCTAATGGGTATATTATTATTTTGGTAGGCATGCCAAATCACTTTTCCCCAATGATGGCCATTGGTATCGAGTGTTCCACCATAATCAAATATTATTCCCTCTATATCTAGTTGGTCAAGCGTATTGAACGTATATTTTGTTGTTTGCATGTAAAGTTGCTTTTGGTTATTTATTTATCAGGTTAGAACACCTTTGACACAAATCTTCGTGCTGCTTGTGCATGTAAATATATATGGCACTAAGCACAGTGAGTTCGAAGAGGAAGTAAACCCATGGGCAATTAGCCAAACAAGTGATATATAACACAATGGCGCGAAGATTGAAACTAAGCATATTGGTGTACTTCATCAATGGTCTACTGCCTTGCAGAAACTCATCACGCAAAGTTTCGGGAATACTCTCTGCATCGCCAAAGGTGGCATGTATTTTATCAAAGAACGACTGAAACCTTGGTGTTCGCTTCTCTTGACTTTTGCAATAGTTGGCATAATTATAGTAAAACAGGCGTTTAAACCACTCGCCATGTTTGGGCAGAGCTTCGTAAATGCCACGTTGTTGGGCGTAAGTATCTAGTTCACTTCCTTTTTTCCCCTTAAGAAAAAGCAAATGAATTTGACGGTAATAATCGGCCAAAGAACTTTGTGGTGAGTGACAAAGCAATCCCGACACAGCTGCTAAAGCCCAAATCCAAAAGCCCCATTTAACGTTGGTGTAGGGAATAAGTGACGATTGTAAGCGCAGACAAAGTGCAAAATAAATACAGAAAAACCACACATCGCCCGAAAATCCATCTAATACGCGCCCCACAAGCGTTTTTTTGCCTGTGAGTCGAGCCATCTGTCCATCGGTTGAATCACAAAAGTTGGCTAACATTAATAACACCACACCCATGAGGTTGTGAGTTAAATCGGAGAAATAGAACATATATCCAGCCCCAATACCCAAGAAGATTGAGAGAATGGTGATGGCGTTTGGATGAACACCAAGTTTGTTCCACAACAAAGCAAACACCAAGCCAATAGGACGAGTGAAATAAATATCAATGGTTTCTTCTGTATCAGCAGACTTCAATGAGTCGCGAAACAGGGTTTTAATGCTATTACTCATGTGTTATTTTTCTAGTTGTTTGTGTTGCTAGCAGTTGGTTTGCCAGGTGTGCAATGCACTCGGCTGCCTGCTCGCAACAAGGTGAAAAGCTAGGCCAATCGTTAAAGTCGATAATAAAAAAACGACCATCGCTATTGATTATGCAGTCGCCACCATAAACTTCTATTCCTGTTAAGCTTGCCAAACGGGCGACCGTATGCCTTAGTTGTTGCACGTTAAAGGGATAATGATGAGCTGAACCATTATGTTGTTCGTCGCCAAACTTAGAATGACCCGTATCTGTGGGATAGAAATGCCAAAAAAAACTGTCTGCAACGCCATAGAATTTAACCAAGTCGCCTTCTACGTGAGCACTAACCACCAAGTTGTGCACACCACGTTGCGCAAATTGTTCTTTGGTTTTGTCTACTTCGGCTTTATCTTTGCAATATACCACATCGTCTTGTGTTTGTGCAGCAAAGTCAGCTCGCTTCACCCAATAGCCTCTTGTACCCTCTTCGGGGGCATAGCAATGCCATTTTCTTGCATCACACAATGTATGTGGCTACGCGAGAAAGATTCGAGCGCCTTGGCATTATTCAACACAATGGCCTGATTTTGATGTTCGAACTGCTTCAGAAGGTTAATGGTGCGTGGCAAACGCCCCATAGACAAGTAGAGGGCAGCTCGATGTTGTTCGTTCAACTGTTGCTCGGAAATGGCCACTACATCATGACGATGCAACTTTCTTAACACTGCATCTAAAATGGATCGGTCGTTTTTAACCGAGTTTGGCGAGAAACGTTCATCTCTATATATGGCAACTACACTGCTCATTAATAAACTCTTCTGCTTTGGTAACGTCTGATGCGTGGTCAATGTCGAGTACTTTCCCCATCGCATAGGCTCTTAACTTTAAGCCTTTGGCAATCAGTGCACGTTGAAAGTTGCGCATTCTACTTTCTCCCCTTTCTATACAAGCCTGTAAGATTGGTAGACAATTGGGGGTTAGCCCATAGATTCCTGCCGAGATATATTGACAAGAAGATACCTTCTCATCGTAAAATCCAGAGATGTACGGTGGGTTGGTGATTTGTACATACAACGGTTTTTCGTCGTCTACAAAACTCGTTACGGCCATCACTCCATCATTGCCTGTTGCTAATGCATCTGTAAACGATAAGACAAAGGCCTCAAAATCGCGTTCACGAAAAATTGTATCTACCGTTGTAAGCACAAAAGACGATGTGCGAAGATAAGGGCTTAACTCATAAAAACTGTGCATTGAACTGGGCGTTGATTTAACAACAAACCTTAAAGGCACTTGCCTTCCATCTAAGCCAGCGCGCTGAACATCTCTTAAATGCATAGCAACATCGGTCATTTGTTCGTTACAAATAACCAAAATTTCTTCGGCCTTGTTAGCATAAATATTCTGATAAGCCGGTCTACAAGGTGTTCACCCCCTACCTTAACCAATGGTTTGGGTAGCTGAACACCTTCTTGGCTAAGGCGTGAGCCCTCACCTGCGGCTATAATAGCATATTTCATATATACGTTGTGTTTTAAAATGGTGAAGGAAATCATACTGATGAATAATCCCTATACCATAAGCACGTACGGTATTAAAACCGCTTTTCACCCAAACAAACTATGCATGGATGGGCAATTGCTGATTTAGAACCAACTACAAAGATAGATAAATGTTGGCGAACACAAAAATTTTTCAATTGTAAAACACACAATTAAATGCAAGAGAGAACATTGCATAAAGTAGATAGACCAAACAAATACACGCATTTTGCTGAAATGTTACATACAAGATGCGTGGATAAGATGGTCTACTTAGTTATGAAAGATAATGGAATTTATAACGCCTTATTTACCAAAACTAACCAATTCTCAAAAAGAAGTTGTCAGGTTGTACGCCATAAACAACCTATTAAGAAGCTAAAGACTAGCAATGGGATACACCTAGATAAATTTGACTAACAAGAAAAGTTATACTGTACACAACAAAATTATAGTCTTCGGTGCTCTTTAATAAGTACGCACAGGACGAAGAAGGATTCTCAAAGACGAATTAACTAATAGCCTTGATGTAGGATGCACACATCTCGGCACAGCGTTCACCATCCATTGCTGCAGAAACGATACCACCAGCATAGCCAGCACCTTCACCACAAGGAAATAGACCGCTTATACTAACATGCTGGAAGGTTTCTTTATCTCGTATAATTCTTACAGGAGAAGAGGTGCGACTCTCGGTGGCGATAAGCACTGCTTCGTTAGTTAAGAAGCCATGACTGGTTCGACCAAACCTTTGAAATCCATCTTGAAGACGCGAAACGATATGCTTGGGCATCCAAAAATGTAGTGGACTAGATATAATCCCTGGTGAATAGCTGCTTCTAGGAAGATCGTAACTAAGCTTGCGATTAACAAAATCTACCATTCGTTGCGCAGGAGCTGTTTGTTTACGATTGCCATTCACCCAACAATCGTGTTCAATAGTCTGTTGGTAGTGCATCATTTTCAACACGTCGTCGCCCTCAACATCTTCGGGACGTATCTCTACCACCATTCCACTATTTGACCATTTAGAACCACGATTGGCTGGACTCATGCCGTTGACCACTATTTGTTGATGTTCGGTTGCAGCTGGTATGACGAAACCTCCCGGGCACATGCAGAAGGAGTAGACGCCTCGTTCGGCTGATTGAGCAACAAAACTATATTCTGCTGCAGGTAAATAATTTCCGCGTCCGTTCTTATTATGATATTGTATTTGGTCTATCAAAGCAGATGGGTGCTCCAATCTTACACCAATAGCCAAACCTTTAGCCTCTATGGGTATGCCTGCTGCGGCTAAGTACTGGTACACATCACGAGCACTATGACCAGTAGCCAAAATTACAGGACCATTGAAATGACGTTCTTGAGAAGTAAGATTGTTGAATGTTTTAACTCCAATAACAGTATTATTGTTCATCAAAAACGACGTCATCTTTGTCTGAAAATGTACTTCACCACCACATTTAATAATCGTATTACGGATAGCTTCGATTACTTTGGGCAACTTGTCGGTTCCTATATGAGGATGAGCGTCGGCCAAAATTGCTGTGGATGCACCATGTTGACAAAATATATTTAATATTTTATCTACACTACCACGTTTCTTACTACGGGTATAAAGTTTTCCATCAGAATAAGCACCTGCACCGCCTTCACCAAAACAATAATTGCTCTCAGGATTAATCTGTTGTTCCTTAGTTATTAAAGAAAGGTCGCGATGACGTTCGTCAACACGCTTACCACGTTCAACAACAATGGGGCGTACACCTTGTTCTATTAACCGTAATGCAGCAAACAATCCACCAGGGCCAGCACCAACAACAATAGCAGCAGGAGATTGAGAAACATCAGGATAAGAAATGCTTTGATAGTCTTGTTTATCAGGCCTTTCGTTAACAAATACGCGAACTGAGAGATTAACAATAATGGTGCGTTGACGTGCATCAATACTACGTTTAAGAACTTGAACATGATTAATGGTACGCACATCAAGGCCTTTTTCGTGAACTACATATTCGCGTATACTATCTTGGGTGTATGCCTGCTGGGGTAACAAGCGCAATTGATATTCGTATATCATTGTAAGTTAGGGTATTAATAAGAAATAAGATGCTTATTAAAAACAGATAACAAGCAACAAAGAACATAACATGTAATAAACAAAAGATTGACAACTTCACGCTTTAAGCGACCACCTATAAGGGGTACGACGTTAAGACGCAAAGTTGTCAAACGCAAACACAGAGAAAGCAACAATAAGAAAATAACTAATTGTTTACACTGCCTCCCATAATATCAAGCAATTCATTTGTAATTGCCTGCTGTCTGCTTTTGTTATACTGTAAATTCAAGCCGCGAAGAAGTTCATCAGCATTATCGGTAGCCGTTTGCATTGCCACCATACGCGCCGCATGTTCGCTGCCATTGCTATCGAGCAACCCTGTATACACCATCAAATTTAATAATTTGGGAATGAGTGAATTAAGGATTGTCGCCATATCAGGCTCAACAAGGAAGTTATCATTAAGCGGTTTAGCCTCTTCTTTCTTCTTTGTTTGTTCAGATTTTTTATTCTTCAAATACTCTTGCGCCTTTGCCGTTACAACATTAGAACTAAGGTCGCGGTCGTTAAACCGGCCAACTTCAGTAGTGAGGTCGATAGGCAAAAAAGTTCTACGAGTTAAAATCTGCGAGCCAGCACTCTTGAAATGGTGGTATATAAGCTCTACCTTATCAATATCGCCTGCTTCAAACTTACGGGCCAATTCTCTGGCTATCTCAGCACATTGGTGTGCATTAGGTTTCTCGGCAAGATGGTTAAAGTCTCCACAAAGTTGCAAACCCATCTTAGATGCCTGTTCAGCAATCTTTCTGCCAATGGGATAAACCAAGATTTCGCTTACTCCTTGTTCACGATAATGTGACACCGTCTGCTGCATCAGCTTTGTGATATTGGCGTTAAAGCCACCGCACAAGCTGCTATTGCTGGAATAAACCACAAGCGCTACACGTTTGAGATGCTTGCGTTCAACGCTTAATGGCGTGTATGTCTCGGTCAAAGACGCAAGAAATGACTTAAGAATATGCTCCAACATATTTTCATAAGGTAACATATTCTCAATCATCTGCTGAGCATGGTGCAACTTAGACGATGCCACCATCTTCATTGCACTCGTTATTTTGCGAGTGCTATTGACGGAGGCAATACGTGTCTTTATCTCTTTTAATGATGGCATACGCTATGTATTGAAGGATGGCAACCCCACCCCACAAATATATGAGGCGGGATTGTACTTATCCTTGATGTTCTAAAGTTTTTAGAATTGACCGGCGATGTCGGCCATTACCTTCTCAAGTATGGCGCAAGCTTCATCGTTGATTGTACCACTAGCCAACAAATCAATGGTTGACTGATGGGTAGAACGTAGCTTCTCAAGGAACAAGTCCTGACATTCGCGAATGCGTTCTACTGGAACTTCGTGCATCAAGCCGTGCGTTCCACAATACAAGATGGCAATTTGCTCGCCAACAGACATTGGACTATATTGAGGCTGAATGAGCAACTGATTGTTCTTTCGTCCCCTATCCAGCGTCATTGCGGTAACGGCATCCATATCGCTAGAGAACTTAGAGAAAGCCTCTAACTCGCGATATTGAGCCATATCTATTTTAAGTGTTCCCGCAACCTTCTTCATACTCTTAATCTGTGCAGAACCACCTACACGACTAACTGAAATACCAACGTTGATAGCAGGACGGAAACCTTGGTTGAAAAGGTCGGTTTCCAAATAAATCTGGCCATCAGTGATGGAGATAACGTTAGTAGGAATGTAAGCAGATACGTCGCCAGCCTGAGTCTCAATAATAGGAAGTGCAGTAAGAGAGCCTCCTCCTTTACATGTCCTTTAAGACATTCGGGCAGGTCATTCATCTTTTCAGCAACCTCTTGTTGATCGTTTATACGTGCTGCACGCTCCAAAAGACGACTATGCAAGTAGAAAACGTCACCAGGATAAGCCTCACGTCCAGATGGACGACGAAGAATGAGCGACACTTCACGATAAGCAACAGCCTGTTTAGACAAGTCGTCATAAACGACCAATGCATGTTCACCACGGTCGCGGAAGTATTCACCGATGGCAGCACCAGCAAATGGAGCATAGTACTGCATAGCAGCGGGGTCTGCAGCAGTGGCCGAGACAATAATTGTATAGTCTAATGCTCCTCGTTCCTTCAAAGTTTGTACAAGCGTAGCCACTGTTGAAGCTTTTTGGCCAATAGCAACGTAGATACAATATACCGGTTTACCGGCTTCGTAGAAACTTTTTTGGTTGATGATAGTATCAAGAGCGATTGCTGTTTTACCTGTTTGGCGGTCGCCAATGATAAGCTCACGTTGGCCTCTACCAATAGGAATCATTGAGTCGACACCCTTAAGTCCTGTTTGAAGCGGTTCTTTAACAGGCTGGCGATAGATAACTCCAGGAGCCTTTCTGTCGAGTGGCATCTCAAAAGACTTAGTCAAATCAATTTCACCTAGTCCATCGATAGCCTCACCCAAGGGGTTGATTACACGCCCGAGCATGTTCTCGTTAACCCTAATACTGGCAATGCGGTGCGTACGTTTCACAACCTGTCCCTCTTTAATACCAGAGGTAGGGCCAAGAAGCACACAACCAACATTATCCTCTTCAAGGTTCATAACGATGGCCATGGTTCCGTTCTCAAACTCAAGCAGCTCATTTGCTTCTGCATTGCGCAGCCCATAGACACGCGCAACACCATCACCAACAGTAAGAACAGTGCCTATTTCATCAAAGTCTTGTCCGTCGTTGAGTTGCTGAAGCTGTTGGAACAATATCTCAGAGACCTCGTTGGGCCTTATTTTATCAGACATGTTACTTGTTTTTTAATTCAATTAGAATGCGATTTAGTTTGCTCTTCACGCTTGCGTCCATGCGATAGGTGTCGTAGTCCAACACAAAACCGCCAAGGATGGTGGGATCTACCACAGTGGTAAACTCCACTTTGCCCTGCGTGCGCTCTTCAACCATGCGGCGCATACGTTGTTCCACCTCAGCCGTTAGTTTCACAGCTGTGGTGACTTTGCCACTGGTGATATGGAAATGTTGCCTATAAAGGTTGATGAAAGACGAAGCCATAAACTGTAACATCTCTTCCCTACCCTCTTGCAAAACCAGAGCGATAAAGCGATTTGTTAGTTCAACAGCAGGCGTTCCACATGCAGCCAACACCACCGATTGCTTTTTAGGTTTCGAATACATAGGGTTGCATATCGTAGGACGAAGTTGCGGAACATTCATATAGCATTCCAACAAATTCGACATATTTTGATACACTTCCTCATGGCAGTGGTTATCAATGGCTGCTTTAAGTAAAGCGCGCGCGTATCGAACAGCTATTAGACCTATATCCATAACGCGTTTAGTTGGGGTTTACAGAGAAAGCATCGTCTAAGAAACGATTAACCAAAGACATTTGTTGAGCGTCTGATGCTAAGTTTTCGCGCATTACCTTCTCAGCAATTTGAACACTAAGCTCAGCCACCTGCGTGCGAATGTCGCGGATAGCGTTTTGTTTCTCTACCTCTATCTGGCGCTTGGCTTCTTCGAGCATACGCGCACCTTCTTCACGTGCCACTTGACGAGCTTTCTCAACAATGGCTTCGCGAGTCTCGGCAGCCTCCTTCAAGATGAGTGTTTGTTTCTCTCGCGCTTCTTGAAGTATCTGCTCGCTTTCTTGCTTGATGTTTTCTAGCCGTTCTGATGCCTCATGAGCCTTGCGCAGACTTTCGTCTATGTAAACCTTACGGGCATCTACCATACTGATAATGGCAGGAAATCCGTATTTTACAAGAACAACAAAAACCACCAAGAACGCCAAGAGCATCCAAAAGAGCAAGCCCAAGTCGGGCGTTAATATTGATGGTAAATTCTCCATTCAGTTAATTTATTTAATCAAGAATGCGCACGCAGCAATAGCAAAGAGAGCACAACCCTCAATGAAAGAAGCGGTAACAATCATGTTGGTCTGTATTTTATTCGTTGCTTCGGGTTGACGAGCAATAGCATCCATCGCGCTACTGCCAATGCGGCCAATACCTAAACCAGCACCAATTGTAGCAATACCTGCACCAAGACCGCAGCCTAGCTGAGCCAGACCCTCGGCAGCCAATAAAGTTGTAATCATCATAGTTCTTATTCTTTTTGTTAATTGTTTATATACTCTTTGATTTAATATTGTCGATATCTGTTAATACAACGTCCATTTGTATTTGGGAATAGACGTCGAATGTATTTTATATATTTACTATGTTTTGCATTGAAGGTTACTTACACTATTATGAGCGTTTGTAACGTAGAAACACAGCGAGGTTATTATTCAGCAGAATGGTGTTCTTTATGCGCCATACCAATAAACACGGCACTAAGCATAGTAAACACATAGGCCTGAACAAAAGCCACTAGCAATTCCAGACAGTTCATGAACAACAACATAATTATGCCCAATAGGTTAAGTCCTAATCCATAGCCCACTCCCATGTTCCATCCTAGGAAGATAACACAAGTAAAACTTAAGATAATAGCATGTCCTGCCATCATGTTAGCGAAGAGACGTATCATCAATGCAAACGGCTTTGTGAAGATACTGAAAACCTCTATTACAGGCATTAGAGGTACAGGAAACTTTAGAGCCATTGGCACTTCTGGCCAAAACACTTCTTTCCAATATTCTTTGTTAGCAAAGATATTGATAACAAGCATTGATGTAACTGCCAAGAACATGGTTATATTGATGTTACCCGTGACATTTGCACCACCGGGAAACACTGGAACCAAACCAACGAGGTTGCATGTGAAGATAAAAAAGAACACCGTGAGCAAAAAAGGTGCATAGCGTTTATAATGACGCTCGCCCACAGCTGGTTTAATCAAATCATCGTGAATATACATCACGAGCATCTCTATCAATCCTACAAAACCTTTGGGAGCCTCACTTTTCTCGTTAACTTTCTTGTACCAACGTGCACACGATAAAAAGACAATGAGCAACACAGCCACTACTATCCATATTTGAGCAACTGCTTTTGTAACACTCAAGTCTAACGGACGCGTTGTTGTTCCATCTGCATGACGCTCGTAAATCTTTCCGTGATGTTGTGCATCGAAGAAAAAGTTATTTGGTAGATTGTGAGCAGTACCCACATACCATTCACCAGTATCGCCACTTTTAACTATAATCGGCAATGGTAGGCTCAAGTGCTTGCCTTGATACGTGGCAACATGCCATTCATATGCATCAGACAAATGCTCGAGCACTATCTCGGGAATGTCAAGTTCCTTATTGTTATCTCCTTCGTTACTTGACGCATAGAGCGAAAGCGACGAAAGAAACAATACTACAAGGAGCGATATGTATCTTACTTTTTTCATTATATACCTTATTATATATTGGCGATATGCGCCCTACTTACCTTTACCATGCGAGAAGAACAGCGTATGATGTACCAGCATTGCCACATAGAACACAGCAAAGATGCATAAGAAAAGTAGCATTTGCTGTCTACTAGTAACAAAATAGAAGATAAAGAACACCATCAAGCATATCAGAATTCTAAAGCCTGACACCCCCATAAAGAAGGTAGGAAGGCTGTCTGGAGAATTACTTGCTACGCGAGACCAAATAAGAATGTCTGCCAACTCAAGGATAAAGAACACTGTTGCACTTACCGAGAGCGGTAGTGCTACAGTATATCCCAACCACAATTCAGCAACAGCGTATCCCCCCCAACTAACACTATTAGTGTAATGAGCATTTGGTAGATAAAACTACGCCTATACTTATTTATCAGCTTATTGTCCATAGCACTACTCATAGAGAAGTTATACCTCTACGCATAGGGACACAACATTTTTTTGCACCTCGACAAAGCCTCCAACAATGTCGCAGGCATGTGTTTCACCCTTACCTGTGACATAAACCACTTTGCCAGCATCTAGTGAAGAGATGATGGGTGCATGGTTTTCGAGAATCTCAAATTCACCAAGAGTGCCTGGAACTTTCACTTTCTGGATGTCGCCTTGATAGAGAATTTTCTCTGGAGAAACTATAATTAATTTGAGCATAGACACCTGCTTTTACACTATTTATTTTGCACTAGCAGCTTCAAGCAGTTTCTTTCCTTTCTCTATGGCATCTTCTATCGTTCCCACATTCAAGAAAGCTTGCTCTGGAAGGTCGTCCACCTTTCCGTCAAGAATCATATTGAAGCCCTTAATGGTATCTTCAATGCTTACCATAGCGCCCTTAACACCTGTGAATTGTTCAGCAACGGTGAAAGGTTGAGAGAGGAAACGTTGAACTCTTCGTGCACGGTTAACAGTCTGTTTGTCCTCATCGCTCAATTCATCCATTCCTAGGATAGCGATAATATCTTGCAATTCCTTATAACGTTGCAAAATTTGCTTAACACGCTGAGCACATTCATAATGTTCTTTTCCTACAATAAGTGGGTCAAGAATACGTGAAGTAGAACCCAGTGGGTCTACAGCAGGATAAATACCCAGCTCTGTAATCTTACGGCTAAGTTCTGTTGTAGCATCCAAGTGTGTAAAGGTTGTTGCAGGAGCAGGGTCGGTAAGGTCGTCAGCTGGTACATAAACAGCCTGTACCGAGGTAATTGAACCACGTTTTGTAGATGTGATTCGTTCTTGCATCGCACCCATTTCGCTAGCCAATGTAGGTTGATAACCCACGGCTGATGGCATACGACCCAACAGTGCGGACACTTCAGAACCAGCTTGAGTAAAACGGAAGATGTTGTCAATAAAGAACATAATGTCTGCAGCTTCTCCGTCTTTACCTCCATGGTCGCGGAATTCTTCAGCTACGGTCAAACCAGACAATGCCACAGAAGCACGTGCGCCTGGTGGTTCGTTCATCTGTCCGTAAACGAGTGTTGCTTGCGATTGGCGTAATTCTTCTGGGTCAACGAGTGACAAGTCCCATTTGCCTTCTTCCATTGCCTTTCTGAACTTATCGCCATAGCGTATAACGCCCGACTCAATCATGTCTCGGATAAGGTCGTTACCCTCGCGTGTACGCTCACCAACACCAGCGAACACAGAATATCCATTGTGTCCTTTGGCAATATTATTGATAAGTTCCATGATAAGCACGGTCTTACCCACACCTGCGCCACCGAACAAACCAATTTTTCCACCCTTCATGTAGGGCTCAAGCAGGTCGATAACCTTAATACCTGTTGCCAGCATTTCCTTATGAGTAGAAAGTTCTTCAAACTTTGGCGCTTCTCTATGAATAGGATAAGCACCCTCCATACTCAGGTCAGACATACCATCTATGGGCTTACCGATAACATTCATCATGCGCCCTTTAATTTGTTCGCCAGCTGGCATGGTGATAGGGCTACCCAATGGCTTTGCTTTAAGGTGGCGTTGTAGGCCATCGGTATTATCCATAGCCACGCAGCGTACAGTATCTTCGCCGATATGTTGTTGCACTTCCACTATAAGTTCACGACCATCAGGCCTAACGATAAGTAAGGCTTCGTGTATTTTTGGCAGCACTTTTTCTGCATCTTGGCCTTTGGTGTCGAAATAGACGTCAATAACCGGACCAATGATTTGCGATATGTGTCCCTCTATGTTTGACATATTCAGATATCTTGTTTTTAGTTTCCTTAATTATAATGGGACAAAAGTAACCATAAAAAACGGAATTGCCAAAATGTTATAGCATTTTAATTGTATTGATTTAAATTCCGTGGTTAGATTTGTCCACTTTAAATACTCAATTCGTCTAAAACGGTGATTAATTTCTTATCAAATGGTTTGTCGCTACGTATTGCCTCGGATAGTGGCACGTAAACAATCTCATTATTTCGAACGCCAATCATGACATTTCGTTGTCCTTGCAAAATAGCATCAACAGCACCTACTCCAGTGCGGCTAGCAAGAATTCGGTCGTGTGCAGTTGGCCTACCCCCACGTTGTAAGTGACCAAGGATTGAGACGCGCACATCATAATCTGGAAACTCTTTCTTTACACGGTCGGCATAATAAAGCGCGCCACATTTAGGACTTTCTGACACTATAACGATGCAACTTTTTTTTCGATTTACGAATACCTCGCTCCATAAATCTAGCCAACTGGTCTACATCTGTTGAATCTTCTGGTATGATTGCTGCTTCTGCTCCCGCTGCAATAGCACTATTCTGGGCCAAAAAGCCTGCATCACGTCCCATAACTTCTACAAAGAAAATGCGTTCATGGCTTTGGGCAGTATCGCGAATACGGTCAACGCATTCTACGATTGTGTTCATTGTGGTGTCATAACCAATGGTTGAGTCGGTGCCATAGAGATCGTTATCTATAGTTCCTGGCAATCCAATACAGCACAAATCAAACTCTTGTGCAAAGATTTTAGCACCACTAAGCGAGCCATTTCCACCTATAACAACTAGTGCATCAATCCCTTGCTTCACAATATTATTGTAAGCTTTCTGTCTGCCTTCTTCTGTAGTAAACTCTACGCTACGTGCTGTCTTAAGGATTGTACCACCTTGCATGATAATACCACTAACATTCTCTGTGGTAAAAGGTTTTATATCGTCGTTAATTAGTCCTTCAAAACCGCGATATATCCCCTTTATATTAAAACCATTGCATATGCCTGCACGTGTCACGGCACGTATTGCGGCATTCATTCCCGGTGCATCCCCACCCGAAGTGAGTACGCCTATTGTTTTTATTTTTGTCATTTTATTGATAACTTTATCTAGTTTCTACATGCTTATAATATAATAAGGCATAAAAGATTTTATTACGTAATGAAGCAAAATAACTTTTTGATAGGTCATTGATTGAGTTGGTGCATATGCCCGTTGCATTGATTAGACTATCCAACAAGTTAACTGATTGACAATTGCTAGCTTTATATTTGTAATTTTGCATATAATTTGCTCATTCTTTTAACAAAATGCGCGCAAACAGAAACAAACATCTAACAAATTCACTCACATCATCTCTTGCTTTTCCTTTCTCTGCTTTAATTTATATATATAACCACAGCCCTGGCTCTCTGCGCCTATACTAAGAACCAAAGCAACAACATGCCTAAGATGCCACCCAAAAGAGCTTTCCAGCCCACATGGATAAAGTACCATCCCACACGCATTCGCTCTGTTTGTATCAGCGCTAAACCACTTATCGAACCTATCGGCAATATATTTCCTCCCATAGCTGTGGCAAAAGCTATCATTTTCCAGTACGCTCCGTTCTTGGCAAAATTTGCCGCATAGTTTGCTAATTCACTGTTTTCTCCTGCCACAACAGAATGAAGCGATACGGCCGACACTGTGGTAACAAAACTATCTAGCACACTACTAATGGTTGCACAGCTACGCCAAAGAACCAGATATTAGGTGTATGCTTATCGATATAGGCCATAACCTCTCGAAAAAAACCTGTTTCGCTAACTACGCCCATGGCCAACATTATGCCCAACACAAACAATATCATCTGCATCGAACCATATTGCAACACGTGGGGTATACGTCGGTGTATTGTTTCGCCTGTATTAAATAACTTGCGGTTGAATATTTCGTTTACCACCCACAACACCGATAGCACGCAAAGCGCACCAAGGAAAGGGCTTAGTTTGGTAATATTATGAAATGTAGGTATGAACACAACCCCCCAATACCCACAACAAACATCACAAAACGTTGCCACACATTGAGATTGGTGTCATCGCCACGATATGGAAGTCGTAAAAATTCGATATCAAGGCGGTGAGGCAGACTTCTAGACAATAGCCATGTTGGAACAACGCAAGCCACTATACAAGGTAATGCCATACTCAACGAATAGTTTGATGCAGTTATTGCGCCCATATTCCAAAGCACAAGACCCTCGGGCGAACCGATAACAGTCAATGCACCACCCATATTTGCGGCTATCACGGCCACACTACCGTAAACCATTCGGTAACGTCTATTGGGTATTACTTGATGTATCAGCGTTAAAGCCATCACGGTGGTGGTGAGGTTATCCAAGTTTGCTGAAACAACAAAGACGATAAGCATCATCATCCAAAGCAACTTCTTGCTATTTCTTGTGCGTGCCCACACACCCAAGAAATCGAAACAGCCATTATTATTCAATATCTCTACAATAGTCATTGTGGCCAACAAAAACAATACAATCTCGCAAGCCTTACCCACATATCTTAGGAATACGGTTTGCGCGATAAACTGCTTCACAGCCATACTGCTGTGCGCTGCCCCATTTAGATAGTTGGTATAGGCCTGTTGGTGCATCATTTGCACAAAATCGGTACCGTAAGACACATACAGCACCCACCCCACTGTACCAACAAAGATTGCTACAGCGGCCTTATTCACATTTGTAACATTCTCTGTACTAATGAGAATGAACCCAACGACTATGATTAAAAGGATAATCAGAGACATTTACATCAATTATTTAAACGCAAAGGTAACAATTGTTTGCGAAACAAACAAATACAAAAGAAACTATTAAATGTTTTTTGATTCAGTTGTTCTCTTTAGCCGATTTTATTGCTTTGGTCACTCGCGCTCAATTATGCTATTTAACGGTGTTTATTTCATTCTTTATCATTCTACCTTTTAAGTATGTTGATTTTATATTCTTTTTTCTGCTTTCCTTTTGTTTGCTAATTGACTATTTGTCTGTTTATTTTCCCTATTCGTTACCCATTTCACCAGAATGAGTATGATTGAGAAACCAACCTGTATCAAACAAATCACACAGTCGATTGCAACTCATTTGACGAAGACATCATTTCCCTACATATAATTTTTCCCTTACTTGTTTTTCGTATTCTTAAGCGACCCAATAACTTCTTAAAACCACATACTTTAATTGCCTTTTGTGTATAAAAATATTTCTATGAACGTGTCTTCATAAATAACCATTGAACCCCACAGAAGAAAAACAAAAAAACACAAACATACTAATTGTTATTGACTGCGAGTACTCTTAATCGACTATCAACTGTTGGCAAGATATTAATATTTTGATGTATGCTGTAAGGCTTTGAAAAATTTAAGCTAGCGCGATTACTTGACATTTGTTTAACAAGGCCTCCACAACAGCTTGTTAAATACGGTAATTTTACTTTACAAAACGCACTCTTCAGACCAAGGCATTCTAGAGAAAACAGGTGCTATAAAACATAAAATTTAGGCATTTTTTCAACCTCACGCCTTTTATTTTACACATCAACTTAGCCCAAATCCTTCATTTTGCACCATTTTACTCTTCTATTTGCTGATGAAAGTGCAATTTTTTATCATCCTAAAAACAGGTTTTATGGGCTAATAACACACCATTTTTGTTCGTTTTATAGTTTAAAGAATATCATTTACGCTGTATTTTTAAAGTTTTAAAATCTGAGCAAATTCACATTTTGCACCATTTTACCTTGCATTTAGCACCAAAACGCATTGCATTTAGCACCAAAACGCACTGCGTTTTGCAGCTTATTACACTGCGTTTAGCACCATATTACACCCCATTTTGGTGCTTTTTGGCCCAGAATTTAGTACAAAACTCCTTTTTTATAGCATAAACTGCGGGTTTTGACACTAAAAATCATTTTACCGGCAATTACTTAACTAACTCTCTTTACACCCTAACAAACTCACGCGAGAATTGAATATTTGCGAACGAATGGCAAATGGTGAGCAAAAATGCTACTCACAATGTTAAAATTTGCACTTAATATTTTACACAAAAAATCACCAAGCCGACAAAAAAGCGATAAAAAGTAAAGATAAAGTAATTAAGACACACCACGAATGAACAAAAAATCAATGCCCTTCAATGATGATTAGTGGGAAATTGGCCGTTATCAAACTAAATTGATATTCATATAAAAAGACCTAAGCCCAAGGAATGAGTGATGAGAAAGAATTACTTTTAACCACGCATTCTACCCTTATAGGCTGAAATAATATTGTTTCTACCCACTAGAAAACCTAAATTCATTAAATAGTCCGTACAAACTGCACATAAGTTTTGGAAATGTGCAAGCAAAATTGTAATTTTGCACAAGATTAAGAATTATGTGCAATGAAAAAGACACCTAGCTTTAATGCATATATCGAAAAGAGCATCAAGAACCATTGGAATCTTAATGCCCTCACCGATTACAAAGGTAAGACGCTGCAATATCAAGATGTTGCGCGTAAAATAGAGAAATTACACATACTATTCGAAAATGGTGGCATCGCAAAAGGGGATAAAATTGCCCTCTGTGCACGAAATAGTTCCCATTGGGCAGTAGCTTATTTTGCTATCCTCACTTACGGGGCTGTGGTAGTTCCAGTGCAAAGTGAATTTACCCCCGAGCAGATTTACAACATCGTTAACCATTCTGAGTCGAAGTTACTCTTTGTAGGAGACACTATTGCAGCGAACATAACGATAGAAACGATGCCAATCGTCGAAGCCATCGTTTATCTGCCCGACTTCTCGTTACGCGCATGCAAGTCAGAGAAGTTGACCTTTGCTCGCGAACACCTTAACGAACTATTCGGAAAAAAATATCCCAAATATTTCAGAAAGGAACACGTAGCCTATCATCTAGATGAAAGCAAAGAGTTGGCTATTATCAATTACACCAGTGGAACAACTGGATTTTCCAAAGGAGTGATGCTGCCGTATAGAGCATTATGGGGCAATCTAGATTTCATGATGCACGATTTGGCTCCACATGTACCAGCTGGTAGCAACATCTTAAGTATCCTCCCAATGGCACACATGTATGGCCAAATGTTCGAATTGGTACTATCATTTTGCGTGGGAGCACACAATTACATCCTCACTCGCCAGCCTTCACCTTCACTAATCATCGAGGCCCTGGCCGAAGTGAAACCCGCTATTGTGTCGTCTGTACCACTTACGATAGATAAAATTATACGTAAGCGAATTTTCCCTCAGGTACAAAACAGTAGAATAAAACTATTGTCGAGTATGCCTGTAATTGGTAAAAAGGTAAAAAACAGCCTCTGCCAAATGGTACGCGACCTTTTGGGCGGAAATATCTACGAGGTTATTGTTGGAGGAGCTAGTCTAAACAAGGAAATTGAAGACTTTCTTACAGACATTGGTTTCCCCATTACGGTTGTATATGGTGCTACCGAGGCTGCACCGGTTATCACTTTTACCGATAAAAGCCAGTTTGCTTCAGGTTCGTGTGGCCTACCCTTATCACACTTGGAGGTTAAAATCGACAGCACCGACCCGCAGAATGTGCCAGGAGAAATTGTTGCTCGTGGCATCAATATTATGCAAGGATATTATAAAAACGAAGAAGCAACACGGCAAGTATTGGATGAAGAAGGCTGGTACCACACCGGCGACCTAGCCACAATGGCTGCCGACGGACACATATATATAAGAGGACGCATCAAAAACATGCTTCTAGGGTCGAACGGACAAAACGTTTTCCCCGAGGAGATAGAAGACAAGCTCAACTCTATGTCGTTGGTTAACGAAAGTCTTGTGGTGCAAAAAGGCGACAAATTGGTGGGACTGGTGTTCCCCGACCAAGACGAAGTAGCATCGCTCGACCTCTCTACCGAAGAGTTGGAAGGCATCATGGAGCAAAATAGGCGCGACTTAAATGCCCTATTACCATCCTATTGCCATCTTTCAGCCATAAAACTACACGATTCTGAATTTGAAAAAACACCTAAAAAGAGCATTAAACGCTTTCTCTACCAGAACGTGTAAGCGCCTTCGCCTTTATCTATCTCGCAAGAGATATGCACACTAGGCACAGGCCACCCTCCCTTAAAAACAGATATAACGTTATAAAGCAACATAATTATGGAAAAAATACCTAGCTTCAACGCCTGCGTACAGAAGAGTATCATAGACCATTGGGATCTTGATGCCCTTACCGACTTTAAAGGGCAGACGCTACAGTACCATGACGTAGCAAGAAAAATAGAGAAGCTTCACATACTTTTTGAGAATAGCGGAGTACAAAAAGGAGATAAAATTGCACTTGCTGGGCGCAACTGTGCTAATTGGGCTGTTGCATTCTTAGCAACACTAACCTACGGTGCAGTGGCTGTACCTGTACTTCATGAGTTCACAGCCGACCAAATGCACAACATCGTAAACCACTCTGAAGCGAAACTGCTCTTTGTGGGCGATGTGGTGGCCACGACCATAGATGCCACTAAGATGCCACACCTGGAAGGTATTATCTATATTCCCGACTATTCGCTAGTGCTATCGCGTACCGATAAGCTTACTTTTGCACGCGAACACCTTAATGAAATATTTGGAAAGAAATACCCCAAGTACTTCCGTAGGGAGCATATAAGCTATCACATCGAGCAAACCCCCGACGAACTGGCGCTTATCAACTACACCAGTGGCACCACAGGTTTCTCAAAAGGCGTAATGATTCCTTATCGCGCCTTGTGGAGCAATCTCGACTTTGCCGTCGGTGTACTCGGTCCGCACGTTTCTCCTGGTGCGCACATCATCAGCATTTTGCCCATGGCCCACATGTATGGCATGGCCTTCGAGTTTATATTCGAGTTCTGTAGCGGTTGCCACATCTATTATCTCAACCGCATTCCAAGTCCTGCTATCATTGCCCAAGCATTCACCGAGATTAAACCAAAGGTAATTATTGCCGTGCCACTGGTAATCGAAAAGATTATCAGGAAGCGCGTTTTCCCCAAAATACAAAACAACAAGATGCGCCTGCTGCTTAACATGCCGGTGATAAACAAGAAGATTAACCAGAAGATTAAGGAGCAGGTAGCTGCTGCTTTCGGTGGTGAATTCTACGAGATTATCATCGGCGGGGCAGCGTTCAATCGTGAAGTGGAAGCATTTCTCACTCGCATCGGCCTACCCTTCACCGTTGGTTATGGTGCTACAGAATGTGCACCCATCATTACTTATGCAGACTATAACGACTTTGTTCCCACTTCGTGTGGCAAGGCGGTGGTTCATATGGAAGTAAAAATCAACAGCAGCGACCCGCAAAACGTACCTGGTGAAATTCTTGCTCGTGGCTTAAACGTGATGTTAGGCTACTATAAGAACGAGGAAGCCACACGTGAAGCACTTGATGAAGAAGGCTGGTATCATACAGGCGACCTGGGTTTGATGGACGAAAATGGTAATGTCTTTATCAAAGGACGCTCCAAAAACATGCTCCTAGGCTCGAACGGACAAAACATTTACCCAGAAGAGATTGAAGACAAGCTTAACTCTATGACTCTTGTCACAGAGAGCGTGGTAGTTCAAGACGGAGAAAAACTTATTGGACTGGTATTCCCCGACTTCGACGAAGCTAACAATCTTGGTTTGAACAATGAAGACTTGGCCAACCTGATGGAGCAAAATCGCCTAGAACTTAACGCGATATTGCCAGCCTACTGCAAACTGTCGAGCATCGAAATTCATGCCGAGGAGTTTGAAAAGACGCCTAAAAAGAGCATTAAACGCTTTAAATACCAAAGGTAATACAAGCTCTAAACACTTACAACAAGCGCCCAATTGCATTGACAACTGGGCGCTTGCTTTTTTATAAGCCCTTTGTAGACCTTCACACTTTTGACCATTCAGTATCTCTATCCATCAACAAACGCCTTAAACCCATTACACTATTGTTTCCCCTAGAACAAACAGTCCACATAAGAACAGATCTCTAAAACCCTTTTTATCAGCATGAAGTATAAACAAGAAACAAGAAGGGCGAAAAGATAAAGACAAGAACGAGACCATAGTCTCAGAAATTGCATCTCGCTTTTATCTTTTCACCCTTATAGGTTTATATAATACTGTCTTTAACAATTAACTAGTATAAACATTTCACTTTACAATAATCTTCTTGCTTGAGCCATCTGAATATTTCACAACGTTGACACCTTTCTCCAGTTGTTGGCGTTTACTACCATCTACACCATAATAGCCAACCACCACTTTATTGTCTGTAGTAACCTTATCAATGCCAGAAGTAACTACATTAGTACTCATTGGCTCACTCTGATACTTCTTACCATCTTGTTCGTAAACCATCACCACAGTAAGCTTCTTTATATGGGCATCATAGAAGTGTAAAATACGCTGATCGTCAGCAACCTTAAAGTCTTCGTTACGTTTATCTTGGTAGTAGAATGGGATATCTACCATATCCTTTTCAAGATAATAATACTGCGACTTCAAAAACTTAAATGGCTGAGGATTATCGTTGATATATACGTTATAATACATATTATTGGGGTCGAGATAATTGCCAGACTCATCCACATTTCTTACATAAAACGCCAATGTAATGGTGGTTAGGCTATAGTCGTAGCTATCAACTGCCGACCGATAGTGCAAAGTGGGTGCTGCTGGTTTGGCCGCTTTCTTAACAAAAGGTGTAAGCACAAGGCTTTCAAAAGTTTCCATTCCATCAACTGAAGCATTCTCCGTGCTACGCTTACCGAAAACAATTTTAAGCACATTGTTGCAAGTTAAGACACCTGTTTCGGCATTAACACTAAAAGTTAGCTTACTAGCCAGCGTTGAAGCATCGCTATAGGCAGCTGCATAAGTATGATATACGGAAGCATCATTCGAAAATCTCACGAAGTCTGTTCTAACCGTAGTACCAAGATATTGATTGGTTAGCATCTCAGCTGTATTTCCGTTCTGCGTTAACTTCACCCATACATTGGCCAATTTACTGGTTTTAGAAATACCTTTTAAATAAATATCATTACCATCAATAGCCGCATCAATCACGCGTGGCGACGTTTCTTCTTTAGAAGAGAGCGTATATTGCACAGGTTTAGCATTTGCGGGTGGAGTAACAGGTGTATTTTCGAAGCTTTCGATAGTTACATTCCAGTCGCCGTAGCGGTTTTCCCACGAACCATTATCATAAACTATGCCTAATATTTCGTTTTTATTGCCTACGCCAAGCATCTTTAGCGTTTGTCCATCCCACGAAAAATCCATGAAATTATTGTCTTTCGACACCACTTCGTATTGGTTATTATCTTTAATACTCATACGATTAAGCAAAAACTTACGCTCGGTGTTTGCTCCCTCATCATCATCGTCACCTCCATTGTTGTCTTTAAAAATCACTTGAGGCAGTTTAGCTCGATATTTTCCAGCACTCAATGGGTCTAGTTTTAGCCATGATTTACTGTCGAAGACTGAAACTGGATTATACACATACAGGCAACCATCTTCGCCAACAACCACCTTAGACACCAATCCATCGTATCTACCAGGTTCAGTTCCTGTCCAACCTTTCTTCACCCACGAACTACTTGAGCGATACATGTGGTCTATCAGCTTACCTTTTGGTGTTTCTACCAGTTGTGCCGATGCAGAAAGGCACAAGACTAATGCACAAAATGAGAATAAAGTTTTTTTCATACGTCAATATTTTAGATTTGATTGAGGCTGGTTCTATAAATTCCACGTTTGTATTTCATCTTTAACTCATACCAAGTTCAATGACATATGTAAGCATGCATCAAGATAAAACCTAGAATAGTCTTCAAAGACCTTTCATAGAACCAGTCTTTTAGCTTAAAAAAAAAGTCATTTTATTAAAAATCATACCCAATGCCTACATTGAAATAGCTACTACCAGCATCAGCCGTTCTCAGCAAATAAGCACCATTTAGGCGAAATGAGCCATACTTAATGCCTGCGCCCATGGTGACATGGCTGAGGTTGTGGTCGCCATATTCGTAACCTACACGAACCGAAGCTAATTTATTATAGGTGTATTCCAAACCTCCACCCGCCATAAAAGTTTTGCTATCTTCTGGCAAGAAGTAGTAACGCGAAGACAAGGCAGTTGCCACTTGATGCTTATCGCTAACATCGATGGTCATTGTTGCTCCAAGAACCGCATGTGTTGGTAGCGAATTCTTGTTGCCACTACCAAAATCTAACTTTGGACCAATGGCGCCAACCTTAGCATCAAGCATAACACTGGCAGACTTATTGGCAACCCTAAGGTCGGCGTTTTGATAAGAGGCGCCTAACGTAAAGGATGCTCCAACAGCATTTTTAGACTGATGGCTGAAGAGCATTCCGCCCATAGCATAGGCCGAAAAACCACCACCAAGCATGTAAGCATAACCTAGGTCAATGGTCCAACTATAAGGTTTATAATCTTTTGTAGGCAACCCCTGCATGTCGTAGCCCTTAAACTTCAATCCGCCTGCATATCTAAAACCTGCAAAAAAAGCATGCTTGCTAGCCAACTTATAGCCCACAGAGGCCGTGTAAAGCGAAAAAGTGCCCTCGATACCTTGTTCTTTTTCAAAAGCAGCAGCAGCTACATCAGCTGCAAAACGCTTGTCGTCACCAAGAAAAGCAGAAGGGTTGGCGTAAAGATGCATACCCTTTGCTGCCACCATTGCATTACCCATCGCTGCCGTTCGGGCATCTGCATTGGCAGTAAGTATCGAAAGGTCTTGTCCTTGGGCATTAGCCTGCATTGCACCCATAAGTGCTAGGCAAGCCAAGATGATATGTTTACTATTCATAATTGTTAGGGTTATCGTTTAATGAACATTTGCACGTGTGTTCCCTTGTTGGTGTACACAAAAAGCTTGTATGTACCTGTGTGAAGTTTTGAAAGGTCGAGCTTTGCAACATTGTTGTTGTCGGGAACTACAGTGGCTTTCATCAGCTGTTCGCCCACTGTTGAAGTGACAACAAACTCGGCTTCTTTTACATCAGAATTAAGAAGCGCGTTAATCTCCGTCTTAACGGGTATGGGATAAACGGCATAAACAGGGGCTGACTTACGCTCGACAACGCGAACTTGGAACGAACCTTCCGATGATCGCTGCGTACCATCTGAGGCAACAACACTAATGCGGGTAAGTCCTAGGGCCAAAGGTTTGAGCTGAAGCTTGTCGTTATTTAACTCTACAGAAGCAACACTGCTATTTCCCACACTGGCTTGGAAAGACAATTGATTGCTACCACTGTGCTTATAATGTCCATTCAGAGGTATAGACACCAAGCCTTCATCCAACCCCACGATGTAATTAGAGAATGGCGTTTCTAGTGTTGGCGGCAAGTACTTAATGATTTTAAACGTGAAACGCTGTTCTGTTTTAGCACCCAAATCATCTGTAAGTATAAACGTGCACGTGTAATCACCAGCCTCGAGTACAGGAACAAGGTTCACTGTAACCATTCCTTGTTTCAAAGAATAAGACACACCTTTGGTCTCTCCTGCAGCTTTTATATCCCAACTGTGTCCATCTGGGTCGGCCACATTAAAGGTAAACGACTTTCTTGCATCGCTATTCACTTCTATAACCCCATTAGGGAAGTTGGTTACCTCTGGTGCATGGTTCTGTTTTGTGGTGACTTTCTTAATAACTGGCTTTGAAACATTTCCCCAACGGTCAACTGCAACAATGGCAACAGAATAACTTTTGTTGTCTTCTAGATTATTAAACGTGTAATTAAGTGTCTCACCTAAGCTGTGCCCCACCCCATTAATTTCTTGATAATCCATATCTTTAAGACTCTCGGGGGTAAGGTCGTTAGCACTTATATATAATCTATAGAAGGCCGCTGTCTTATCTTCGTCTTTGGCAATGCTCCATTCTGCATTCACATCAACAAAGTCGGGCGTAAGCGTTAGCTTAGTCACCTCATCGGGAGCAATCTTTGTATTCGACTCGAAAGCAGCTTCGGCATCGATAAATCCCCTTCCAAGCTTGCCTTTATAAGCAGGATTTATCTCATCAATATTATAGGGGCGGTAAGCCGTTATGAGGCGAGACTTCAACTCTTCGTTAGTAAAGCCCTGTTTACCAAAGTACGAAACGATGAGCGCAGCAATGCCCGATACGTGCGGACAGGCCATAGATGTGCCTTGAAAGAAAGCATAACCCGAGGGAACTTTACGTTTTGGCACAGTACTTAACACGCCACCATCGTTTCCAAAAGTGTCCTGATCGCCACCTGGAGCCATTATTGTTACCCAGTTAGCATAATTGCTGTAACTAGCTTTTGCAAAATTCCAAGCCATCGCCGATACAGATATCGCTGGCGGATAGCATGCGGGGTATGCCGAGAACTCTTTATTTTCGTTGCCTGCAGCAAATATTACCACACCTCCCTTCATAGGCGAATCAGCTCGTTGATTGCCATTAGCATCACAGCCGGCCATCTTAATAAAATAGTCTACTGCCTCTTTCAGCAATTGAGGCATAGCCGTAACACCTGTTTTAAACGAATATCCCCACGAGTTTTGGCAGATAACAGCTCCGTTGTCGGCCGCATATTTTATGGCCGCAGCGGCATCTCCTTGCTCGTCTTTGTTTCTAAAAATCTGGCAACTCATAAGTCGCACGCCACTACCTGGTGTACCATCGCCTCCAGCAATACCCGCAACGCCTTTTCCATTGTTGTTACGAGCCGCAACAGTGCCGGCCACGTGGGTGCCATGCCCTTCGTTGTCGGGTTCTATCTTGCCCCCAACAACATCTTTTGCCTCAACAAAGTTGTAGCCATAGACATCATCAACAAATCCGTTTCCATCATCGTCAACACCTGCTTGACCATTTTTCTCCTTCTCATTCACATAAAGATTGTCAACCAGGTCTTCGTGCGTCACGTCTATACCACCATCAACAACGGCAACAATCACATTGCTTTTACCTGTTGTGTATTTCTCCCAAGCAGGTTTAACATTGCAATCGGCCCCACTTTTAGCATGGGCACTAACCGAGCCATCGTTGTAATAATGCCACTGTTTAGGCAAAAGCGGGTCGTTAAAAAAGCCACTGCCCTGTTGCGTGGGTGCTTCACCGCCAGCGTAAGCACGTGTTTTAATCTCGGGGTGCGCTATGGGGAGAACCCTTTCAGCACATTCCACACCGCCAACCTTATTGAATTGCTGCAACACGGCATCCACATCTTTACTTTCGTCAAAATAAATTGTGTACCAGCGATCTAGTCCTTCGGCCACAGTGCGTGCTTCGTAGATACCTGCTGGTTTAAAAACACGCTCCATTTTATAAGCGCCCGAGAAACTCATAGCCTTCGACATGGCCGACGGTACACTCTGCATTGACACATTTCCATCGGCAGCACTAGACAGTGCACGTGTTGTGGTCTTAGCCAACTTCACATTGATGCATCCCTTTACGGCAAAAATGTTTTTATCAATAATTACCGAACGTGTATCAGAATTTGCGACCGACGACTCTAAATTGTCGCTACAAGAGGTTGCAACCATCATGCCCCACAGGGCACAGGCACATAGATATATGATTGTTTTTTTCATTGCTAGTCCTTTTATTCTTATTTCCCTGTGTTGTGCTTTTTAAGCATCTGTTCCACTTTTTCCATCGTGGCTTGTTTACTTCCTGCAAATACTGTGGGTTTGTATAACACTGAGAGTTGCATAACAGGCTGTCCATTGTTCACATCAGAAAACTTACCTCCCGAAATGGCTAGCGTAAGATAATCTGAACGACGCGCATATACATGGTGTTTGCCATTATAGCCCACGAATTCGAAATTGTTTGAAGTAAGCAACTTATCAAACTCGCGCGTGATAAACCATTCTCTGCCGTGTTGCCACAAGCCTAAATTGGGCTGACTGATACTCAAACTATATTGTTCAACACTTCCAATCTTATCGGCAGGTGCAGGAGAATCACCACCACGCGTATAAAAGAAATAGGTGCGAGACACCACAAGGGGGTCGGTTGTTTTGTAAACCACGGCTTCAATTTCTCTATTTCTCGATACCTGTCGCGTCACTTCTTCGCTGTTTTTTGCCGTTTCATAATCTTCAACAGCTGTTATTTTCTTGTCTGTCTTATTCAACAGTTCAAGCGGACCAAGGTCAAGACTGTTGAAAGTGGCATAATCGCGGTCTTGCACATGCATCTGATAGAAAAACAGCACCACGCTGTTGTTTCTCTCCATCACATCCACATCCATGGTGATTAGTTCGTTTTGGTTTACATAATGATTGGTGTCTTTTGAGTCTCTTTCGTAACCATTAGCCTTAACAAAGTCTTGAAAAGCTTGCGAACGCACAGCGTCAACTCCCTCTTTAACCAACGAACGGGTAAAAATGCGTGTGGGTGTGAAGTACTGCGTGTCGTGAACATAGAACACTTCTTTAAATAAAGGCGACGAGGTTTTGAAGATATAACTCTCTTCATAAAGTCCGTTACCAACATCTGGACCACCATATTCCTTAAGAATACTTCCTCGACGATATTCAAAATCCATCATTTTATGCAAACTAAATGGGGTACCAGGGTTGCATGCCAAAATAAAAGTGGACACCCCAGGCTGTTTAACAACCACCTCGCTGCTCTTACCTGCATACGAGAGCGTGAGTTTAATACTTCTCTCGTTTGAATCGTAGTTTGGCTTTGATATAAATTTCAAAGCGTGTTTTTTCTTCACAATCTGCAACCAGCTGGGCGTTTCGTTCTGAGCAAGTTCATAAAGAGTGCCTTCTACGTTAACATCAACAGTTGTTGTGCCACCCACTTGAGGCAAAACCACCACACCGTTGGCTACTTCTAGCGATATATCAGCTGCACTTTGGGTCACCGAAATTTTCTCAACAGCCAATCCGCCATCAACAAGAATATAGCCATTGCGTTCAGCTCCAGTGGTATTTGCATCCACTTTCACGGCAATCTCATTTCCGTTTTTCGTGAGGTGCATCCACGATTTGGGCGTTGTGGCAATCCATTCTTTGCAATTGGTATTAACCGTTACGATTGTTTCGCCAATTTGGTTAGCAAACTTAAGGTCTTTATCAGATACACTAAGTTGCGGTTGTTCTATGTCGTCGCTTTTTACACAGCTTGCCATTAATCCCAAAATTAGGCTTAAAGGCAAGAGCATAAACAACTTAAATATTTTTACTTTACGCATGTTGAATTGGTTTTAAATGAGGAATTACCTATAACTAAAACTTCAACGCCTTCGTAGCATCCACAAAGTTGCTCACCATTTTATTTTGAGCCTTTAGCGCTTTGGTGCCAGCCCCCTGCACAGAAGCATCATAATTGTAGAGCAATGCCAACACAGGAACATTATTATCAACAACAGACAAAACAGCAATGAGCAAGTGATCGCGTTCGCGAACAAAGTAATGCGTGTTGCCAGCCGAACGAAGATACGAGAATCCCTCGTCTCCCAACTTCTTTTTAAACTCGTTGGTAACAACCCATTTGTTGCCATACTTCCAGAGTCCTAAGCTAGTATCCTTAAAAAGCAAGGCACCTATCTGTACACTACCTAACTTAGCAGGCGATTTGCCGTCTTTATCAGTGGTATAAAAAATGTGAATACGACCATATGGAGCCGAGGCATCACTGTTAGCTTTAAGCGTGTATTGCAGTTGAGACACCTCAGTATTCTTGTTTTCGTTAAAACTTCTCTCTTCTTCTTTGCTACCGGCATCTTGTTCATACTTTTCAACTTGAGCCAATTTCACATTATCATCCTGCAACAATTCGAGTGGATAATAAGGTAGCCTATCGAATGTTTTATAATCACCAACTTGCTTCATCACAGGTGTAAAAGTAAGGTTAACCCCTTGATTGCCCGCCTTTTCTGAGATATAAACCTTCAAAGCTAATAACTCTTTATCGTTGACATACTCTCTATCCGAAGACGAATTGCTACGTACATAACCATTATCGGCCAAGAATTTGGCAAAAGCCTTGTCTTTAACTGCCTCAACAGCTGTTGCACCATCGCCCACTGTGATAATTTGAGAAGGCGTAATGCCATCGGCACTACTATATTGCATCAATGTGAAAATGGGAGAAGGCGTGATAAAAGTGTACATTTCTTCCAATCCATAGGCCGGCATAGCAGATTGATACTCGCGCAAATAGCTACCTCGTCCCAATTCGTATTCCATAATCTTATGCACATCTTGGGGTAAACCGGGGTTGATAGGCAAGACAAAACGTTGGATACCCGATTGAGAAACAACGATTTCGCGTGTTTGATTACCACTCTTAGCATAAAGTTTTACCTCACGGTTAAGGTAAGAGTCGTTGCGCTCGGCCACTAACTTTATCTCTTCATCACCCTTTATTATCTTCAACCAAGTAACATCCTCACTAAGAACTACATCGTATGCAGAAGTATTTGTAGTAACATCAACAACCTTTTCGCCACCCGATTGCGGCAAGTAAATAGCAGTGGGCACTACATCAAGCGTTACATCAGCAGCGCTTTGTCTCACTTCAATCTTACCCGTTGCACCATTGGCATTGACAATAACATGACTTATGCGTTCGGTTCCCATTTTGTTTTCGGCAACTTTCACCTTTAATACATTGCCATCTTGAACAAGCGACAGCCAATCTCCCTCTTGAGGCGAAGAGGCAATCCAGGAATTTTGGTTGGTAGTGACGCTAATTGTTCGTTCGCCCACACCTTTATCAAAGGAAACACTACTTTCAGAAAGAACCAATGTTGGCATTTCGAACTCGTCTTCCTTTGCACACGAGCAAAGGCAAAGAACTATTCCACAAATAAATAGCGGAATGATTGTTTTTTTAAAGCTCATATTCTTCAAGATTTTATTTGATAAAACTTATACTTAAATTCGTTGTTAAGCGTCTACTCTTTACTGGAAAGACGCTCGTTTGAAGCGCGAAGTTAATAAAAAGAAATACTTTATTTTAGAAATTGACTTAGGTTATTTCACAAAATACCCACAAATGGGGATACAAACCTACTCCACTAATTTAATGAAGTAAGCTTTTAAGTGACAAAAAATCATTTCACCTTTACCTTTCATAATTGCATATCATTTAGTTAATATTATTGGCTAAATACCTAAGGCAGATAATTTCCAAATGTGGTTCTATCTTGCACATAAATATCTTTATCACAACTAAGTGGTACCTACTCACAATGTTTAAGTTAATGTGGCAATAAGTTTTTTACAAATGTCGATAATTTTGTTGACACACACAAGGTTTTTTGGTATAATATTGTTAACAAAACAACTTCTTTTGTTTAATTCTATTTAAGCACATAGCTATTCTAACTTGATGCTATTCAAAAAAAAGCGCACAAACACTTTACTATCATCAATTATTTTTAATATTAACTTGAGTTATATAGTTTGTTTGCAATAAACCTATCTTAGCGCCAACTCATTCATTAGCGTGTTGGTAACATCTCTAAACAGACAATAAACCTATCGAGAAATTGTTAAATTAGTAAATGTATTTTACAAAACACAACTATAAATTCCAGCCTTCTAGACAAATCAAAGCACTAAAATAGGTAGAAAATGCACTGAAATTTCAAAATTCGCTTCCCTCTTCAAGCAAAGTTCTACACCGTTTTTTGTTATTTCATATGGTTTTGCATTTCTATTTTGAGAAAAAGTGCGCCAAAATTGAATGCGAAACAACAAAAAAATGAAGACTTAACCCTTCGATAAAAAATGCTATTTGTACCAAAACGAACTGCATTTAGCAGCAAAACGCCTTGCATTTAGCACCAAAACACCTTGCGTTTAGCAGCAAAACGCAAGGTTAATTGCAGCAAAACGCAGAGCTTTTAGCAGCAAAATACACAAATAACAGCCGAAAAATAACCTATAAGTACTTATTTATAGGATTTTTAGCGGTTTTGAAGGCAAACAGAGAAAGAACTTTTGGCAGTGAGTTTAGATAGTCACAACGCATCAAAAACACACTAAAAATAACCCGTTTTTCGGTATTACACCCGTAACTAACTTAAAACTAACACTTTACAAACTCACAAAAATACGCCCAAATTTTCAGCCTTAGCCCCATTTTTTCTAAACGAAGGCACTCACAATGTTAAATTCTAGTACAATTATTTTACATCCCAGAAACAACAAATTCATCATCTCGGTTCAACAAAAAGACCGAGATATAACGAATATGCTTAATCTTGATAAAATAACAATGCCAACAAGCGCCGTTGAAACACAAAACTAAATACAACAAGAAAGATTGAAGTGTAACATCTGTTTTTGCTGATTATCAGCTAAACATTGAAACTAGGATAATTCGTGATACATATTGTAACATAAAAAGTGATGAGAACCGATTTATTAGTTAATCAATTTACCCAAACAGCAACAAAAATATCAGTAAAACTAAGGAGCAGACTAACAAAATTCAACATAAATGCACCATTTTGTTTATTTTTAATAACTAAATAGGTGGTTGTTTTCATATTTTTCCGTACATTTGCAATTGCATATAAATAAGGTACAGTATCACAGGTATCAATCATCTCAATAATTAAACAAGTATTTTTAAGTCATTTTCTCTCCAAGACCACGAGTAAATTAGGAGTATCAAGTTTTAAAAGATTGTATTTCGAATAACAAAATTCATTAAATAATAGAGAACGATGCAGAAGATTAAATTTCTCCAGCGCATAAGTTGCGTTCTTATTCTGAACCTCTTATGCTTTGGTCCGCTAAGTCTGCCCATCTCAGCGCAAGAGTTGAGTGGAGCAAAAGTAACCCTCTCTATGCGCGATGCCTCGGTTGAGGACTTCGCAAACGAGGTAGCAAAGCAAACAGGACTAAGTATTAAGTTTACTGATAAAGACGTTAAAGCCTTTAAAGGCATTACACTTGACGTGCGCGACCAGTCTGTTTCAAGTCTGCTACTAAACTTATCTAATCAGTTTCCACTATCATATAATATCGAAGGCAACACCATTACTTTTGCCAAAAAGGACGTGACGCAACGTAAAGGTAGCATTCGCGGTCAGGTTACCGACGTGAATGGCGACCCTCTTGTTGGCGCTATCATCAGAGTGGATGGCATAAATGGCGGATTTGTTACCGACATCAACGGCGAATACGAGGTAAAAACAGATAAGAAAGAGGTGCACCTCACCGTGGCTTACATTGGCTATAAAAGCGTTAATAAGAATGTGAAAAATGGCGCCACGGCCAATATCACCTTGCACGAAGACTCGAAAGAAATGCAAGAAGTGGTTGTAACAGGTTACCAAACCAAAAACAAAAACTCGTTTACTGGTGCTCAGGTGGCCGTAACTCGCGACCAACTGATGAATGTGGGAACAAAAAACGTATTGAAAAGTATTGCAAGCTTTGTGCCTGGTATTGTTATTTCGGACGATAACCTAAAGGGTGCCGACCCCAATTCTGTGGCCGAAATCAATATTCGTGGTCGTGCAACATTCGACGGACAGGCTAATACGCCCGTGTTTGTAGTAGACGGTGCTCAAGTAACTGCAGAATATGTCTATGACATGGACATGAACGACATCGAGACAGTTACCGTGTTGAAAGACGCTTCTGCCTCTGCTCTTTATGGTGCTAAGGCTTCTGCAGGTGTAATTGTTATAACAACCAAAACGCTAAAGGGTGGAAAGCTTAAGCTTAACTATAGCGGAACGGTGCGTCTTTCAACTCCCGACTTGCACGATTATAACCTATTAAATGCTAGTGAGAAATTGGAATACGAGCGTTTGGCAGGCTTGTTCACCGATACATCACCTTCACGACAATATACACTTGACCAAGACTATGCGCGCATTTTCAATAACATACAAAGCGGTGTAGAGACCGATTGGCTTTCGAAGCCACTGCGAAATGCCTTCTCGCAATCGCATAGCTTAAGCGTAGACGGAGGTGACGAACGCGCCAAATACAACCTTGGTGTGCGCTATGGCAAAGATGCTGGTGTAATGAAGGGTTCAGACCGTTCACGTCTGTCAACCAATTTCCGACTCTCTTATAATGTGTCGGGCAAATTCTTTGTGTCGAATAGTTCTACCATATCATCAGTAACAAACAACGAATCGCCCTATGGCGACTTCTCAGATTGGGCAAAAATGAATCCCTACGAGAATCCTTACGATTCGGATGGCAAGTTGCGTGTATCGCTTTATCACGATTTGGCCAATCCATTATACGACGCTTCATTGGGTAGTTATACAAACACAAACGCTTTCGACTTTCTCAATACAACCAGCATCCAACTATGGTTTGGTGAAAAAGTACGTTTGGATGGCGACTTTACCATCAACCGTAATAAGCAAAACAGACGTAGCTTTACTTCACCATTAGCTTATAGCGAAATCAGAAGTAAGTCGGCCGACCAGCGCGGTTCACTTTCAGACAACACTGTGAACACCACAACGCTGCAAGGAAAACTAATGTTATCGTACAACAACTACTTCTTTAAAAAACTATTA
>NZ_BAIZ01000014.1 GCF_000613445.1 Hoylesella shahii DSM 15611 = JCM 12083
GGGGAAGGCTGCAACGGTTATGGGCGTGGCCGTGGGAATGACGATGGTTGCGGGATGTAAACAGGGCAGTAACAATGCTCCTTCTGTCACTGCACCTGGCACAGAGCAACCAAAACGTGTGGAAACTGGCGGTAAAACTTGCCCCACGCGCAATACCTCGCGTACAGATACCTCCTTGTTAAAAAACACAAATGGTGCTGATGATGGCTTATTAATACAAGGAGAAATTAGCATAGACAGCGTAGTGGAAGCAGCAGAGAGATGTACCAGCGACCCTTTCCCACTAGGTAAGATTGCACCCGATAAGGCTGAAAATAAAGGAACTACTCAAACTCTCAAAGCGTATAAAAAGAATGCCCGCAGACCGCGTTAAGGTAATCAAAGTTGTTAAAGAGAAACGACCATAACAAGTAAAGTGAAAGCGTATGAAACCAAATGGAAAGAGTATTTGCGCCTCCTTAAAGCAAGTACGTAAGCGCGTGGCCGACTCCAACGGTATTGTATATGCCCCCAAAGAATGCCACTTTGAGGGCGATTGCAATGGCACTTGCCCTGCTTGCGAGGCCGAAGTGCGATACCTAGAACATCAACTCGACCTGCTGCGAAAGGCGGGAAAAGCTGTGACAGTTATGGGCGTGGCTTTGGGAATAACCTTGACAACGGGTTGTAAACAAACCAACAACCCGAAGGCTTTGCAAGAGACGCAAGATAGCGTGCAGACTAACGATAACCAAATAACAACAGGATTGGTTATCTCGAAAGAGGGAACAACTTGTTCAGAGACCGACTCTGTGTTTGAAGATGTGGACGGAGCGATTTCTTCCAGCAGCTCTTCGGATAACCAGAAACCTAAAAATAAGAGTGAGAAACACAACGTGCGCGTGTTCACAAAATTTGTTCCGCCGAGTGTCAAGTAACAACCTGGTAGTTCATTTGCCCCCATGCATCGTGCAGTTTCTTTGTTTTTTTCGTACCTTTGCAGATGTTGAGGCATACACAAATGGCTTGCTCTAAGGCGATACATCGCCAAGAGGCAGGCTTAACCATACCCATACACATCTTTAATATAAAGAAACAACACAAGGAAAAATGAAAATAGCACTTATCGTGGCAATGGATAAAGAGTTTGCACAACTCCGTTCGTTGCTCGAAAACGAAAAGGCGGAGACGCATCGCAACATTACTTTTGTTACGGGAACCATTGGTACGCACCAACTTGTTTTGCTGCAATGTGGCATCGGAAAAGTGAATAGCACCATTGGAACTGTCGAAATGATTAACCGTTACGCACCCCAATTGGTGGTGTCGACGGGTGTTGCTGGTGGTGCCGACGTGCAAATGAATCCGCTGGAGGTGGTGGTAGGCACGCAATATGCTTATCACGACCTGTATTGTGGCACGGAAGTGGCCTACGGACAACTGCCTGGATTGCCAGCTCGCTTTGATGCCGCTGCACAAATGGTTAACTGTGCATTGGCTTTAGATGCCGAAACGCCCATTCATGGCGGACTGATTGTTAGTGGCGATTGGTTTGTTGATAGCAAAGAGAAGATGCGTAGCATACTCGAACACTTCCCCGAAGCCAAGGCTGTAGACATGGAAAGCTGCTCTATCGCGCACACCTGCCATCGTTATCAAACACCATTTGTTAGCTTTCGCATCATTAGCGATGTGCCATTGAAAGACGAAAAAGCTGCCCAATATTACGACTTTTGGGAGCGAATGGCTAATGGTTCGTTTGCCGTGGTTAGTAAATTTCTCAACAATATCTAATGGCGCAAGGCTGTTGCGCAAGTATAACGCTAACAAGTAGGCATTTTTTTGTTTACTCCTTATTATATAGGCTACCAATATGGTGGCCTGCAAACCCCTAAAACAATACAAACAACATGGATAAGATACCCAGTTTCACCATCGATCATAACAAACTCAAGCGTGGCATATATGTAAGCCGTAAAGACAACGTTGGAAACGAAGTGGTTACAACTTTTGATATACGTATGAAAGAACCCAATCGAGAGCCCGCCCTTGAACAAGGCGCTATACACACGATGGAACATTTGGCCGCTACCTTCTTGCGTAACGACCCCGAATGGAAAGAACGCGTGGTGTATTGGGGACCAATGGGATGCCTCACTGGCAACTATCTGCTGATGAAAGGCGACTTAAAGTCGGCCGATATCGTTGACCTGATGCGCCGTACCTTTGAGTTTGTGGCCAACTTTGAGGGCGAAGTGCCTGGAACTGAAGCTAAAGACTGTGGCAACTATTTGCTACACGACCTGCCTGCTGCTCGCAAAGAAGCTCGCAAATATGTTGACGAGGTGCTAAATTGCATCACAACCGAAAATTTGGTTTATCCCGAATAATGAGGTATGATACCTGAAGAACACTTCAACGCAGGTGGGTTTGAGGATGAACCTTGCTCCCTTACACCTCAACAAAACGCTAGTATGCCCCAACAAGCTCCAGTAAGGCGCTTGTATGTTAAGCCTGTGCTTAACATTAGGCGCAGTGGGCGTAGTTTTGGTCAAAATTTTAAGATTGATAAGCACACCTATCCACTGGCATTACCCATGGTGGTGTGCTTTATTTATTTCCTTGCAATGACTTTAGGGGGCGTTAACCCCTTGAGAGATAGCGCAGAGGTGTACTTAAAATGGGGCGGGGGAGAGCACGATAGTATCTATGGTGCAGGCCAATGGTGGCGACTTGTTACCAATGTGTTTGCTCATGCAGGCATAGAACACTTTTTGAGTAACCTCGCTGCTTATGCCTTTGGCGTGATGTTTCTTAAGCAGTTAATGTCTCCATGGAAGGTACTAGCCGTGTTTTTGTTGTGTGCCTTTGCAGGAAGCGTGGTTTGTTCCATTGTTACCGACTATGTTTTCCTTGGTGCTTCGGGTGGGGTGCTAGGGCTTTTTGGCACATTTATCGGTTGCACCATGTTGCAATCCGATTTGTTGGCGCAGTATAAAACCTCTCTTTATGTGTCTTTGATTGTGGTGGCGGTTAGTATTTTGTTGAGTTTTCAAGCTGATGTTAGTCTCACAGCTCATCTCGTTGGCATCATCACAGGTGTGATTATAGGTTTTATTGTTTATTATTTTAAACGTCACAAGGCCAATTAATCATTTCCCTTTTCCCCTTTCTTACACGATATATCGTGCCACTTGTGCTCTAAACAGCTTGCTAGTGGCATGCTGCAACCGCCCTTTCAGCGTTATTGATGTTGGCAAACTCAATGAGTTCTGCACTAATAATCAGTCAAAATAAAAAGGCTGCACCAAAATGAAACCATTTTGATGCAGCCTTAATTATGTAAAAGAGGTTACGATTAGTTTGTTCTTACTGGGCGAACGCTAAAGCCATAGCTGTAAGCGTTGCGAGCCTCTCCGTCGTTTGTGGGTGCAGACACGCCACCAGTCGACATCTTGATGCGCCAAGCATAGCCAAGTTGATTATTAACAAGTCTTGTATTGGCAGTCCAGAAGTAAGCACCAGTTCCAACTGCAACTAACTTACCGTTTTTGGACATATCACGTGCACCACCTGCAGGGAAGAAAATCTTCTCATTGCTGCTAAGTTTGAAGGTAAATCCTTTATTCCACGAAGCATTTGTGGTGTTGAAGTTGTCGAATGCATATGGATCAGGTATTTGGAAACCAACTGGTGAGGGGTCGTAGATGGTCTTTACAACATCGCGCGTTTTACCATTGCGGTCGTTGTTATTCACTGACCATAAGTTGATGTACTGTTTGTATTGCCATCCAAGCTTACCTGCACCAACCTCTGGTAGGAAAGTACCAGGGAACTGGATACCACGACCTATCGTACGAGTTAACATTCGAGATCTGTATGGCTCTTGGTTTTCACCTTGATCAGGAAGTTTGGTGAAGTTATCAGCAGAGTAACCCGAAATGCCATCTACACCAGGAAGTGCATCCTTACGACCCCACTGATACATTGTAGCATTACCTTCTTGATCGGCAATTCCTGCGTGTTGTACAAGAAGAACGGTAGCAGTTTCCTTCTTACCATCAGGACCTTCTTGTTCAAGCTTTACACTAACCTTACGTTCTGCAGTTGCACCCATCCACTTTGTATATCTCCAACCAAGTGTCTCTGATGTGAATTTGTATTCCTTATCTCTAGAAGTATGGTTAATTGTAGAAAGAACACTTTTTGGTGCAAACCACAAGTGCCATGACCATAGAACCACACCCGTTTCATTTGTTACGGCAACAACAGCGTTACCATTAATTAGATTTTCCTTCTTAACGGTGAATTCTAGGTAATCGTCTGTACCAAAGCCTCCGCTTACCCTAACAACGTTAGGTGTGCCACTAATTGCGCCAGGTGCATCGGTCCATACAAGTTTACCCTTTGTTGCGGGGTCTGAAGCGTTCTGTCTGTTGATATAAGGAGTGGTGATCTGGTTGTCTTTGTGGTCTACAAAATGCTCTAGTACCAAGTTCTCAGTATAAGGTGGCAGATACTCAGGACTAGCTGTACTGGTATAAGCACTGCTATTTTCTCTACCTTCCTTAACGGCATTACCGTATACCAAGGGAATGCGATACGTACCTGGAGCAGAAATTACGTAGCTGTTTGCTGTATTCTGAACAAGTGCAGCACCCGTAGAGTTAGCAAGGTTGTAATTAGTAACAGCCGGTGCCTTCTGCAGTTCAGCGTTGCGTTCAGACAAAAGGTCGCGAATATTCTTTGTAATGACAGCTTGACGAGTTTCTCCAGTTGCATCTGCGCTGCCTTCACCACCGTCAAGACTAGTCAACCAAGATGGTTTTTCATTTATAGAGTATGTGCCGTCTAAGTTTTCGTCGTAACCAACAACATTCCATTTAACCTTCTTCTGTACCTTTCCGTCTTGATAGTAAGAGATAACTTTGAATTGGCTCGATAGAGTTGCATCATAAGCAGCAGAATCCTTAGGAGCTTCCACGCTAAATACATATTTGTAGCTGTTTGCACTTTGCGACAGCGCATAGGTCTTAGTTGTTCCGGCCTTCCATGTTCCCTTTAGAGGAATCTTAATAGCTGGAGTTGCTTCACCATCAAAGTAAACATGGATGTACATACCTTTGCCTGTCAATTCCTGAGGAATCATATAGAAGGTTTCGTTTTTACCATCACGGCCCACGATAAGTGCATTAACATTTCCCTTTGTGGGAGCTTCAATGTCAGAGAGTGTGAAGTCTTTTGGTGAAGTAACTTCGCTCCAAGCATTATCAAGGTCGGCCCCTGTAGTCGAGAGAACCGATGAAGGCAGGGTGAACTTACCCTGGCTCATGGCTTTGGTAATGACAATCTTGGTAATCTTATGGTCGGGCGACAGGTTGCTACCTACTTTGAAGCGGATAGCTGTCATGGCGTGTTGAAATCTCAAAGGCACAGTTGGGGCTGTACCCTGAGTGGCGTAATGTATAGGAGTTTCGCCCGAACAAGCGGTCATCAAGTCTATTTGTTGCGAAACATTCTCCTTCACGTCGATGGTTACGTAAGGCGTAGACGTGTTGCTCTTTGGTGAAAGAGTAAGCTTAGAAGGAATGGCATCATAAGGATAAACAGCAAAGAAGCGTGCATAAGGCTCTGTAAATGCCCAGCGTTTAGCCTCTTCAAGGTTACCGCTCTTGTTTGTTTTGTTGTTGTAGAACCAAGGAGTGGTGCTGATAGCATTAGCAGCTGTTCCACGATAGGCGGTAACAGAGAAATTCCCAAGCGATGATAGTGTGGTGATTTCTGCACGTGTAGCAGCAGTTCCCGAATTTTCTAATATGTCATTATCAATACCCGCAACAGTAGACTCTATAAGACACATGTCGCTGTGTCCAGGAATTTCGTGCTTTTGTATTGTTAGGTCTTCGGGTGAAAGACCTTGCATGCGCAGTTGCTCGGCAAATCCAGCACGTGTTGCAGCATAAGCAGGATTGGCTTTGGCTGCATCTTGAGCTTCTTTGTCGGCCATTGATACTTTAAAAGTAACCAAAGCGCCATCCTCTTTGTTGGTGGCTTGGTCGAGTTCGTTGTCAGAGCAAGCGTGAATCCTAGTGCAGTCAATCCGCTGAGACATGCAAAAGTAAACGCTTTGGCGCTTATGTTGCGCGTAAAGCTGTTTCTAAAATTAAGTATCTTCATTTTGATGATATTTTCGAATGATATATAATCCGCAAAACGAAATGTTCGTGCCATTCAGAACGAAGCGTTCTATTTCGTAAAACGAAACGTACCTAAGTGTCTCTTTATTTTTCTCTAAAAAATCGACCGGCTTCGCCGGTATGAACAATATTAGAACGGCGTTGGAATTATCCTCCAACGCCGTTCTTTCGCTTTGTCGCTTCGCTCCCGCTTTACGCTTACGCCACCTCGCTGACCGACTTGTACGCCGCCACGCTCTGCGCCCTCACGATTCTGCCGCGGAAGGCCAGACGCGAACCGACACTCGTGTGCGAAGCCGAAGCATCGCTATTCGCATTCGTGTACGAGACACCGCAGTACGGGTACGCGTAGCTGCCGCCACGATAGACAACACGGGAACTGCCACCACTGAACCAATAATAGTCCGAATAGGAGGTGGAAGACGAACCGGCTACATTTCCCACCGGTATGACGTCCATATATCTGCCGTGGGCCACTGCGGTTATCCACGTGCTACTTGTCATACCCTTTACCATACGGACAGAACCGGCAGGCATAAAGATGCGCCATTTACCGACATTGCCACTGTCGTTCGGTACATCCACACCGTCCATCATATCCCACTTATGCCCGTATATATCCTCATAGCCGAGGCAGCAGATGTTGTTCACCTGAGTAACCGCGGCACCGCCGTACTCGTCTGCGCTCTTGTACCAAGCGTACTGGTGGACGGCATTGTCCACGAGGCTGTTCGTCACGTTGCCATTTATGCTCTTTGCTTCTTCGTAGCCTATCGTGTCCGTCATACCCCTTGACGCTGTAACACCCGTTGTACGTGTGTCCGTATGCTGTCCGGCTCCGCATTGTTCCTGTGCGTTCAGGCGACCGTACCACGCATAGAACAGGTTGGCGATGCGCGAGTGCATCAGCGCGTCTATCTGCTGCATACCCCTCTGTACCGAGTAATAATGAAAGTCCGTCCATGTCATGCTCGCCGTAGTGCTGCCGCCTGTAATAGCCGCCCGCAGCTTGGAGCCGATAACGGTCGAGCCTACCACGGCGCACAGGTGTTCATCACTGGCAACCCAATCAGGTTCCATATCCTCTATCCTGTCACTGTTGCTCAGCACAACACAGTCGAACTCTGCCGTATTGAGGATAGTGAAGTGCAGGTTCACGGCCTTTTCCGGCACATCGGCTATGAGGTACATACCTGCCTCGAACTTGTTACCGATGGTCGGTACCACGACGGAGCTGATGACCTTGCCTCCGCATCCACGAACACGGAGCCGATGAGGTTCGTGCCGGGAACGCTTGGGAAGCGTACCCGCTTGAAGCCCTCAACGCCCACCTTGCATACGCTGTATGCGCTGTCGGTGGTATAGGAGCCTGCCAGCGTGTCCTTGCCGCTCATTATCTTCTTGCCGGACAAAAATCCGTTCTGGGCGTTCTTAACCTCTTTTTCCGTCAATACGGTTGCTGCTGGGCTGGCAGGTCTGTGGCTACGGTCGTTGCTGCTGTAGCAGCTGTAATGCCTGCCCTTGAGGTAGTCGTTTATACCCTTGTACCAGAAGAAAGGCTCATACATCATCCAGTCGCCCTCCGTGCCGTCCAGCTTCGCCTCCGTACCGTCTGCGTACTTGTTGCTGTCGGTATCATCCAAGGGATAATAGATTACCTCACCGTCAAGGTTGGGAACGGCCACGTCCTGACCTGCCATGTTCACGTTGCGCGTCGTGGCTTTCTTGGTAACCTTGGCCAATACTCTGTGCCGCTGCCTCATGATGGCCGAGATATGACCGCTCGGCTTGTAGGGCGTGCTGCTCCGGTAGCCCGTGCCGTTGTCAAGGTTGGTCACATTGACATCATCGGCGATGGAATCGTCGAACTCTATCATCGTGTAGTCCGGCTGTCGGATGTTCAGTTCGGGGAAGTGGGCGCACAACTTCCCGTACTCTTCCTCCTCCACATACTTGGTGAGCTGTACCGTACCGACCAGCGCACAGGTCTCGGTGGCATTGCCTCAGCGTCCACACCGCCCATATTCGCAAACCGTTTCAGCCAAGTGCCGTCGTCGGTCTTGCTGATGCCGGTTACACGCAGACGCTCCACGCCCGTACAGCGCAGAAGCAGCGTTTCCCAGTTGATGTTCGGACAGCCGTCCACGATGAGCGTCTTAATTCCTGAATAGCTTTCAAGGCTCAGCCCGTTTACCGTCAGTTTGCTCAGGTATTCGAGCTTCAGTACATTCAGCGTGCCGGGAAACAGGGCTGTCGTTACAGGCGCACCCTTGGCAAAGGCAATGCTCTTTGGCTGTGTGCCGCGCGCGTCAAGATACTCCAGCTTGGTCTGGTTGGAGAAGTCAAGTTCCGTGGAGGTGCTGCCGCCTGTCTTGGCCTGCTGCTGATTGCGCAGGTTTACCTTCCTCAGCTGCCGGCAGCTGCCGATGTTCAGCCACCATCGTGCTTCCGGTCGTACCGGACTGAAGGTCCAGCTCGCGCAGGGCGGTACACTTGCCGAGGTCAAGGCCGTTTTTCAGGTGGTCGGCTGCATCCGTCATATCCAACACCTGCATACGGCTCGCGCCATATACACGTAGAGGATCATTCACGGTATAGGAGCCTATTATCCTCAGTTCTGCGGTCTTGCCAGCGTCCACGATTCCGCTGTTGCCAAGGTTAGGGCTGTTGTTCGTACCATAGCCGAAAGCATACACTTCCCCGGCGGTTATCCTGAGCGTGTCCGCCGTGTCCGCACCTGTCCGGGACATATAGAGGTCAATGTTATCAGAGGTAAAGCTGCTCGTGCCGTATTTCGCGTCGAGCAGGGCAAACCGGTTCCTCACGAAGTAGGTCAGGAACGCCTTGTTGCTGCCCTGCAGGGCGTAGATGAACGGCCACTTCTTGCCGTAGGTGTCCACCATGGCAGGGCGGATGTATTTTAGGTAGCCGCTCTTGTTGTAGGCACGGTCGCTCCAGTTGCCCATCTGCTCCACGGTCAGCATGGACAGCACACGCTCCGGAGTCATCTTCGCCCGGTAGTTGGCCGCGCAGCGTTTCAGGTCATCGCCGAGGTTGGCCAGCACGAGGTTCCACAGCCAGCTCTCCCTGCCCTCGAAGGCGTACTTGCCTGCCTCCGCGTCCCAAGTGTTCCTGTCGATTGTGTAGTCATAGGCAAGGAAGCAATCATTACGCTTGCCGTCCTGCGTATCACCGTCATAATAGGTGATGTACCATAATTTACCGTCCCAAGTTCGCAGCAACATATTCTTGGCGCGCTGGTCCACACTGGCGTGGTAGTCCGTATGGATATAGTAGGTGAGCAGGAAGTCCTTGTCGAAATACCGGCTTATCTCGGATACGAATTTCTCACTCCTGAATGTAGAGAGATCATCTGCCTTCGCACCTTCGGGAACGCATGCCCTTATCCATCCGAACAGGCGTTTCAGGGCAGCCTGCTGTTCTTCCGACAGTCCTGCCCATTTCACATCGTCCGGCACGTTGGTTTCCAAGCCTGCATCGAAGTCCGCTGCGAGGTCCTCGTCGCTCTCGCTCTGGAACAGGCACGCTTTTTCTCCATTGTTCAGCGTTTCCAGTGTCAGCGGACATTCCGGATTGAATCCGTCCACGCCCTCCATGCCGAACAGCTTTCCACTCTTGGATTTCTCATTATTGAAATTGTACTGCCCGAAATAGGTGCTCTCGCCGTCCACCGTCTCCGCGCTGAACACGTCGATGGGGAAGCCGTCAATGGCCGTGCGCACCGTTACGGCGTTGAGGCTCTTTCCGCCCTGCTCGTACTGATACCGCTGTGGGGGTGTCAGCAGCCCCAGTTCCTTCATCACGTCGTTGAAGAGCTTGGCACCGCCCGTGTTCAGGCTCATTGACGAGTCGGAATAGTCACTTTTCATACAGTAGAGGTTCATCGCTATGGCACCGGGGCGCATCCTGTACTTTCCACCCTCGACGGGCTGCCCGTTCACTTCAAGGCTGAGGTTGGCACCGCCCTTGCTGAAATAGATACGGATATTCTTGCTCGGATACTTGGTCGAACTGGTTCCCTGTATGCGGATATAGCAGTCGCGCAGGATGAAGTCATACTCCTTTCCGAACGGGCTGTAGAAATACACGTCGGCAATGAAGTCCGTCTTCTTGTTGTTGGTCTGGTTTACCTCGTCAAGGCCGCCCTTGCGCACGATGCGCATCACGCCCTTGCCCTTGGCACGCAGCTTGTCAATATCGACATCACCCGTCTCGCCGATGATGTCGTTCTCTTCCCATATACGCATCATGTCATCCGTACTGCCCGCATCGACTATACGGTTTTCCAGCACCTCGTCATCGGTAAGGGGACGGTTGTAGATGCGTATGTTCCTCATCTCAAGGTCGGCAGCCTCGCTCGACAGGGTAATGCCCACGGGGTTGTCCTGCCGGAAGTAGTAGCTGCCGTCATAGATGTCCGCACCGGCACGGTTGCCGTTCACGTACAGTTCCATAAGCCGTCCCTCCGTCCGCTTGCCGATGACGAAGCGACCTTCAGCCACTCTTCCGGGGCGAACTTGGTGCCGATCTTTATCTCACGGCTCGCATCGGCGCCTTCCTCATTGGTGTAGTGCAGGATGGTCCCGGTCTTGATACTTGCCTCCACGGGTGTTACGCCCAGTCCCTTGCCGCCGGCCATACAGCTGATGACCTCCGCGGAACGGTCCATCACGTTGGTTACTTTGAACTCCATCTCGATGGTCATGCCGTTTGCGCCTGCGTCTTCCCTGAACAGCTCATAGCCGATGACGGCCTTCGCACCGTTGGAGAGTTTCAGGCTGTCGCCCGTCCAGCCGTTGCTCGACCAGTCGAAGCCCTCGAATGCCGTTTTAACGCCGTTCGACTCCCATTTTGCAGGATCGCTCTCACCATTGCTCCTGCCGGCAGGACTCAGTCGTACCTGCAAGCCATAGGAAGCCTCGCCAATATCGATTCCGCTCTCTTGCACGTCAATGTAGAGGGAATAGGTGGCTGTGCCTGTCGTGAACGTTATCGTCTGCCGTCCTTTCTCAGTAAACCGGTTCTGGTAGGTCTGCATCGTTCTCGGCACGCTTACGGTCTGGAGAAGCGTGTCGTTCCGTCTTACTGAAACGGTGGCCGGGGTCTGGCTGGGGTCATAGACAACGAACCTGAACTCGCACGACTCGTATTGCCCCACGCTGATAACCGGCTTCAGATATTCCCCTGCCGTCTGTATTCTGCCGTCTGGTGGGTAATCATCAGCCCGATGAACGGCGAGTTGCCCCCTGCTTTCAGGAAGTCGAAATAGATACTCTCACTCTTCAGGGTCAGTGTGTCAGCCTCCATTTCAGCAACCATCTGCACGGTATGCCGCCCGACGGACAGACCGCTCATCGACAGGTTGAAGCTGCCGTTGGTTGTGCCGCTGCGCGTTATGGTTTCGGTATTGCGCTGCGTACCGTCCACATAGAGGAACACTGTCTTGGTACCGCTGCCGCTCACGGAGAAAGGAACGCTCACCATTTCCGAACTGCTGTATCCTCCGGAAGACAGACCCGATGCAAGGTTGTAACCCGTGGAGAGGGACAGGGTAACGGATTTTACTGGTACGTAGCACTGTTTACGCTGCGCCTTGCCTGTTGTCGGGTCAGTAGTCGTGGCTATCACGTAGATGTCGTTCGTACCCAGTAGCAGGTATTTGGTCAAATCAAGGGTATAGGTTCCTTTGCCCGTTTCTTTCACTGTCTCGTTATACGTCGTGGTGGCACCGCGCTTGACCATTATCTGTATCGCCGCCTTCTGTCCCGTACTTTCCCCATCTGTATTCCTGTGGTCATAGGTATAGGTCAGCTTCACCACATCACCTTCCTTGATGGTGGTCTTGTCCACACCGGCTGTCAGTACTATTTTCGTCGCGCTGCTGTCGCCACCACCTCCACCACCGCCGGCAGGAATGTCCGCTGAGGCTATCTCTGTACCGCTTTTGTTCGTAAGAGCGAGGCGTACCGTATTCGCATCGTCACTCAATTCTGCCGTCATTCCGAAAACGGTACCTGCCTCCACTTCACTGAGTTTGGTGGCCACGGCCTTGTTCTGGACAGGATTGGAACTGTCTGCATCGAGGCTCTCGTCCACATCGATATTGTCTATCGTGAGGCTCACGTTGCCCTCCGCATCGGCAGTCTGCTTCCTGCCGTTCACCGTCAGACTCTTTATCGTGCCTGCGCCACCGAAGTCCTCCCAGCTGGCTTCCTGCGCCCAACTGTCGATATTCGTGCCGATGAATTGCTTCGTGCGCCATTTTCCCTGACTTTCCTCAAAGGTGATGCAGCAACCTCTGACACGCTTCTTTTCCTCCACAGCCTTGATAGCAGTCGCCAATGTATAATATCCCGTTTCAAGGGATAAGCTGATGTTACATTAATGGTATTACCGCCACCGCTGCCAGTGATTTCCGCCAACTCATCGTCTGCTCCGTTCCACGCATAGATTACGGAACCCAGCAGGTAGAGCTTGTTCTTGCGTATCTCCTTTCTGTTCTCGGTGAGGTAAAGGTCTGCATTCTTCCAGTTATTGTAATACTTATTTCCGTTTTTACCTGCGAAGATTTTTTTTGCCGTAACATAGTACACGCCCGTTACTTCCAGAACACTGAGTGTCTCAATGGTCGCATCGGTAAGAATCCCGTCAAAGCGCGCCGTCGCACCATTCAGGCTTGCACGGCCACGCCTTCAAACTGTTCGATGACCCGCTGTGCCGAAGTCCTGACCTGTTCGAGTTCCCCTGTAGCCCTGCCCGCTGCCTGCGCTGCCTCTTGTGCCTCCTGTGCTTTTGTCGCGGCATTGGCGGCAGCCTGTACTGCGTTTGTCGCAGCGGTATCTGCCGCTTGCTTGGCAGCCTGTGCCTGTGCTGCCGCATCGGAGGCTGGCTTGCCCAGCAGACTGATCGGAGCCGTTACCAGTTCTTCGCCACGCATTGCAGGGAGTGTCTTCACACCATCGAGGCTTGATACCTCCTGCAGTTCATTTACTCCCTGACTCTCACTCTTTATCTGAGAAATAATATCCCGCTTCAGATCCTGTTTTTCTTGTTCTGTCAGTGCCATGTCATTATGATTTATATTTGTTGCTAATTCTGTCTGTTGATTATTCTCGCAGTATATTGAGTACTGAAACCATCTATCTGTGCAGTACGCTCTGGATCATACACCAGCAGCAGCTCCACAGTATCTCCTTGTCCCATTGTCATATCCCCCACTGTTCACCATTCCAAGTAGTAAGCAGCGGATAGTCCTCTTTGTCCCAAGGTGTCTCCTGCTTGCTGTTCTTGTTCTTGTTGCGCCCGAATATCACGAAGTCTCCTGCTCCCAAGTCTGATGTAACAGTCAGCCGGAAGGCAAATGGTGTATCCTGTCCTATACCCAGAGTTGAACGCATTGCCGGAAGACGGGGCAGGGCTATGCCGGCATTGCTCACGGCACAGGCCACAATCAGGCGGTTGCTGTCCTTTATCTCCACATCATAGATGGTATTGGCTTTATCCACCTTCACCTTATCAAAGCGGAATCCATCCACGAAGCCATTCAGTGCACCGCTTCCTTTCCCTGCGAAGGCGAAGTTGCCGCTCATGGAATTCTCTATGTCGAAGATGATGCCATATTTAGGTAGAAAACCCCATTTCTTGCCGTTGCTGTCAGTATAGTCTGTTGCCGTGTCAACAAGCCTTGTGAGCATAGGCTGTCCAAGACTATGCCACGTTCCGAAAATCGCCTGTCGGTCTTTGGCGTTGAAGCCTATCATCGTGTCATACAGGAACAAACCATCCCTGTCATCCACAACTTTGTAGCTACCGTCCGGCTGCAATACACGGCTTGACACACCGATATGGTTTCCACTGATGCAAAGCCGCCAATGTATCCTGTCTCAGCATTGACCTCGCCGCCGAACTTTCCGTTCTTTGCCTCAATACTGCCGTCGGGGAGTATCCTGAAATTCCCATTCGCAGTTACCAGTCCTTCCAACTTGATATTGTCGGCAAGCAGCTTGATGACGGTCCTCGTGTATCCTTCGGCATCGGTCTCTTCCACCGCTACACCGATGAGTGCCAGTTTCCCGTCGGGACCTTGTGCATAGATACCGCTACCCTCAGCCTTTACCATGATGCCACTCTCGGCAAGCACACGACCGTCCTTATCGAAGTTCTGTGCTGCGATTTTTACGAGTTTCTCGCTTTGCTCGAACAGTGTCCTGTACTTGTAGGTCAGGCTCTCTATCTTGTCCGTACTCAATATTAGCATATAAAGGTAGATGTCGCCCGTAAAGCTCAGCTTGAAGTCGCCCGTGCCGTTCCAAAGCCCGTTGCAGGTGTACTGCTTGTAGCCGTTGGTAGGTGCAAGCACTTCCTCTACCTCCAGCGAGTTGAAGTTCTCAAAGCCTGTCTTATCGACATTCTCAAACCTCACCTTCAGCGTACCCTCACCGGCGCAGCGATAAAAGAAACTCAGGTACACGGGCAGGGCTTCTTTCTTACCGTTGCTATTCGTGTTCATAGGTGGCACGCTCTTCAGGCTGGCGTTCTTCTGTGTGATATACTTGTTCCTGATACGCACCACGACACGCCCGTCATCTTTCGTAACGCTGGCACCGTCGCCTTTCTTCGTGAGCACCTTGTCGTTGGCCCATATCCATTTGTTGCCCACCAGCCAGAACACCGTCTCGTTCTCGGTCAGCCACTTGGACAGCCCCTCATCAAAGCTCGGATTGTTCAGATAGCCCTTGTCGGTGGCAAAGTCCTGACGCAGCGCGCTCACGCTGCTTGCTATCTTTCCCTCGGTTATCTCGAACTTTGTCTTGATGTCCTCACCTGTAACAAGCAGGAAGGTTCCGCGCAGATAGGCATTGTCACTGTACAGGCCGTTTCCGCGTGGTTGGTTGTCTGCAGGAAAACGGGCATCATTGATGCCGTCAAGGTTGCCAAGACGGGCACGCAGACAGTCCTTGAAGTTCTTTGCTTTCACACCGTCCATCACGTCGATGCGTGGCTGGCCGTCCTCCGTGGCTGAAATGAGAATGATGTTCTGCCGTTGCCTGTTCTCGGTATTTCCCATCAGCACCACCTCGTCGCTGACCTCTGGAAGTGCTCCTGTGAATTCCGTCTTGGCTATTTTCACACCCTTGGTATCCGTTTCAGCAACCTCTACCCAATAATGCTTCATCTGCCCACCACTGAAGGTTTGGCAGCGCATCAGGTCGTGTGCCTCGAAGGTGTTGTCCTGTTCAAACTCTATGTAATAGGAGCCGTCCTGTTCGCTGACTGCCTTTATCTTGCCATTGGCCGCGCTCACGCAGATCATACCGCCTACGCTGCGCATCTTCTCGATGAGCAGCTCCAGTACCGTCATGGTCTGCCGTACCGTCAGTTTGTCGATACAAAGATAGGTTACACCATCTTCATCTCTCCACAACTTAAAGCCCTCGCCAAGCAGTCCGTCAACAAATGTTCCAGCACTGCGGATGCTGTCCGTTTCCACGGAAGCAAACTGCACATGGTCGCCCTTGCGTACCGGCTGATCCATATAGTCATCAAACTGCCGGTTGTCCCACCGGTCGGAGTCATCTGCCATTTTTGCGTGGTCAGCTTCCTTGGCATGTCCTGCTTCTTCCGCATATTTGGCACGTTCCGCATTGCCTGACAGGTCAGCTTTCTTGGCATGATCAGCCTCTGCCGCATGCGCTGCCTCCTTTGCCTGTTCCGCTATATCGGCTTTGGCTGCATGCGCTGCTTCCTTCACAGCCATTCCCCCGTATGCGGTACCACCCGTCTTGATGGCCGGAGCAGTTCCCTCGTTTTTCGGTTTCCTGATTATCTTGACGTCTATCATCGCTCTATCTCCTTTAATGTCATTTCCGCCTCACCCGATTCAAGGTTCCGGCTCACGCCCTGTACAAAGAATGCCCTGTTCATGCAGGATGCCGGTAATGGGAGAACATATCCACGATACCACCATCGGTGTCCACCAGCTTCTGAACCATCTGTATGCGCGGTTCGTGGTATTCTTTATAATAGCTGTCCACATAGAACTGTTCGGGCTTGCCGGCTTCCTTTCGCACGTGGTCATACACGGACAGGACGCCCTCGCCCGTTTCCGTATTCATCGGTGTACTCATCTTCACGCTGTCCGTAACTCCAAGGTTCCGGCTCTCCGAAGAAGTCAGCGCAGAACTTATCCTGAACTCCACGTCGTCTTTCCTGTTCACAAAACGTTCCTTCGTGTCGCTCATATACACAATGTCGTTGTCCCCGGTATTGTTCACCAGTCCATTGTCGCTGTACACCTTGACCTCGAAGGATTCCACGAAGATACTGCTCACATGCGCAAGCAGAGGTATCGTGCTGCTGCCCCATTTCGTATGTCGGAAGAATGTAGGGTGCCGGCGTGTTATCACGTCCCATGTTGAGTTTACAGGACCTAAAATCATGAACTTGACCTGTCCGCTGACCCTGTCCTTTTTCCTGATGGGGATAGCTGTGCCCTCTGTATCAATGCCCAGTTCGTAGCTGATGTTGTTCTGCAGGTCGAACTTCGTACCGATCAGTTTGTCCCCGATTTTAGGATCAAAGCCTATCGTAAAGCACTGCTGGTAATATTCGTCCTCGTTTGCACATTTATCCAAAGGCTTGTATTTTCTCCATTCAAAGTCGCCCGGCTGTCCGGCAGTCCCTTTCTCCACCACACACTTATCCCCGATGATGAGCATACATGCCAGCACGCCGATTTTGGAAATCTGGTCGCTGCTGTCGCCGATGGCACTGTATTTGAACTCATACTCCTCTGGTCCCGTCTCCGTGAAGGGAACCAGTCCGTGTGCAGTGGTTTCGTCCCACTGGGGTTCCGTGCCGGGCGTTTCCGCACGCCACCAACGCTGGGTGTAATAGCGACCATCTCCGTTGTTCCGGCTTGGTACAGTCCGGTGCCACCACTGGTAGATGCCGCCACTCAGTGGATTATACACCGATGTAGGCTTGTAGTTGTATATGGCCTTGAAAGTGTCTGTTACTGCCATCACGGGATTCAGCACTACCTTGCCACTCAGTACGATGTAGTTAGTAGTCTTCTCGTCCGAGGGAGAGAATACACCGCCTGTAGTGTTTCCATTATATACCGCACAGGGTATGCCGGCTCTGAGCGTGGCTTCATTCGGATATACCCTATTCTCGTCCCTGTCCTCACCGTTGCCGTTCACGCTCACGACGAGGTAGTTCGTCATAGACACCTTCGACACGGGTGAGTTATCCGTACCCGCGCTCTTCCTTTCAACCTTACCCAAGGCTACTATCGCCGTGCCCGGCTCCGTTCCGAGTATGTTGGGAAGTGCCTGCTGATTCCGGTTGTCCGAGCAGTACAGGTCCATCAGGTCCCCCTTGCCATTCCTTGGAAATGACCACTGTGTATTACCCATCACCTGCATGAACCAGTCCGTGGTTTTCGCACCGTCATAATCCGTCGGATTGCCGTGTGTTATTGCATCAAAAGCACCGATGGCTCTTTTCCCCTCACCGTCGCAACTGTATTCCGTCATATATTTCTGCTTGTTGCTGAAGGGGCTTTTCAGCAGGTCATCGTCCAGAGGACTTTCGATGACACTCTCCACGCTCTCTATCTTGCAGGTGAGCAATATCTGGTTATACACCTCGCCCACGCTGATAGTCGTGTCCGTTCCCGTAACATTCCCCGTGGCGATGTCCACGGCTTGGCGGTTCATCGACATACGCTCGCCACTGACGATGTCGCGCCAGTATATGCTGTCGTTCCCCTTCACGCTCTCCCAAGAGAATATGTAGAAGGTAAAGCCCTCTTGGACGATATGCAGGTTCAGGTACTTCAGTATTTCCTCCAACACCTCGTCCTGCTGCCATACCTCGTCCTCATCAGAGCCGAGGAACAGCAGCTCGCTCACTGAGAGCTGACCGAACACGGCGTGCCTGTTCGCCGTCAGGCTGTCCACGGCACGGCTGCCGTCATAGAGGCAGCGCAGGGAATGACCGCCCTTGATGTCAAGCCCAGCCGTCATATTCCCCATTATCTCCTTGATGATGTCAAGCATAGTACGTTGGCGCGCCGAGGATTTAACCACACCGTACAGCACACCCAGCGCACCCACATTGCCGTACTTCGCATATTGCAGCGCAGTCAGCACATCAATGCAGCTCAGCTCGATCTCGTCCTGTTCCTCGTTGTAGCCCTGCGAGTAGGTCTGTGGCTCCACGAAGCCGGCGAACAAACATTTCCCTTCTCGGTAGATGTTCACCACCGCATCCCTGCACGAGGCACAGAAGAAGTCTGGCACGAAGTTCTTGGTGAGCAGTCGCACGCTTGCCTGTTGTCGCAGCAGCACGTCGAAGGTGTCGCTTACCTCACTCGTGATGTCCACGGGGTCATCGGTCCAGTCAAGATCGCTACCCTCGGCACCAATCTCAACCTCCGTCGTCCTGTCGCCCAGCGTGAGGATATGTACTTCGATACGTTCGTTATGCTCGTTGTAGAAATGTCCGTATATATACATAGGTCTTATAGCTTTATGTTTGTCTTCTTCCTGTTGATACGCGTTTCGTTGGCCAAGGCAATCACGATGTCCCGTCCTTTAAGCCTTGCCTCAAGCCTGCCGTTGAACCCGCCCCCGGCATCGCCTATCAAGGACTTCAGCTTATCAAGCGGTGCTATTACTTCTGGATTAGAACTTGCACCGCCATACTCTCCCATGAGGGCAAGGGTCGGTCCGTACACCAGACCTCCGTTGGCAAACGGCGTGACGGCAACAGAAGCCACCAGTCCTTCCATCATGCGATGAAGCCGGCAGCGATACCTGCACCTGCAAACGGTATATAGGCGTGGGCCGCCATAAACTCGGAAGCTGCAAGTTCCCGGTATGCCATGGCCTGAGCTTGACTGCAATCGTGGATACCGTGGCAGCGGCAACCTCTTCGGGGGCAGCGGCGACCTTGGCTGCCGTGGCGGTAGTTGTCGCAACGCCACTGGCCGCCACGACGGTATTGGATGTTGCCGTTGCCGCTGTCAGCGCATTGATGATTGCTATAATGCTGTTTACCCCTTGATAAATCTGTATAGCCGCATCGACTACACTGGTAATGGTTTCCCAAGCCCCACGGTTACCCTGAAGTGCATCTGTCAGTGAAGAGATACCGCCACCTATACCTTTGAGAGAACTCCACGATTTTTCCACCGTTACATTGCTCTTTTTAAGTATTTTCTGGTATTTCTCATAACTCTCCACAAGTTTGTTCACTTCGGCACGCTGACTTTCGTCCATTGGATTCTTCGTGTCAGAGAGCATATCCTGCAACTCCTTGATGCGCTTTTTCACACCATCCAATCCCATTACCCGTAGTTCCATCGTAAGCTCCCTGCCGTTCATACCATTAAGTTTGCCTACCTCGTCCTGCAATTCCGGGATACGTGTCAGCTGCTTCATGGCATCACGCTTTTTCTCCAATGCCATGATGGTACGCTCTATCTCGGATATTTCCGAGGCACTTGCCTTCTTCTGCTTGGACTCATAGTAGCTGATGGCCTTGTCCAGTTCCTCTATGCTGTCCAGCCTTGAAATATCTTCAGGCTTTTTCAGCTCGTCCAGTGTATCGTCCCACTTCCTGCGTAGGTCATTCAGTGCATTTATCTGCTTCTGGATTTCGATACGCTCTTCCGCAGTGGCAGTCTTCAACAGGTCAGAATAATACCTCACTTCCTCCTCCAGCTGCCTATATGTCCTTATCTTGTCAATGCCGACATCAATGTGCGCATTGCGTTCGAATGCTGTTTTAAGCTCGTTCAAACGCCCGATTTCCTTATCAATACCGGCAAGGTCAGATTCTGCAGCCCGTTTTCTAAGTCCCTGCTGATAGGCTATCTCATTGTCAATATCCTCAAGGGATTTCAATTCCTTGGGTCGTGCTGCCAGCTCCTGAATACGGGCGATGGCTTCCTGCTGCTTCTGAAGCAGGGCAATCTTTTGAGCATAAAGGGATATGGTCTTGGTCTCTGTCCCTTTTGTCGTTTCGAGCTTGTTCTGGTAATACTGGATATTGTTGCCAAGCTCCTTGTAGCTCGTGGCATTGGCTATGAGGTTCTTTCCATCGTACGGGTCGGTGTCCTTCTTGGTCTTCTTTTTGTCTTTCTTCTTTTTATCACCGACAGGGGCGTTGAACTTTTTGTTTCCTTTAAGTGCCGCCTGCGCATTGGCGGTCTTCGCTTTCGTGTTTTCTTTCAGTGCCTTGGTCTGCTTTTCTATTCCATCGGTCTGTTTTACCGGACCGCTGTCATCAATGCCGAAAAACTTTTTTACCCATTCCCATGCCGCTTTTATGACAGCACTTGCCCTTTCAAAGGCTTTGACAAGAAAGTCCCATACTGCTGAAGCCAAGTTCTTCACCACAGCCCATACTTGGTCGCATATATTGCGGAAAGTCTCACTATTATTATAGGCTGCCACTAATATGGCAACAAGTCCGGCTATTGCATAATGACTATACCTATGGGATTGGCACTCAGTACGAAATTCAATGCTATCTGTGCAATTTTCCAAGCATTGGAAGCAAGTACGGCAATCTTTGAGGCTGCTGCCTGTGCGAGTGTGGCAATTTTGACAGCCCTCAATCCGGACACGACAGCTACCAGCCCACCCTTCAGTTGTGCCATACTCATTAACGCCAGTCCCGTGTTAGCTATCATCTCCATATAAGGGGCGGATGTACTGGCCAATGAGCCCGCCCAGTCAAGCATGGATTGCACTTGGTTCTTCAGCATCTGTCCGACGCTGTCCCCTGTACTTGACATTTCATTGAAGGCCTCCTCTATCGTGCCGGCAGAGTCAGCCATGGCTCCTATGTTCTCTGAAAACTTGTCTTTCTGCTCACCCGTCAGGGAACCGAGCAGGCGGAGAGCCTCTGCACTTCCGAACAATTGTCCGTAGATGGTTTCGCTAAGCTGGCCGGTCTTGGCCGAATATTCCTGAATGCTTGCATCCAGTCCCAGCAGGAAGTTCTCAAGTCCTCCTGCAGCCTGCACACTTGCGGCATTGAAGCCAATGCCCATAGCCTCTGCTGCCTGTGTCGCTTCGGCAGACGGCTTGATAAGTGCATTCAAGACTGCTGCCAGCTGGGTAGAGACCTCTGCTGTATTACCGGTAACACCTGTAGTCGTTGCAAAGACGGCCATGAGTTCGTCCATTGAAACGCCCAGCTGAGAGGCACTTCCGCTGACACGGGGCAGTGCCTGACCAAGCTGTTCGAAACTGGTTACACCATTCTTGGCCGTCATCTGTATCTTGTCCTGAATGGTCCCAGCCTGATCCCAGCTCAGTCCATAGTTCTTGATAAGGGTCGAAGTCACTGTTACGGTCTGACTCAAATCGGCAAGCCCACCGACTGCAGCCTTACTCGACTGCTCCAAAAAACTTATCCAGTTGTCTTCGGGCACACCATTTGATATTGTCTGATACAATCCATTGGCGAGTTCCTCACGTGCCAGCGGTATATTTTTGCTCAGCCCAACTATCTTGTCAGAGAGTGCATCGAACTCTTCTCCGCTCTTGCCGGCCATCGTATTAGCACTCCGCATGGCTGTCTCAAAGCTGTTGAAAGGAGCAGCCAGTCCTCCTACCATATCACGGAGGGTCTCGACCGAGCGCATCGCACCTTCGAAAATCATGCTCTTAGCTGCCATTTCCTTCAGCTGAGAGCCTGTGCTACGCGCCGTCTCACCTACCTTTTCCAAAGCTTCGTCAAGTCCGGTAGCTTCAACGGTCAGGTTTTTCAAAACGCTGCCGTCGCCGCTTTTTATCTTGATTTGAAATTCTACTGCCTTTGCCATCTTGGTTGTGCTATTTTAGTCCGTTACGCCGTTTCGCTTCTTCGAAACGCCTGTTGAATTCTTCCTTGCTGATTTCCTCCCCCTTGACACTGCTGTCTTCCTCGTCCCATGGAAGCGGAAGAACGTCATGCACCGTCAGCTTTCCTTTTACGTATGGCTGGATAAAGAACATAGCCATCACCCGTGCCCGTTCCCATGCACCACGCTCGCTGTCCCTGTGCTGCTGTCCCCATCGGTTCCATACTTCGTAGAACTCAAAAGGGGTACACCGTTCAAAGTCATCTCTGCCCATCCCGATGCACCCCAAGGCTATACCCAGCAGTTCGTCAATGCTTACCTGCCCGGCACAGGATTCTCCGTTTTTTTTTGTGAGGTAGCCATATCTTCGTAAAAGGAGTTAACACTGTCCGGCTCCAACGAGTCGGCAAACGTCTCAAAGTCCATGTCGAAGTCCACGTGGTCCGCATGGCACGCACTCTGCACGCAACAGAAGATGAACAGTACCAGTTCCGAAATGTCGGTCTGTTTCAGTTCACTCACATCTTTTCCTGCCGCATTCTTGAAGCGTACCATTGCTCCCATGGTTACGCGGCAGGGATATTCCTTGCCGGCAATCTTCAGCTTGTTGATATTCTTCTTATCCATGATTTTCCGTTTTAATGACCACCAGACGCAGGTTTAGGGCTGCTACCCGTCAACCCGGAATCGTTCTTTGTTACCGCCCCGCTGTTCTGCAGGGTGATAGAGTATTTCGCATCATCGCCAGCCTGACCATCAAGGTCCAATGACGTGATGAGATACTTGCCCTTATACCCGCCGCTGGACTTGCCCGTGCGCTTGTCGCCGTCACGGAGGTTGTATGCACCGTCGACGGGTTCGCCCTTCAGCATCGCAGCCTTCAGCTGGTCGTAACTCGGCACTTCGTCTGTCCCGTCCGTCAGCACCACACCGTCAGCGGTAATCTGTTCAGAAAAACTCTTGATGTAGCTTTCCTTCCACTTGCCCCCGGAAGCCTCCTTAGTTACTCGCTCTCCTGTTTCAGCAGAGGTGGATACCTTGCAGCCGGTGGAAAAGCCGAGGGCATTTCCTCCGATGGACAGAATGAGGTCGGTTCCGTCTAAAACACTTTTTGCCATATCTTTCTTGTTAAAATGGTTAATACTATGCCGGACGCCACCCCGACGATAAAGGCGATACATATAATTCTAAGACCGGGTGAGGCACGCTCCTTTGCCGTTTCCTTCAGCTCGCTGCTTGACCTTTTCGCCTCTTTCAGCTGCCGTTTCAGCGCACTGATGGTCTTTGAGTAACTTGCCGCCACCAGCTCCAGAGAGTCGCAGCCGGCTTCTATGACCAACTGTTCAGGCTCTTTCTCCGTCGCAGTCTTCCGTTTTACCTTCACGCTCGCCTGTCCTTTCCTCGCTATGTATCCCGCTCCGGGAGGCAGCAGCCGAAGACTGTCCACAGGCAGTGTCAATATTACTGATGACATCGGGACTTTCACGGGCGTTCGCCATGTTTCTACAACGCTCACCATGCTGTCCACGGCGTGCAGGCTCTCCTCGTGGCTCGTTTCCGTCTGACGGCTCACGCTTTTTCTGCTCGATGCGCATCCGCTTAAGCACAGGACAGTTATCACTGTAACGGCAACTGTTAGCATCGTCGATGGCCTTGCGGAGGCGTGCCATCTCGCGCTTGGTCGCGTTGAGGTCTTTCCTTGTTTCATTGAGTTCTTCCTTTAAAGGGTTTACAATATTCTCTATAAGTATCCGGGTGGCTTTGTCAGTATTATCTATCCGGACAGTCTCGGCTTCAGCCAACGCTTTCTCAGCTTCCGCTTTCGCTTTTCTCACGGTCGATTTCATCGTGATGACGGCTATCACCGTCGCCACAAGGCCGCCACCCAGCACCAGATTGATAAATTCACTGAGTTCCATACCTTTATATTTTTATTGTCGGATACCAATCTCACGCAGCCATGCCGCCACATCAAAGCTCGGACACGCCTTGCCGGGATTCAGATCGTGGTGTCCCACGATGCGTATCTGTGGGAACCTGCCGTGGAAGTCCTGCACATAGCGTTTTAGAGCCTCACGCTGTGCTGCCGTCCGCGTGTCCTTGGGCTTCATTTGCCTGTCGCAGCCACCCACATACACGATGTGCCGGCTCACACTGTTGTAGCCTGATGCCCCGTTGGTCATTTCCCACGGGTCCACTTGCGCGTCCTCGTTGTTCTTGACCAGCCGCTCCACACGCCCGTCGAGGTGGAAGAGGTCGGTATAGCCTACCTGCTTCCAGCCCCGCCCGGCAGGTGGTGGCGAGGTATGCCACCGGCGTATTTCAGCCGAGCTCACCTCACGCCCCTCCGGGGTTGCCGTGCAGTGAATGACGAGGTACTTCATCGGTTTGCACATTATGGATTCTCCTTATAGCCGCTTGCCATTACCACTCCTGCATCTGCCTTCTTCGGCATGCAGATAAAGTAATGACGGAAGTTGATCTTGTTGCGCTGGTATTCCGGGTCGGTCGAAGCCTCGCTGTAATACATCTTGGTCGAACCCGTGGCCTTGAATACGCGTGGAGTATAGAACGCGAACGAACACTGGAACTCACCCTTTTCGGCTGTCGAGCCCAAGTCTTTCTTTACGCCGGCAGTAGTGTAGAGCGGTGTGTTGGCATACTCATAGATGTCGAAGCCGTACAGCTTGCCGACCTTACCAGTGTTGCGGTCTATGTTGTACTGCTCACGGAAGTTCTGGCTGACGAGCAGCAGGTCGTTCACATGATCAGGACAGAGGACAAGGCGGCGATTCTCAGATGGCACCTTCATTTTGTCCAGCGCACGCTTCATCTCCACGAGGTCATTGGGTGTCAGGCGCAGACGGCCTGTCTCCGCATCACGCTCACCAGTCGTTGTCAGTACAGGTGTCTTGGCAGTGTTCTTCTGGGCGCACAGTGCGTGGGCAGCCTTGGTAAACTTTCCATCGACCAGCGAGTTGCCGTGGCTTTCCTTCACGCGGGCCATCTTATCGTAGCTGATGGCATACAGTTCGTCGTCCGTGATAGGGGTAACCTTCGTCTGGAACTTGTCCAGCTTGATGGCAATATCCTTATCGTCCAAGGCCTGAAGGGGAATGGGATATGTCGTGTTGTTTACCAGTACGTCAGGGTCCACACCGACATCCACAAGGTGAATTACGTCGTTCTCCGCAATGGAACTCTGGTCGGGCACACCGTCCAGCCAAGAGCCTTCAAGACCGCTGCGTAGGGCCTTTACCAACTCGCCTGTCCATATTTCCGTAAATACACCGGCACGCAACACACCATTGGGCATAGTGCCGACAAGTGCAGCCACCACATTCATACCCAAGGCACCGGTAACAGGCGGCAGTCCTACCGTCCCGGCCAACGTCGCACCTGCTATCGCATTGAACAGCAGGGCAGTAAACATCATTAAAATTCTGTTCATCTTTTCTATTTTAAGGGTTCTACTTAAATCTCACAATCAATACCGTACTCGGCCTTGTACAGGCGCTTGTATTCCTCCGGGTTCTCCGAGCGCAAGACCGCTATCTGGTCGGCCGGCACCTCGCTCAGCTTCGTGAACTTCTGCTCACCAGCAGATGCACCGCCCTGATGTCCCAATACGGAAGACAGTTTCACGGCAGGGTGCATCGCCTTCAGTGTCTTCTCCAGCTCCTCCGCGCCAATTTTCTTGCCCAGTTCCACGAACTGGTCTTTGTCCTTCTCCTCAAGTCGCTTCTCGGCGATGGCCTGTGTGACGAGATTGGTGATGTTCACCAGAGTAAGGCTCTCTTTCTCTTTCAGCAGAGATACGTTCTGTTCCTTCAGCGCATTCAGCTCCGTGAGCTTTGCTGAAATCTCCGCATCCGTAGCCGTTTCCGGCAGCCCCAGTTGCAGGGCAATGGTCTTGTTTTCCATTTCTTCTGTTTTTTTTTGTTTGTTATTATTGTTCAAAAGCGGCAGGTCGCAGTCGCCGTCCCTGCCGAGAGTTATCATCTTTCCGTTTCTCTGAAGCACGAGCGCATCGTCGTTCGCGCCGACATCGGCAATGCTGACCTCGAAGAGTTTGCTCTTGGTGATGGTAGGACGTGTCTGCCCGGCTACGAGCAGGTCCTTGTCCTCACTCGTCTCAAGTATCTCCAGACCGGCACTCACCATCCTGAGGCTTCCGAACTCAAACTGCTTCTTGCAGCGTTGGCTCAGTTCTGAGGCACAGTCGAACATCAGCTCGCCGGTTACCTCATTGTTCTCCACCTTCAGGTCTTTCACATAGCCCACCACATTGCCGCGCTCGTGCATATAGAGCAGTACGGGGTTACGGCTGTACTGGCCAACGTCCATGCCGCTCGTCAACACTCTGAACCCGTAGCTGTTCAAGCTGTCATTAGATATTCTTACTCGCTTTCCCATTTGCGTTTAACATTCGATTTCGACTGCAATATTACGTCATAAATCATTGACTACCAAAAAAGTATGAAACCACTGCACGCTTCTATGAAGCGGCTGCACCGTTTTTTTGAAACCTCAATAAAATAAGGCAATTTTGCAGTGGGAACGAAACTCCCAAGCAGACGTTTGAAAACGTCTGCTATGTAGAACCATACAAGCAGATTATGACAAAAGCAGAAACAGAAAAGAAAAAATCCCTTGCACGCTCTCTCTACCTTGCGGGAATGGAGCAGAACGAGATAGCGGAGAAAGTAGAGGTGTCAAGGGTTACCATATCCAAGTGGTGCAATGCGGATGGGTGGAAAGAGGCGAGGGCTGCAAAGAACGTAACACGACCGGAACTGGTCAATAAACTGTTACTCACAATCGACAAACTCATTACAGAGGTGAACGAGTCGGAAGACCCCTCGCTCATAGCAGGGCTGGGCGACAAGCTCGCCAAACTGTCCTCCGTCATCGAGAAGCTCGACAAGAAGGCCAATGTCGTGGATGCGATAGAGGTCTTCATGGCATTTTCCAAGTGGCTGGAGTACCGTGCCACCATCGACCCGACCGTAACGCCGGAGCTCATCAAGACCATCAACAAGTTTCAGGATATGTACCTCACCGAGCAGATGGGGATAAAGTAGAAGGCGTATGGCAACAGCAGCAGAAAAGAAACTGGCATTCGAACAGTGGAAGGAGCATTGCAAGCGCATCCAGTCCATTACGGACACCACGGCACTTGCCAACGAGACACCTGCCCAAAAAGACAGGCGCAAGGAAAGACTGCTCAGCAACTATGCCGCCTTCTGTGAGTATTATTTCCCTCATTTCCTCACGCTGCGTGATAAGACAACGGGCGAGGTGGTGCGAACGGTACACAACGCGCCGTTCCACAATCAGGCTGCACGCAAGGTTATGGAAACACCGAACCTGAAAGCGGTCTTCATGTGGCCGCGCGGTCATGCAAAGTCCACGCACTTCGACATCTTCATGCCGCTCTGGTTGATGCTGCGCCCCAAACGGCTCATCAATTTCATGGTCGTAGTTGGTAAATCACAGGACAGCGCAAACCGGTTGCTCGGAGATATTCAGGCAGAACTGGAATATAATCAGCGCATCATCGCTGACTTCGGGCAGCAGAAGAACCTCGGACTGTGGACGGCAGGTGAGTTCAAGACAGCCTCCGGCGTGAAGTTCCTTGCTGTTGGCCGTGGCCAGTCGCCGCGTGGACTGCGTGAGCGCGAGGCGCGTCCGGACTACATTGTCATCGACGACCTTGACGATGACGAGCTCTGCCGCAATGAGAAGCGTGTGCACGATCTCACCGATTGGGTGAAGGAGGCACTCTTCGGGGCGCTCGATGTGGGGCGCGGGCGTTTCCTTATGGTGGGAAACCTCATATCAAAGACCTCCGTACTGGCCAACATCGCAGCCACGCGAGGGGTATTCGTCTCAAAGGTACAGGCCGTCGATAAGAACGGTGAGCCGGTATGGAAGGAGAAATGGACCAAGGAAGACGCACAGGAGTACCGAGACTTCGTGGGCTACCGTGCGTGGGAGAAGGAGATGATGCACAATCCCATCGTGGACGGCACCATCTTCCGGGCCGACTGGATAAGGTACAAGCCCATGCCGTCGCTCCGCAAGTATGATATGCTCGTATGCTATACCGACCCGTCTTTCAAATCAACCACAGCCAACGACTACAAGGCTTCCCGGCTGTGGGGCAAGCTCGGAAACGAACTCCATCTCATAGACTGCTATGTACGGCAGGACACGGTCGGAGGTATGGTACGATGGCTTTATGACCTCTACGAACGGACGAGGGACAAAGTGGCCATACTCTTCTTTATGGAGGCGAACTTCATGCAGGACGTCATTCTGGACGAGTTCGCCGTGGAGGGCAACCTGCGTGGATACCAGCTGCCTATTATGCCCGACAAGCGCAAGAAACCTGAGAAAATACAGCGTATAGAAGCTGTCAGCCCACTGTGGGAACGTGGCTACGTTTACTACAATGAGAAGCTCAAGGACTCACCCGATATGCAGGTGGGCATAGAGCAGACGCTGGCTCTCGAACGTGGCAGCCGTGTGCATGACGATGCACCGGACGCTGACGAGGGGGCGATATGGATCCTGCAGCGCAATGCAAGACAGGAAAGTTTTCAACCGGTGTTCGGAAAAAGACCGACCGCCAAAAATTCATGGTAGTATGATAAAACTGATAAAAGACATCATTTTCGCTTGGAAATACAAGCGTGCAGTCCGTAAGGCAAAGAAACTGTCGGCCTTGTTCGGAATGAAGTATTATGTGCTTAGTATGGGAGGTAATCTCAAGGTCGTTCCCAAGCAGAATATTCGCCACCTCGTGCGCACCCGTCGCTTCCGTAAGGGCGTAAAGGTGTCGGACATAGAGAAGCACGCATTGTATGTAACTGTATAGAAAAGGAGGTGACAGATGTTTATTACAGACGAAGACTACAGGGTGGTCATAGGTGAGGCAGCCCTGAAGACCGTATCACAGACCTCTGCCGAAAACCGTGCCAATGCCGAGAGTGAGGCGCAGGAGGAGATTTCAAGCTATCTCAGACCTGTTTACGACTGCAAGGCAGTGTTCACAGCAGAGGGCGATAAGCGAAACAAGCTCATTGTCATGTACACCTGCGACATAGCCCTCTATCACATGGTATCGGCCATGCCCCAGAAGATGGGCAGCGAGATCCGGAAGGAACGTTACGAGCGTGCCGTGAAATGGCTGGAAGGCGTGCAGGCGGGGAAGATAGTACCGGACCTGCCCGTCTGCGTTGATGCGACAGGGGAACCGTCTGGCATCGGGGTCGTCTTTCACTCACAGAAACCTTTAAGACATAACTGGTAATGGATATAAAGAGATTTTTCAGCGGTCTGACAGGACGCTCTGACACGAACGTCCTTCACACTCACTATGGCAGTTTCAACCTTGCCAAGGAAGATGACCGCCAGCGTGTGAAGCATGTGGTCATGGCACTGCAACGGACCACCGACGCCCTGACGAGAAAGGATATTGCAGATTGGCGCAGGGCGTGGCAGATGGCCATCAACGTAGATGAACCCAACCGTCAGAGGTTGTACGACATCTATCGCGACTCTGACGCTGACGGCCACCTTTCTGGCTGTGTCCGCCAGCGTGAAGGCTTCGTCATGGCTAAGTCGTTCAAACTTGTGGACACAGCCGGGAACGAGAGCGACGAGGCACTGCATTACTTCGACCAGTCGTGGTTCAAGCAGCTGTGCCGTCTTGCCCTTGATTCCGTATACTGGGGGCACTCGCTCATTGAGCTGGGCGACATCGTGCAGGACGGTGACGGATTGCGCTGCTATGACTGCGTGAGGCTCATACCTCGCAAGCACGTCATTCCTGAGTATGGGCGTGTGGTAAAGCAGATTGGTGATGACTGGAAGACAGGCATCGACTTCCACCAGCCGCCGTTCTCCGACTGGCTCATAGAGGCAGGACAGCCCGACAACCTCGGTCTGTTTCTGAAGGCTGCACAGCATACGATTCCTAAAAAGAACATGCTTGCCTTCTGGGACACCTTCGGTGAGATATTCGGCATGCCCATGCGTATTGCCAAGACAGCATCACGGGACAGTAAGGAGATAGACCGGCTTAACCGTATGCTCGTCGAGGCTGGCGCTTCGCAGACTGCCGTCATGCCCCTCGACACGGAACTTGAGTTCATTGAATCCACGCGTGGCGATGCGTACAATGTCTATAACCAGCGCATAGACCGTGCAAACTCAGAACTGTCCAAGCTCATCATCGGGCAGACGATGACCATCGAAGACGGCAGCAGCCTCTCGCAGAGCCAGACGCACCTGCAGGTGTTCCAAAACCTTGTGGAGGATGACGCGATATGCTGCGTGACATTGTCAATAACCAGCTCATTCCACGAATGGTTGCCCACGGCTTCCCGCTCAAGCTTTCGCTTCGACTGGGACGATTCCATCGACTATACGCCGGAGCAGCAGGTAGCATACGAGACGATGGTGGCAGACCGCTACGATGTGGATCCGGCTTACTTCGCGGAGAAGTATTCCATGCCTGTGGGGGAACGACGGAACAATATGCCTATGATGGAACCGCAAGAAGACCCTGACGACAAAAAAGGGAAGACTGATGATAAGAACAAACAGCAAAAAAATGTACACCCTTTTTTCGATTGAGCCCCACTGACTACGTGGGGCTGCACAGCCGGTATGGGGAAATCCTACAGTCTGCCCACCACACACTGACACTCGACAAGGAGACCGAGGATAAAGTCCAAGCAAAACTTACCAAGGCTTTCAAAGATATGATGTCAGCACTTTTCAAGCAGAAAGGGGCGACGCTCGACATCAATATTCTTGCATCTGACGAGGCGCAGGAGTTTATCGGAACCCACGCCTCCGTTCTGGATACTTCTTTCAGACAGGTAAAGATGTCTGAGGGTATGCGCAGAAGGCTTGAACGCTCCAACTACATTTTCTCCGGACTGAAGACATTTCACGAGCTGAACGAGGCTTTCCCGTCGCTTATCGATGAGAACGGCAATCGGAAGCCGTTTGAACGCTTTTTGAATGACGTTAAAACAATAGACACCACATACAACCGGAACTATCTCCGTGCCGAGTATAACTTCGTCCGGTCATCTGCCGAGATGGCTGCCAAATGGGAGCAGTACGCAGAGGACGGCGACCGCTACAACCTGCAGTACCGGACTGCCGGCGACAGCAAGGTGCGCCCGGAACACGCTGCCCTCAATGGCGTTACACTGCCTATGACAGACCCGTTCTGGGAATCCTATTACCCACCCAACGGCTGGGGCTGCCGGTGTACGGTCGTGCAGGTACGCAAGTCAAAGTATCCGGCTACACCGCAGGACGAAGCGATGGCTCGTGGAGAGGAAGCCCTGCAGGGCGACACGAAAGGGATATTCCGCTTCAATGCCGGCAAGCAGAAGAAGACCGTGCCCGATTACAATCAATACACCATCAGACGGTGTAACGACTGCGACTTAGCAAAAGGCAGGACAAAACTCGCCTTTATCCCTGAGAACGAACTGTGCGCTGCCTGCAAGCTCATTAGAATGTGCGAGAGCCAGAGGTTTGAAACGAAAAGGCAATATCCCAATGGAGGCAGGGTACAGGTACATCAGTTGGTCAATCCTGCCGACAGCGACTATCATAAACTCATGCAGGTTGCCGAATTCTTTGCCAAGCAGGGACAGCAGGCGAGGCTTACTCCCAAGATGTCCCGACCGCAGAAGTTCGTCTATCAGAATATCTACCACTCGCTCATGGGAACAAAGTACGAGGGCAAATGCCCTGACCTGCTCATCGATGGCAAGTGGTACGAACACGAGGGATTCACCTCCAGTAATCCAAAGCGGGCATTCCGAAATATGCTGAATGATGGATTGAAACAATCGGATAGACTAATTATTGACAAACCTGATTTGACCGAAGCGTACATGAAACGCATCATCCATCAGAGAATAAAGGACGGACAGCGTATCACAGAAGTGTGGTTGAAGAATGGAGAAAAATTAGAAGTATTGTATAAAAAGTTAGAGGAATGATTGCTCATTCCTCCTTCTGGCGAGGAATCGGTAGTCATTAGCTACGGAATCCTCACTGCAAATATAGTAATAAACCATCAAATATCAAACAATTATGAAGAAAATTATCGAATTTCTCAAAAAATCAAACCACTACAAGCGCCTTATCGGTGGTTTTATGGTGGGATTGCTTGCCTGTTCGCCTTGGACAGCACTCTATTCGGCTGTCGTGGCAGCCACCTGTCTTGAACTCAAGGACAAGATGTACAGCAACATCTATGGCTGGACAGACTGGTCGCTCTCGGTAGGTGGTGGTGCCGTTGCCGCGCTTATCTGGCTGATTCTCTGAAAAGTTGAACGGAAGCCCCCTAAATATGAGTACCTTTGCATTTGGAACGGCGGAGTCCCCCAATCCCGTGTTGTCTATCGTGGCAGCAACAACGCGAACCCGAACTGCGGTGTCTCGTACACGAATGCGAATAACGATGCTTCGGCTTCGCACACGAATGTCGGTTCGCGTCTGGCAAACAATCAATCGGTCCCACGGCAAAGGAGGACGTGTCCTTACAGCTGCACCGAGGGGGGCAAGCCATGGCAAAAGCACTCATCAGGGTGGAAAGCCGGAACATCAAGTGTCGGGTGGAGTTTGGTAGGTCCACACCAAGACTCGAAAAACTCAGGCCCGGAGTAAGGAAGGCTAATGCCTTTCGTGTATAAATATAAAAGCAGATAAAAGAGATGCGCAGGGAAGGATACATCATCGAGGAGGTCGTAGAATACTCCAATATGTCGGACTCGTTCGACAGGGTGCTGCGTGGTACCAAGCGAAAGGAAAGCCCGCAGGGGTGTTCGCTGCTTGCCCATCGCGAGGAGGTAATTCGCGAGTTAAGTGAGTGTATCGAGGCAGGAACCTTCACGGTCAGGGACTACCGTGAGCGTGAGATCAATGAGAACGGCAAGGTACGCCGCATACAGATTCTGTCAATGAAAGACCGTATAGCAGTACACGCTATCATGGCAGTGGTGGACAGACACCTGAAGAAGCGTTTTATCCGGACCACCTCTGCAAGTATCAAGGGAAGGGGTATGCACGACCTTCTGGCATATATCCACAGGGATATGCAGGAACAGCCGGAATCGACACGCTACTGCTACAAGTTTGACATCAGCAAGTTCTATGAGAGCATTTCTCAGGATACGGTGATGGATTGTGTACGCCGGGTGTTCAAGGACGAGAGGCTCATCGCTATGCTTGACGGTTTTGTCCGTATGATGCCTCATGGACTGAGCATAGGGCTCCGTTCCTCACAGGGACTTGGAAACCTGCTGCTGTCCATACACCTTGACCACGTGCTGAAAGACGAGTGCGGTGTACGTCACTTTTACAGGTATTGTGATGATGGAGTTGTACTTGCCGGTTCCAAGAGGGAACTTTGGGAAGTGCGCGAAATCATACACCGTCAGATAGAGAGCATCGGTCTGAAGGTAAAGAGGAATGAGCGTATATTTCCTGTTAGGGAAGGAATAGACTTCCTCGGCTACGTAATCCGTCCTGACCACATTCTCCTGCGCAAGCGTATCAAGCAGAAAGCCGCTAAGAAACTGAATGAAGTAAAATCAAGAAAGAGACGGCGTGAACTCATAGCCTCGCTTTACGGCATGGCAAAGCACGCCGACTGCAATAATATGTTTTATAAATTAACAGGCAAAAAAATGAGATCATTTAAGGACTTGAACGTTTCTTACCAGCCGGAAGACGGCAAGAAACGTTTTCCCGGAACAGTGGTGAGTATCCGGGAACTGGTAAACCTGCCTATCGTGGTCAAGGACTTCGAGACGGGTATCAAGACAGAACAGGGGGATGACCGCTGCATTGTCTCCATCGAGGTGAACGGGGAGATGAAGAAGTTTTTCACCAACAGCGAGGAAATGAAGAATATCCTCGCACAAATCAGGGAAATGCCGGACGGCTTCCCGTTCGAGACAACTATCCGGACGGAAACTTTCGGTAAGGGTAGAACAAAATACGTTTTCAGCTGATGATTAGAGTACAAGGAAGTGCCGGTGTGAGGCTGCTCGAATGCACCAACCCGGCAAGAGGAAAATGGCGTGTGCGTTGGGACGTGCAGCAAAAAGATGATGGCTCGGCAGATTATATGGAACACGAGTTTGACCACCTGCCGGAACTGGAGGAAGTAAAGAGCCTCATAATAGCATGGTACAATGCCAAGGTAGATGAAGCCATACTTTCGGGATTCACCTACGAGGATATGGCTGTATGGCTGTCGTCCGAAAACCAGTTCAACTATAAATCGGCATACGACCTTGCCATACAGACCGCAGGGGCAACCCTGCCCGTTACCTTCAAATTCGGGACAGACGAGCAGCCGCAGTACCGCAAGTTTGAAACGCTCGACGAATTGACGGATTTCTACGTCAAGGCGATGACTTATATCCAGTCCTCTCTGGCCAATGGTTGGAAGGAAAAGGACGCCATCGACTGGTCGGCATACAGGAAGGAGGCTGACCATGAGTAAGGGCTGTGGTTGTCAGAGTGGAATCTTCAGGTGGTTCAAGCCACCCTATGCAAAGTTGTTCTATGCGGCATGCTGCATCCACGATGATGACTACGACCGTGGGGGCAGTGAAAGCGACCGCAAGGCTGCTGATGTCCGCCTGTTCGTGAATTGCTTCCGGAAGATAGGAAAGTGCAGTTTCGCACCGGCAAAGGCTCTCTGGGTAGCTGTCATTGCACTATGCTACTACTGGAGCGTCCGCCTGCTTGGTGGAAACTATTTCAAGTATAGTGGATAGTTGAGAGTCCCTTCGGGGGAGGGATATAAAAAGCCCCCGGCCTGTTAATAGTCATCTCACCTACATATTAACACATAAACGCCACAAGAGCGCGACCGGGGGCAAATGCCCTTCCGACCACTCTTATGGCTTTTTTTATGCGCCTATGTAAGTGAGATGTTGCAAAGATACAAAATTTTATGAAGATGAAGATAATTGAGGTCTTGAAATTTAACAGGGAACTGATAAAAAGACTGCGAATGGCAGGAATACGCTTGGAAGATGAGCAGTTCGTGGACTTGTATAGTGATTATACCACACTGCTTGCGAAAGGAGAAAAGGTGTCATACATCGTGGCTATCCTTTCAGAAAGGTATGCCGTAAGTGAACGGAAGGTGTATGGGCTCATCAAGCACTTTCAAACAGACTGCACGCCCTCTGCAGTGTGATTTGCCGGCTTTGTTCTTTCGTCTGTACCGGCATGGGTATCTTTGTGCCGACAAGCAAAAAGACGAAATATGAACAAGTATTACCAAATTCTTCAAAGAATCCTCGTGTCAGGGAAGACACAGGACAACAAGAAGGGAACCATCCGCTACCTGCTCAACGAACAGCTGACACTCAACCCCGGTGACCTGCTCGACATCTTTGAGAGCCACGCATTGCCCGAAAGAAACTGAAAAATGAACTCCGCCTCTTTATGCAGGGGGAGCGTAATGTAGAGAAATACAGGGAAGCGGGTATCAACTGGTGGGACTACTGCGGTCCGGTTCTTGTGAACAGCTATCCCACTTATCTGGAGAAACTTCCACCATTGATTGCGAAGATCAACCGTGAGAAGCGCAGCAGCAAGAACTATGTCCTTTTTCTTGGCTCAACAGATGCAGAAAGCAATCAGGCACCCTGTCTCAGCCTCGTGCAGTTTCAGATTGAACAGGGAGAACTCGTGCTTACTGCCTACCAGCGCAGTAGCGATGCCAACCTTGGACTGCCTGCCGACATCTACCATCTCTACCTTATGGCAAGACAGATAGAACTGCCGCTGAAGTCCATCACGCTCAATATCGGCAATGTACACATTTACGAGAATAACATCAGCCGGACGGAACAGCTTCTTGCCGGAAATGAGGACACTAAATTTGACCTAAATGTATGAGCCGTATGTATAAGTCAGCCCCACTGCCTTTCGTAGGACAGAAAAGAATGTTCGTCAAGGAGTTTATAAAGGTTTTGTCGCAATTTCCTGCCGACACCGTATTCGTGGATTTGTTTGGAGGCTCCGGGCTGCTCTCGCACATTGCCAAGCGTACCAAACCTGAATCGACAGTGGTTTACAATGATTTCGACAACTATCGCTGCCGACTACAGCACATTCCACAGACCAACAGGCTGATAGCCGACCTGCGCGACATCGTGGCAGACAAAGTGCCACGCAACAAGCCCATCACTGGCGAGTTGAGGAAGCGTATCTTCGCCCGTATCGAGCAGGAAGAGAGAGTGGTCGGATATGTTGATTTCATTACGCTGTCCTCATCGATTATGTTCTCAATGAAATACAAGTTGAGTGTGCCTGAAATGCGAAAGGAAACCCTTTACAACAGTATCCGGAAGAGTGACTACCCAACCTGCCCAGACTATCTCGACGGGCTTGAGATAACCTCCTGCGACTACAAGGAACTATTTAACCAACACAAGGACACACCGAGCGTGGTGTTCCTCGTGGATCCTCCTTATCTTTCCACGGAGGTAGGCACCTATAATATGTACTGGAAAATGGCTGATTATCTGGACGTGCTGAATGTCCTTGCAGGTCATTCCTTTGTCTATTTCACTTCCAACAAATCCTCCATTCTTGAATTGTGTGAGTGGCTGGGACGTAACCGGTCCCTCGGCAATCCGTTTGAGAATGCTGTCAAGGTGGAATTCAACGCGCACATGAACTACAATGCCTCGTACACGGATATGATGCTGTTCAAGAAGGAGGCTGTCTGATCGCGTTTATTTCCAACCTGTGCGCATGAAAAAGCCCCGACGGTAAATTGTCCGTCGGGGCTTCTTTGTTTCGATGCAGGGCGTTTATTCCGTCATCAGATAACGCACTTCATAGCTGTCTATGCTCTCCAATATGTCCTCGTGGTTGTGGTTGGTGTCTATTGCGACGAGCGTCATTCCATTGAAACGCTCACCGTCCAGCCTTCGAGTGTAGAATGTATTTTATAGCTCAGATCCCAAGCTGCGTCCTGACCGCCCTCGATCCAGTCTGTAACGATGTGCAGGCGCACCAGTCCCTTGCCACGATGCCCCCTGCCTTGGAACGGCGAGCAGTTGATGGTGGCTATCTCCACGAACACGGCAGGACGTTCCCAGTTATCCTCCTGCTCAATGAACTCCACGTTGTGGTTCCACAGGGCAATGTGCGCCACTTCGGGCACGTTTACATTCAGTTTTTCCTTGATGGCGTTGTATAATTCTTTTCTCATTTTTGTTTGATGTCTAAATGGTCAAAATACTCGGTCAGATTTTCCTCTATGATTTCGGTTACCGTTTTCTCCACTTCAGGTGCCGTGCCGAGGAACTGCCGCTTGGGTATCTTGATACTGCTGCCGACTTTCATCAGGGCAAGCAGTTTCCAGAACTCGGCCTCCGTACTCAGCTGCACCGTGCGTTTGTCCTGCCTTCGTTCCCCGTTCTTCTTGCGTCCGAACGAGCCGACCGCCTCGTAATACCTGTGCCAGAAGTAAGCCTTCATCTTCCTCGTTACCTTGATTTCGCCCCCCTCGTTGTGAATGACAGCTGCAGGGTGAGAGGAATAGAAGGTTATACTGCTGTCCGTACTCCGGCTCTGCACGCTGCGCCGCAGACCGCCAGTGTCAATCAATATGGAACCACCGGGGCGCATCGGACTTTTTCGCCTTGCCCACTTCTGTGAGAAAAAGCCCTGCCGCTCGAAATTCCTGTCGAACTCGTCCGTAAGATCGACACGGATGTCTTTCAAAATTCGGGCAATAACCTCGTGCAAATCATCTTTCATTGTCGTTACCGAAATCAAAGAGCAATAGCTGACGGGTATCGTCAGCTATCTTATTCTTGCTTTCTGCGCTCGCGTTCAGTATGTTGTAGAACGTGCGCTCCGTAATGGCATACACAGGATATACGTACCGTCGCCATATCTCGCGGTTGGAAATTCCGCTCTTGGCATGCTGGTCGTATATCCTGTTTATTTCCTCCACACGTTTCTGGTAACTTACTCCGCGTCGCTTCTGCATATCCTATCGCTCCTTTTGTTTGTAAGGTCTGATGTCATATTCCATAACCGCGCTCACCGTAACCCTGCCTGAACCCTCGCACTGGGGGCACTGCTCAAAGGTAAACGTGCCGTCTGTCGCTATCCGCCGGTAATGCCCCGTGCCGCAGCACTTGCGGCACAGGGCTACTTTGGGCGCCTTTGTTACTTGGTGCTTCATGCCGTTTCCTCCTTCTTGGGTTCCACGTAGAAGGCTTCGTCCTGCACTACCTGAATGCCGCATTTGGCCATGCTATCCGCCATCTGTTCGGCATCACGGTCGGCAAGCAGCTTATCCTTGGCGATGTCCCAAGTCTGGCGTGCATAGTCAGGAAGGAACTCCTTAACCAGTTGCAACGCGCTTGCCCATGTAAAGCCTTTGATGGTCTTCAGCTTCGGCGTGCCCGTGCGGAAGCCTATCACACCGTGCGCCATGTCGAGGCTCTTCTTCTTGGTGAACAGCTCGGCTTGGTTCTCCGTGGCGAATGCCTGAAGAGTGTCGAACGCCTTGTCGCGCTCCTCCGAGAGGGTGGCTATCTTGTCGGCATACTTCTCACGGTACTTGGCGCACTGCAACTCAATGTCCGCATTGATTTTCTGCAACTGTGCATCGCTCTTGGCATAGGTTGCAAACGCTTCATCGGCGGCTTCTCTGCTCACGCCGGTAATGATTACTTTTTTCTTTCTTGTTGCCATTGTATTTTCTTTTTATAGGGTTATTAAACAAATTTATTTTCGCTGCTCAATAGCTGCCAGTTTACGTCCTGTTGCTCGGTGTCGAGTTCGTAAGAGAGTAGCTCAAGACCAGTGCTGTAATCCTCATTACTCATTTCCTTACCGAGTTCCTTGATGTGCTCCATCGCACGCTTGACAAATTTTGTTGGTGTCATATTCATTAACTTTCTGCTATATTGCCCATAGGGACATAAACAAATGAGGTCGTATTCTTTTGCTCTTCCCGTGCTTGCCGTGGTTTCAGACCGCCCTTGCGCTTGATAGTCCTCAGTTTTACAGCGAGGTCTTCAAGCTCCTCTATGCTGATGTTCCTGAAAGGCTTACCGGCAAGACGGGAATTCAGACAGAAGTTGTCTACTCGCGCCCAGTCTGTGGTATCCACACCGAGCTGCTGCATCAGCTTCAGGCACACGCTGCGCTTCCGTCTGAGTTCCTTCCGGATGGCCTCCCTGCGCTCATCGAATCCTGCCACTCGTTCCATATCGTTGCACATCGCGTCATACTCCTGTATGGAAGTCTCGTGAAGGTGGACCGTCCGACCGTGGGTATATTGCTCCACAAGCGTTTCCTTATCTGCTCCGGGCAGTTTTTTCAGCAGACAGTAGAAACGTGCGTAGTTCCGTTCCGCTCCCATAGCTTCTCCTCCTTCCAGTCCTTGTATGCGCTGCGGCCACAGGCTACGACCTCGGCCACGCTGTTCTTGAAAATATCAATGTCGAACAGTGGTGTGCCGTGTACACAGATGTACAGCCTGCTGTTGAATTCCATTACCTGCACAGCTTCCCGTGCCTCTGCATCAAGTGCCGCCTGACGGTCTGCCTCGATACGCTCCGCACGCTGCTCGTGCCACACTTGAATACGCTTCTTGATTTCGTCTAAAAAATTGCTCATTGTCATATTGATTAAAGATTATACATTGTCTGACGCTCTCCACTCAACGGTTATCAATGCGTCGAGCCTGCCGCTGCCATTGCATATCGGGCACTCTTGCTTGTAGCGTTCCTGCCACTCATCTTCCTGCCAATGGTAGCCGTTCCCTTGACAGTAAGGACAACTGTGCCCACGGCTCTCGATGCGGTCTGTCATACGCCCGCCCGGACTCATACGTCCCGGAGTGATTTCAATCATCCGTCTTTCCTTGCTCATAGCGATCTTGTTTTGATAGTCTTATTCTTTCGGGCAGTACCACGGTATAGTTGCAATATCGGCAGCACCGTCCTTCCGTTCTCACAGGATAGGGATTATTACCCATCCCCTCTATCTCTTTGCCGCAGATGCAGCATTTTTCTTTCTCGTCCATATCACAGATTGTTACTTGTTTTCAATATACCTTCTTTCCAGACTACATAATGGTTTCCGGCTTCACCGATTGACCTGCCCAAGCAGTAGGCTTTGTAACCCATCACACGAACCTTCATATCGCAGATATACCTGAGCCGTCGTGCCGGTTTGCCTGTTGGCTCACTTTTGTCTTCCTGACTGATGAAGATGAAGCACTTGCGATTGAAACGGCGCATCAAGGCAACAGCAGCAGGATAAGTCCAGCCGAAATCGTCGTATGCCACTTGGTAGGAGTCCACGATAATGAACTTCGGGCTCTTTGGCTTGGCAAGGCGTTCGGCAAGCTCATCTATCGAATCATCAGTTACAACGCGAAAGCGTCCTTGCACCTCGTTCATTCCCAAGTAGTCCATGCGTCGCTGAAAACTCTGGTTTACACGTTCCTCATAGCTCATGTAGAGAACAGGACCATACTTGCACAGTTCCTTGCCTAACTGCATAACAAACGAACTTTTACCCTGCGCACTCGCCCCGCTGATAAACCAAGAGGCGTTTTCGGCAGGGAAGCCAAACGGCTCACTCCACTGCTCACCCCAAGGCAATGTTACCCATTTCTTGGCTGCAATCTCTTTCGGACTGTATGCGCGTTTGGTCATATCACTTTATCCTCTTTGATTTCTTTTTCCCGCTATATTTATAGAACCAGCCCATAAGACGGTTGAAAGTGAGTGCTATGCTGTGAATGGTATCAAATACTGCAAAATCACCATCGTCGTCCACTTCTCCATCACAATAGCCATGAAACACCTGTAGATTATTCATCACGAAGCAGGCCTCTTGGTGCTCATCTATATTATTCAACTCGCTTCGACTCTTCAGCACTCTGCGTGTTCCGCCTTCAAATGTCACTGTTATCTTTGTTTCCATGTACTATGCTTTTTTTAGTTTCTCTATCTCTGTATATACCCTTCTCAGTCCGCCGCCACTTCTGCGCACAATCTGTCCGATGTCGATTCCTTTCGGTGCGTTCACGCTGGCCACGGCACGGGCTTGCTCCAACAGGAACTCCCTACGGTCATCTTCTTGGTCAGGCGTTACACGGCTGTACTTACCGCCATAGCGTGAGAATATCTCGCATAGCCCACTTTCTGATGTTCCACCATTCTGTTGATTTTGGCACGCAGTCCGTCTGCTCCCATCATATACCAGCCACAGCACATTTCCGTTGCGTTCCACAATGCCTTCAGTTCAAGGAAAGCCTCGTACTGCAAGTCCCCAGCTTCGTCCAGCACTACCAACGGACGCTCCATCGAGCGTAGATAATACACGAGATCCTCGTAGGTGTCCTGATACTTGCCGCTGATGCCGACACCAAACTCCTGTGCTATCTTCTTGACCAACGCACGCTTCGTCTTCACTTGTGAGCAATCGACGTACACAGCGTTACGGTGTTCGTGTACATACCAGCGTGCCGTATAGGTCTTGCCGATGTTGGGCAGGTCGCAGAGTATCACGCTTAGGCTACGCTCTTGACACGCCTCCATCTGCAGGCTGATATATTTGAAAGTCTCCGTCTGTGCACCTTTCCACTCAATCGTCTCTCGGAGGTTCACGTCCAGCCTCCGGGCAATGTTCACCCAGTTGGCATCGCTCAGCGCTTTCTCCGTCTGACCTTTTTTCAATCCGTTATAGACACTTGGAGAGATACCCAGTGCCGATGCGTGTTTCGCATCGCTTGGATAATTCTTGCGGTTGGCTGCTATCGCCTCCAGTATCCGCTGTTTTTGAGTCTCACTAATCATATTCTAATGGCATTTTAACGTTATTCTATATGTCTGCGACCGCTCTGTCCGATGCGCTTGGCAATGGCATTTTTGGCTCATATTTCAGAGGAGCGGAGGGGTTCAGTTCCAGTACCTCCTGCTGTGCCTGTTGGCTCGGCTTCAGTATTCCCAGTCTGTCGATGGCGTTGTCCTCAACATATTTGTTGAACTTCGCTATCTTTTTCTGCTGTTCCACGAATGCAGCTTGGTCTTCTTCCGTCTGTTCGGCCATAACACGGCTGTAAGTATTCACTTTCTCCACGGTGTCGATGTATTTGCCTTTCTGATAGATAAACACCTCCTGTGGTGCGCCTTCATCATCGGGAAGATAACAGGCCGTTACCTTATAATTGTTCGGTTCCAGCCGTTCCAGTACGCTCGTGCTGCTCAGCCACCAGTCTTCGTGTGCCACCCTTACGGTCGAATTTCTGCGAATACTCGTTTCCACTCTTTCACCGATATGATAGGCAAGCGTTCTCGCATCGTATGGCAGCAGGTTCGGGTTGATGTTTGCCTCCAGCACCTGCCAGCGCGTCATTCCCGGATACATCTTCTGGTTGGGGTGCAGCATGTTGTTCCACTCTTCATTGTCCTTACGGTCATCGGCAACCAGCTGCTCCCAAGTGAAATATTCCTTGTCCTCGTAGAGTTCGTTGGTCTCGTCGCTGATTTTCTGATACTCCTGACGCCACTTGCCCTTGCCGTAGAAACGGCCGATGCCTTCGTGGTTCTTGTGTATCACGCTGCGCTTCTTCGCACCGTTCAGAGGCTCAGCATATTTCTCCTGTGAGTTCAGAGGAGCGCAGAAGCGTACGAACTGGAACACAGTCTCGGCTTTCAGGAAGCCCTCCTTATACTGGCTCATCAGGTGGTTCTCCACCTCGATACCGGCAGGAATGCCCCAGCCGTTACTGGCTATCAGTCGGAACATATCACGGAAGCAGTCCACTACGAGCCGCTCGTCCTTCTTCCTCGCATAGCTTGCGCCTATCACGCACTGGCTTACCACATCGTAGGCATAGTAGGCATGAACACGCTGCTTCGTATCTTTCAGCTTGCGTGTGAGGTCCACGTCGTCCATCGTGATCTGGCTCAGTGAGAACTGTCCGCTATGACGGTGCATATAAGGCATTTGTTCGTGCATAAAGGTACTCCAGCTTGATAGCGACTTTTCTATCAGCATTTTGGTTGCCGGCTCGTTCAGTATATTGTTGATGGTACTCTCGCTCAGGGACTTCGGGTCGCCGTTCTTATCCGTGAAATCATCGGGATTGAACAGTTCTCCGGTTTTCGGGTCGTAAACATCAAGCTCGCCACAGACAAAGCTGATATACATCTCGTGTACGTTACTGTTGTAGGGCTTGTTCGGCAAGACTGCCAAGCCACGGACCAGTTGCTTGGTCTTGTAATCCACTTTCCTTGCGCTCTGGTTTCCAAATTTGCCGCTGATAAGGCAGCCGTAGCCGTTGCGCTTGTAGTCGTTTACCTTCTTCCTGAAGCGCAGCGTACTGGCAGGGAGCGTGTGTCCCAGTTCCTCGCGCAAGGTTTCTATGGTCTTCGTCATCATATCCCAGTTGTATCTGCCACCGAACAGACGTTGGCTGTCCCGTGCCCGCTCATAGAGCTTGATGCAGCAGTTCAGTACCGAGGCGTTGATGATGTACTCGCGTTTCTTTTTCTCGTCAAGGTCGATACCAGTCTTGCTGCGGTCATGGAAAAATGCAACGGCAGCTTGGTCCATCTCGTAATTGGACAGTACCCAAGTCTTGATGCGCACCTCATCGCCGCCGGGGTACTTTTTCTCAACAGCCGCCTTGTACTTACTCGGCAAACTGTCTATGGCAATCAGAGCACAACAATCACTCGCACCGCCTCCATGCCGAACTACCTTTACCTTCTTTCGATAGGTAAGGCTATTGTAGTTCGAGGCAGTCATAATGCCACCATCTACAAGTTCGCCGTATGATATGCAAAGCCTATTGTTGTAATACTCCATAGTACCTCCTTACAGTGTTGCTGCCCAGTCCTGAATGCCCTGGATGTCGCTTGTCATCAAGTTATCAAACCGGCGTACCTTCTCACCCTGTTTGAATACATCGCACCACGGCTCCGTCTTCGAGAACTCCAGTAAAATGTCGCCACGGTAACACCTTATATAGCCGTCCGCATCATGCAGAACTTCCCATTCGGGAGCCTCAATCATTACGATACCTCTACGCTCCAAAGCAAGGGTACGTATCTTCCGGGCAAGGTCGCTACCCTCATTCATATCTTCAAAGTGAATGGCGTTATACACGGTACGCTTGGAAACCTTGAAAGTCTTTGCGATGAACTCGCGATCCGCTTTCTGAATGTGAATGTACTTTTTCATAATTTCACCCATTTAATTGTTAAACCGTTCTTTATTCTCGCCCCTTTTTTGTATCTTTGAGCGCATTTCCAAATGGAATATGCTGCAAAGATACAGAAATTCTGTAATACAACAAAATATTTTTCAGTATTTCTGAAATAAATTTTATAAAATGGTGACAAAAGCAGATATAAATATGCGTTTCGTGAAAGCTATAGAGTCGCTCTTACAGGACAAAGGACTGACCAAAACAGGCGTGGCACAAAGTTTAGGCATTAAACCTGCTAAGTTTTCAGAAATACTGAATTTTAGAATGAATGTCGGTACTGAAACTATAGCACTATTATGTGATCTTTATAGTTTCAATCCAACTTGGATATTGCTTGGAGAAGGCTCTATGCTTACAGCTGGTAATATCAAGGGGCGCTCCAAGTCCGCAATTGCTGTACCAAAATTGCCAGATTTTCCACTGGACTCAAACGGAGTTTGCGAAATGTTTCTCACTCTCATGCAGGATAAAGACTTGCGAGCGAATGAGCTGGCAGAGGAAATCGGGCAACTCAAGGCTCAGGTCCGTCAATTAACTATTGAAAAAGAAAGGCTTGCCGCCAATGCCCAATCTTCAAGCACTGCGAACGTCGGATAGACGTCTTTAGAGTTATCAAGGGAGGACGTTGGTACGAGAAAGAATAACGAGAAGATACACCATAACCCTCCAGTCCCATCCCTTTCTCCCCCTTTTCTCTATCCCCCCCCTCTTTAACACCCTTGAAAATAGGAAAGTGCTTGATATAGCGTTATTTAATAAGGTAGAGTTCCAAAAATAGGTGGCATTTAAGGGGGGGGTATCGGTGGCATAAATTCGAATATCATTAAAAAAGTAGTATTTTCCCCCACTGTATCATACCCCGTCAAAACCTATTTTTGCATAACCACTTTTACAAAAATGCGTAACCACTTTGCATAACCACGTGCATAACCAGCCCTGAAAATTGCCTTCGAATACATGTAAAAAGGGTGATAAAACCACTCCGATTTTACCACCCTCTTAAACGGCGTTTTAATGCCGTTCTAAGCTCCTTTTTCCTCAGTTTTTATACGTTGCTCCAGAACCGCCAGAAATGAGCGTAGTTATGATTGTTCCATTTCCAGAAAGCCCTGCATGGAGCAAATAATTACGTGTAGCACCCACCTGTTCAGGCGTAAATACTGTATAAACGGCAGAAATACTGCTGAAATACCAGTCTTTCCGTTTCGTATCCTTTAATCCGTGTATCAAATGTACGTGTATAACCTTTGCCATAATCTATTATTTTACGCTGCAAATATACTAAATAATAATTATATGGAATAAAATAGTACTTTATTTTTTCTAAGACCACAATAAAAAAGAGCAGATTTCCTGCCCTCGTTGTTTTCCTCGTCATCCTATGTAAGCCTTCTGTAAACCTATGTAAGCCTTTAGTAAATCCTATGAGCCTCAACGAGCCCCAAATGTAAACCGAAATTAAAGCAATGCAAACGTTTCGTTTTACAGGCTCATATTCTATCAATACGCATAACTCTTTGAAACATAAAGCAATAAGCCGTTTTTATCTTCAACTCATTTTATACGCTTCGTTCTGTGCCCCATAGATATTTGTTTTTAGTCTTCTGGAATTAACTCGGTATCTTCATCGTCTGCTACAGGTTCCACAGTGGATACATCAAACGCTGGTTGAGGACTGGCTGCAAGAATTGCACTCTCTTCTTGCAATTCGTAAAAATGGATTTGAGGTTCCAAATAAACCTTTCTCGTTCTCTTTACTTTCATTACTTAAATAATAATTTAATAATACTTTATCTATATCTGTGACTTATACACATATCATGTGTATGTCTTATTTGTTTTGTAACTAAGAAATTCGAAAACTAACAGCTAAGTAAATACTTTATTATCCTGTCGTAGTCTTTGTTGCGCTTTAAAAAAATGTCGCAACGTTCTGTTATATTTGACTTGTTTACATTGCGGGTGCAAAGGTAATGAAATTAAATGAATTTCAATGAAAAAATGTTTATAATCCGTCGTAAATCCTTGATTTTCTGTGATAAATGGCGTATTATTTTACAGATTTGCTTAAACATCGCCTAAGAATTGTGTGTTTTCGGTTTCTGTTTTTGCAGTTCTTGTGGTTACAAATTGTCGCGCTTTTTGGCGTTAGCAGTGCAAAGTGCTTTGCAGTGAGGGGCGGCTTTTCTTGTGAATTGGCGTAGGCGAAAGATGTGAAAAGGTTTAATTATGCATTTAATTAGTGCTGTGGCTTGCGGTTGTTGTTTGTTTTTCGTTTTAATCATTGGTTGATAACACTTTGCGATGTGTTATGGGCGGGGATGCTTTTGGCCATTCGGTGCTTTGAGTTAGAGTTCTTTGTGCCCTTGGTTTTGTGGTTTAATGTGTTGCCTTATAGGGTAAGCTTGTGTATGCCCATATAGAAACTCCCCACAACGAGTGGACATCACTGTTGTGGGGAGTAGATTTTCGCAAGCGAAGGCAACATGGTTGCCTGGCGTCTTAGCGACGCAGACCAAGAGCCTTGATGATAGCGCGATAGCGTTCGATGTCGCGGTCGTACAGATAGTCGAGCAAACGACGACGCTTACCTACCAACATGGTCAATGATCTTTCCGTGTTATAATCTTTACGGTTCTTTTTCAAGTGTTCCGTCAAATGGGAAATACGGTATGAGACAATGCTATCTGGCTCTCTGCAGAACCAGTATCAGAGTTAGACTTCCCGTATTGTCCAAAGATCTCTTGTTTTTTTGCTTGATCTAAATACATAGAACTTTTGTTTATAAAATGATTTTGTGCATAAATGCGAGTGCAAAGGTAATACTTTTTGTTGGTTTCGCCATCGCATTAGTGGGTAATTTGTTGGTAATACCTGCTTTTTTTAACAAATTGACTGTGTGTATTGTCTTTGTATGGCTTGTTTTTAGAGGGTATGATGCTTTTTCTTGCTGGTTAAAAGTTTTCTGTCTCTCACCTTTTTACTACCTTTGCACCGTTTTATTAACAATTTAATTTATGTATAAATCATTATTCAACAAGCGTGCGAGCCTGCGTTTCACGCATTTTTCTCGCAAGGGATATGCGCTTTTCTCGTGTTTGGGAAAAGAAGTTATCGTTGGCACGCTGAGCGTTGCAACCTTGGCGCATGCTAAGGCTGAGGGCTTGAGCACCCGCACCCCGTTGGTGGCAGACACCTTAGCACATAAGGAGCTGAAACTAGACGAGGTGGTGGTCACTGGTTCGCGAGCGCCGCTCACCGCTTTACAGGCAGCTAAGGTAGTTGCTGTTATCAGTAGCGACGACATTCAACGGTCGGCCGCAACCAGTGTAAACGATGTTTTAAAGTTAGTCTCAGGCGTGGATGTTCGTCAGCGCGGAGGCTTTGGTGTACAGACGGACATTTCTATCAACGGCGGAACGTTCGACCAGATTACCATTCTATTGAATGGGGTGAACATTAGCAACCCGCAAACAGGACACAACGCCGCTGATTTTCCTGTTTCTCTTTCTGATATCGACCGCATTGAGGTGCTCGAAGGTGCTTCGGCACGTGTGTTTGGTGCTTCGGCTTTTAGTGGGGCAATTAATATTGTTACCAAAACCGAGGCTCAAAGTGGCGTTAGGCTCTCGGCCGATGGTGGCTCGTTTGGCACTGTTGGTGGCAGCGTGGCACTTAGTTTGGCCTCTAAGACGGTGCGCCAGCAGCTTAGCGGTGGCTATTCGCAATCGGATGGCGGAACAATCAATACTTATTTTCGTAAGCGACAGGGCTTTTATCAAGGCAATTTCGAGACTAAGGCAATAGACTTGTTTTGGCAAGCGGGACTCGTTGCTAAGGATTATGGCGCTGGCACATTCTATGGCATTGCTAGCGACAATCAATATGAGGAGACGCGACGGTTTGTGGCTTCGGTGGGTAGCAACATCCGCCCCCTGCCCAACAACGTGCTAACCCTATCGCCCACCATCTATTGGCAACGCAATTGGGACCACTACCAGTGGAAGCGTGGCATGACGGGGGCTGCGCAAGGCGAAAACTATCATCGCACCGATGTGTATGGCGGAGCTTTAAATACGGTGGTGAACTGGGCTTTGGGTAAAACTGCACTGGGGGTCGACTTGCGTAAGGAGCTGATTTATAGCACGGCCTATGGCGAAACATTGCCTGCCCACCAATGGAAAACCATACATGGCAGCGACCGAATGTACGAAAGGCGAGGCGAAAGAACCAACACGAGCTTGTTTTTAGAACATAATGTGGTGCTCCAACATTTCACACTCTCGGCTGGTTTGCTGGCTAATCACAATACTTGGCTTTCTGGTGGGCTGCATTTTTACCCTGGGGTAGACCTCGCATGGCGACCAAATGCCCAATGGAAGGTGTTTGCTTCGTGGAACAAGGCCTTGCGCTTGCCCACCTATACCGACCTCTATATCAGCAATCGCGCACAGATGGGCGACCAAAATCTTAATCCCGAACGAGTAAATACTTATAAACTGGGGGCGCGTTATCGCACAACGGCTCTCCAAACTCAGGTCAACGCCTTTTATAGCAATGGTCGCGACATGATTGACTGGGTGTTCGAAACATCGGCCTCCACGCGTTATCATGCCCTTAATATTGGTAAACTAGATAATATGGGGGCATCGGTAGACCTGGCTTTTATGCCCAAAGAGTTGTGGGCGAATAGTCTTTTCACAGCTGTTAGGTTGAGTTATGCTATATTCACCAACAACACCACACCACACAACCTATATATAAGTCGCTCTATGCTTTGGAATATCTGCGCCATAAGTTCACGGCCACGGTAGACCATCGCATTGTTTCGCGCCTTTCGGCTCATTGGGCGATGCGCTGGCAGCAGCGAATGAATGGCTATCATCCTTATACGAAGGTGGATTTGAAACTGCAATGGACGGCGCCCAACTATTCGCTCTATGTGCAGGCTGATAACCTTACGGCTCACCCTTATTACGATTTGGGAGGAGTTAAGCAACCGGGGTTGTGGGTGATGGCTGGCGGAAGCATTAAGTTAAATCTTTAACCCCAATATAAACTGCCACTATTGCTACTGGGCAGAGACTTGTGGCACGGTGTAACGGCAAACTTCTCGCGGTAAGAAGTTTGCCGTTATTTTTGTGCTTTCGCTTTAGCGGGTTACACGGTAGACTAGTGCGTGTTATTTAATGTGATTTGTTTAGCAATACGCATAATAATAGTTAACTTTGCATTTAATCAACAACAAACAATCATGGAATATATAAAACTGGGAGCAACCGACCTTCGATTGTCGGTTATTGCCTATGGCTCGTTTGCCATTGGTGGCACAATGTGGGGCGGAACCGACGAGGCCGACTCGATAGCTGCTGTTCGCGCCTCTATTGACAACGGTATAACAAGTATTGACACCGCACCTTTCTATGGGTTTGGACTGAGCGAAGAGATGATTGGTAAGGCCATCAAGGGCCACGATCGCTCGCGTGTGCAATTGCTAACCAAGTTTGGATTGGTGTGGGATGGCAGCAATGCTGGACGTGGCGAGCGCTCTGGCAATGCAATTAAAGATGGTAAAACGATTGAGGTTTACAAATATACGGCTAGAGAGAATATACTGAAAGAGGTGGAAGAAAGCCTTAGACGATTGGATACCGACTATATTGACTTGCTGCAACTGCATTGGCCAGACAACACTACGCCCATAAGTGAAACAATGGAAACGCTGGATTTGCTGGTGAAACAAGGAAAAATAAGGGCGGCTGCGGTATGCAATTACAGCGTTGAACAACTGGAAGAGGCTGCCAAAAGCATACAGCTAGCCAGTAACCAAGTGCCTTACAGCATGCTGAACCGCCGAATTGAGGAACAACTTGTGCCTTACGCTCTGGAACATAACCTGGGCATAATAGCCTATAGTCCTATGGCGCGCGGATTGCTTACTGGGAAATACTTTGAAGGTGGGCAATTAAAGGCCGACGACCATCGCAACGAATATTTTTCGCGATTTAATTTAGCACGCGTTGAAACGATGCTTAACCATCTTAAACCCCTTGCTGCAGAGAAGCAAGCAACCTTGGCGCAGCTTGTTTTGAGATGGACAACGCTGCAAAAGGGTATTAGTGTGGTGCTAGCAGGGGCGCGAAATGCCGAACAGGCCATTAGTAATGCTGCTGCCATGAGTTTTTCGCTTTCCGATGACGAGTTGCTGTTTATCGCTCGCGAGATAGATGCTTGCACGGCCAAGCCGCTTTAATGGCTAGTGGAACTAGCGGGTTTTTCTATGTGTGATGTGGTGACGAGGGATGTTTTGTGTGTGGCTTTATCTTGTTAAGGCGTAAGAATAGTTCTTGTTAATTTGCTGTTTTGTAAAAATAAAAGAGAGGATATTCGCGCAAATACTGCCCTCGCCAGTCAGCAAACATTCACTCGACGCCAAATATTCAATTCTCGCGAGAGTTTGGGGTGATGCAAAAAGGGGCAACTTGCTTAGGGTTATAATGCTGTCTGGTATTGCATGAAATTGCGGTTTTTAGGGCGTAACGTGCCATTTCTAGCTAAAATCGGTGTTATTTGCTGCATTTAGCCTTGCGTTTTGTAGCAAAACGCAAGGCTAAATGTACCAAAACGCGAGGTAAACTGCAGCAAAACGCAGGGTTAAATGCAGCAAAATGCAAGGCGAAATGCATTAAAACACGCATCTATTTGTATTATTATACGAGGAGGATAGGGGGTTGAAGCCTTTAATTTGATAAATATATTCTGCTTTTTAAGGCTAAAATGTGTTAGAAAGGTGTGATTTTAGTTGCTAAAAGTTGGTTTTGGAGTTGCGAAAAATTGTGCGTCAACTGCCAAATAGAAAGGCTAAATGGTGCAAAACGCATGTGGCGCGCCTCAAATAGGTGTAAAAAATAAATTTGAAAGGTTGAAAATAGTGCCCAAAAGCATTGTTTTACGCCTTATTTTTTTCTATAATGATCGGCGAACAAATGTCTGTTTGTAAAATATTTGTACGTCATTTTGAGCGGTTGGCAAACAGCTGGGTTTTGAAAATTGAAGTCACAAAGTTGTTAAGCCTAAATTTATGACCTTTTTTTCAGCCTTGAGCGCAATAGTTTTAGAGTAGACGCCTACGTTTTCTTCGCGCTTTATCGTATTCTTGTTTTGTTAAGTAGAGGAGGGGGTGTGCGTTAGGGGCGGCATTGGCGAGAGGTGAAAGGGCGAGGTGTGGCAATTAGGGGAAAAGAAAAATGGGATTGGTTAGCCCCAAGTGGGGTATTTAACCAATCCCAATATAACTCGTAGCGAAGCTTATTGCTGGTTTACCACCACTTTCGCATCCTTATACGCCTTGTTTACCACTAGCAACATGATGGGGCGAATGGTGAAACTGCGCTTAGCGCCAACCTCAACCTTGTAGTTAAGGTGAAGTGTGGCGTTGTTGCCAGTAAGAGACACGTTGGTGATTTTTGTGTCGTTGTAGGTTTCGGGCAACACAATGGGCAACACAAAACTTTTAGAGAAGTTAATAGGAGTGGCTTCTCCGTCTTTTCCCATGAATGCTGCGATGCCAAAATATAGGTTGAAATCTTTTTCGCGGGTAATTTTTTCGCCCACATTCAGTTCTTTTCCCGTATTCAGAAAATAGTTGCGTGCCTCGTGAAAGCTAACTTGTGTTGAGTTTGTTGTGCTTTTGCAGCAGGAGCATGCGGCAAAGGCCAGAATAGCAACTATTGCAAAAGAGGCAAAAATGGTTTTCTCTAATTTCTTTCTCATTTTAGATAATATGCTTTTGTGTTGATAATCTGCGATTGTTGCCCAATATTGTCCATCGCGTTGCGTGCTTATAGCTATGCGATGTTTGGAGCAGACAAGCAAAAAGTCTAAAGAGACATGGTTAGATGTTCGCTTTAGACTTCTTTCTTTTTGCTTATTGAAGCGCTACCATTGTTTGTTATGTCTTATTGTCGCTGGCGCGTCCCCATAGTTTTGAAAATATCCCCCACGTATATATTACGTGTACCAGATAGAAGAATCTACTGTTTTACCGTAGAGCTCTTCTTCGTTGTAAACGTTGTCGAGTTCGTAGTCTTCTTGACTGTAGCTCTTTCTTTTAAGTTTCATGGTTAAACCTCCCTTGGGATCTCTGGTCTCTAGCAGATCCCTGTTAGTTGATGGTAGATGAAGAGACCGTCATCTTCATTGCATAGATAGTAGAGTAATATTAAATGAAAACTAAATGTTGTATTACATGTTAGCTTCATTTGTTTTGCAAAGATACACATTAATCTTCTAACTTGTTACTTTTTTAGTTTGATTTTTCTGTGTTTTAGCACTTTTTTGTTTATTGAGGCTTTAATTTTTCACTTCTTTGGGTTATTTTTAGTATATTCTGTTGTTTGGTGTTTGACGTAAAATCAATATTTATGACAAATTTTTAATTCCTTTTGTGTGAATTTACGATAAGTCTTTACAAGTTGTAAACATTAGTGTTATATGCGCTTGCAATGTGTATGAAAGGTGAAAAACGGCGCGTTTTGCAGCTAATGTGAGTGGCGATAAGGTTTTTTATAATGTGTATCGGGGACTTTATTCGAGGTTTATGGTTAACTTTGTGCAAGCAAAATATAAATAGCATCATGATAAAATCATTGCAACATCGCACAACCATACGCCGATATAAGGATAAAGACGTGAGTGAAGAGCTTTTGAATGGTTTGTTGGAACAAGCCATGCGTACCCAAACCATGGGTAACTTACAGCTTTATAGCGTGGTGGTGACGCGCGACGATAAACAAAAACAACGCCTTGCACCTGCGCATTTTAATCAGCCAATGACCACACAGGCGCCTGTGGTGCTTACCATCTGTGCCGATTTCAGGCGTACCACGTTGTGGGCTAAGCTGCGAAAGGCCAATCCGGGCTATGATAATTTCCTTTCGTTTATGAATGCGGCCACCGATGCGCTGCTTTTTACACAGACTTTTTGTTGTTTGGCCGAAGAAGAGGGACTGGGTTATTGTTATCTTGGTACTACCATTTACAACCCTCAGCAGATAATTGATGTGCTGGAGTTGCCACCATTGGTGTTGCCTGTGGCTACACTTACACTGGGATGGCCCGACGAAGAGCCTGTGATGAGCGACCGGCTTCCACTCTGGGCCATTGTGCATGATGAGGTTTATCGCGACTATACACCTGTGCAGATTGACGATTGTTATGCTGCGAAAGAAGAGTTGGCCGTGAATAAGGCGTTTGTGGCCGAGAATAAGAAGGAGACTTTGGCGCAAGTTTACACGGATGTGCGCTACACCAAAGCCGTTAACGAGGCTATTTCGGAAGGGCTTTTAAAGGTGTTGAGACAACAAGGGTTTATGTAAGAGAATGATGTTGTTGGCTTGTTACTTGTGTGTTTGTCACTTTTGGGGGCAACTAGTGGCAAGTGCTTGATAAGTATTTTCTAAAACAATTATAATTTTATGAAGAAGAGACTTTTTTATTTGATGTTTGTGGCTTTTGCTGCCATGTCTGTGAGTTTGATAACGTTTACCTCGTGCAGTAGCAACGACAATGCCGACGAGGTGTTACCAGCAAAAGAGGAAGTTAGTAACTTGCTTATAGGGCGTTGGAATCTTGTTGGAAACTATAATAGCGAAGGGAAAGAGATTGACCAGCAGATGCCAGGCGAAAGCATTTCGTTTGATGTTGCGGGCCGTATGTTGAAACAGTGGTTTAATGTTAAACGTAGTAGCTATAGGTGGACCGTATACGAAGCGGATGGAAAGCTTTATTTGATGGTTGATGTGGAATCATATAGAATTAAAAAACTTAATGCCGACGAGTTTGAATTTTATTACTCGGAGGCTGATGGTAAATATAGCAAGTACAAAAAAGCCAAATAATAAATGAAGAAAAAAGACCAACGAACTGGCTAACTGCTGCTTCGTTGGTCTTTTTTTTCTTGTTGCGCCATTGCGCGTAATGGGCAGTGTGCTGAGCTTAGCAGGTTGCTTTTGCTCAACTGGTAAGTGTTCAGTGGCTATAATAAGTCGTGGTTGTGGTGTTTACCCATATCGCCATAGGGCGAGAGGTCTATTTTGTGGCCGTATTTTTCGCCCAAAACCCTGATGTCTTGCAGTGTTTTGGCAATAAATGCTTTGTATTCAGTACTTTCTGCATCGAATGGTTTGTGCTTGAGTGCAGCCAGAAGGGGTTGCCATTCTTTTAAAAATGCGTGGGTTAGGGGGGAGAAATAGGCATTAGAAAATTGTTCCCAGATGTATTCCACGGCCTGTTCGGTGGGATGAAGCATATCGGGCGCGTAGAAACGGTAATCGCGTAGCTCGTCGTTCATGATTTCGTAAGCTGGGAAATAGCTTGTGCAATCGGGATGAAGACCAAGCAAGCGATGCGTGGCTAATATCAACGTGGCCTTAGAAAGCTGACTGCCTACGAAGCCATATTTGGCATAACGTATAGGACTAACCGTGATAACAACTTGCACTTGCGGGTTGCGTGTTTTTAAAATCTCTATGGCTTGATTAAGAAAGGATACACATTGGTCAATGGTTAGTTCCTTTTCATCAAAGAGCTTTTGGGGCATTTTTTTGCAGTTGTCGGCTATTTCGCCCGTCTCTTTCCAGCAATACACGCGGTTAGTGCCCAGCGTAAAGATGGCCACAGCAGGACAATCGGTGCAACGTTGCACCGTGTGCAGAATGCTTCCAGGGTTGTACATCACGCCAAAGGGATTAACTGTGGTTTGAAATTGAGCCTCAGAAAATCGTTTGCCCATGTTTTGAGCAAAGCAAGAACCCACGAGCAGCACCTTTTGGAATGGCTCGATGGCGAACAGGGGGCGTGGTATGGCTACTTGAGTTTGCAGTTGCATCGGCGTAGATGGCTTGTATTGTTGTTTGAGATGGGGTAGCAAAGAGGTTTGCTAGTGTGCGTTGAGCTTAGGTAAACATGGGCAAAGATAGTATAGAACACTAGTATTTGCGCAATACAAGGCACACAGGCTTGCCTATGTTGATGCACTTTCCCGTGTCGGTAAGCAGTCCGGTACGGGCATTGCGTTTAAAAATCTGGATGGTGTTATCGTCTCTGCAAGCCACTAGAAGATATTTTCCGTTGGGCGTTATGGCAAAGTTGCGCGGATGGATGCCCGTTTCTTGGTAGCCCACCTTTGTGAGAAGACCCGTAGAAGGGTTGATAGAGAAGATGGCAATACCATCTTTTTTCAGTCGATGCGAGGTGTAAAGGAACTTTCCATCGGGACTAACGTGAATGTCGGCGCTACCTTTTCCGCCGCCTTCATCGGCCATTAGCTGTTGTTCTTCTATTAGTTTTCCGTTGTTATAGCGCAAAACGACACAGGTTCCGCCCAGTTCGTTGATGAGATAGAGATGCTTCTCGTCTTTACCAAAGGTGATGTGGCGTGGTCCCTCGCCTCGTTTCGCCTCGTAAACCACGGCGTGTTGCGTTAACACCGCTGTGGCTTGAGGGTTTAAGTCGAAGCGATAAATGCGGTCGTTGCCTAGGTCGGTGACCAAAAAGTGTTTGCCATCGGGTGTGCGTATGCCGCAATGTATGTGCGAAACGCTCTCTGCATCGCGCCCTTGGAAGCGCGTTTGTTGTGCCGTTTGTTGCAATCTACCTTGTTTGTCGAGCTTAAATACACTGATGTCTCCGCCCGAATAGTTGGCCGTTATTAAGCATTGGCCATCGGTAAAGAGGTTGCAGGGGTCGCTGCCTGGTAGGTTTTTGGGGTCGTTTTGTTGGTCGCCAGCCTTTGTAGAGGCAAAAATAGGATTTGTTAATTTACCCGTTTTAGCATCATAATCAAAACTGTAAGCCCCTTGTTTGCCATCGTTAAATTCGCTTACGGCATAAAGACGTTTGCCATTTGGTGACACGGCCACGAACGAAGGGTTGCCAGCTTGGGCTGTAGAGCGCAGTTTGAAGGCGCCAGTTTCTTGGTTGAAGTTGTACACATAGATGCCTTTCGACAAACTGTTTTGTGTGTATGTGCCAACAAAGAGGGTGAGGTTGGCTTGTTGTTTGGCTTTGGCAAAGGCGCAAAGCGACAAGGCCGAGAAGGCCAAAGGCAAGAGTAAGCGATGAACGTTCATGTGTTGTTGTGAGAAAAGGGTGAGAATGTAGGGAGAAAAGTGCGGTGAGGCAAACTTAGTTGATTATCTCGCTTAGGGGTTGCATCACAAATTGTCGTTCGTGCATGTGTGGATGCGGGATAATCAAGTCGGGTTCGTTTATTTGTAGGTCGTCGTAAAGCAAGATGTCGATGTCTATTGGCCGGTCGTGATACCGTCCGTTGGTGCTTTTTTGCGTTCGTCCCAACGTGCGTTCAATGTGTTGCGTAGTCTCGAGTACCTCTCTAGGCGAGAGCAATGTTTCACAACACACCGCAGCATTGATGAAACAGTTGTTAGATTCGAAGCCCCAAGGGGCAGTTTCGAGCAGAGCCGACTGGCGCACAACGGTGCCAATCAGCTCTGAAATATATTTAATAGCAGTCTTGATATTGGCTTCGCGGTTACCCAGGTTAGCCCCAAGACTTAAGTAAACCTTATGTTTGGGCACGTCTTTGTTAGTCGTTTAAGATGAGCAATGCGTCGCCGAAGCAGCCAAATTTGTATTCGTTTTCCACTGCCAGTCGGTAAGCTTCCATCACAAGGTCGTAACCGCCGAAGGCAGCAGTAGACATCAAGAGGGTGGAAAGGGGATGATAGAAGTTGGCCAGCATTGTATCTGCCAATCCAAAGTCGTATGGAGGGAAGATAAAACGGTTGGTCCAGCCAGTGTATTCTTTCAACATGCCATCTGTTCCAACAGCAGTTTCGGTGGCTTTTATCACGCTTGTGCCGACGGCGCAAACGCGTCTGCCCTCTGCTTTTGCCTTGTTTACAATGGCGCAAGCCTCTGCACCGATATGCATTGATTCAGAATCAACCTTGTGTTTGGTGAGGTCTTCTACTTCGATGTCGTGGAAATTACCCAGTCCGCAGTGCAAAGTGATGAATGCCGAGTTGATTCCGCGTATCTCCATGCGCTTAAGTAGTTCGCGACTAAAGTGCAAACCTGTGGCAGGAGCCGTTACGGCACCTTCGTTTTGGGCGTAAATGGTTTGGAAGTCCTCCATATCGTCTTCCGTTCCGTGGTGATCTTCGCGTGCGTCGATGATGTAACGCGGCAGTGGCGACTCGCCTAAGGCGAAGAGCGAGCGTTTAAATTCGTCGTGATCGCAGTCGTAAAGGAAACGTAGGGTGCGACCGCGGCTCGTGGTATTGTCTATAACCTCGGCCACCATAGTGCCACTGTCGTCGAAAAACAGTTTGTTGCCGATACGAATTTTGCGTGCCGGTTCTACCAGAACATCCCAGAGGCGCATCTCTTGATTGAGTTCGCGCAGCAAAAACACTTCAATCTTGCGTCGGTCTTTTCTTTCATACCGTAAAGGCGTGCGGGGAACACCTTTGTGTCGTTGAATATAAAGGTGTCGCCTTCGTCAAAATAGTCTATCACATCGCGAAACTGTAGGTAATCTCCTTTAACAGGCTTACCTTTTTTGTCTTTACGATAGAGGTCGATGGTGCCCGATTTCTTGTGAAGAATCATTAGGCGACACTCGTCGCGACGCGTTAGGCGCGACATTTCTTTTTCTCCCTTCTCGTTATGTATCTCGTGATAAACACTGTTGGGGTACAAGGCGATGAGCTCTTGTGGCAGCTTGAAGTTGAATTGCGATAGCTTCATGTTGATGAATTGTATTGTGGAGGATTTTTATTTGTGGTAGTTGGGGAGTGGAGAGAGGCAGAATAAGTCTCGCATCAATCCACTATTCAGAGGTAAAAGGCTTGTGATGCCTTTGTTTAAGTTGCTTTAGGGGATGTGTTTAGAAAGGGTGAAGCTTTCTTTTTCAGAGAATGATGTTTGGTTTTAAGCCCATTGTATGCTTACGTTTTGGAAATATTCACCCTCGTATCTACGGTTCCTGTTGTTTTTGTTGTTGCGTTTGCGGTTCTTCAAACTCTTGTTTGTCGAGCCACTCTTTAAAGGTGTCTAGTTGTAAGCAGTTCTCAACGCGCACGTCGCCCACCCTTGTTCGGCGCAATGCTGTGAGGTAAGCCCCACTATTAAGCGCCCTTCCCAAGTCGCGAGCCAAAGCTCTGATGTATGTTCCTTTGCCGCAAACCACGCGAATGGTGAGTAGCATTTGGCTTGGGTCGAAGTGTTGCACCTCTATTTCGTCAATTCTTAGCGTTTTAGGAGCCAGTTCCACATCTTTCCCTTTTCGTCTTAAGTCGTAGGCTCTGTCGCCGTTAACCTTCACTGCACTGTAAGTTGGAGGCACTTGTTGTATCTCGCCCACAAATTGTTGCAGGGCTTGGTGAATGGCTTCGCTAGTGATATGTGCCGTTTCAAAAGTCTCGTTAACGGGGTGTTCCATATCGTAGCTAGGCGTAGTAGCGCCCAATTGCAAGGTAGCCACGTACTCTTTAGTGTGGGTTTGCAGTTCGGCAATGCGCTTAGTTGCTTTACCTGTGCACAGCACTAGGACGCCAGTGGCCAGCGGGTCGAGTGTTCCTGCGTGTCCAATTTTTACGCGTTTAACGCCTAATCGTCGTGACAGCAAGTATCTAACGCGCGCTAATGCCCCAAAAGAAGTTATCTCGTAGGGCTTGTCGATGCAAATAATCTCGCCTTGTTGAATGTTCATCAGTCTACCATGGCTAAAGAATGACCTGCCGACAGCCATGCAAGAATGGCAGCGCCAAGGATGATGCGGTACACACCAAAGGCCCAGAAACCGTATTTAGTGAGGTAGGCGATAAAGGCTTTGATGGCAAAGAGTGCCACAATGAAGGCCACTACGCTACCAAGAAGCAATGTTCCGGCGTGACTGGCAAGCATAGAGTAGTCGCCTATCTTATGCATATGCAAGAAAAGTTTCAGCAAATCGAGGCATGTTGCAGCAAACATGGTTGGCACGGCGAGGAAAAACGAGAACTCGGCAGCGTCTTTTCGCGTGAGTTTTTGGGCCATACCGCCCACGATAGTAGCCATTGAGCGTGATACACCAGGTATCATGGCCATGCATTGAAACAAACCGATGGTGAAAGCGCGACGAGTGGTGAGTTTTGTTTCGGGCGAGCCATTGCCGAAAAGCCTATCGCAGAACAGCATTACAACGCCTCCCACAATCAGCATCGAAGCAACCACTCTTACGTTTCCCAGCAAGATATCGATGTACTTGTTGCAAAGTCCGCCGATAACCATTGCCGGAATAAAGGCGATGAGAAGTTTATAGTAGAAGTCCCACTTGCGCAATGTGCGTTGAACGGGTGTTAGTCCTTCGGGTGGAGTGGAGTGGTCGAGCCTAAAAAAGCGTTTCCAATACAGCACCACCACCGCTAGGATGGCGCCAAACTGAATGATAACGTCAAAGGCTTTTACAAATTCGTCGCTCTCTATTCCCAACAATGCTTGTGTAATAATCATGTGGCCCGTAGACGATACGGGGAGAAACTCGGTGAGTCCCTCCACGATAGCTACGATAATGGTTTGAATGATAGTCATATTGTGTTATGCTTCTTCTTTTTCTTGAGGGTCTTTGGGCTTGCGAATTACGGCATATATGATGGATATAAAACCGATGAAGCATACTGCCGGAGCCACTTTAATGCGTGTAGCACTGAAGATGTCGGGGTTGAAAGCGGTGTCGGTAGAGCCCGGTCCGCTCATAAGTATTAGGCCCAGCAGCACCACTGCCATACCCACGGCCAACAAGATGAAGTTTATCTTGTCGAAAGCGAAGTTCTTTTTGTCCATTTCTTATGTGTTCGTTTTTGTTTATTGGCCCTGTCGCAATTATTTAGTGTGGTGCGATGGGGCTTTAACATTGATGTTGCGATGATGAATTACACCTTATTATATAGCGCTTGCACACCTTATTATATAAGGAGTGTTGTGTCAATGCTTGATAAAGGGTTAAATCTTATAGAGTTCTCCGGCCTTCATTCGCAAGAAACTGTTTACCGAAACGTAAGCGCAGATGGCCGTGATACATATTCCGAAGAGCAGCACTGCACATCCAGTGATGGCCAATACTTCCCATGTAATGATGCTAAACACGTTTTCTTGGTAGCGATAAAGACCGTAAACGAGGCATGCCAGCACAATAATGGCTAGCAGTGCGGCAATGATACCCACGCTCACAGCTTGTTTAATAAAGGGTCTGCGTATAAGGCCCCACGACGCACCCACTAGTTTCATGGTGTGAATAGAGAAGCGTCCGACATAAATACCCAGTCGCACGGTGTTGTTAATCAACGAGAACGAAACGAATGTGAGCAATGCAGCCAGCACCAAGAGCACCAACGACACTTTACTAAGAGTGGTGTTAACATCTTCCACCAGTTCGTGTTGGTAGGTGATGTCGGCCACTTTGGGGTAGGCTTTCAGTTCTTTCGAAATCCAGTTTAGTGAGTCGTTATTGGCGTAGTCGCCTTTGAGGGTTAGCTCAATGGATGCTAGAAGTGGGTTATCACCGCCCATAAATTCGCTTGGGTCGGTGCCCATGGCAGCCGTTTGTTCCTTAAGGGCCTGTTCTTTGCTAATGAAAGACAGACTCTTGATATAGGGTCGCGCTTGTAGACGCGTACAAAGTCGTTGGGCTTCAGGGTTAGTTAGGTCTTGGTCGAGCATCATGGTCACTACGAGATTCTCTTTAACGTAGTTGGTAAGGTTACGTGTGCTGAATACCGAGAGCACTATTATGCCCAGCAAAATAAGCACCAGTGCAGTGCTTATGCATAGCGTTATTACCTGCAACCCGTAGCGGCTGCGGGGTTTATTGTGTTTCTTTCTCATTTTTAAGTGACACTATTACACCGAATTTCTTGCAAAGTAACGAAAAAATCTCTGATTGTGCAACGTTTTTAACGCTTATTTGCGAAAATGCCTCGTGTGTGCGTACGACGATTTGTTTGTTTGATTGGAATGAAAAGTAGATAGGTTTTATGTGCGTGGTGAGGAATTTACCCTATGGTAGGTGGCTAAGGGTTAGTGTTTACCGTTTCAGTTAAGTTGTTAGCGCTGGTTTCGAGAAGTTTGTTCTTGAGCAATTCTTCTAAATCTCATTCTGCAGCAAGCCAAGACGTACTTGTTGAATGTTTTAATTGTGGTGTGCATTGTGCAAAATGTCGCAGTAGAAAGTTTTTTACTGCTTACGAATGATGTAAAAAGGAAAACAAAGGAGGTGGAAAATAAATGAAAGTTTTCTATTTTAGCAAACAATTGCGTTGTGTTTGCCTATCGTTGTGTAGCTGTTAGAATGCTGTTGTTGGGCTGTTTCTTGTCGTTCTTCTTTACATGGAGGTTTTGTTAAGATGCTAATTTTGAAAGTGTTGTATTGCTATAGGGCGTTGGTTGTTAGTTTGTTATGTTAGTTGTTGTGGGCGCAAATTTATACTTCGGAATGTATTATAAAGATATGTGCGCGGAAGTTAATCTTTGTTTATGAACAATTGTTTGTAGTTCGTAATCTCCACAAATAGAGAATGTTTGAGAAAACCAGATTTTCTTTTCTGAAAATTGCTATAACCACACTTGATAATATCAAAAATAGTTAGTAGCTTTGCAAAAGAAAATAGAGGTTTAGTAATGGTACAAACAAACACTTATTCATACGAAGAGGCTTTTATGGCCGCTTTGGATTATTTTGCTGGCGATGAATTGGCCGCGAGAGTCTGGGTAAACAAGTATGCCATGAAGGATAGCTTCGGCAGGATTTATGAAAAATCGCCCGAAGATATGCACTGGCGAATAGCGAATGAAATTGCACGTATAGAGGGTAAATACCCCAATGCGCTGTCGGCTCAAGATGTTTTTGAGTTGCTCGATCATTTTCGTTATATCGTGCCAGCTGGCAGTCCGATGACTGGTATCGGTAATAGCTACCAGGTGGCATCACTAAGCAACTGCTTTGTGGTGGGACTTGAAGGCGACGCCGACTCGTATGGGGCTATCATGCGCATCGACGAAGAGCAGGTGCAGCTGATGAAACGCCGTGGCGGAGTGGGCCACGACCTCTCGCATATTCGGCCCAAAGGTTCGCCCGTAAACAATTCGGCGCTAACATCTACAGGACTAGTGCCCTTTATGGAGCGTTACAGCAACTCAACGCGCGAAGTGGCGCAAGACGGGCGACGCGGTGCGCTGATGCTTTCGGTGAGCATTAAACATCCCGACAGCGAGGCTTTTATCGATGCTAAAATGACTGAAGGCAAGGTGACGGGCGCGAACGTGTCGGTGAAAATAGACGATAATTTTATGCAAGCTGCTGTTGAGGATAAACCCTACGTTCAGCAATTCCCCATTGATAGCGATAAACCCGAGGTGGAAAAAGAAATATCGGCTAAGGTGCTTTGGGAGAAAATTGTGCACAATGCCTGGCAAAGTGCAGAGCCTGGTGTGCTTTTCTGGGACACCATTCTGCGTGAAAGCATCCCCGATTGCTATGCCGATCTAGGTTTCCGCACGGTTAGCACCAATCCCTGTGGTGAAATTCCACTCTGTCCTTACGACAGTTGTCGCCTGCTTTGCGTCAATTTGTTTAGCTATGTGGTTAATCCTTTCACCAAAGAGGCTTATTTCGATTTTGAGAAGTTTGCCAAACACGTGGCTATCGCCCAACGTATGATGGATGATATCGTGGATTTGGAACTCGAAAAAATCGACCTTATCATGGAGAAGATTAAGGACGACCCACAAAGCAATGAGGTGAAGGGAGCCGAATATCATCTTTGGGAGAAGATTAAGCACATGAGCAGTCTTGGAAGACGCACTGGCGTGGGCATTACTGCCGAGGGAGACATGATTGCGGCATTGGGTTTGCGCTATGGAACGCAAGAAGCAACCGACCTTAGTGTTAGCGTACATAAGTGCTTGGCGCTGTCGGCCTATCGCTCTTCGGTGGAAATGGCAATAGAACGCGGCGCTTTCGAAGTGTTCGATGCTAAGCGCGAGGCCACCAATCCTTTTATCCTTCGATTGAAAGAGGCCGACGAGCAGCTGTATAACAATATGGTGGCCCACGGAAGACGCAACATTGCCTGCTTAACGATTGCTCCCACAGGAACAACCAGCTTGATGACGCAGACAACGAGTGGCATCGAACCCGTGTTTATGCCCGTATATAAACGCCGTAGAAAGGTAAATCCCAATGATACAGACGTGCATGTAGACTTTGTTGACGAGGTGGGCGACAGCTTTGAAGAGTATATTGTGTACCATAAGAAGTTTATGGACTGGATGAAGGCCAACGGCTTTGATACCGAAAAGCGATATACGCAAGAAGAAATAGATGCCATTGTGGAACAATCGCCTTATTACAAGGCCACTGCAAACGATGTGGATTGGCTGATGAAGGTGAAGATGCAGGGCGAAATACAGAAGTGGGTGGACCACTCTATCAGCGTAACGGTGAACTTGCCCAACGATGTTGATGAGGCTTTGGTTAACCGCTTGTATGTAGAGGCGTGGCGTTCGGGCTGCAAAGGCTGTACGATTTATCGCGACGGAAGCCGTTCGGGCGTGATGATTTCTGTATCGAAGAAAGACAAGAAGAAAGAGGATAAGCAAGAAGAACAGCCCATTGTGCCTTGCAAACAACCTGAAGTAACCGAGGTTAGGCCCAGAGAATTGGCTTGCGATGTGGTTCGTTTCCAAAACAATAAAGAGAAATGGGTGGCTTTTGTGGGCTTGCTCAATGGCTATCCCTACGAGATTTTCACGGGTTTGCAAGACGATGACGAGGGCATTGCCCTGCCTAAGTCGGTTACGAAGGGTAAAATCATCAAGAATGTAGGCCCTGATGGTCGCAGTCGTTACGACTTCCAGTTTGAGAATAAGCGCGGATACAAAACCACCGTTGAGGGTTTGAGCGAGAAGTTTAACCCCGAATATTGGAACTATGCCAAGCTTATATCTGGTGTTTTACGCTATCGTATGCCCATCGACCACGTGATAAAGCTGGTGGGCTCGCTGCAACTGAAGAGCGAAAGCATCAATACCTGGAAGATTGGTGTTGAGCGAGCGTTGAAGAAATACATCACCGATGGCACCGAAGCAACAGGAGTTAAATGTCCCTCTTGCGGACAAGAAACCCTTGTTTATCAGGAAGGTTGCCTTATTTGCAAAAGCTGTGGCGCTTCGCGTTGCGGTTAAATTATGCATTTCTTGCTCCACTCCGTTGTCTTATGGCTACGGGGTGGAGCGTGTGTATTTGTTTCGTGTTAAGCTGTAGGATGGTAAGGAGTTAAGTGGTTAAACCTAATGCCTTGTAGTGAGTGGTAACGTATCAAGGAATTAAGCCAATGTTTTTCCCTTTTTCTCCTTTTCTCCTTTTCCCCTTTCCCCTTTTAACTATACATTATGCCCCATTACATTCATCTTAGAAACCTCAAGTTCCACGCCTTTCATGGCGTAATGCCCCAAGAACGCACAGTGGGAAACCATTATGTGGTAAACCTAAGTGCCGAATATCCCATCGAACAAGCCATGGAAAACGATGACTTGGCCCACACATTAAACTATGCCGAGGTGTACGCCGTGGTAGAAAACGAAATGAAAACCCCATCGCAACTACTCGAAAATGTGGCTTATCGCATTGCCCAAAAGCTGTTTGAAAACTTCCCTTTGATACAATCGTTACGACTAGAAGTAGCTAAGCAAAACCCGCCAATGGGCACTTGTGGAGGCGAAGCAGCCGTAGAAATTCAATTAAATAATGATAAAACCAGCCGATAAGGCTCGGAATACAGCCTTTTTTAGTATTTTTGCAAGTAATAAAGCCAAAACCCAATGGTTCGGGATGCAACAAAGGCTGGTTCTGAGGATTACCTTTACGCCTTTTTGAGGAATTTGTCTGAGCACTTATCTGTAATGGCAGAAAGAGCAAACTACGCTATAAAGCAAGAGCGAAGCACCAAACAAGCTAGATAAAAACCCAAAAAACAGTGGAGAGCGAGATATACATGCAAACTTGAAATGTAGAGAGGAATTTTTAGAACACACTCCTTATGTGATACCCAAACAACGTACTGGCTCTTCAATTTTTGCGTGTATGAACAAAAAGATTACCGCCCTTTGCATGCTTTTGCTTATCTTATCGTTTGCCGCTAGTGCTGCAAGCAAAAAGTTTGTGCTGGTAATCGACCCTGGACATGGAGGCAAAGATGCAGGCGCTTTGGGCGCTTTCTCCAAAGAAAAAGATATTAATTTGAGCGTGGCAATGGCCTTTGGACGACAGGTTCAGCGCAATTGTCATGATGTGAAGGTGATTTATACGCGCACAACCGATGTGTTTATCGGACTGAAAGAACGGGCCGAAATAGCCAATAAAAATAAGGCCGACCTCTTTATCTCGGTACATACAAATGCTTTGCCTGGAGGAAAACAAGCCTACGGCATGGAGACTTATACCCTAGGTATGCACAGGGCCGGCGATAACCTTGACGTGGCAAAACGCGAAAACGCGGTAATCTTGATTGAAAAAGACTATAAACAAAGCTATCAGGGATTTAATCCCAACTCGTCGGAAAGCTATATCATGTTCGAATTTATGCAAGATCGCAACATGGCTAACAGCGTTGACCTGGCTAAAATGGTGCAACGAGAAACATGCGCTTCGGCAAGTAGACTCGATAAAGGGGTGCATCAAGCGGGATTTCTAGTGCTGAGAGAAACGTCGATGCCTGGTTGTCTCATCGAATTGGGATTTATTACCACCCCTGATGAAGAACGATTGCTTAACGATAAGGCCAAGGTGGAGAACATCGCAGCAGGTATTTATCGAGCATTTGTGAACTATAAAAACAAGTATCATAACAACATCGTGGTGCCTTACAAGCCTTCGGCCGTGCCAGGAACTGTAACTCCTCCTGTTGTGCCCGATGATTATAAGACAGATGAACCCGTTTCGCCCGCGAAGACAACCATAGCTACGCCACGACGAAACGAAAACCCGGTGACCGAAACACCTAGAAACGAACAAACAAACACAACTGTGGCCTCGTCAAGGACACAAACCACAAACCAAAACACCGAGGCGCAAACGACGGTTAGGCCTGTGGAGCAGCGACAACCAGAAGAGTCTTCACTGCCAAATGTTACTTCGGGCGATGACAATGAAAAGATTATCACGTTTGGCGAAACCGCCATCGTACCCATATTTAAAGTTCAAATCATGGCCACACCAGAGCGCTTGAAACGTAATAGCCCTCGTTTTAAAGGACTAAAAAACGTTGGACACTTCTATGAGAACGACCTCATAAAGTACACTTACGGCGCTTCGGCCGATTATAATGAAATAAACCGATTAAGAAAAGAGATTTCCGACAAGTTCCCAGATGCTTTTGTTATCGCATTTAAAGACGGAGAACGCATGAATGTGAACAAAGCTATACGAGAATTTTCGGTTAATAGACACAAAGACAACAAATAATTGACTATGAAATTTTTTACGAAAGAGGTAAAGATAGCCCTAGTGGCCATTGCCGGAGTTGTGATTTTATTCTTCGGAATGAATTTCCTAAAGGGACTACCTATGTTTGCTGGCGATGCTGGATATAAGGTGGTGTTTAAGGATATTTCGGGTTTGTCTAATGCTACACCCATTTATGCCAACGGTTATGCTGTGGGAGTGGTTACTGGTATCAACTATAATTACGACCAAAAGGGCGATATTGAGGTGACAATTAGCTTAGACGACGCCATGCGTGTGCCCAAGGGAAGTACTGCCGAGATTGAAAGCGACTTTATGGGAAACGTGAAACTCAACCTTATTCTCGCTCCCAACAGTGGCGAATTTCTGAATTATGGCGACGTAATTCAGGGACGTGTTAACAAAGGTGCTTTGGCTCAAGTGGGCGAAATGATTCCTGCTGTAGAACGATTGCTGCCCAAACTCGATTCAATCCTGGCTAATGTGAATGCTATTTTGGCCAATCCTGCTATCAACCAGTCGCTTGATAATCTGCAAGGTATTACGGCTAACCTCCGTACTTCGTCGCAACAGCTCAACGGACTGATGGCTAACCTTAACCGCAATGTGCCTGCTCTGATGGGCAAGGCCAACAAGGTGCTTGACAATACCAGTACCCTGACGGGCAATTTGGCTGCCATCGACCTGAACGGAACGATGCAACAGGTAAACCGCACTTTGGCGAACGTGGAAGAAGTGACACAGAAACTTAATAGCAACGAGGGCTCTTTGGGATTGCTTATGCGCGACCCAGGTTTGTATAACAACCTTAATGCCACGCTGATGAATGTCGACTCGCTGCTGGTTAATGTTCGCCAACACCCCAAACGCTACGTGCATTTCTCACTCTTCGGGCGCAAAGACAAATAAGGGGGCTATTTTAGCTAGCTGTTTCCCTTCGCTTATCTAGTAGCAAGTGCTATTGCTTAAGCGCTTGTTACCATCTATTTGCACTGCATGCCCTCGTCTTAACTAGGGCAATCGTAGCAATAATAAATGGGTGACATAGCCTCGTGCATGCCATTCACTGTTCAAACAAAGGCTGTTGGGCATCTACATACATCACCGCCACCTCTCTGTGCAGGCAGAAAGGTGGCGGTTTTGCGTAAGAAGTTTATCGCTGAGCAGGGGACAACGCGCTTGCAAGGAGAGAAAAAAT
>NZ_BAIZ01000013.1 GCF_000613445.1 Hoylesella shahii DSM 15611 = JCM 12083
TTTTATGTATTATTTATTTGAATAAAGCTACACCATCTTGGAAGTTCTGCCTAGCACACGCCAAAAAACGAAAAAAGAGAAACCATCTTGCGATAGCTTCTCTTCTATACTTTAAACATTGATTGTCACTCGTTGTGACATGTTTGTGGGCCATCTTGGGCTTGAACCAAGGACCTCCAGATTATGAGTCTGTTGCTCTAACCAACTGAGCTAAAAGCCCGAACCACCCGCTTTGGGGTTGTTTGCAGGTGCAAAGGTAGTTGTTTTAAAGGAAATCTCCAAACAAATAAGACAAAAAGACGTAAAAATGAAAGGACCAACACCAAATTTGGGGGCTTTTATGTAACTTTGCATACTTGGGGAAATATATCCCAACACACTATTATACATACGCATCAATGAGTATTGAGACTACATTAGAGAAATTCGACAAGGCTGGATTGACAGACGAACAAGTGGTATTGAGCCGCAACGAACATGGCGCGAACATACTTACACCTCCCAAACGCGTCTCGCTTTGGGCTTTGTACATCGACAAATACCGCGACCCCATCATCCAAATTCTTATCGTGGCTGCTGCCGTCTCACTGATTTTCTCGTTTATCAACGGCGAGTTTCTTGAAACGTTGGGCATATTTTTGGCTATTATCTTGGCCACTACCATCGGCTTTTACTTTGAAAGAGACGCCGCTAGAAAGTTTGATGTGCTTACAACCTTGGGCGAGGAACAACTCGTAAAGGTAAGAAGAAACGGTGATACTACCACCGTTGCACGTAAAGATGTGGTGGTGGGCGACCTCATTGTTATCGAAGTGGGCGACGAAATTCCTGCCGATGCCACACTTCTTCAATCGGCCGACCTGCAAATTGATGAATCTACGCTTACTGGCGAACCCATTATCAACAAACATGCTTCGCCCAATGTGCACGAAGAAGAGGCCACCTACCCCACCAATATGGTGCTGCGCTCTACCATGGTGATGAATGGAAGTGGCCTAGCTAGAGTGGTGGCAGTGGGCGATGGCACGGAGATTGGAAAAGTGGCACGCAAGGCTACCGAACTAACAGCTGTGAAAACTCCTCTCAATCAGCAACTCGACCGTCTGGCAAAACTTATCAGCAAGGTGGGATTTAGCGTGGCAATAACGGCGTTTTCGGTGTTTTTAGTGCACGACATACTGACCAATGAGCTTTGGCAAAGCAATAATTATATAGGTATGGCCGAGGTGGTACTACATTATTTTATGATGGCAGTAACGCTTTTGGTTATGGCTGTTCCCGAAGGTTTGCCTATGGCCGTTACACTAAGTCTGGCTTTGAACATGCGACGAATGCTAAAAAGCAATAACCTTGTGCGTAAATTGCATGCCTGCGAAACAATGGGAGCAGTGACAGTGATATGTACCGACAAGACAGGAACGCTTACAGAAAACAAAATGCAAGTGGCTGAGATGCGCGTTTTAACGCCAGATACACCTCTTACCAACGCCATCGCACTGAACTCTACAGCTAATTTGGAAACAAAAAATGGTGCAACGACGGGCATTGGAAACCCCACCGAGGTGGCTTTGTTACTATGGTTGCAGGCAAACAACCACAATTATCGCGAACTGAGAAAGACCGAATGCATGGAAAATCAGTTACCTTTCTCTACCGAACGCAAATATATGGCCACCATCGCTCGTGTTAATGGCCAACGACTGCTCTTTATAAAGGGTGCGCCCGAAACGGTTATGGCACTCTGCAACCTAAGCAACGAGGAACAAGAGGCCAACGCACAATTGCTACGCGGCTATCAAAACAAGGCCATGCGCACACTGGCTTTCGCCTATAAGCCACTAAACAACAACGAAGGAAAAGCCTTTAGCGAACCCAACTTGATGCAGGGCTTCACCCTTCAGGCCTTGGCTGCCATCAGCGACCCTATTAGAAAAGATGTTCCCACTGCCGTTAAAGAGTGTCTTAACGCTGGTATCGAGGTGAAAATCGTAACGGGCGACACCGCTGCAACGGCTATCGAGATTGCCCGACAGATTGGTATCTGGCAGAAAGAGACACCATTGGAGGCGCAAATTACGGGTCCCGACTTTGCCGAACTGAGCGATGACACAGCCTACGAACGCGTGAAAGTGCTCCGCGTGATGTCGCGTGCTCGTCCCACGGATAAACAAAGACTGGTTAACCTGCTGCAACAACGTGGCGAAGTGGTGGCCGTTACAGGCGATGGAACCAACGATGCACCTGCTCTTAACCATGCCCACGTGGGACTATCATTGGGCAGTGGCACCAATGTTGCCAAGGAAGCATCAGATATGACTTTGCTAGACGACTCGTTTGGTTCTATCGAACGTGCGGTGATGTGGGGGCGTTCGCTCTACAACAACATCCGTCGTTTCCTCTTCTTCCAACTTGTTGTCAACCTCACGGCATTGCTCTTGGTGCTTGGTGGCGCAATTATTGGCACACAAATGCCACTAACTGTTACGCAAATACTTTGGGTTAACCTCATTATGGACACCTTTGCTGCTATGGCTTTGGCCTCGTTGCCACCAACACGCGAGGTAATGAGCGAACGCCCCCGCAAACAATCAGAACCCATCATATCGCCTTCGATGGCTAAGGGCATCATATTTTGCGGTCTGGTGTTCTTCGCGATACTGTTTGCGATGCTTATTTACTTCAGCAACGAGCGTGGAGGAGACGTGGATACACATCAGCTCACCATCTTCTTCACCACCTTTGTGATGCTGCAATTCTGGAATTTGTTTAATGCCAAGACGCTAAACTCGCACCATAGCACCTTCCGCCGTCTCTATGCCGACCGCGGTTTGTTGCTCGTTCTCTTGCTCATCGTGGCTGGACAATGGCTCATTGTCACCTTTGGTGGGCGTATGTTCCGCACCGTTCCGCTGTCGCTTGCCGAGTGGGGATGCATCATTGGCGCAACATCTGTGGTGATGTGGGCGGGCGAAGTGTGGCGATGGTTTAAACCCAAACCTCAATCACAGCCATCCGTCTAACGTTATGCACAATCCCAACACCCCTCCCTGTGTGGCCACAATCGGCTTTTTCGATGGTGTGCACCGTGGTCATCGCTACCTCATAGACTATGTTAGGCAGCTGGCTAAGGCAAATGGCATGCCCTCGATGGTGGTTACTTTCGGCACACATCCACGCCAAGTGGTGCAACAGGCTTTACGCCGCAACTGCTTTCTACACCCGAAGAGAAGCTAAAACTGCTGCGACAAACGGGCACGTGCCACACCATGGTGCTGAATTTCGATGAGAATATGGCGGCGCTTACAGCCCGCGAGTTTATGCAACGGATACTGAAAGAACGACTAAACGTAGCCCAACTGGTGATTGGCTACGACAATAAGTTTGGGCATAACCGCGAAGAAGGTTTTGAAGACTATCAAAGGTATGGAAAGCAAATGGGTATCAACGTGACTGAAGCACCGCAGTTTGCTCCTGATGGCGAACATATCAGCTCGTCGGCCATACGCAGCCACTTGCAAGAAGGGCGCATTACCCAGGCTAATGCACTGCTGGGTTACGACTATTCTATTGCGGGGCAGGTGGTGCCAGGCTTTCAAGAGGGCCGAAAAATGGGCTTCCCCACGGCCAACCTCCTTGTAGACAATGCGCAAAAACTGCTCCCTCAAAACGGCGTTTACGCCACCTTGGTAGAGCTAGACGGCTTTGAACAACCGCTGAAGGGCATGACCAATATCGGCAATAGACCCACTTTCAACGGCAAGGGTATAACCATCGAAACCAATATCCTCGATTTCTCGGCCGATATTTATGGACAAAACATGCGCGTTTCGTTCGTAGAACGCATTCGCCCCGAAGTGCGTTTTAACTCGATTGACGAACTGAAAACAAAGATGAAAGCCGACGAGCAATCGGCGAGAAGCATGCTTGCGCACGTGGCGAAACGCTAACCACGCAACAGCCCTGCGCCATACAGCCACTCGTTAACCTCATATGCTATTACACAACAATATTTATGGCAGGCCATTGGCCCAGCTAATGCGCTAGCAACAAAGTCAAAACATTATTAACAATGAAAAAAAATAACAGTCTTATTCTTAGTGTGATGTGTTATATCGTGGTTTTTATCATGATACAGTTTGGCATTTCGCTCGTGGCTTTGTACCTCGACGATTCAATCAAACACCCCGCTTCGGCCAGTCCAACAGCCCTTTCGCTGAGCAGCGCAGTGGCTAGCATCGTCATTATCGGCCTGTTTCTATGGCGAAAGTGGTCGCCCATATCACGCCACTACCTGCAACAGCACCCTTGGGGCGTGCTGGTATGGACCATCTTAGCTGCCCTTGGCGCCATACTTCCGCTACAATGGATATACGAACAGCTCAACATCACCGTTGCCGACAACGTAAAACAACTGTTCGACAGCATCTTGGGGAGTCGTTGGGGCTACCTTGCGCTGGGCATCTTAGCACCAGTGGCCGAAGAATTGGTATTCCGTGGAGCCATCTTACGGTGTCTGTTGGCCTACTTCAACAACCGTTTGCCCTGGATTCCCATTGTTGTTTCGGCTCTGCTTTTTGGGGCCGTGCACGCCAATTTGGCCCAATTTGTTAATGCCTCTACAATGGGTTTGCTTTTGGGATGGCTTTATTATCGCACGCATAGCGTAGTTCCAGGCGTGATTTTCCATTGGGCTAACAACACAGTGGCCTACGCAATGTATGTGCTTATGCCCGACTTAAACGATGGACAGCTTATCGACTTGTTCCATGGCGACAACAAACTGATGTACATGGGCTTGTTATGCTCGCTCCTTGTGCTGTTGCCCTCGCTGTTTCAGCTTAATAAACGGATGGGGAACGAAGGCAGAACGCATTAACCAAAGCTGCAAACTAAGACGCGAAGCTGGCATTTGGCGAAGACGAAGTGTGCTGTTGACAGTGCAAAAAACTACGCGCAATGCTCCAAGTAGGCATAAAAAACATGGTCCCGTATGTTGCTCACGCAATATACGGGACGTTTCTTGTAGTGAAAAAGATTTTTATGAATGGGCGATTAACCTTGTTTGCACACATCTCTCAGCTTGCCTTAGGATAGAAGAAGTGAGAAAATGGCGCACGGTGTAACGCCAAATATGAAGTTTGTAATTCTATTCACAAAAATACATAATATAACCGAATGTGCCAAATTTTAATTGCACTATTTTAAATTACTTGAAAAGAAAGTCTCTTTTTTAGGCAATTCTGTAAAAGCTTTAAAATATATATCGCTCACAAGATGTTTAATTAACATATCTAGCCACCTATAATCCTACAAGTTTTTAGGAATTTTCTTCCTTTTCATCCAACATTTCTTTCACGCCCTTGAAGGTTTTGCGATGAAAAGGCGACACGCCATGCTCCACAATGGCCGCACGATGTGCCTTTGTGGGATAGCCTTTGTTCACTTCCCACTGATAAAATGGGTACTGCTTGGCCAGATTATCCATGTAATCATCGCGATAGGTTTTGGCTAAAACACTAGCAGCAGCTATCGAAAGATACTTGCCATCGCCCTTAACAATGGTTTCGTGAGGTAACGTGCCATAGGGTTTAAAGCGGTTTCCATCAACAATAATCGCCTGTGGTCGCACCTTTAACCCATCGAGTGCACGGTGCATGGCCAGAATACTGGCGTTAAGGATGTTGATTTCGTCGATTTCATCGGCTGTAACTTCGCCCACAGCCCATGCCACAGCATCGTTTTCTATCTGCTTGCGTAGGGCATAACGCTGCTTCTCGGTTAGCTTTTTAGAGTCGTTAAGCAGCGCATTGGTATAGTCAACAGGCAGAATTACGGCCGCAGCAAACACGCTTCCGGCTAGGCATCCCCTACCTGCTTCGTCGCAACCGGCCTCGATTAGGTCGGCAAAAAAATGAGATTCTAACATATATCTATATAATATGGTGTTGCGTTTAAACTCGTTTGATTTACTAATTATTAACAAACTTATTTTATTTGTGAAATGATACTTCTTTATTTTGCTGCAATTTTGCAACCACAAAGTTAAGCAAATAATAACATTCAACACATAGAACAATGAAAAAGGAAATGACATTATCAGTAAATTCGGCGCGTGAAGTACGAGTAAGCAACATCTTCGCTAGTGTTAAAGCCGCCCTTATGCTCCCAATAGTTTGGTTAAGCTTGTATTATTCGGCCGTGTTGAAGATGGAGATTAACACCCGTAGCACTCTACATCTGCTCAATGTGCAGGTGGCGTTGTTGCTAGCTGTGTTGCCAGCCAACGCTCCGTTTGTGGCACGATTGATATGTACGGCATGGTTTGCGCTGGCTCTTAGAGGATGCAAACGCAATCTTAGTTCTTGCAAACGCAAGTGATGCGGTAGGGAACGCATGGAAAGCGTCGATGAAATCGGCTATTTCGTAAAAACCGAGGTAAATAAATGCACCGAAAATGTGCAGGTTTCGTCTATCCCATCATCGCTATTAACACGGTACGAGCCTCCAACCGCCTTGCCAATGGCATATCCTCCTAATGGCTAGTGGCACCAGGAGTGCTCGCATAAAGGGTGGTGAGCAAGCAAACTAACGCTTAATTTTACCCCATTCCATCGCTCGCATTAATCTTTCCACGAACATTCGCCCCACAAATTCACACTCTGCAATGGCCAATAGATAAATGGAAGGCCAACTTAAAATCATCAAATGCGATTCGCTCACCATGCAGTTCAAAGCTTTTCGCTACTATCTCCTTCGAAAACAGTAACGCATCGAAGAGCTACAAAGAAACTCATTCGATGCGTTTTTTTATATTAAAGGATGGCCTTAGCAAAAACAGTCTTACCATTCCGAAGCAAATAGTGCCTAAAACATGGCAGACACCCTGCGCACGCCGGCAACAAAGGCGTCTACTTCTTCGCGTGTGTTGTATAAACCAAACGAGGCGCGCACTGTTCCAGATATACCTAGCCGAGCCATGAGCGGCTGAGCACAATGGTGACCGGTACGAACGGCGATACCAAGACGGTCGAGCAGTGTGCCCATGTCCAGGTGATGAATATCGCCAACAAGAAAACTTATCACCGCATCTTTATCGATGGAATGGCCAAAAATACGCATCCCATCGATGGTTTTAAGCTGTTCTGTGGCATAACGAGTAAGTTCTTGTTCGTGGCGTTGAATATTATCCATACCTAAAGACGAGAGGAAATCAAGCGCCGTAGCCAGTCCGTGTGTGGCCACATAATCAGGTGTGCCGGCCTCAAACTTAAAAGGGAGTTCGGCAAAAGTGGTTTTTTCGAAACTCACAGTGGCAATCATCTCGCCTCCGCCTTGATAGGGAGGAAGTTTTTCGAGCCATTCTTCTTTACCATATACCACACCCACACCTGTAGGTCCGTATGCTTTATGTCCTGAAAAGGTGAAGAAGTCGCAATCCAAATCTTGAACATCCACCTTAAAATGTGGTACGCTCTGCGCTCCATCCACCAACACTGGCACACCATGAAGATGCGCACGCCGTACAATTTCCTTTATCGGGTTAACCGTTCCGAGCACATTGCTCACCTGCATAACGCTAACAAGTTTGGTGCGAGAAGTGAACAATTGGTCCATTTCATCGAGAATAAGCTCTCCGTTGTCGTCCATTGGAATCACCCTAATGGCTATACCGTGACGAGCAGCCATCAATTGCCAAGGCACAATATTGCTATGATGTTCCATTGTGGATATAATCACCTCATCGCCAGGCTGCATAAAACCTTCGCAAAAAGACGAAGCGATGAGATTAATGCCCTCGGTTGTGCCACGCGTAAAAATAATTTCGTTGTCGCTTTGCGCGTTAATAAACTTGCGTACGGTGGTTCGGGCAGCCTCATGCAGGTCGGTTGCCTTTTGCGAAAGATAATGAACGCCACGATGCACGTTAGCATTGGCGTTGAGATACTCGTGCCTCATGGCATCAAGAACGCAAAGTGGCTTCTGTGTTGTGGCCCCATTATCAAGGTAAATCAACGGCTTGCCATATACTTGGCGCGATAAAATGGGGAATTCTGAACGAATGGAGGTGATGTTGTACATATCTTTTGAGGAGTTATGGGGGAATGAGGAGTTAAGCCAAATGCCTTGTTGCAGAGTGGCAAACATCCTTGTAAACTCATTAACCCGTCTACTCATTAACTTACCTACTTGTTAACTTGTTAACTAACTACACATACCACGCCCCTCTCCCCTTGGAGAGGGGAAGGGGGTGAGGCTTTTTTTACTGCACTTTTCTACATCCTTCGCAGCGGTCGAACTCACCACGGAAGCGTTTTTCAACGAGATGATGTAGGCGTTCGCGTAGCGGTTCGAGATGCATTTGATCGATGACTTCGTTGATAAATGCAAATTCGAGCAGCAGCTTAGCTTCTTTTTCGCTCACGCCCCGTTGGCGCATGTAGAACAAAGCTTCACTGTTAAGCTGCCCTACGGTAGAGCCGTGCGAACATTTCACATCGTCGGCATAGATTTCTAGCATGGGTTGGGTAAACATATGCGCCTTTTTGGTAGCACAAATGTTTTGGTTTCGCATTTCCGAATCTGTGTGTTGTGCATCCTTCCGCACCAAAACAAGTCCGGCGAAAGCGCCAACCGCCTCATCGTCGAGCACATATTTGTAGAGTTCATGACTGTGACAGTTGGGCACAGCATGGTCTATCACAGTGTTATTGTCAACATGTTGTTTCTTATCGGCAATAACACAACCCGACAAATTACACTCGGCATCCTCTCCACGGAACGATAACAACACGTTATTGCGCGTTACACCATTGTGCAACGTAATAACATTGTGGTTTACCCTGCTGTTAGCTTGCTGCTCAATATAAACATTGCTCACACGAACATTCTTCTCATGGGTTTCTTCCATGCAATAAAGGTCGAGCTTAGCGTTATCGTCAACAAAGGCTTCTATAACCTGTGTGGCAAGAAAACGTTGATCGTCGAAGGTGTGATCGCAGAAAAGGAACTTGACTTCTGCAAGGGGTTCGACGACAATGAGCACGCGACGATTAACCATTAAGTCTACCTGGGTATGCAGAATGTTTATCACTTGTATGGTGTTTTCGAGTTTAACGCCACGCGGAACATACACCAACAATCCGTCTTGTGCAAGCATGGTGTTGAGTGCCGTCACCGCATCGTCTTCGGTTTTGGCCAGCTTACCATAATATCTTGCGATGAAATCAGGATTTTTTGCAGCATAATCGCAAATCGAAGTAATAACCACGCCCTCGGGTAGTTGCTTATTAGGTGTCGTAGGATACAACAAAGCATCGTTCACCACAAAATGATTGGCTGTGCTAAGGCGTGGAACATCGCAGCTAAACACCTCGTAAGGGTTGATAGGCATAGGCAAGCGTTGAAGATTTAGCCCGTAATCGGGTTCAAAAAGCTTGCTGATGTCGGTGTATTTATATTTTTCGGTCTTGCGCGTTGGGAAGCCTTGGCGCTTGAAATCCTCGAAAGCTTTTTCTCTCAGAGCATTCATTACCGCGGTGGAATGGGCGGAAATAACCTCGCGATTGGCTTCGAAGAGGTCTATATATTGTTTCTCGCTATTCATTATTACAGGGTTTTACTTCTCTCCTATTTCCTCTTTAATCCAATCGTAACCGCGTGCTTCAATCTCTTTAGCCAAATCAGGACCAGCAGTTTTCACTATTCTACCTTTATAAAGCACGTGAATAACATCTGGACGGATGATGTCTAGCAATCGGTCGTAGTGTGTAATAACGATGGTGCTATTGTGTGGCGACTTGAGTTTATTAACACCTTCGGCCACGATGCGCAGGGCATCAACATCCAAACCCGAGTCTGTTTCGTCAAGAATAGCCAGTTTAGGTTCGAGCATTGCCATCTGAAAAATTTCGTTACGTTTTTTTTCGCCACCGCTAAACCCTTCGTTTACCGAGCGTTGCGATAGTCTAGCGTCTAGTTCTACCACCTGTCTTTTCTCCTTCATCAGCTTAATAAAGTCGGCAGCCGACATCGGTTCAAGACCTTGATACTTGCGTTTCTCGTTGATTGCAGTGCGCATAAAGTTGGTCATCGATACGCCAGGAATTTCAACGGGGTACTGAAACGAAAGGAAGATGCCTTCGTTGGCTCGGTCTTCTGGTTTCATCTCGAGTAGGTCTTTGCCGTTAAAAATGGCCGTTCCATCGGTAACTTCGAACATTGGATTGCCCACTAGCACAGCCGAGAGCGTGCTTTTTCCCGAGCCATTGGGGCCCATGATGGCGTGGGTTTCGCCTTCTTTGATGGTAAGGTCGATGCCTTTTAATATCTCTTTATCGCCAATTTTGGCGTGTAAGTTTCTTACTTCTAACATATATCTATTGTTTTATTATTTACCTATAGTATCTATAATTGTCATTGGTCTTATTTAGCAGTATATCGAGAATACCTTGTACCAAATTAACACCATCTCCTGCGGTGAAATGGAACGGAAAAACGATTTTCAGTCCAACATTAAAGCCATGTCTTATTGGGCGCATACGGAGCTCGAAGGGTTCTGGTTGGTGATTGTATTGTGCCTGAAACACCGACGCCCTACTCAATCCCAGTCGGCAGCTATATTCTAATTGAAGGGCTATACAACTGAAAAGATAAAGGTCGACACCTGCTATTGGGGCTACACTGACATGCGGAATATGCACCATTCCATCGTATCGAACCCTACCAAAGCGGTCGCTTGCCACATCTCTGCTGTATGCATAACTCCCCCCGCTAAAGTTATAAAGCGCATCTAGTCCGATGTATGGCTGTACACCCCACAACTTTCTTCCAGGATAACATCGCACGCCGAGTGATACACCCTCCATATCATTGCCCAAATTAGTGTCAAGGAAGTTCCATTCTTCGTGTTCGTAACCAGCCTTCAGCGATATAGGCGTGTAAGGTAGATAGTATTCTACACGCAGTTTAGACAACATGCCATAGCCCGAGCCCACTTTTTCGGGGATAAGATATTGCCCTTTGGTTAGGGTTTTGACGTGCGGAGAAGTGGTACCACCTATCTGCCCCTCGATGGCGAACGTGCGAACGGGGGCATCTTGCGCCATAACTGTTGGGCCAAGCAGTAGCATAAGGACAAACAACAATAGTTTCATGCGTGGTCGTTTCTATAAAGTGTGATTTATATTACCCTATCCCACGGTACCTTCTAGCGACACGCTAAGCAACTTTTGTGCTTCAACGGCAAACTCCATGGGCAACTTATTGAGTACTTCCTTGGCGTATCCGTTAACGATAAGCCCCACTGCCTGCTCGGTTGGGATGCCACGCTGATTGCAATAAAATAGCTGTGCCTCACTAATCTTACTGGTTGTGGCCTCGTGTTCGATAATAGCCGAGTCGTTGTGTATGTCCATATAGGGGAAAGTATGCGCACCGCACTTGTCGCCGAGCAGCAAACTGTCGCACGAACTATAGTTGCGAGCATTGTCGGCGTTGGCCGTTGCGCGTACCAATCCACGATAAGAGTTCTGACTACGGCCTGCACTGATGCCCTTAGAGATGATGGTGCTCTTGGTGTTTTTGCCCATGTGAATCATCTTTGTACCCGTATCGGCCTGCTGATAGTGGTTGGTTACGGCCACAGAATAAAATTCGGCTTGCGAATTATCGCCGCGCAAGATGCACGAAGGATATTTCCAAGTGATAGCCGAGCCTGTTTCTACCTGTGTCCACGACAGTTTTGAGTTCACCCCACGCAAGTCGCCACGCTTAGTAACGAGGTTAAACACGCCACCTTTTCCATTTTCATCGCCTGGATACCAGTTCTGCACGGTGGAGTATTTCACCTCCGCATTATCCTTAACAATAATCTCCACGATGGCAGCATGCAACTGATTTTCATCGCGCATGGGCGCTGTGCATCCCTCAAGATAACTCACATAAGTGTCGTCTTCGGCCACAATGAGGGTTCGTTCAAACTGTCCTGTGTTGCGTGCATTAATTCTAAAGTACGAACTAAGTTCCATTGGGCAGCGCACTCCCTTGGGGATATAGACAAAAGAGCCATCTGAGAACACGGCACTATTAAGTGCTGCGAAGAAATTATCAGCATAAGGCACCACCGAACCAAGGTATTGGCGCACCAAGTCGGGATGTTCTTGCACGGCTTCGCCGATGGAACAGAATATCACGCCCTTCTCTGCCAGTTTCTCTTTAAAGGTTGTCTTCACCGAAACAGAGTCCATAATGGCATCAACAGCCACGCCTCCAAGCACCAAACGCTCTTCAAGTGGGATACCAAGCTTGTCGAATGTCTTCTCCAGTTCGGGGTCTAGTTCCTTGTTCGCTGGTTTTTTGGCCAGTGGGTCGGCATAATAAGAGATAGCTTGATAATCTATCTCGGGCAGATTTACATGCGCCCAATTGGGCTGCTTCATTGTTTTCCAATGATTAAAGGCCTTCAACCGAAACGCCAGCAACCATTCGGGCTCGTTTTTTTTGCTCGAAATAAGTCGCACAACGTCTTCGTTAAGGCCTTTATCTATGATGTCTGTTTCCACGTCTGTTGTGAAGCCGAACTCGTATTTTTGTTCGGCTACACTTCGCACAAACGCGTTTTTCTCGTTTTTTACTTCTTCCATATATACTAATTTGCATTAAGCGATGAATAGGGGCTGCCCCTATGGAGCGCCCCTATCGTATTGTTCAGCAAACATTGTACCGCGAAACAGCGCGGTAACAAATGTTACTGTTAGCTTTTTGAGGTGGTGAGTTTGTGAGCTTTTAAGTCTTTGAGTTTTGAGTTTTGAGGTTGTGAGTTTATGAGTTATTGCGTTCATCAGTTGATTTGTTGATGCTAAGCATGGCCTAACCCTAACATATCTGCAACTCAAAACCTCATAAACTCAAAACCTCAAAAACTCAAAAACTCACAACCTTAAAATCTCAAAAACACAAAGCCTTAAAAACTCAAAAACTCAAAAACTCAAAGACTCAAAACCTCACCTTACAATTTCTGTTCCACTTCGATAACGGTGAACGTTTCGATGATGTCGCCCACCTGAATATCGTTGAAGTTGACGATGCTAATACCACATTCAAAGCCTGTGGGTACTTCTTTAACGTCGTCTTTATAGCGCTTAAGGGCATTGATGTCGCCAGTATGCACCACGATACCATCGCGCACGAGTCGTGCTTTGTCCACGCGGTGAACTTTTCCTTCGGTAACAATGGCACCGGCCACCGTTCCAACCTTCGAAATTTTGTATACTTCGCGAACCTCTACTTGTCCAGTTACCACTTCTTTCTTCACCTTATCGAGCATACCTTCCATAGCAGAGTGCACGTCGTCTATGGCGTCGTAGATAACCGAATAAGTGTTTATCTCCACACCCTCTTGGTCGGCTAGCTTGCGAGCGGCCGACGATGGGCGTACTTGGAAGCCCACAATCAGTGCATCAGAAGCATCGGCAAGGGTTACATCATTTTCAGAAATCTGACCCACTGCCTTATGGATAACGTTCACTTTAATCTTCTCTGTAGAAAGTTTGATGAACGAGTCGCTCAGTGCCTCGATAGAACCGTCGGTGTCTCCCTTAACAATGATGTTGAGCTCTTTAAACGAACCCAGTGCGATACGGTGCGAAATATCGCTGAGTGTAAGACGTTTTTGTGTGCGCAAGCCTTGTTCGCGTTGCAGTTGCAAACGCTTATTAGCGATGTCGCGAGCCTCTTGTTCGGTTTCAAGCACGTGGAAAGCGTCGCCAGCTGTTGGCGCTCCGTTCAGGCCAAGGATGATGGCTGGTTCTGAAGGTCCAGCACTTTCGATGCGTTGATTACGTTCGTTAAACATCGCTTTGATACGTCCCCAGCTTGTTCCTGCAATAACATTATCACCAATACGCAGTGTTCCGTTGCTTACAAGCAAGGTAGATACATATCCGCGACCCTTATCGAGCGAACTTTCGATGATGCTACCCGTACCTTTGCGGTTGGGGTTGGCCTTGAGGTCGAGCATTTCGGCCTCCAACAGCACCTTCTCAAGCAGTTCGTTAATACCAATTCCTTTCTTAGCACTAATCTCTTGGCACTGGTATTTACCGCCCCACTCTTCAACGAGGAGGTTCATTTGCGAAAGGTCTTCGCGTATCTTGTCGGGGTTTGCTCCTGGTTTATCAATCTTATTGATGGCAAACACCATGGGTACATTGGCTGCTTGGGCATGGGCGATGGCCTCTTTGGTGGTGGGCATCACACTGTCGTCGGCCGAGATAATGATAATGGCGATGTCGGTTACCTGTGCACCGCGAGCACGCATGGCTGTAAACGCCTCGTGACCTGGTGTATCCAGGAAAGTGATGTGTCGGCCATTCTCCAACTTCACGTTGTAAGCACCGATGTGCTGAGTGATACCTCCTGCCTCACCAGCAATCACATTGGTGTTGCGAATATAGTCGAGCAACGAGGTCTTACCGTGGTCTACGTGTCCCATTACTGTTACGATGGGCGAGCGTGGCACGAGGTCGGCCTCGTCATCGGCCTCTTCGGTCACAGCTTCAGACACTTCAGCACTCACATATTCAGTCTTAAAGCCAAATTCTTCGGCCACGAGATTGATGGTTTCGGCATCTAAACGCTGGTTGATTGACACCATTATACCCACGCTCATGAGCGTTCCGATAACCTGGTTCACCGAGATATTCATCATCGATGCCAGTTCGCTTACGGTGACAAACTCGGTTATTTTCAGCGTTTTGCTCTCTTTGCGTTCCTCTGCACGTTCCTCGTTTAGGCGTTCTTGTGCAGCATCGCGTTTCTCTTTACGATATTTCGCACCCTTCTTATTTTGGTTACGGTTGGTAAGACGTGCCAATGTTTCTTTTACCTGGCGTGCTACGTCTTCCTCGTTCACCTCTAAAGGTTTCTGGTTGCGATTGTTTTTCTTGCCTTTCTTATTAGCGTTGCGCCCTGCACCAGCATTATTATTGTTATTGCCACCATTGTTACCGCCCTTATTTTTGTTGCCATTGGGCTGGTTGGCAGCAGCATTAATGTCCACCCTTTCGGTGTTAATGCGGTTGCGTTTGCGACGTTCGCCTCCCTGTTGACCTTTGTTTTCGCGTTCCTTGCGTTTCTCTTCCTTCGATTTTTTCTTAGGACGGGTGTTTTGGTTGATGGTAGAAAGGTCAATTTTTCCCATCACTTTAATACCAGGACCGCTATTTTGTTCGCTCTTCAGGGTGAAGATAGCCGGTTTAGAAACAGCTGCATCGCCTTCGGCATCAGCTTTCGGGGTTGTTGTTTCCACCTTGTCTGCCACGTTCTTAGCAGCGTTTTCGGCCGTTTTATGTTGCTTGTGTTCAGCCTCTTTGGGCTTATCAGCATGCTTGATAGCATCAGCCTTGTGCGTTTGCTCGGGCTTATGTTTGTGTTCGTGCTTAACTTCCACCTTATTTTTATGTGGTTCAGTCTGCTTATCAGCTAACTTTTCGGGTTTCGCATCCTGTGTAGGAGCAGAATTTTTCACTGTCTCAACAGGTGTTGCTTTATCCTGTTTGTCAACCGCAACAGTTTGATTTTTCTGAGCAGCTTCGCCCACGGCAGCAGGCTTAGCGTCTTCTTTTTTATCGTCTTTGGCGTTTTTCACATCAGAATTCTTTACGGTTTTCTTCCCGTTAAGGCTGTCGAGGTCTAGTTTACCCAGCGGAGTAAACTTTTGTTTTCCCTCGTTAAGCACCGTTTCGGCACGATGGTCGTTGTTTTCGTTGGTGCGTTTTTTCTCTTTAGTTTTCTTTGGGAAGAGTTTATCGGCTTGGTTGCGCACTTCCTTGTCCTTATGAAAAGCTTTCACAAGGGCATCATATTGCGCATCGTTTAGTTTGAACGAGGGTTCGGCTTTCACCTCTCCCAGTTCGGTTTTCTTTTCTAAGAACTCCACTGCCGTTTGGAGTCCGATATTCAATTCACTTATTGCTTTGCCTAATCTGATGTTCATTCTGTTGTTTTGTTTTTGTTTTTGTTGTGGCGTGCGCCATGTTTGCCTGCTTAGGGATGGTGTTGTTATCCTTATTCAAATTCAGCCCTCAGCACACGCAACAAGCTATCAACGGTTTCTTCCTCTAAGTCGGCCTTCTCTACGAGCATTTCGCGGGGTGCGTTTAGCACTGCTTTTGCGGTATCTAAGCCGATGCTCTTAATGGCATCGATAACCCACTGGTCTACTTCGTCTGAGAATTCGTCCAAATAGATATCCTCGTCGGCTTCACCTTCGGCCACCTCGCGGAACACGTCGATGGTGTACTCGGTAAGCATTGAAGCCAACTTGATGTTCAATCCGCCACGGCCAATGGCCAGCGACACTTCTTCAGGATGCAAGAACACTTCGGCCTTGCGATTTTCTTCATCTAGATTGATGCTGCTCACTTGTGCCGGACTAAGTGCGCGCTGGATAAAGAGTTTGGTGTTTGCGGTGTAATTTATCACGTCGATGTTTTCGTTGCACAGTTCGCGAACGATGCCATGCACACGGCTACCTCTTACACCTACGCATGCGCCAACGGGGTCGATGCGTTCGTCGTAGCTCTCAACTGCAATCTTAGCGCGTTCTCCGGGCATGCGGGCAATACGTTTAATAGAAATCAAGCCGTCGTTAATTTCAGGCACTTCGGCCTCCAACAGACGTTCGAGGAACATCGGACTGGTACGACTAAGGATGATTTTGGGGTTATTGTTTTCGTTGTCTACTCGAAGGATAACGGCCCTTACAGTTTCGCCCTTGCGATATTGGTCGGCTGGTATTTGTTCTGCTTTGGGCAAGATAAGTTCGTTATTCTCATCGTCAACGATAAGCACTTCGCGCTTCCACACCTGATAAACCTCGCCTGCAATAACCTGTCCCACGCGGTCTTTATATTTATTATATAATGAGTCGTGTTCGAGTTCGAGAATTTTCGACGCCAATGTTTGACGCAGCGTAAGGATAGCACGACGACCAAACTTAGCGAAGTCTACTCTTTCGGTTACTTCTTCGCCCACTTCATAGTCGGGTTCAATCTTTTGCGCCTCGGCCAAGGCAATCTGTTTGTTTTCGTCTTCCACTTCTCCATTGGCCACAACCATGCGGTTGCGATAGATTTCGAAGTCGCCTTTGTCGGGGTTTACGATAACGTCGAAGTTTTCATCGCTACCGAAGATGCGTGCAAGCACGTTGCGAAAGCTTTCTTCCAACACGCTCACTAGGGTCATGCGGTCGATGTTCTTGGTGTCTTTAAACTCCTTGAACGTGTCGACCATGCTCAAGATATTCTCATCTTTTTTTCTTGCTACCATAGGGTTTATTATCGTTTGATGTGGTCTTGCCCCAATATTGCAAACTGTTTGCACGCGTTAATGGTGTTTCCACGTTTCAACAGCATGAGGCTAGCCTATTAATTTCTCCTTTTAATGATTAATTTATGCGCTGATAAGTTAACGAGGGAGCGAAAGGATTTTAAAGGTGAAAGAGTGAAAGGGCCAAAGGAATTTTAAAGGTGAAAGGGATTTTAAAGGTGAAAAGTGGCTAACGAAGCCTATCTATTCGGATTAATTCCTACTTACTACTTACTACTTACTCCTTTACTACTTACTCCTTTACTCCTTACTACTTACTCCTTACTCCTTACTCCTTACTCCACAGAAACATTAAAACTGAATAAGATATTTGGTATATTTCACACCATCCATCTTAAAATTATGGTCAACATCCTGCAGCACAGGGCGTTTCTTTCCCTCCACCTTCACTTTTTCGTTAACCGTAACCACGAAGTCGTTTCCGTCTACGCTCTTCAACGTTCCCTTATATTTCTTGCCTTCTTTATCGAGCACCTCAACCTCTTTTCCGATGAAGTTAATGTATTGTTGTGGCACTTTAAAGGGCTGACCCAATCCAGCCGACCCCACTTCGAGTTCATAATCCTCCTCATCGCGGTTTAAATGCTCCTCGATAAATCGGCTTAATTCCACACAATCCTCAATCCAAACCCCGTCGGCATGGTCTATTTCAACCACGATGCGACTGTCTGGACTCGTCTCCACATCGACAAGGAAATACTCTTTGTCGGCAAGCCATTGTTCAACAAGTTGTTTTACGACGCTTTTGTCAATCATATTTTGATGTTACTGATAATGAAAATGAGGAACTCTCTTCGGAGCCCCTCATTCCACTGAATGCTGCAAAGTTACGAAAAAATAACGAAACACGCAAAACATTTTGGCGCTTTAAGCGTTATCTGCTCGTATTTTTTTATTCACTTTTGCTATTTGGGGCATCCGATGTATGTTTTAACTGTTATTTAACACGGATTACAAGCACGGTGTGGCGTTTTTCTCTTTATTCTTTGCACACCGCCAGTGATGTAAAGCGCATACCCAAAACATATTGGGGATAACAAGCAGCAACCCTAACCATGCCACTTGTCATCCCCAAACATAGCGCCTTGAACACAACAACGACTTCGGCGCTCGGCATAAAGCCACCGGAACAAACACAAACCGGCCAGACTAAAACCTTCCACCCTTAAGGTATAGGCTGCACGTAAAGTCACTATTCCACCGTAAACCCTTGTGGAGTGCGCCTTAACACGATTTTAAAACAACCATAGCGCTTATAAGGATTGATGGTTTGGCCTTGATATTCTAACGTTTGGAGCGCGATGGTAGACCCACCTCGCATCAATTCGGCCCTGGGAAGAGCACTAAACGCGTAATAAAAACGCAGGTGTATATGAGCGCCTTGCACAGTAATCTCAGAATCGGCATAGCCTTCGCCTCGCCTTCCCTCATCGGTATCCCAAAGTTCCATCAATGTGCGGTCGGGCAAATCGGCTCTAAAACTGAGTACTTCTTTACCTTCCAACACTGAAACTTTAACAGGCAAACTCTTTTCGCTCTCTATTCCAAACACCGAGAACACACTATCGCGCAACAAGGTGGTGGGCGAAAGAGCGCGAGTGCCGTTAATCACTTCAACCAAAACCTCGTTTTCGATGTTAGATGCCAACATGGGCAGGTATCTCCGCTTCTCTTCGTCGTTGCTGCAGGCCGCTAATAGCGCCAACAGGGCCACGATGATAAATCCTGATTTAATTTGTCTCATTATTTTATGTTTTTACTAGCGACCTTTCTTGGCGTGCATTGCTTACGCTAACAATATGCCGCTTGGGTTAAACGATTGAGGCTTACGCCTCTCTGTTCTTTCTGATTATTATGGTTATTTTCTGCAAATATACAGCTATTGTTTTAATCTGCAAAGAAAAACGAAGGTTAATTTTGATAAACTAGCCTTAATTTTAAAATTTAACGGTATGTGTTGGTTGGGCGTTTTTACTAAAATTGGCCTGAAAGCCTTTAAAACTGGGGTACCATCGTTGATGTTTGGTACTACAGGGACAAAGAAATAACCTCCCCACAAGTGCATTTGGCCTACTACATGGTGCATTTTGAGCAAATGCTGCTACTGAGCAAGACGCAAAATGTAAATTTTTTGCACCAAAATTTAACATTAAGAGTGCGGCCTCTGCAAAATTACTGGATGTTGGCTGTATTTAAGCGCGTATTTTTAAAGTTTATAACATCCTGATTTACACATAATTACCATAAACAAAGCCCAAAATACCACTTTTCACCCCCGCAAAAACGAATATAAATGCATCGAAAGCGCATCGCGGCATTAGCTCATCATAAGGGCATTATTTATGAGGAAAGTGTGCTTTTTGATGGTTTTTGCGCTCCATTTTTACGTTTTAGATAGTGTTTTGCACCAAATAGCTGTGTTATCTCTATCACTTTACCTTGTTATCTCTATGAGTTAGCATGGCTATTTGCTGCAGTTAGCAATGCTATCTCTATGAGTTAGCAAGCTTATTTGCTATAAATAGCAACTGCGATTGTGTGTTTTTATTCTCAGGAATATGCAATTTGGGGTGTGAAGTTTTGTATTTTTGAATACAACTGCGTGGTGTTTTTGGGAAAGGGAAACGCAAAAACATAGTAAATTGCAATAAATGGGACAAAGAACGAAGCGATGCTGATGGTTAAAATTGTCTTTTGGGGGCATTTTTCGTTCCTTTTGAGGGGTGTTACTGTCTAGAATGCATGGCGAAAAGGTTGACATTTGTAAAGTTTTATCACTGCATTAACATTGTCTTAATGCCTCTCTTAACCCAAAGCCCCCCAAAAAACAAAACTAGGGATGTGCTTTCGCCATGTTTTTGCGCTTTGACCAAATGGCAAAAGCAAGCCTGCGAAAAGCCTATCCCTAGTTCTGGTTTAAACCCAAATCGGGTTATTAGACCACAATGTTACCAGAATTCTTGTTTTGGTGTTGTTTCCTAACATCTTTTATATGCTTGTCGGCATCTTCTCTGCCTTTGCAAATTGACGTAGCCCGCTACGCCTGCGTTACAAAGTCTGGCAATTTGCAGACAAGTGCCTAATATAGCCTTGCTGCGAGGAGGGAGTTAGGGGCGAAGTTCGTAACCGTTGGCCGTTTTCTTCATCGTGATGATAAAGAATTGTGTATGGTCTTGTACACTTATTTTCTTGCCATTACACTCAACGGCTTTTAGAATAATGCTTGAACCACCCAACAGTTTTTCGGCATTTAATGCTTCGGCATAGTCATAATGAAATCGAAGTTTCATTGTTACGCCATCAATTGTGAGTTCTGCTTCCGAATAGCCAGTGCCGCGTTTGCCTTCTTTACTATCCCAAAAACGCATTACTTCGCGGTGGGGTAAATCGGGCGAGAAACTCAAAAACTTAACATCGCCAATCGCTGTGCTAGTGATGTGTAGTGGCTTTCTGCTTTCGCATCCGCGCACCTGCACCCTTGCGTCTTTCAACAGCTGATCTTGGCCTATCACTTCACCCTTTTCGTCTTGAACAGACAGATACACGCTGTTAATGATGGCTGATGCAATGGTTGGTTCGTAGGTTTTATCCGAACTACTTGAGCATGAAAAAAGCAGCGCTAACGCGACTAGAAAAAATAATTGTTTCGTCATGTAATTAAGTTAATTATGTTTGTTATATATATCATACATATATGGTTTTGGCCTCTAAGCTCATCCCTACCTAAAGCACTTTCACCATGAAGGGTTAAAATTAAAGTCCACCTGCCAACTGAGTTTGAGCAAATTAATTGTCGATGATGGGCGAACGAAGACCGTTGGCTATGAAACGAGCAGTCTTCGTTCGCTAATCTTTTGCTTTCACATCCCTTTGGCCTATCCTATTTGCTTTAGGAGGTAGGCACATTTCTCGGGATTGCCCAGTGTTTTACCTTTATCGCACGAGAGTTTAACGCAGTCGTGCCACTCGCGTTTTTCGGTGATACGGCACTTAGTGAGTTTCACCACGATGTTCATAGGTTTGCATCCCACCACATCGCACGTGAGGAATGTGCCCATGCCGTAGCTATCTTGCACTCTTCCGTCAACAAAACGATGAATTTCCAAAGCGCGTTCGATGTTCAGGCCGTTACTAAAAATCACCTTTTTGGTGGCAGGATTAATACCCAGCTGTTTGTATTTCTCGATAATTTTCTCGGTTTGTTCTTCCTCAACACCACTATCAACGCGCAAACCTGTAAACATAAGCGCCATACGTTTAGAGAGATTATTGAAGAAAACCTTATCGCCAAAGCAGTCGTAAAGATAAATGCCATTGTCGCCATCGTAAACATCGCTGAACTTACGCATCACATTAAAGTTGCATTCGAAGATGCCGCTAACGTTTTCTTCAAATTCTATAATCTGATGGCTCATCGTTCCCATGGGCACTAAGTTATATTTCATGGCCAAATACACGTTGCTGGTGCCCACAATGCGACCCTTCCAGGGGTGGAACACGCCGTCTACGGTTTCGCCACCCGCCTCGGCGGTGGCTTTCATTGCACGCAACACATTGTCGTGGTGTGCAAAAGAGAGTCGGCGACGCGTGCCCATGTCGCCCAAAACCAGTCCACCACGCAGTATTTGTCTTGCTTTTTCGGCTGCACGTTCGTACTCTAGTGCCTCGTCGTAGCGTTCGATGTCGCCGCGATGTTGGTGCATCAGTTCAGAAATAATAGAGAGTACGGGCATTTCCCACATAATAGTGGAATACCATTTACCACGAATGGAGATGGCCAGTTGTCCTTCGGCACTTTGCTCGATGTGCACTTCGCTGGGATTAAACTTATATCCGCGCAAGAAAGTGAAGTACCATTGGGGCAGATAATACATGCGTTGCTGCATAAATGCAATCTCTTCTTCGGTTATTCGCACGTTCTGCATCAAGTTAATTTGTTCTCTCACCTTGTCGGCAAAGCTTCTGGGTAGGCAGTATGGTTACGGTCGAAGAAGGTATATTCAACTTCGGCACGGGGATAGGTCTGCAAAACGTAATACTGGCAACTGAAGGTATAAGCATCGTTGTCGGTAAAATGATTAAGAATGGGCTGCATAGCTATTGCTTTTATGGGGTTATCGTTTATTAATTAGTGGTGAGCGCGGTGTGATTTGCTATTTTTCTTAGTGATGTAGGGATTTTATAGCGCCTACATTTGTTGCGCCCGAGAAGATTGTTTCGGTTCGACGCATCGACAATGGCCAGACTTAGGGCTAAGCCGCGATGTGTTTGATGTGATGGTTTGGCTTGGTTTGTAAGCCTTTGTTTGGGTGCAGCGCACTAGAACACAATGTTAAGCAACTGCGCAAAGTCGTCGATCACCCAATTGGCACCAGCCTCTTCCAATTCGTTCACCGAGCCATTGCCATAGCTAACACCACAAGTAAAGGTGTTGGCACGCCGTCCCATCTCTATGTCGAAAGCCATATCGCCCACCACGAGCGTTTCTTGGGGTTTGGCATCGAGATGTTCTAAGGTTCTGAGTACAGGCTCGGGATGTGGTTTAGCGTTAACAACATCCTCGGCACTAACGATGTAACTGATGTACTGGCCAATGCCGATGCTTTGCACAAGATGAGGAAGCGAATCGCGTCCACGACTGCTAGCGATGGTGAGTGTTAGTCCTGCGGCATACATTTGTTTGATGGTATCCACCACATTAGCAAAAGGTTTCACCGCACCAGTAACGTTGTTTACATCGAAAATGCTACGATAGGTGTTAACACACTTCATTGCTATGTCTTCATCTACGTTTGCCAGCATCACAAAAGCATCTTTAAGAGGCAGTCCGATGGTGGCTGCGCATTGTTCTTCGGTGCTAACAGGCAAGTTGTGTTGCCTGAGTGTCTCTCTTAATGTGTCGACAATGATACGGCGCGAGTCGCCAAGCGTCCCATCAAAGTCGAGTATCACAGTTGCAATTCTCATCTTTTTGGTGCAAAGGTATGAAAACTTTGTCAGTAACAAAGAAATTATTGAGGAAAAGTGATGGTATAAAACGCAATGTGAGAACGCCCCATGGAAAGCCACAGAACGTTCTCACATAATGATATTAGCACGCATAGGTGCGCTCGTGGCAAGACACAAGCCAACAAGCAATGTATTCGAGCCAGGCGTAAGGCGTTAAGCCTCGGTGTTTAGTCGGCCAACTTAGCCGAAATAAACTCGCGGTTAAGGCGTGCGATGTTGGCGATAGACTCGTTTTTGGGGCATTCGGCCTCGCAAGCACGAGTATTGGTGCAGTTACCAAAGCCCAGTTCTTCCATTGTCATCACCATCGCTTTAGCGCGTTTAGCTGCTTCGGGGCGTCCTTGAGGCAGCAGTGCGAGCTGACTAACCTTCGAACTAACGAAGAGCATAGCCGAACCATTCTTGCAAGCTGCAACGCAAGCGCCGCAACCGATGCATGTGGCGCAGTCCATTGCCTCGTCGGCGTCTTCCTTAGGAATAAGGATTGCATTGGCATCTTGTGGTTGTCCGGTGCGAACGGTGGTATAACCACCTGCTTGGATAATCTTATCAAACGCGCCACGGTCTACCATACAGTCCTTAATAACAGGGAATGCAGCCGAACGCCATGGTTCAACGGTGATAACATCGCCATCTTTGAAGCGGCGCATGTACAGCTGACAGGTGGTAGCACCTGTTGCGGGGCCGTGGGGATGTCCGTTAATGTAAAGCGAACACATACCGCAGATGCCTTCTCGACAATCGTGATCGAACACGAATGGTTCTTGACGAGCCTCAATTAGTTGTTCGTTAAGGATGTCAAGCATCTCTAGGAACGATGTGTCGCCAGGTATATCCTTCATTTCGAATGTATCAAAATGTCCCTTGGCAGTGGGTCCATTCTGACGCCACACTTTGAGTGTGAAACTTATATTTTTGTCCATGTGATTTAGTTTTGTTTAAGTTGGCGTGTTAATTCGTCAACTTGTCAACTCGTCAACTTAATTATTGCTTATAGTTACGTGTTTGAACCTTTATCGCTTCGTACTCCAGAGGCTCTTTAATGAGTTCGGGCTCGGTGGTATCGTTACCTTGATACTTCCAGCAACCTACGTAGAAGAAGTTTTCGTCATCACGTTTGGCCTCGCCTTCTTCTGTTTGGTATTCCTCGCGGAAGTGTCCACCGCAGCTTTCGTTACGCGAAAGTGCATCGTAAGCTTCGAGTTCGCCCATGATAATAAAGTCGCGCAAGTGGATTGCTTTATCAAGTTCTACGTTCAAACCTTCCTTCGAACCAGGGATGAAGAGGTTGGTGTCAAACTCCTTACGCAGCTCTTTCATCTTCTTAATACCCTCGCGAAGACCTTCGGCAGTGCGACCCATACCCACGTGTTCCCACATGATGTGGCCCAATTCCTTATGGATAGAGTCTACCGAGCGTTGTCCTTGGATACCCATCAGTCTGTCTATCTCGTCTTGAACACCCTTTTCGGCCTCAGCAAATTCGGGCAGGTCGGTAGAAAGACGTGGCCAAATAGCTTGGTCGGCCAAATAGTTTTGGATGGTGTAAGGCAGAACAAAGTAGCCATCTGCAAGACCTTGCATCAGTGCCGACGCACCCAAGCGGTTAGCTCCGTGGTCAGAGAAGTTGCATTCGCCAATAGCGAAGAGGCCTTTGATAGAGGTCATCAGTTCGTAGTCAACCCAAATACCGCCCATCGTGTAGTGGATGGCGGGGTAAATCATCATGGGGTTGTAATATTTCACGCCGTTAATCTCGTTGGCTAACTCGCCAGGATTAACGTCGGTAATCTCTTCGTACATATCGAAGAGGTTGCCATAGCGCTGTTGAATGGCGTCGATGCTAGGCGTTCGATACTTTCAGAGAAGTCGAGGAAAACTGCAAGACCCGTGTTGTTTACGCCAAAACCTTTGTCGCAACGCTCTTTGGCTGCACGCGAAGCCACGTCGCGAGGAACCAAGTTACCGAAAGCGGGATAACGACGCTCCAAATAATAGTCGCGATCTTCTTCGGGTATATCCGAACCACGCTTCTGACCGGCCTGCAATGCCTTAGCATCTTCAATCTTCTTGGGCACCCAGATACGACCGTCGTTACGCAACGACTCAGACATCAGTGTAAGTTTAGACTGCTTGTCGCCGTGAACGGGAATACAAGTGGGGTGAATTTGCACATAAGAGGGATTTGCAAAGTATGCGCCTTTACGATAACACTGAATGGCAGCCGTACAGTTACAGCCCATAGCGTTGGTAGAAAGGAAGTAAGCATTGCCATATCCGCCAGTTGCAATAACCACTGCGTTGGCCGAGAAGCGCTCTAGCTTACCCGTAACGAGGTTCTTTGCGATGATACCACGTGCACGGTCGTCAACAATTACCACGTCTTCCATTTCATAACGGGTGTAAAGTTTCACCTTTCCCGCCTTCACCTGGCAGCTAAGAGCAGAGTAAGCGCCCAGCAAAAGCTGCTGACCGGTTTGACCTTTGGCGTAGAACGTACGACTTACCTGTGCACCACCGAACGAGCGATTGGCCAACATACCGCCATATTCACGTGCGAAGGGCACACCTTGAGCCACACACTGGTCGATAATGCTGTTACTAACCTCGGCCAAGCGGTAAACGTTAGCTTCACGCGCACGATAGTCGCCACCTTTTACGGTGTCGTAGAAAAGGCGATACACCGAGTCGCCATCGTTTTGATAGTTTTTGGCGGCATTGATACCACCCTGAGCAGCGATAGAGTGTGCTCTACGAGGTGAGTCTTGTATGCAGAAGTTCAGCACATTGAAACCCATTTCGCCAAGCGAAGCGGCTGCGCTGGCACCAGCAAGACCAGTTCCCACAACGATAACATCGAGTTTCAGTTTGTTCTTGGGGTTAACCAGTCGCTGATGAGCCTTATAGTTGGTCCATTTCTCTGCAACGGGTCCTTCGGGTATTCTCGAATCTATTTTAATAGCCATAATTTTATCTTTTTATTGGTATCATGATTAAGCGCAGTAGGCGCACAAGCTAGGCGCACAACCGAAAGCGAAGGCCAACACTACAATGAGGAAGCCCAACATAAGCAGGGTGGTGTAAGCCAAACCGATGGCCTTCCAACGGTTAAACCACACCTTGCCACTAACGCCAAGGCTTTGCATAGCACTCCAAAAGCCATGCGACAGGTGGAACCAAATGGCCACAAGCCACACAATGTAGAGCACTACATAAACGGGATTAGAGAATGTTTCCCTGATGTAAGCAAACCCGTCGGCTGGATGGAACTGCATTTCCACACCAATAAGCTCTGCAAACATCATGTTGTACCAGAAGTTGTAAAGGTGTAACAACAAGCCTAGGGCGATGATAATACCCAGAACAAGCATGTTTTGCGATGCCCATTCCACCTTCTCGTGCCTGCTAGTAACGGCATAACGCTCGTTTCCGCGGGCCCTACGGTTTTGTGCCGTGAGGATAAAGGCATACACAATGTGCGCCACAGTCAAGGCTCCAAGGCCAAGCGTGGCAACTACGGCATACCAGTTGGCACCCAAAAACTCGCAGATCATGTTGTATCCCTTTTCCGAGAACAGCGCAACGATGTTCATTGACATATGGAATGTCAAGAACAGAACGAGCGCCACGCCGGTTACAGACATGACAACCTTTCTACCGATAGAAGAATTGATTAACCACATAAATGATTGAATTTAATTATTTAATTATGTTTGTATTTTTTCAGTTATTGTTGGTTTGCCCAATTGCATGTTCCTGCAGTATCCTCTGCCACAAAAGCTGCCTATTCTGCACACAAGCCATTGCGTACTTTCATTGCATCGTGATTGCAGACGGGCATTTTCGCTATGCCCCGAAGTGTTTACAGCGTGTTTTTTGCACAATTTTACACCCTACTCCCGCTGAAGTCGTGGCCAAAACAGCACAAAAAACAGACTTAACCTTGCCTGCAATACCTTGATTTAGGTATGCCACATATGTAACACGCTGCAAAAATACTATATTTTAGTGATTTTCCAAAGTATTTTTCACGCTTTATTATACCTTTATATACCTTCCGCGAGAATACTTCTCACCGTTCTATTATTAACAAACGATAATAAAAAGCCTTCTTTCTCAGACAAGATGACACAAATACTCCACCCTCACAACACATCTAGACACAGCAAATCCACTCTTAATGGCGGTCTGTAAACAGCAATCCTCCTTTTCCTTGTTCATATTTTTTACGCTGAACATACTTACTTCTCTATCTCACCGCTTATCTATTCCGCTTCAAGGTTGCAAATTTTTCTCTACTAACCCCTTTGCCGTCTCGCGAATATTCAATAAATTTGCAGCCAAGAAAAAAGAATTTCTACCAGCTGGGGGCTCGCTCTGATGTGCTTTTATCTCTCATGCCCCACCAATAGCTTCCTAACAATCACGTTAACAATAAAGACATTCCATTATATAATGATGAAAACTACCCTCACTATCATGGCCCTTGCCTTAGCTACTACGGCATCGGCACAAGAAAATCCATTATGGTTGCGCCATTGTGCTATTTCGCCCGATGGCTCTACCGTGGCTTTTGCTACAAAGGCGACATCTACACCGTACCTGCTACGGGCGGTAACGCTAGGCAACTAACAACTAACTCCGCCCACGACTCCTATCCCGTGTGGAGCCCAGACAGCAAACAGCTGGCCTTCTGCTCTAATCGAGAGGGAAGTATGGACGTGTATGTAATGAACAGAGAAGGCGGTGCACCGCGTAGACTCACCACCAACAGCGGAACCGAAACACCCATCGCCTTTAAAGACAACAACACTGTGCTCTATGTAAGCAGCATCATCCCCACTGCTCAGAGCATTTTGTTTGCTAATGGCTCGCTTCCTCAGGTCTACGAGGTGGGCACTAACGCCTCGCGCCCTCGCCTTTTCTCGGCTTTGCCCATGATGGATATCAGCATCCGGCCTAATGGCGACTTGCTTTATCACGACCAAAAAGGCTACGAAGACCCACTGAGAAAGCACCACCGCTCGCCCATCACTCGAGATATTTGGTTGAGAAGAGCAGGCAAATACACCAAACTCACCAACTTTAATGGCGAAGACCGCACGCCTGTTTGGGCCGCTCAAGGCGACTCGTTTTATTATCTGAGCGAAGAAGATGGCACATTCAACGTGTACAAACGAAATATTGACGGCACTGATAAACAACAACTTACCCGACACACCACCAACCCCGTACGCTTTCTTACTGCTGCTACCAATGGCACTTTGTGCTATGGATACGACGGGGAGATTTACACACTCAAGCAAGGTGCTCAACCTCAAAAGCTAAAGGTGAACATCGTGACCGACAAAACGGATAAAGACCTTGACCGACAGACGCTCTTCTCGGGCGCAACTGAGATTTCTCTCTCGCCTGATGGCAAGGAGTTGGCCTTCGTTTTGCACGGCGATGTGTACGTCACATCGATAGACTACCGCACCACAAAGCAGATTACAGACACCCCCGAACAAGAACGCGAAATTCAATTTGCACCCGACGGACGAAGCATTGTCTATGCTTCGGAACGCAACGGACTGTGGCAAATCTATCGCACAAAACTGAAATTAGACAAGGAAAAGAGCTTTGCCTATGCCACTCAGCTTGAAGAAGAACAACTGGTAAAAAGCAATCGCACATCGCAACAACCGCGCTTTAGCCCCGATGGCAAGTGTATTGCCTTCTACGAAGACCGCTCTACACTGCGCGTTCTCGACATTAAGAGCAAGGAAGTACGCACAGTGATGGACGGAAAGTTTGTGTATTCGTACTCGGATGGCGATATCGGCTTCACTTGGAGCCCCGATAGCCGTTGGCTACTCGCTTCTTATATCGGCATTGGCGGATGGAACAACCCCGATATCGCACTGGTTAAGGCCGATGGAAAGGGCGAAATTCATAACCTCACACAAAGCGGATACAGCGACGGCGGACCTCGTTGGGTGCTTGGTGGAAAAGCCATGATCTTCAGTAGCGACCGAGCTGGATATAGAAGTCATGGCTCATGGGGCGCCGAACGCGATGTATATATCATGTTCTTCGACCTCGACGCTTACGAAAAGTTCAGACGCAACAAGGAAGAACGCGAACTGGCTAAAAACGAAGAACAAGAACAACAAAAGGATAAAAAAGATAAAAAGGATAAAGAGGAAGATAAAATAAAAGTTGGTTCGGCTAATAAGAAAAAGAAAGACGAACCTAAAGGGCTGGTTTTCGACCTCGAAAACTGTAGCGACCGCGTTATTCGGCTCACCGACCACTCTTCGCACTTGGGCGATTACGTGCTAAGCAATGGCGGAGATACGCTCTATTATCAAGCGTCGTTCGAAGGCGGATACGACCTATGGAAAAGACAAATTAGCGAAGACCGCACCTCTATTGTAATGAAAAATGTGGGAAGTGGAGAGTTCTTGCCTGATAAAGACTTCCGCCACCTCTACCTCTGCGACTACAACGCCATCAAGAAAATTGACCTAAGCAGCAATTCTAGCAAAAATATTGAGTTCGAAGCTCGCTTCAACTTCAAACCTTATGCAGAAAGACAATACATGTTTAACCATGTTTGGCAACAGGTGAAGGATAAATTCTACGAACCTACACTACACGGCGTAGACTGGGCCAACTATAAAAAGGTGTACGAAAAATTCCTCCCCTACATCAACAACAACTTCGACTTTAGCGAAATGCTTAGCGAAATGCTGGGCGAACTTAACGCCTCGCACACTGGCGCACGCTACTGGGGCACTGCGCCACGCTTGCAAACAGCGCATCTAGGACTTTTCTTCGATAACGATTACACTGGCAACGGCCTGCGCGTGCAAGAAGTGATTAAACGCGGACCTTTTGCTGTGCGCAACACTAAGGTTACTGCAGGTTGCATCATCGAAAAAATCGACGGCGACAGCATCGTGCAAGGACAAGACTATTTCCCTCTGCTCGATGGCAAAGCTGGTAAACCGGTGCGCGTGTCGGTATTCGACCCTAAAACAAAAAAACGCTTCGACGTGGTAATCCGCCCCATATCGGCTAGCGAACAACAGGAACTGCTCTACAAACGATGGGTAGACCGCAACAGACACTTGGTTGACAGCCTCTCGGGTGGCCGACTTGCATACGTGCATGTAAAGGCGATGAACAGCCCTAGCTACCGACAAGTGTACCTCGAACTGCTGAGCGATACCAATAGAAATAGAGACGCCGTTATTGTTGACGAAAGACACAACGGCGGCGGATGGCTACACGACGACCTTTGCACGCTGCTTAATGGTAAAGAATACCAGCAGTTTGTGCCTAATGGACGCTATGTGGGCAGCGACCCCTTTAACAAATGGAACAAACCCTCGTGCGTAATGATATGCGAAGACGACTACAGCAACGGACATGGATTCCCCTGGGTGTACAAAGAACTGGGCATCGGCAAACTCATCGGTACACCTGTGGCTGGTACAATGACCGCCGTTTGGTGGGAAAGCATGCTCGACCCCTCCATCGTCTTTGGTATTCCACAAGTGGGATGTCGCGACTTGCGCGGTAACTACGGCGAAAACACGCAGCTCAACCCCGACATCGAAGTGTATAACACACCTGAAGACTATATCAATGGTTACGACCGACAACTGATTAAGGCCGTGGAAGAAATGATGAAGGTGGTGAAGAAATAAAAAAAGCCTCACCCCCAGCCCCTCTCCAAGGGAGAGGGGAGTGATTAGCCAGGCTGCTTTATCGTGATTTGGATAGTAATGGCAATTAATGTATAGTCCCTCTCACCCCACTTGCCTATTAGTCCCTATCTATTTCATCAACCCTATTAGCCCCTATCTGTTCCAACAGCACCAATACGGTTAATTACCCAATAAAAACAAAGCATATCACTCCCCTCTCCCCTTGGAGAGGGGCTGGGGGTGAGGCTCATTTATTAACATAAAGTCCCAATGAACAACCTTAGACGAGAACTGGAACTTCTGCTTTTATTAACCGAAAACAAAGACTATTCTGTGCAGATGCTGGCCGATAGACTAGACATCACACGCCGACAACTTTATTACGACCTCGAAAACCTGCGTGCTTGCGGGTTTAAACTCGTAAAAACCAACACAAAATATAGACTTGACAGGCATTCGCCTTTCTTTAAACGACTGCACGAAAACATCGCACTCACCGAAGAAGAGGCCATGATGGTGTACCGGCTGCTCGACAGATTGCCACACACCGACTACCTCTCCAAAAGCATACAATCAAAACTGGAACGTTTCTTCAACCTGGAATTGCTCACCGATGTGGGACAACGACGACAGGCTGAAAGCAACGCTGCCGTGCTGCGAGAGGCCATACAACTGCGCCGTGTGGTTATACTCAAAAACTATTCGTCGCCTCATAGTAGAACGGTGAGCGACAGAATGGTGGAACCATTCTTGTTTCTTAATGCCGAAATGGATATTAGATGCTTCGAAATTAACAGTCATACCAACAAAACGTTCAAAACCTCGCGCGCTGCTTCGGTGGAAATGACCGATGTGGAATGGCTCAACGAACAGAGTCATAAATCTATCTTCACCGACTTGTTTATGTTTAGCGGTGAAGAACGCCTGCCTGTTGAACTAAAACTAGGTAGGTTGGCACACAGCATCCTATTGGAAGAATACCCCGCTGCCGAAGCTTATATCACTCCAGCCAACACACCCAACCACTGGATTTTTGCCTCCGAGGTGGCCAGTTACTTGGGTATCGGGCGTTTCGTGCTGGGTCTTTACCACGACATCGACGTGCTTGGTAGTGCCCAATTTGCCGCCTATATCAACGAGAAGGTGAAGGCCATGAACCAGAAAGTAACCCTATAAACACCCATGCCGAATAGCCTTTTTCTGCTATTCGGCTTATCTTTAACCACACGCTAGCGGTTTTCTTTCCCTCACTCTTTTGGGATTAACAATGCCTTTGCCACCTTATTTCGGCTAAAGCATTAACCCAAATCTCGGTCGTTAGACTGCTTATCACAAACTGTATATTGTTTTCATGGCGTCCATTCTCTCTTTCGTTTGCTTGTTTGCCTCATGCCTCGTTCATGCTTTTGGTGTATTGCCCTACTTATTCTTCTACAACAAAGGCAATGCACTCAACAATACACAAACGTCAAAACACGCTAACCACTAATTTACCATTATATACCGTCTGTTAAATTGGTAAATATATTTTACAAAACACACCCTTCCAAACCCACCCTTCTAGAGAAAATTGACCGCTAAAAACCATCTAAAACGCCATTTTTTGATTAAAAAAGGAAACCATCGCCACCATTTTTCGCCCCACTATTTGCAATTTACTATGACTTTAGCCTTCTATTTCAAGAAAAATTGCGCTATATTCGCAGCCAACTTTGCAAAAAAATACGCAGATTTTAGGTACAATTAGCACTGCAAAATGCAGCAAAACGCACTGCTAACTGCAGCAAAACACATGGCTATCTCCTACAAAACGCAAGGTTAAATGCAGCAAAACGCACTGCTAAATGCAGCAAAATGCGAGACAGAATGTCACAAAACACACCGCTCAAAAGAAGAAATCAGAAGATAACAGCACGAAAATAAGCATACGAAAGACAATTAATTAACAAAATGTAAACTTGCAACAAATATCAGCTTCGCAGCCATTACACGGGCGATTAAATATGCTAAGCACCTGTATATACAAGCAAACAATGGCGTTTTTCCAGTTAAAACCTCATAAGCAAATGAAATTCAGTACCTTACAAACTCTCGGAATACGCCCAAATTTCCGCCTCGCGCCCGAAAATTTCTCACAGAAGGCACTCACAATGTTAAAATTTGGTACAAATATTTTACACGCTTAAATATAAATCTCGATAAACAACACAGCGAAAAAAGAGAAATAGCCCCACATTAACAGCATCGTTCTCTACAAGTCTACTACACAAACACTCAGTTAAAGACTGGCAAATATACGCCACAAATTAGATAATAATCCATGATTTACCTATCTTTTTCATGATGGCCAAGAAAACAAAACCAGTACAAAAACCAAATATCCATTAGATTGCCATCAAGTTTAACATCGCCATACAAAACAGCTATCACAGTTATAACCCCGATAGAACAAAGAAAAAATTGGGTTAAAAGCCACTTAAGATATAAAACAAGAAGAGGGACGCAAGAGCGTCCCTCCCTATTAAAACCAATAAAATATGCTCCCACGCGCATTTAACGCACGATAAGGAGGAGTTAGTCGATGAGAGAAGGTTCTCGCGCCCTTCGTAGGGATGGCGTCTGGCAAGTTCAGGTGCGAAATACACCTCACCCAACGAATGGCAATGCCCCAAAGACATTTGAACGTCTATTTATTTTGGTGTTAATGAACTACTGGGGATAATGCCCATGGAGAACAGCCAGCGCGAGAAACCAATGTTTAAATACGCGTTGCAACAGCCAAATCGTGCCAAGCACGTTAGGCCGAAAGCATGTAAGCAGCAGCTTAGCCTTACTTCATCGCTAAAGGAGAGGTTGAGCTTCTCGCCATGCGCCAATGCAAATAGAATTGTCGGGGGCGTTTAGGTGTGTTGAAAGCGTTCTGTTAGCGATAGATGTTGCTTGATGCAGGGAGGATAAATCAATACACAGCCCAGCACTTCAATATGTAGCCATGCACGGTTTGCAATAAGTCTTAGCACGCTTGAGCCAGAAAAGGCGCCACAGTGTGCCAAACATAGCAATGTATACCATCATAATGGTTGGTTGTAGGCATTACCCAGCCATATACTAAGATGTGGCACGGCATTATATGCGAGGCAAAAAGCAACTATTGGGAGATTGAAGAAGCTGTCACTACGGCAGACATCACATTGAGATAAGAATGAGGAGATAGGTATATTGCATCGAAAGGGTTGCAATATAATCAGCATTCACCCTCATATTCCCTTTGTTTCTTTTCTATTTAATTTTATCTATGTGGTTTATTTAATTATTTAATATAGGCTCTAACTCAAAATTCTCTGCTCCTAAAACATTTTCTAATTACTCTAACTCTATTTCCTTGCCAGCTCGTTGGTGCATGTGCCAAAGCCCAATCTGCGATGAGGTACTCAATATTGGGGCGACATTGCAGAAAGGAAACCATGCACCTGAGGGCGGTTTACCGTTTGCGGTACTGTGAGGGTGATAGTCCCACTTGTTCTTTAAAGAACTTTCCTAAGAAGCTTTGGTTGGGGAAATTGAGTTCTTTAGCAATTTCTTTCACGCTCTTAGTGGTGTTTTTAAGTTGCACGCGCAGTTCCAAGGTGATATATTTATCAATCCATTGGTTGGGTGTTCGCTTACTAACGTTTCTCACTGTTTCGGAAAGATATTTGGGAGTGATGCCCAATTGCTCGCCATACCAGCTTACTCGTCTTTCTTTTCTAAAGTTTTGTTCTACCATTTTAATGAACTTGGCGAAGATGGCTTCGGCTCGTGTCTTCTTCAAGTCCGTTGTTTGTTGAACCCGATAGATAGCGTCTGAAGCATTGTATATCATCGACGTAATCATCGAGCGTACTGTATCTTTGCGATACCTATGGCCAGCCTGCTGCATTTTCTTTTCAATGAGCGAGAGGTGGAGCAGCATTTCGCCTCCTTCTTCTGCATTGAGTGTGAATACAGGGTTGGTTCTTGAGAAGAGAATCAAGGACGAAAGTTCATGGATTCCCATGATAATCTCGTTCATGAAGTCCTTAGACAACAGTATGGCAACACCCTTACAGTTGGTGCTCAGCTCACCACTATTAAGTATGGGACCAGCAGGTACCACCAGAATGTGGTTGGGTTGAAGCTCATACGTGATTGTGTCTACTGTGTACTGGGCACTGCCTTGAGCACAGATGGCAAGCACCAAGCACTGCATTTTGTACGGACCTGATAGGTCCGACAGCTTGTTGAGGTCGTCGACGAATATTAAATCGTCGTCCATACTCACAACGTCGCAGCTTTCTTTGACAATAGGAATTGTCAAGTCGTTCAATTGTAGTTTCCGCATTTCCTTACCTTTTACTTCGCAAATATAGGAAATTAATACCATAAATGCAAGCAATAAAGAATAAAAAAGTACGAAAATGCGAAATAAGTTATTTATTAAAAAAGAAATTTCCTATATAGAACAATCCGTATTTCTAAGGCTTCTACATTTTGGACACTTTTTAAACGAAAGTGCTTGTCGCCGTGGATGATAAGGTTAAAGCTATCGGTAAGGGTGAATTTGCTAAATGCCTGCTCGTCTGTAGCCCCATTGCAAATATATCGAAGGTGATTGATGTAAATATTTTCCCCTCTTCTAGTTCCTCTAAAAGTAATACGCACAATGCCCTGGAAATGACGAGGAAAGCGGTAGATAAGTGTATCGGATTTGGTGTTTTGCACTTCTGGAGAAAACACTTTTATCACACGGGGGGCTGGTATGAGTTGTAAGGGTTGGGCTAATGGTGCTACATGGATGGCGTTGTAACGCGAAGCTGAAAGCAAGGTATGCTGTCGGCTAGGTTGATTTGCCAGGGAGTGGCATTGTCGGTGGCGTTATGCCATTCGGCTAAAGGGAAAAGCATTCCTGACGAAGGGTATTGCTGGCCTGATGAAGAGACTTGCCGGTCTGATGAAACGTCTTGTTGGTGTGATAAGGGGTTTTGTTGGTATGCTGAAGCCCATTGCATGCCGCGATTGGCTCGTCTACAAGCCCATGTTTCGTCGCTATTGTAGGCAAAGGGTGTGCCATCGGCCAGTTCGCCCCAATAGCTAATGGCCACTTGTTTGCGCCCTGCATGGGGCATGGTGGGGCAATACCAAAGGGAGATGGTGTTGTTACGAGCAAGAAAGGGTGTAATGTCGTAGCGTATATTCACTTCTGTGGTGTCGGCATAGCTGCGAAAGGGTTCGTAAAGGTTGCGGCTTACGTTCATGCCGTTAACAAGTAGCTGTATTTTTCCGGTTGTAGCCACGCTCACAAAGGCTTTACGAGGGCGCGACGTTTGTTTATAGATGCGCGTAAACCACAGCATGGACGTCGAGTCGGTTTGCGGTGCGCTTATCCAAGGTGTTTGAAAGGCGTTAAAGGTACTGGTTAAGAGGTTTTGACCTGTGCCTTTTTCTGCGTGTAGAGGCATGGTGCTGGAGCTCAGCGCAAGGGCAAGAGCCATACAGAGGTTACACATCCATATACGAAATATCATTTTAGCACGGCCTCCTCGTCCGCTTTGAGGTTAAGTTTTTTGTTTTGTCGTTATCGTAAACAACAGTTTGTTTGTCTACTTTTCTCTTTAAGCGAGTATCAAGTCGCGTTTGTTGCGTAAAGAGCAGTAAACTTCGAAACCATCGCGTGCACATAGTCTGCAAACACTGCCCTAAATTCCATGATAAGGCATTGCAGGCAGCTGTCTAATTTCGTGTGTGCGTTGTACCATTTTTTAGCAAACGTCCGCTGTTCTACCGAGGTTTCCATCTATTTAGAAGGATGAATGAGCGCTGAAAATACAGCACTGCATGAGTGGCATTATTAATAAGGAGCGTTGAATTGTGTGTTGAGATAACGCCATCTACTAATATCACTTGCAGCAGAATGCAAATCCGTGCTTTGCTTGCCATCGCCCACGACATGTGCTATGAGCTAACAACATTTACATCAGCGTGCAACTGATGGTTATGGATAAACGTTAATGCCAGCTTGGGGTTAAAACAAGAGAGAGACCGCACCAATGAGGGGCGATCTCTCCTTATATATACGTGAGCCTGTGGTATGGTTTGCGAATGGTTAGCAGGCCATTGCGCCCGCCATTCAGATTAATGCCCTTAGACCCAACCTAGATAAGCCAGGGATAGCCAAGCAAATAGCGCTACCCCACGCCCCATAAGCCTGCAAATATTAGTACATATACAGTTGCCCTATGCGTCGATGTTGGCGTAAGTGGCGTTTTGTTCAATAAATTCGCGCCTTGGTTCTACGTCGTCTCCCATGAGCATGGAGAATATTTCGTCTGCTTCGGCAGCGTTTTGTATGGTAACTTGCTTGAGCAAACGCGTCGTTGGGTCCATTGTTGTTTCCCAAAGTTGTTCGGGATTCATCTCTCCCAAACCTTTATAACGTTGCACATGAATGCTCTTGTTGTCTTCTTGTCCTTCGCCATATTTGTCGATAAAGGCCTGTCGTTGCTGCTCGTTGTAGCAATATTCGCGCACTTTGTTTTTGTAGGTGCAAAGATAAAGTGGCGGCGTAGCGATATAGAGGTGGCCTTCTTGTATAACCCTTGGCATAAAACGATAGAAGAGTGTCATGATAAGCGTGTCGATGTGCGAGCCATCGACATCGGCGTCGGTCATGATGATAATCTTATCGTAGCGCAGTTTGTCGATATTAGCTTCTTTATCGTCTTCGCCTTCTACGCCAAAGCGCACGCCAATACTTTGGATGATGTTCATTACCGACTCTGCTTCAAACACCTTATGCCATTGCACTTTTTCTACATTGAGGATTTTACCCTTAAGCGGAAGGATGGCTTGCGTGTAGCGGTCGCGTCCTTGTTTGGCCGAGCCACCGGCCGAATCGCCCTCGACGAGGAAAATCTCCGAGGTTTTTGGGTCTTTATTAGAGCAATCGGCAAGTTTTCCTGGCAGTCCACCGCCCGACATTGGGTTTTTTCTTTGAACGCTTTCGCGTGCTTTTCGGGCAGCGATACGTGCCGTTGCGGCCAATATCACCTTATCGCAAATAAGCTTAGCTTCTTTTGGATGTTCTTCGAGATAATAGCCAAGAGCCTCTCCCACGGCCTGTTGCACAGCGCCCGACACTTCGCTATTACCCAGTTTTGTTTTGGTTTGTCCTTCGAATTGAGCTCGGCCACCTTGATAGAGATAACAGCCGTGAGTCCTTCGCGGAAGTCTTCGCCAGCTATTTCGATTTTCGATTTCTCTATTTGCTTCGATATAACGGGGTCGTTATCGGCATAGTTTTTCAGCGTACGCGTTAAAGCCATGCGGAAGCCCGTGAGATGGGTACCACCTTCGATGGTGTTGATATTGTTCACATACGAATGTATGTTCTCGCTGTAGTCGGTATTATACATCACAGCCACCTCTATGGGGATGTTTTGTTTTTCTGTTTTGAGGTAGATAACATCGTCGAAGAGGTGTGTGCGATGGCGGTCTACGTAGCGTACAAACTCTTTCAAGCCATCTTTGGCATGGAAAGTCTCGGTGCGAGTCTTACCATTTTCATCAGGACGAAGGTCGGTAAGTGTTATCTTTACGCCAGCATTAAGGTATGCCAATTCGCGCATACGCGACGCAATGATGTCCCAACGATACACGGTTGTAGTGAAGATGCTGGGGTCGGGCCAGAATTGTTGGCGTGTTCCACGCTTATCAGTTTCGCCAACAACCTTAACGGGGTACATTGGTTTACCTGTTTCGTATTCTTGTTGGTAGATTTTTCCATCGCGAAACACCTGCGACATCATTCTCGTAGACAACGCATTTACGCAACTAACGCCCACGCCATGGAGTCCACCGCTCACTTTATACGAGCCTTTATCAAACTTACCACCTGCGTGCAGCACCGTCATAACCACTTCAAGGGCCGACTTATGCAGTTTTTCGTGTTCGTCAACGGGTATTCCACGGCCGTCGTCTTGCACTGTTATTGAGTTATCTTCGTTAATCGTTACTTCGATGTGGCTACAAAAACCGGCCATTGCCTCGTCGATAGAGTTGTCCACTGTTTCGTTTACGAGGTGATGCAAGCCCTTTTCGCTGATGTCTCCGATGTACATCGCAGGCCTTTTGCGCACCGCTTCCAGGCCTTCAAGCACCTGGATGTTACTGGCCGAGTAGTTATTCTCGTTGTTTTGATTTTCTACCATTGTCTTGATTAAGAATTTTAATATGCAAAGATACTAAAAATCAATGAGAAACAGAAATCTTTTTCCACGAATTAATGTTTGTCGCAACAGGTATTTAAGCCTGTTCCACAGCCTTTGCCCAGCAAAGCGCTAAGAAGACAAAATACGAAACACAAACATGCACAAAAGCTAAACAAAAAGAAGAACGGCGACAAACATAAAGAGGAGGAGAAACCAGACACAAACAAGAGCTGAGTAATACATAAAGACGAGAAACGGGAAGACCAAAACGAACCTAAAAGCAAACCTAAGACAACCCCAAGCACCAGCGCGAGCCCCTACCAGGTGCATACAATGCAGGGGTATAAAAACAACAATCCGCAGCTCTTTTTAAGAACCGCGGATTGGTATTTGTCAACTCTAACCGAGTATTAACCCAGTTTGTTGATATGAAGCGCCAAGCTTGATTTCAAGTTAGCAGCTTTGTTCTTATGTATGATGTTGGTCTTTGCAAGTTTGTCCAGCATCTTCTGAACAGTGGGATAAAGCTTTACAGCCTCATCTTTATCGGTAAGAGCGCGCAGCTTACGAACGGCATTACGCATTGTCTTCGCATAATACTTGTTATGCAGAGTCCGCACCTTTGTCTGGCGTATTCTCTTTAATGATGATTTGTGATTTGCCATCTCTTATTTCTTTTTATTTTTAGTAGTCCCTAGGAGAGTCGAACTCCTCTTTAGAGAATGAAAATCTCTCGTCCTAACCGATAGACGAAGGGACCAGTGCTGAATTGCGGTTGCAAAGGTACGCATTTTTATTATTCCCACCAAACTTTTCGAGAATATTTTTCGCTAAAACCTTGATTTTTCGTATTTTTGCAGTAGAAGAAAGGCTAAGATAGCCATTTTCTCAGCTTATTCATCGTTTCTCAAACATTTGTTCATGCTTGTTAAAACCAACGCTATTGTGCTGCGCACGATTAAATATGGCGATGCTAAAATCATTGTCGACTTGCTCACTGAGCATTTCGGTCGACTGTCTTTCGCTTGCAACATGCCTCGCACTAATAGGGCTAAGATTAAACGACAATTGTTTCAACCGCTCACTCTTCTAGAGATTGAGTTCGACCATCGCCCCAATATCCAACTGCAACGGTTGCGTGATGCGCGCATGCCTTTTCCGTTTGCGTCTATCCCCTACAACGAAACGAAATTGGCTATTGCGCTTTTCGTGGCCGAGTTTCTTTGTTATGCCACGCGCGACGAGCAACAAAACGATCCTTTATATAAATATGTGGAGGCCAGTGTGCGATGGCTCGACGGTGCTCAACAGGCATTTGTCAACTTCCATCTTGCGTTTATGATTAGGCTTTCGCGTTTCTTGGGCTTCTTTCCCAACTTAGAAAATTTCTCGCGCGGTTGTCTTTTCGACCTTCGTAGTGGCTGTTTTGTCACCGCTATCCCTATGCACAACGACTATTTGCAGTCTGCCGACGCCGAACAATTGGCCAACATCATGCGCATTACGCCGCAAAACATGCACCTCTTTGCGTTATCGCACAACGAAAGAAACCGCTGCACGCAGTTGGCTATTAACTTTTATCGACTGCATATCCCTAGTTTTCCCGAACTAAAATCGTTTGATGTGCTTCGCGCGGTATATGGCGACTAAAGGTTTTCTGTAGTGGTTTGCTCTATGTTTTTCTTTTTCTTTGCTGTGATTTTGTTTACATAGAAATTCAAACAACACGCGCCTGGCGTTGTTTTTCATCAAGCTATTTTTTGTGCGCGCATAATATAAGGTGCTAGCCTCAACTAAGACTCCCCATTTCAGCAACAAACAACACACCAGCAAAAACAAAAGGGCAAGAACATTACGGTTTGTGCTCGTCGGTCTTTTTACAACGACGCAGCTTTTTCACCTTATATATTCTTGCCCTTTCAATGCTTTTATTGCCCTAAGCCACAAATCTAGTTACCCTTACCCAGTAGCACCAATGCCTTTTGCACCACATGATTACTCTCATTCATCACTTGGAAGTATTCAGACATATGCCATAAGTCGCGCGCAACAAGTGCTTTTAGTTGCGTTTTGATGCTAGCGATGGTGCTGTTAAGTTCGGTTTGGTTCTTTGCCTTTATCTTTTGCTTCTCACCTTCGGCCACAATTTCATTGATAAGTGTTTGTGGCACCTGGTACTTCTTGTTAAATTCGGCAAACGTAGGATATTTCTTTTTCAGTTCCTTGCGATGCTTATCCACATATTGAATATTGGCATTGATAATAATACTCTTAGCAGCCAACTGGCGATGATAATGCGTAAACTGGGTAGAATCTAAGGGAACGAAGTAGTCGGGCATAATTCCGCCACCGCCATACACGGTGCGTTTGCGTCTCAATGTTTGATATTTCAGCGAGTCGTTCAGGTGAATGCTGTCCGCACTGTAAAACTCTCCCTTCTTAAAGCGGTTATCCAAATCCTTCTCGTAGTTGGCATTGTCGCCTTTAACATAAGGTTTTTGAATGCAACGACCCGATGGAGTGTAATAATGTGCAATAGTTAGGCGCATCATACTGCCATCGGCAAACTCGATAGGACGTTGCACAAGTCCCTTTCCAAACGAGCGTCTACCCACCACAATGCCACGGTCTTGGTCTTGAATTGCTCCTGTTACGATTTCGGCAGCCGATGCCGAGTATTCGTTTATCAGCACAAACACTTTTCCAGTGAGCATTCCGCCATTGCCATGCGCACGAAACTCCTGCCTGCTGGCATTTCTTCCTTGGGTGTAAACAATAAGGTCGTTGCGCTGCAAAAACTCGTTAACGATGCTAACTGCAGCCTGTAGATAACCACCGCCATTGTCTTGCAGGTCGAGAATTAGGTCGGTTGCCCCCTTCACTTGCAGTTTCATCAGTGCTTGCATAAACTCTTCGTAGGTTGTTGCGCCAAAGCTTCCGATGCGAATATAGGCCACTCCTGGCCGGATAAGATAGTAAGCATCGACAGTTTCGATAGGTATCTTATCGCGTTTGATGCGAAAGGTGAGCACATCTTTTATTCCAGGGCGCACCACTCCCACCTTTACGAGTGTGCCTTTAGGTCCACGCAGGCGGCGAACTATATCCTCTCTCGACATCTTTACCCCCGAGATAGCCGAATCGTTCACGCTAACGATGCGGTCGCCAGCCATAATTCCCACCTTTTCAGACGGTCCATTTACAATGGTTTGGATAATCAGCAGCGTGTCTTTAACAATGTTAAACTGCACGCCAATACCTTCGAACGAGCCTTGAAGCGATTCGTTCATGGCCTTTGTTTCCTTTGCCGACGAGTAAGAAGAGTGTGGATCGAGTTGTTCGAGCATGCCTTTAATGGCATCTTCCACTAGTTTATTCTCGTTTACCGAGTCTACATACAGGTTTTTAATGGCCATTTCGGCAACCTGCATCTTTTGCAAAGGACTTCCTTTTCCTAGGTTAAATTGCAATTGTGCTTGTAGGGTTAGTGTGGCGAAACAAGCTACAATGGTTAAGAATTTCTTCATTTTAGGTATGTATTTGCTATATTGGGTTGGGCTATTTGTGCCATTTCCTGGCGGCCACATACAGCTTTGGGCGCATTGCGTTATGTTTTTGCAAGCCCATTGGGCGCAGATGGTGGTTGCCACTACATAGTCCTTCCATTCGTTTTAATCTATTTCGTTCTCTCTTTCACAGTCGTTCTCCCCAATCTCATTGTCTTTTTTCGGTTTATGATTGCTCCTTTCTTTATGAATTATTATTCTTCAACGTCGGTTTCCACTTCGGTTGCGCCATCCGTTTCCACCACCAGGTTGTCGATAATAAAGTTTTGGCGCTCCATGGTGTTCTTTCCCATGTAGTATTCCAGCAGTTTATGCACCTGGTCGGTTTTGTGAAGCGTAACCTGTTCGAGACGCATTTCGGGCCCAATAAAGTGTTTAAACTCTTCGGGTGAAATTTCTCCCAACCTTTAAAGCGAGTAATTTCGGGGTCGGGTCCCAGTTCGGCGATAGCTTTTTGCCGTTCGTCTTCGTTATAACAATAGCGGGTAATGAAGTCGTTTTTACGTTCGCCCTTCATCAAACGCGCATCGGCATCGGCAATCACCTTCTTATTTTTTATCTTTGTGCGTTTGTTTCGCACGCGAAATAAGGGCGTTTGCAGCACATACACGTGTCCTTTCTTCACCAGTTCGGGGAAGAATTGCAAGAAGAATGTGATGATAAGCAAGCGAATATGCATGCCATCAACGTCGGCATCGGTGGCCACAATCACCTTATTATATCTTAATGTGTCGAGTCCTTCTTCGATATCGAGTGCTGCTTGCAGCAAGTTAAACTCTTCGTTTTCGTACACCACCTTCTTGGTTAGTCCATACGAGTTAAGCGGTTTGCCACGAAGCGAGAACACGGCTTGTGTGTTTACGTCGCGACTTTTAGTGATACTTCCACTCGCAGAGTCGCCTTCGGTGATAAAGATAGAGCTTTCTTCCTTGCGTTCGTTCTTTGCATCGCTAAAATGCGCGCGACAATCGCGCAGTTTTCTATTATGCAAGTTGGCCTTTTTGGCTCTTTCGCGAGCCATTTTGGTAACGCCTGCCATGGCTTTTCGTTCGCGTTCGCTTTCGTCAATCTTGCGTTTCAGTTCTTCGGCTACGTCGGCATGGATGTGCAAAAAATTGTCTACCTCTCGTTTAATGAAGTCGCCCACGTATTTATTAACGCTTTCTCCGCCGGGGCTCATCGTTAACGAGCCCAGTTTAATTTTTGTTTGACTTTCAAACATGGGCTCTTGCACGTTGATTGCGATAGCTGCCACCATGCCATTTCGTATGTCAACATACTCGTAGTTCTTAGAGAAGAACTCTTTGATTGTTTTGGCAATATGCTCTTTAAAGGCACTTTGGTGGGTTCCGCCTTGTGTGGTATGCTGTCCGTTTACAAACGAATAATACTCTTCTCCGTATTGATTAGCGTGTGTAAAGGCTATTTCTATATCTTCGCCCTGAATATGAATAATGGGGTAAAGCCCATCGTTGGTCATGCGGTCGTTCAGCAAGTCGGCCAGTCCGTTACGACTAATGATGCGCCTACCGTTGTTCATAATGGCCAAGCCCGCATTAAGATAGGTGTAGTTGCGTAGCATTGTTTCTACGAACTCATTTTTAAAGCGATAGTTAAGAAAGAGTGTGCTGTCGGGTTCGAAGAACACGAACGTGCCGTTTTCTTCTTCTGTGGTGTCGGTTTTGTCGCTAACCAGTTCTCCTCGTTCGAACACCACCGTGCGAACCACCCCTTCTCTATACGATCTAGCTTCGAAACGAGCACTCAATGCGTTAACAGCCTTGAGGCCCACACCATTCAGTCCCACGCTTTTCTGAAACGCTTTCGAGTCGTATTTACCGCCAGTGTTAAGCATACTAACGGCCTCAACCAGTTTTCCTTGAGGTATTCCGCGTCCATAGTCGCGCACCGACACGCGCAAATTCTCTTCGATGTCCACCTCGATACGCTTGCCGGCCTGCATCTTAAATTCGTCAATCGAGTTATCGATCACCTCTTTAAGCAAAACATAAATACCGTCTTCGGCCTGCGTTCCGTCGCCCAATCTTCCGATATACATACCTGGCCGTGTGCGAACATGTTCCATGTCCGACAGATGTCGTATATTATCGTCGTTATATTCGGGTTGTTGATTATTTGGTTCAGTAGATTTGGGCGTGTTGTTAGCTTCCGAACCTGCCTCGTTAGCAGGGTCGAACGCCATTCCTTTTTGATTATCAGGTGTCTCTTTCTTATTCATCTTAATAGTGGTGTCTGTTTGTTTTGCCTGTTATTTATAGCCCAAGCGTTAGAAAGTTTTGATGTAGCACTTTCTTCTCTTATGTATGCAGGCATCCAACCATTCCCATTGGCTTTGCACTTTCGAATTGGTTTCCATCTCCACTTGTGTCTCTCCCCACTCAAAACCATATTTTTGGTATCGTGGGATAAGGTCGGCAAAGAGCAGCGAGTTAACTCCTTTCATGCGATATTCGGGCAAGACACCAATGAGCAGCAGGTCTACCACCTTTGTTTTGTGAAATTTCAATGCCCTTAGCACATGCCACCAGCCAAAGGGAGTGAGCCTTCCGCGGCGACATTTCTGCAAGGCGCGTGTGAGCGAAGGGATAGAAATACCCAATCCCACAAGCTTATTATCGGCTGCTTCGTCTTCGATAAGGGTGATAAGGTCGAGGTCGGCCAGGGGGAAATACTGCTTTACATATTGGTCCATCTGCCTTTCGGTAAGGTCGGAGTAACCATATAAATGGCCATAGGTTTTGTTTATCACGTCGAATATCTTCCTACCGTAACCTCTCTCAAACACATCCTCGCGCGTTAGCTTCTTAATCTTAAGCTGATAACGCTTTTGTATCATGTCTGCTATCTTTGCAAACTTCTCTGGTACTTCGTCGGGAACCATCAATTTGTACTCCACATAATGGTTGTCCACCTCGTATCCTTCCAAGCTTTCCATCAGTTGGGGATAGTACTCGTAGTTATAGATGGTGGGCATTGTACCCAATTGGTCGAAACCTGTGGTAAGCATACCCTCGGGGTCCATATCGGTAAAGCCCAACGGACCAACGATTGAGCGCATTCCCTTTGAGCGTCCGTATTCTTCAACGGCGTTAAGCAGAGCTTTCAACACTTCTCTATCATTAATAAAGTCTATCCAACCGAAGCGCACACTCTTTCTGTCCCACTTCTTATTGGCACGATGATTAATGATGGCAGCTACTCTTCCCACCAACTTATCGTTTTTGTATGCGAGGAAATATTCGGCTTCACAGAAGTCGAAAGCTGCGTTTTTGTCTTTGCTCAACGTGTTCATCTCGTCACTGAACAGGTTTGGCGCATCGTATTCGTTACCTTCGTACAGGTCGTAATGCAAGTCGATGAACGCCTTTAAGTCGCTTTTAGTGCTGACTTTCTTTATTATCACTGCAGACATTTGCTATGTTTATAATTTGCTGTTCTTGTTATTTTTAACCTTTTCTCAATGCCTTTGCCATAGGGTTTGGGGCATGTTTGCGCGTATTCAAAACTAGAAAAAAGGAGGCCTAAGCCCAACGTGTTTGTGCTTTAACTTGCAAATGTACAATAAAATGCGCATACTTCAAAGAAGTTTTTTTAAAAATGCACCTTTTATCTCGCATCTTTTTTGTTACTTTGCGCTAACGATGGTAGTGGCAAGCATAAAAAGCATCACTAAACAATCTTTTTTACTTGCCCAACAACACCTTCCTGGAGGATATTCTGCCGCTTGTTTTGCTGCCAATGGGGCCTAAGAGCGTTTTGTTTTACAACGCCCCACCCCAATTTAATATCCCCTTGACCCAACAGCACAGACACATTTCGCCTGCCAACTGGGTTATATCACACATTAAAATAACACGCCATAAACAACAGCCAACTATGGGAAAAGGAAAGAAAGGGGGCAAACGCCTCACTAAAAAACAGGTAGCCGAAAAACTACAACAGTTTTTTGAGCAACAACCAGGGAAGACTTTCAGCTTTAAAGAGATTTTCAAAAGTCTGAAACTCGACACGCATCCGCTGAAGATGCTGGCAATCGATGTGATGGAAGAGATGGCTTGGGACGATTTCTTGACTAAAGTAACCGACAGTTCTTATCGCCTTAACCAGGCTGGGCAGGTGCTCGAAGGGCGTTTCGTGCGCAAAACCAATGGCAAAAACTCGTTCGTGCCCGATGATGGCTCTACACCTATCTTCGTTAGCGAACGCAATTCGATGGCGGCACTTAACGGCGACAGCGTGCGCGTGCAGCTCATGGCTCGACGCAAACGACATATTAAAGAGGCTATCGTTATCCAAATATTAAAGCGCGCCAAAGACCAAGTAGTGGGTAAACTGCGTGTCGAACGGGATATGGCTTTCCTTGTAACGCCCGAAAACTTATATGTGCACGACATCTTTATCCCTAAACGCAAACTCAAAGGGGGCAAAACGGGCGATAAGGCTGTGGTAAAAATCACCCAATGGCCTGATGCCGACCACAAAAATATCATGGGCGAGGTGGTGGATGTGCTTGGGGCTTCGGGCGAAAACGATGTCGAGATGCATGCCATCCTTGCTCAATATGGACTTCCCTACACTTATCCTAAGGCGGCCGAAGAGGCTGCCGAGCGCATATCGGCCGAGATTACGCAAAAGGATTACGACGAACGCGAGGATTTTCGCGACGTGTTTACCTGCACCATCGACCCTCGAGACGCCAAAGACTTCGACGATGCGCTCTCTATCCGCCGGCTCGATAAGGGGCTTTGGCAAGTGGGTGTGCACATTGCCGACGTGAGTCACTATGTCACCGAAGGCAGTATCATTGATAAAGAGGCGGTGAAACGCGCCACTAGCGTGTATCTTGTTGACCGCACTATTCCTATGTTGCCCGAACGTTTGTGCAACTTTATTTGCTCGCTTCGTCCTGATGAGGAGAAATTGGCTTATAGCGTTATCTTCAATATGGACGAAAACGCCGACATCAAAGCTTATCGCATCGTGCATACCGTGATTAAAAGCAATCGCAGATATGCTTACGAAGAGGTGCAACAGCTTTTAGAAGACAATGGCGTTGTCGACGGAACGGGCAATCCTGCACCGCCTGCTCCTAAGGGGGGCTATATTGGCGAGAATGCCGATAACCTCATTATGCTCGACAGACTGGCAAAAAAACTGCGCGAAAAACGTTTTAAAAACGGAGCCGTGAAGTTCGATCGCGAGGAACTGCATTTCGATATCGACGAACAAGGCAAACCCACACGCGCTTATTTCAAACGCTCTAAGGATGCCAATAAGCTCATCGAAGAGTTTATGCTCTTGGCTAACAAAACCGTGGCCGAAAGTGTTGGCAAACCTAAGGCGGGCCGAACTCCCAAAACTTTGCCTTATCGCGTGCACGATAATCCCGACCCGCAGAAGCTTGAAAACTTGCGCGAATTTATCGTTAAGTTTGGCTATAAACTCAAAACCACTAGCACTAAGGGCGAAACTTCGCGCGCATTAAACAAGCTAATGAGCGAAGTGGAGGGCAAACGCGAACAAAACCTCATCGAAACTGTGGCCCTACGTGCTATGATGAAGGCGAAATATAGCATTCACAACATCGGACACTTTGGTCTGGCCTTCGAATACTACACGCATTTCACTAGTCCTATTCGTCGCTACCCCGATACAATGGTGCATCGTTTGCTTACGCGTTATGCTGCTGGAGGCCGTAGTGCGAACAAAGAGCATTACGAAGAATTGTGCGAACATTCGTCGGAAATGGAGCAGATTGCACAGAATGCCGAACGCGACTCTATCAAATATAAGATGGTGGAGTTTATGGCAGACAAACTTGGCGAGGAATACGATGCACACATCAGTGGCATTGCTAGCTATGGTATATACTGCGAGATTGACGAAAACCACTGCGAGGGCATGGTGCCTATGCGCGACCTCGACGACGATTATTACGATTTCGACGAACGAAATTATTGCCTTATTGGCAGACGACGCCACCGCAAGTACCAACTTGGCGACCCTATTCGCATTCAAGTGGCACGAGTAGACCAAGAGAAACGTCAGCTCGACTTCACCGTTGTAGAGAAAACTAAGGCGAAGAAATAGAGCATACCCACTCCCTCCCCAAACAACTATCCTCCTCTCTAAAGAGCGAGGAAGGGGGAGTAGGATATGTGGATTGACGAGTTTATGGGTTTAGAGGTTAGCATGCCTTAAAAACGAAAAGACTGCACAAAGCATGTTTACCCTGCTAGGCTAATTTAAATTCAGACTAATATGAATATCGCATTTTTTTGTTCGGCAAATGCCGACATCGACCCACGTTTTTTCACAGCAACCGAGGCCTTAGGTCGATGGTGTGCTGAGCATGGACACACCGTTATCTTTGGTGGAACCAACCAGGGCCTAATGCAATGTGTTGCGAAAGCGGCACACGAGGCTGGTGCGCGCGTTGTGGGCGTGGTACCAAAATTCGTTGAAGAGGGTGGCATGGAGTCGGCTTATATGCACCAGGTGTATCACACCGAGAACCTCACCGACCGCAAAGAGCTGCTTAACTCGCTTTGCGATGTGGCCATTGCACTGCCTGGGGGCGTGGGAACACTCGACGAGGTGTTTACGCTTGTGGCTGCTAACACTATTGGCTATCAGCATAAGCATGTTTTTATCTTTAACATGGAGGGCTTTTGGAATGCGCTCGAACTGCTGCTCCACAACCTGCAGCAGCAGGGTATGATACGTGGCGACTACCGCCAGTATGTTTCTGTGGTGAATAGCCTCGACGAATTGCAACGCCAACTCGAGGATTATGCCTAAGGGCTTGGTCTTCTTTGCCACTCCCCCCCCGCCTCTGCATGGCCTTTCTACCGATTTTTGCCCGCTTATGTGGCGCAAAAGCTGCTCCCAAGGGGTCTTTAATCCTTCATCTAGTAAGGTTGTTTTCTTAGCTTTACTAGATGTACAGTCTGCTGTTTTGTAAAAATTTTTAACCAAATAACTCGTTAAAAACAGCCTATAAAAGCTTCCAAGCTCACTATCGCCTGCATTTTTGGGCGTATTTCTTAAGTTTATAAACACCTGTGACACTGCAACTTACGTCAAAAACAATACAAAACACTATGTTTTAGACCCAATTTAGCAGTCAAACAGCAAAAGAAAGAAAAGCCCAAGCCCACTTTGCGCAGAGTGTGAATGTGTCTGGGTTTTCTTCTTTATGCCTCCTACCTAACATTTTATTGCCTAAACCTTGTTATTCTTGTTAAATAGAAAGACATATAACCATGACTAGAAGCAAAACGAAAACAAATAGCTATAAACTACAACATTTTGATATTTTAAAACGTGCATTTTACTCTGCTAACTCGTGCATTTTGCACTGCTAACTCATGCATTTTGCACTGCTAACTCGTGCATTTAGCAAGGCTAACTCATGCATTTTGCAAGTCGTTTTGCTGCATTTTGCAAAAAAGCAGGAGCGTTTTGAGTGTTCAAAAACATCACTTCGGGCGAAAATCATGAACAGGAAATGAGGTTTTGAACCAATTTTGGGCGACGAAAAAATCCACTTGGCGAAGCTTTGGCAAACGCAAAATGCTGCATTTTGCAAAAAATAAGGGGCAAAATCGTGCTGAACCACACGCCAAATGTTCGCCAAAAAGGCCAAAACCTATGTTTTTGGCGCGTTATTTTTTCTAGAATTACTCGGATTGAAATGTTAATATGTAAAACATTTTTATCAAACACGATATTCCATCAGCCACTCCCCAACCCAATTAAACACATGGTTGACCCACGCATAAAGAAAAGCGCACCAGCTTAGACCAAAGTCTTTGCCGGTGCGCCAGGGTTAAATAATGGTGGGTCTTAAGGTTAAATGCCCGTGTTGTACCTCACTTAGTACAGCGGGTTTTGTTGGATTTCAGAGTTACCATTAATCTCGTCGATAGGTATCAACGGTAATTGTTTTGTGTAAGTCCAAGTATTATAGCTTTGCATATCGGTATTTAATATTTCGTGCCATCCGCGATTAGCCTCCGAAGTGTATCGAGTGATGGTTTCGCCACGACGCAATGCATCGAAATAACGATGGCCTTCGCCCACCAATTCTTTGCGCCGTTCCATGTAGATGCGTGCCAGTGATAGCTTTGAAGTCGATGTATAGAACGGTGTGCGGTCGTTTCCTCCCCAACATATTAGCCTGATAGTTTTGGTGCGCGCCCGTTAGGAAGAGCAATTTCTTCCAGTTGGTCCATCCCGTTGCAGGCTCAGCAGCATAGTTATCAATTTTATTTGCAGCACTTTGAGCAGCCTGCTCTTCGATTAGTCGGCCATCATAAATATAGTAATTCTTCAAGCCTTCGAGCAAAACAACCCTTCTCTCGGGTCAGCTAAGCTGCGTTCGATAGTCAACAGCCATATTCGATAAAGTTTCCATAACCCATAACCCCCACTTCTTCGAGCACTTTGCTATTGGGTTCGAGCTTAATGTTCATCTGTTTAGCAGCCTTGAGCGTCTTAGAAGTCATGCCCACGTAGCTAATTTCTAACTTTGCGCCATCAGGAGCATCAATAAAAAACTTACCATCAAGGTCGGTAACTGTGCCCAGAGTGGTTCCAACCACTTTCACAGTGGCACCAACGATGGGTTCTCCGGTGTCGCTTGCAGTCACAACACCACTAAATCGGTCGTCGGCTAGTGCAGTTCCGATAACGAGGAACAATCCAGCCAGAAGCATTGTTAATCTTTTTGCCATAAAAATCCTTTCAATGTAATTTATCCTTTGTCTATCTTTGTATTGACTTTGTAGGCCCATTGTAGTTTGTTCAACATACAATGGGCACTTGCAGACATGTGCCGACGGTTGGCTTGTCGAGTCACAATTTACTTGCTTCGCAAAAATCTAACTTCAAAAAGACGCCCACACGAGCGTATATATATTAAAATAGCATATTATGTACAGGTACTATAACAGTTACCTTTAATTTCTAAAGCAATGCAAAAGTATAATTTATAATCGTATTAACAAAGTAAATCGTTATAAAAAACGCGATTTATCTTGCTTTTTATAGTTTATGCAGGTTTTATGTAATTCAATACGTGTTTATTAATATGCATTTCGCATATGCAAGTATATGCAACCACTTAATCGTTAGCAGCATCAAGCCACGCACTGGAGAGGCTATGGCGAAACGTTGTTGAGCGTTTACACAAGGTTGGCGAGGAGTTTGTATAAAGTTGGCATATTGATGGTTTAAGATTGGCGTATTGATGGTTTAAGATTGGCTAACTATCGGCCCGAGGTTGGCACGCTACTGGTTTACTATCCGCGCCACATAGGTTCACAAAAAAAACGTTGTTCGCCTAAAAATAAACTCTGTTGTGATGGGTTTCGGTATAGGTGGCCTTACAAAACGCTTTTCATGTAAGTGCTAACCATGAGCAAAACACTGCTAGAATAGTCGCTTTTACTAAAAGATGTTAAAGCCTTTATATATAATAAGGTGTATGCAAAAGTTTTATTTACTTTTGCGCGGCAAATGGTATGCAACAATCTCAATACGCAAACCAATGCAACATGCACAGAACGAAATAACAATAGAGCACCATGCAACAAAATTTAGTGATCGTAGAGAGCCCCGCAAAGGCTAAAACCATTGAAAAATTCCTTGGAAAAGATTTCAAGGTAATGTCCAGTTATGGACATATACGAGACCTGAAAAAAACTGGATTGAGTGTAGACCTTAACTCTTTCGAACCTCATTACGAAATCTCTGACGACAAAAAGAAGGTGGTGGCCGAACTACAAAAGGCCGCTAAGGCAGCCCAACGTGTGTGGTTGGCAAGTGATGAAGACCGCGAGGGAGAGGCTATTTCATGGCATTTGTGCGAAGTTCTGGGACTTGACGAAGAGAAAACCAACCGAATTGTTTTCCACGAGATAACTAAACCTGCTATTCTGCGAGCCATCGAACAACCTAGGCACGTGGATATGAACCTGGTGGATGCGCAGCAAGCGCGCCGTGTGCTCGACCGTATGGTGGGCTTTATGCTCTCGCCCATCCTTTGGCGCAAGGTTAAACCGTCGCTTTCGGCTGGTAGAGTGCAGAGCGTTGCCGTTAGATTGGTGGTTGACCGCGAACGAGAACTGCACGCTTTCAAGGCCGAACCCTTCTATCGCGTTACGGCTATCTTCGCCATCACCAACGAAGAGGGTGGCATTACCGAAGTGGATGCCGAACTGGATACGCGTTTTAAAACGCACGAAGAGGCTTTGGCCTTCCTTGAGAAATGCAAAAACGCTAGCTTTAGCGTGGAAAGCGTGGCCAAAAAGCCATCGAAACGCTCGCCGGCTCCACCCTTTACCACTTCTACGTTGCAACAAGAGGCTGCTAGAAAACTGGGCTTTAGCGTGTCGCAAACCATGATGGTGGCGCAAAGATTGTACGAAAGCGGACGCATTACCTACATGCGTACCGACAGCGTTAACCTCTCGGGTCTTTGTATTAACGCCACTAAAGAGGAGGTTATACAGCAATGGGGCGAACAATATAGTGCTCCACGCAACTTCCATACCCATGCCAAAGGGGCGCAAGAGGCGCACGAGGCCATCCGCCCCACCTACATGAACGTAACCAAGATTGAGGGTACACAACAAGAAAAGAAACTGTACGACCTGATTTGGAAACGAACTACCGCCTCGCAAATGGCCGAAGCGCAGGTTGAAAAAACACGCGTAACGATTAACATCACTGGCGCAAGCGAACATTTCGTTGCAACGGGCGAGGTGATTGTGTTCGATGGTTTCCTCAAAGTGTATCGCGAATCTACCGACGATGAGGATGAAGCACAGCAAGATGCTTCGAGAATGTTGCCCCCAATGAAAGAAGGCGACAAACTCGAACGCAGAGAAATTACGGCTATCGAACGCTTTAGCCAAGGTCCATCGCGTTATACCGAAGCTAGCTTGGTGCACAAAATGGAAGAATTGGGCATCGGCCGACCATCTACTTATGCGCCCACCATCAGCACCATTCAACAAAGACAATACGTAACACGTGGCGACAGCAAAGGCAAAGAGCGACAATATGTGGTGGATACGCTTAAAGGACTGGTGATAACCACCAAGAATAAAAAAGAGAATGTTGGCGGAGACAAGGGTAAACTGCTACCCACCGATGTGGGTATCGTGGTGAACGACTTCCTTATGGAGAGCTTCCCCAGCATCATGGACTATAATTTCACGGCACGAGTGGAAGAAGATTTCGACCGCATTGCTGAAGGACAAGAGCAATGGAAGGAAATGATGAAGAACTTCTATGCTGGATTTGGGCCTACGGTAGACACCGTGATGAACGCTCGCTCGGAACATAAAGCTGGCGAAAGGGTACTGGGCGAAGACCCCGCAACGGGCAAACCTGTGCTCGTGAAGATTGGAAGATTTGGACCCGTGGCACAAATTGGTATCGCTAGCGACGACGAAAAACCGCGCTTCTCTAATCTCACCGCCGGACTAAGTATCGAAACTATCACACTTGAGGAGGCGCTCGAACTCTTTAAACTGCCTCGAACTATCGGAGAATTTGAAGGAAAACCTGTGGTAATTGGCACTGGAAGATTTGGACCCTACATCTTACATGATAAGAAATACACCTCGCTGCCTAGCACAGAAGACCCACATTCGGTGACGCTTGAAACATCGGTGGCCCTTATCGAACAAAAAAGGATGCAAGAGAAACAAAAGCATCTGAAATCGTTTAGCGAGGACGAGAAACTCGAAGTAATAAACGGAAAGTATGGTCCGTACCTGGCTTACGATGCAAAAACTATAAACTGCCCAAAGAACTGCACGAAAAAGCGGCCGAACTTACCTACGAACAATGCATGGAACTGGTGAACGCTGCGCCCGCAAAGCCTAAAAAGACTACGCGAAAAACTGCTACCAGCAAGGCTAAGAAATAAAAACCACATGCTTAAAGTGGCCCATAAGCACAACAACAAACAGGGATGAACAACAAAACGCAAAGCGCCATTACCCCCAGCAGCACACAAAGACACTGCCATCGCATCATCCTTATTGGCTATATGGGGGCAGGCAAAACCACTGTGGGCAAGGCTTTGGCGGCCGAACTGGGCTTGCGCTTCTACGATTTAGACTGGTATATCGAATCGCGAATGCGCAAAACGGTGGCTCAACTGTTTGCCGAACAGGGCGAAGAGGGCTTCAGGCGCATTGAAAGAAACATGCTTCACGAGGTGGCCGAGTTCGAAGGGGTACTCATTAGCTGCGGTGGGGGCACGCCTTGTTTCTACGATAACATGCAATATATCAATCAACAGGGGCTTACACTCTATCTAAAAGCATCGCCCGAAGTGCTCTACAAACATCTCAAAATGGGAAAATCGGTGCGCCCACTGTTGCTCAACAAAACGCCCGAAGAGGTGCAACGCTTTATCAGCGAACAACTAAAGGCTCGCGAACAATTCTATACACGCGCACAATTCACGCTAGATGTGAACTTGATGGATAATTTCGACAAGATAAAAATATCTGTGGCACAGGCCCGACAATTACTGAATGTATAACAGAGAGGTGGAGTGTTAAACGATAGGTACGCAATAGGCTTAGGCTAATGCCTGCTTTATCTGGTAACAAATAGGCTTAACCGCTTCTCCTCCACCACACATCACAATGGCAAACTCGCCAAAGCGCAACACGAAATGCGCACTTATACTCTGCCACTGGCAAGCATCTGCTGCCCTAGGCCCACATAATAAAAATCATTCATATAAAAGAACCCACAAAAAACAGAAATGAAGAAATGGACGATTGAAGATTCGAAGGAACTATACAACATCAACGGTTGGGGCACTTCGTTTTTTGGCGTTAACGAAAGCGGTGATGTTTACGTGTCACCTTGTAAGGACAACACCGAGATTCACTTGCGCGAAGTGATGGACGAGCTGGCTTTGCGAGACGTTACACCACCCGTGCTGTTGCGTTTTCCCGATATCCTCGACAGTCGCATCGAGAAAACGGCCAGTTGTTTCAGACAAGCAGCCAAGGAATACGACTATAAAGGCGAAAACTTTGTTATCTATCCCATCAAGGTTAACCAGATGCAACCCGTGGTTGAAGAGATTATCTCGCACGGAAAAAAGTTTAATCTGGGACTAGAAGCTGGTTCTAAACCCGAACTTCACGCCGTTATCGCCGTGCAATGCCAAAGCGATTCACTCATCGTTTGCAATGGCTATAAAGACCAAAGCTACATCGAACTGGCTTTGCTCGCACAGAAAATGGGCAAAAGAATTTTCCTTGTTATCGAAAAACTAAACGAACTGGAACTCATTGCTCGCGCTGCTAAAAAACTCAACGTTAGACCAAACCTTGGTATTCGCATCAAATTGGCCTCGTCGGGCTCGGGTAAATGGGAAGAAAGTGGTGGCGATGCCAGTAAGTTTGGACTCACTAGCAGCGAACTACTCGAGGCTCTTGCTCTGCTCGACCAAAAGGGTTTACACGATTGTCTTAAGCTTATTCACTTCCATATCGGTTCGCAAATCACCAAAATACGACGCATCCAAACAGCTCTTCGCGAGGCTTCGCAATTCTATGTGCAGCTGCATAAGATGGGTTACGACGTGAATTTCGTGGATTGTGGCGGTGGTTTGGGCGTTGACTACGATGGAACGCGCTCGCCTAGCAGCGAAAGCTCGGTGAACTATTCTATACAAGAATACGTTAACGACTGTATTTACACCTTTGTGGATGCGGCTAATAAAAACGGCATTCAACATCCTAACATCATTACCGAAAGCGGTAGGTCGCTCACTGCGCACCATAGCGTGCTGGTTATTGATGTGCTCGAAACGGCTTCACTGCCCGAGATGAAGGAAGAGTTTGAGCCTTCAGAGAACGAACACCAACTGGTGAAAGACCTTTACGACATCTGGGACAATATCAACTCGCGCTCGATGCTCGAAGATTGGCACGACGCCGAACAGATTAGAGAAGAGTCGCTCGACCTTTTTGCACATGGTTTGGTTGACCTTCGCACGCGTGCCGAAATCGAAAGCATGTACTGGAGCGTGTGCAGAGAGATTAACACCATCGCTAAAGGCTTGAAACATGTGCCCGAAGAACTGAGAAACATGGACAAACTGCTTGCCGATAAATACTTCTGCAACTTCTCGCTCTTCCAATCGCTACCCGATAGCTGGGCCATCGACCAACTTTTCCCCATCGTTCCCATTCAACGACTAGACGAACGACCCACTCGTAACGCCACCTTACAAGACATTACGTGCGACAGCGATGGCAAAATTGCTAACTTTGTTACCAATAGACATATCTCGCATGTGCTCCCTCTACACACGCTTCGCAAAAACGAACCTTACTATCTGGGCGTGTTCCTCGTGGGTGCTTACCAAGAAATACTCGGAGATATGCACAATCTCTTTGGCGATACCAATGCCGTACACGTCTCGGTGAAGGATGGTAAATATCATATCGACCAGATTTTCGACGGCGAAACGGTTGAAGAGGTGCTTGCTTACGTGCAGTATAACCCCAAGAAACTGGTTAGACAATTGGAAATTTGGGTAACAAAGAGCGTTAAACATGGTAAAATTTCGCTCGAAGAGGGTAAGGAGTTCCTCTCTAACTACCGCTCTGGTCTCTATGGTTACACTTATCTTGAATAAGATTTACGTGTTTCTCAACTTTGTTTTCATGGGTTGGCCGCGCAATAAGCAGCCAACCCATGAACTTTTTTAGCACTATTAAGCCCCAAAAAAAGCCTTTAATGGTTACTTCGCCATGCACCGAGTCGTGCATATGCCACGAAACAACCATTAAAGGCCTTATTATATAAGGTGTACACAGCCTTCGTTAGCGCCACATAAAGAGCCTCAACACACAACCTTGCACACTCATGTTAATTGCATTTTGCACCTATTCCTTCACCTCTTGCTTCTTAAAAGGCAACCAACTTTTGGGTTTTGGTGTCTCTTCTTGCTTTTGTTTCTTTTTCGCTTCCATGTATTTCAGATATTCGTAAAGCCCCTGTCGCACAGAACGAAGCCCAAATTGCTCGGTGTGAATGTCTTCGGGAGCAAGCCAAAAACACTCTGCAGCATCGTCCATGGCCTGCACAACGCTGTCGTCTTCAACCTCGCAATGGAAAAACAAATCAAGCGTGTGCACGTTCATTCCCGAATAAAGGTAAACGTTGGGCTGACTAAAAAGATAGGTACATTTAGTAACCGTAAGTCCTGTTTCTTCTTTCACCTCGCGTCTAACGCCCTCTTCAGCCGTCTCAGTGATGTCGGCAAAGCCTCCAGGTAGGTCCAAAGTACCCTTCCCTGGGTTTTGTTTTCTGCGTTCAACAAGCAATTCGCCCTTGGCATTTACAATAAAAGCCACGTTGGCACTGCTGGGATTGAGAAAGTATTCGAAACCACAATTCTTACATAGCTTACTCTTCTCACTGTTCTCTTCAAAGCGCGAATTGCCACAACTGGGGCAATACTTGAACTTATCTAATGGGTGCATATCCTTCTAACATTTGTTATTCGTTTGCAATATTACAAAAAAATCACGAGCTTAGCAAGCCTTCAAGTAATTTTTGACTTACAACAAGTGTTTAAAGCCCTGCAACGCAAAGGCCATTTCAACTTTTATTGTTATCTTTGCAGTGTAGGCGCATGCCCCAATAATGGCAAACATGATAAACACGCGGTGCTTACACACACCGCAACAAAATGTTTTCAGGGCCTGCACGCTCAAACAATATATCATAAACTAAAGAGATGAGAACCAAAACTTTACTTTTTGCTGCAGCCTTGATAATGGCTTCGGCAACTTCGGCCTTTGCACAACGCCCCATAACCATCAACTTATGGCCTTCAGAACCTGCTGTGGCCAGTACTGACGATAAAGACACAGCGCAGGTGCAGGTGTTCTTGCCACGCGAAAAAATGGCAACAGGTAGGGCTGTGGTTATTTGTCCTGGTGGCGGATACCAAACATTGGCCATGGATAGCGAAGGGCGCGACTGGGCTACTTTCTTTAATAACATGGGCATTGCTGCCATTGTGCTCAAATATCGCATGCCAAACGGCAATAAAATGGTGCCTATTTCGGATGCTGAAGAGGCCATGAAACTGGTTAGACGCAAAGCGGCCGAATGGCATATCAAACCCAACGAGGTGGGAATTATGGGCGCTTCGGCTGGCGGTCACCTCGCTTCGGTGCTGGCAACGAAAGCTACGGGCGACGCACGACCCGACTTCCAAATATTGCTCTACCCTGTTATCACCATGCAACCTGGTCTTACTCACCGCGGTTCGCGCGACCGCTTCCTGGGCACTAAGCCCTCTAAGGCCGAAGAACGCGAATATAGCACCGACCAACAGGTTACGCGTTCCACCCCTAGGGCATGGATTGCACTGAGCGACGACGACCGTACGGTGATGCCCATTAATGGCGTTAACTATTATGCGGAGCTTTATCGACACGATGTTCCTGCATCGTTGCACGTCTATCCTGGTGGACGCCACGGCTGGGGACGTAAGCAAACGTTTAAATATAACCTTGAGATGGAACTCGACCTTAGGGCTTGGCTGCAATCGTTCTAATTGCTTCTACGCACCGTTTTCGGGGGGGGTATTCTCAATGGGCCATTAATACCTGTACTGTTTTTGCCTAACTGTAGGCTGCAAGCAACCAAATAACAAATTGGAAGCTATTACACCCACGCCAAAAACGAGCTAAGTAATGGCATAACGCATCAATATTTCATTACATTTAACGCCTTTTTCGTGCTGTTCACCACATCCTGTGCACGCAAAAAGGCGTTTTTCTTTGCGCTGGTCTTGGCTAAAAGGCTGCTCGCTGCTTGCCATAGGCACTACCATGGGTTTGTATTATTTGCCTGAATACCTTGAACAGATGCTCGCAATCGCATCTACAAGCAACCTAAATACCTGCTGCCCTTTACTCTACACCAGCAAACACAAATAGCCTTCCCAACCTTTGGATTAGCCAAATGCTAAGCACAAAGATTGGGAAGGCAACAAATAAGGTGTTTGAATACTATTTCACAGAGAACTTAACAAGCAATCCGCGGTGGTCGGTGGGCCATGTTCCGCCCTTTGGAAGCAAAATGGGGTCGTCCCATTTGTCTTGAACAGGCTGCGAACGACAAACACAAACATTGGGTCCAAATATCTGTGCTTGTTCCACCTGCATGCCTCTACCCTTGAAATAGATAAGGTCTATACGCTCACGCTCATCGGCTTTGGGCGCCCAAGTAAGCTTTGAGATGTCGGCTGCAATGTTAAAGCAGGGGTAAGTAAAGCCGGGATGGGTTACTGGATTAGGATAAAGTTCGCGATAACTATCTTTAAAGCCGGCACGGGCTAGCATACTCGACACCGTCCAATGAATGGCCATCCCGTTATGGTCGAACATATTGGCCGTGGCGTGTATCCAATCGAGGTGCGAAGGTTCGTTGAAATCGCCTCCAAACACCACGCAACGCCCAGCGGCAATATCGTGACGAGCCTCGTTAATGAATATCTGCACAGCATTGTCGCGCCAGGATAGGTCGTTCAGTCGCAACACTTCGTCGATGGTTTCGGGTTTGGTGGTTTCCTTAAAGGTGTTACCATCGTAGCCACGCACGTTGTAATAGGCACAATCTAGATAGTCAAGATGCCCCGTATACACAGCCACTTCCACGCCTTGAACCTTTGCCAGCAACTTATAAATGCTGCCATGGTCGCGATTTTCGGGGAAAATGGGCGTCCAATCCATTATGGAGTGCTTGCTTAGTAAGCCCGAATCCTTACTGCGAAACGAATAATAAGTAAGGCCTTTTTCTTTTAATGCCTTGCAAAGCTTATTGGTAAAATCCACATCATCGTAGTTGCGTACCTCACTCAGCGTAACAAAGTCGGGTTGGAGGTTAGCCAATTCGTTTACGATGGCTTCGAAACCACCCGGGATAAGTGTTCCTTCTTGCCAGATGTTCCACTGCAAAACAGTGAACTGCACGGGGCGTCGTGCAGCGCCTTGGGTTGTTTTTTGGGCTGTTGCCGTGCAGGCTAAGACGGCCAACAGTAGCGAAATCATTAGTTTTTTCATTGGATTATATTTTTTATATTAAGCTCTTTTACAGAAACAAAAACTCTTTCGAAGACTGCGCGCAGAGCGAGATGACATAACGAGGTGTGACCTTATTCATCCTGTTCTTGGTCTACATGCTTGCTGTCTAGGCGTGGTGGCTGTTCCAACACCCATCCTTCGTTGTAATTTTGGTTGTTAGGCAAATCGGCATTACCCACACCTTGCAGCATAAGGGCTTGCAAATGGGGCAGAAAATGGGTATAAACCTGGCGCGGATTGGCCTTATGCTCTTTACAAACAGCGGCAGCCATACCCACCACTTCGCCCATCATACCCGTTGTTCGCATCACGCGCACCGACCAAGTGCCACATGGGTAACACTAATGTTGCGCCCAGCCATAAACAAATTGCTAACATTGCGCGAGTAAAGGCAACGATAGGGCACGGCATAGGGATAGATAACGCGCTGTCGCGACACGGCTTTAAAGGCGCCTGTGGGGAAGTTTTGCGCGTTGATGGTGTCGGGATAATGCAGGTCGATGCTCCATGTGGTGGTGAAAGTGGCATCTTCGTGGGGCATATTCTTCACAATGTCTTGTTCGCTCAGCACGTAATCGCCCAGCAATCGGCGCGACTCGCGTTTGCCAGCCACATATGCCAGCCACTCCAATTGTTGCCGTTCGTAGCGCTGACGGTCTTTACTGCGGTTTTTAAGAAAGCTCCAATTAGAATAAACCACCAGCATACCATAGTCGCGCACACGCTCCAAATTATCTACAATGCAGCTATTCAGTCCTGTTTCCCAAGTCCATTCGCCCTTCAAACGTTTCTCGGCGGTTTGCTCGTTAAAGCTAACGCCATATTCGAAGAGGGGGAATTTGCAGGCCTTATCTTTCTTTTTGGCATACCATTGCATCGAAACGCCCATCGTCATATGGTCTGCTTGCTGTGGCGCAAGGTCTTCATCATAGTCGGTTTTTGCTTCTCGGCCCATGGCATACCTTGCTCCGGCCAACACGCCCAGCGTGGCGTCGCCAGTGCAATCGGCAAAGAGTGGTGCCTCAAAACTTATTTCTTCGCCTGTTAGTACGTTCATCGCCACCACGGCTTCAATGGTGTTATCGTGGTTAATGGCGATGTTTGAGGTGGTGCAAGCAGCATTTTGGGTGTTCGAACAGCATATTTTTTTGTTCGACGCCCCACCATTCGCATCGCCATTCGCCTCACAGCATCCAGCATTCGAAGTCTTATTGCCCTTTAATCTCACGCCACATACATGATGATTGAGAAAGAGCGACACGTTGGGTTGGGCCTTAACAAACTGCAATTTGCGGTCGTCGGCATAATTCTCGGCTGGCATAGCGTTTCCTTCTAGCGTGGGCGCAAACTCTTTTTGCAGGTCGCCCAAGCGCGGATACTTACCCGTGTTGATGCGTCCGCCAAGATGTACGCGCACTTCCGAACTGTTGTTGCCGCCCAATACGGGCCGATTTTGCACCAAAGCCACCTTTAAGCCCAGGCGTGCAGCAGCTACGGCGGCACTAATACCAGCCACTCCGCCACCCACAACCACGAGGTCGAATACCCCAGCCGACCGCCTTTGCGCCCCTCTTCGCAACATTTTGTCGCGATATTGCTTCAGTTCGTCAAGGTTATCGGGTGGTGCAACTTCGGCTGTTGTTAGGCAAATGGCGTCGCAACGCCCATCAAAGCCAGTGAGGTCGCACAGCGTTAGTTTAGCCATACCCTGCTTAAGATTCACAGTTCCAGCCTTTTGCCATTGCCAGCTATCACCCGTTTGCCCCACAATGTGTGGCAGGCGCTTGCCGTTAATGGCCACCTTAAACCCGCCTGGACCTGCTGCGGCATACCAAGGAGCGGTCCAATTATAGGTACGAACATACACGTTATAGATAGCCGTCGTGTCTATTCTCACATTTGTTTGGGCATCTTTAACAGGCGTTCCCAGTCCATGAGCGATGAGATAAGGCGAACCCATCCCTTCAATCATTTGTTGGTCTACCTGCCATCCGCCTTTATGCTGAAAGCTTTCGGCCTCTATCCACACATTGGCAGCAGCAATCGGCTTGGCCAACCATGCTATTGAGAGCAGTGCAAGGGCTATTATTCGAGTTGTTCGCATGTTATTTAAATTGATAAGTTGATGAGTTGGAGAGTTATTGTGCTTTTGAATGGGCAAGTGATTGAATTTGATAGTTTGAAACACAGTTAAGCGCCAGCATCAAACTCAACAACTTACCCACTTAAAAACGAAGAACTCCCTTTAACCAAATCGGTTATTAGAGCCTAAACATATTTTGTTTTCTTGTCGGCATCTTGCCTGTCTTTGTCACGCAGGCGCAGCGGGCTACGTCAAGTTGCAAAGACAGGCAATCTGCCGACAAGAAAATAAAGGATGTTAGGAAACAACACAATAACCAGAATTCTGGAAACAGTTTGGTCTAATTACCGATTTAGGTTTAATATCCAGGGTTTTGTGCAACCTTTCCAACCTTCACTTCTTTTTCGGGAAGTGGCCAAAGATACTGTCGGTTGTCCCATTTGCGTTCCGAAAGCACGCGTATTAAGCCCGTGGCTTCCATCTCAGCAAAGTCGGGCAGGCCATATTGGTCAATCTTAGGCGTAGTGGGCCAGAACCATTTGTTAGCATGTACCAGTTTTTCTAAGCATTCTTTGGCGGGGTCGAGTATGCCGTATTGCTTTCGGTTGAGTGCCACCTCGGCCAGTCTCCAGCGCACAAGGTCGGCAAATCTCAAGTCTTCGCCTGCCAGTTCCATACGCCTTTCGGTGCGCAAGTCTAGTCGCATGTCGGCTTGTGCCTTGATGGTAAAGGCAGGATATTTGTCTGTTTGGGCAGCACTTACGCCATAGGCGCGAGCCCTAACAGCGTTCATCGCGTCTACAACACTTTGGTCTATCTCACCTAACTCAATTTTTGCTTCGGCGTACATCAACAACACATCAGCATAACGCACTATGATTTGCGGACTCTCTACGATGTATTTATTGGCTATCCAACTTTCGTCGATGCCTTTTTTCCACACCAAACCATTGTAAGGGGCATGTGTGGCCACCATACGCGTGTCTTGATTGCGAATCATCTTGCCCGTATTCTTGTTTAACACCAAGGTATCGGCAGGAGAAGGACTATAAACCACGCCGAGGAAAACCGAGTCGAAGGGCACGATAGTGGCCATACAACGGGGGTCGCGATTGAGGAAAGGTTTGCGCGGATTAAACAAAGGCGACTTATCTACGCTTAAACCATCGGTGCAGGTGTAGGCTGCCAGCAGCTGCCAAGATGGTTCGCGACCTGCCCAACCGCCAGCATTACGGGGCAATCGGTGGTAAACACCATTGCCCTTAAGCACATTATAATCGAGTGCAAGCGAACGGGGAAGAGCAAAAATAAACTCGGTGGAGGTGCGAGTCTTCTGCAAAAAGAGGTCGGCATAACTGGGATGTAGCTGATAAACGCCCAAGTTCATCACCGCCTTGGCTGCTTCGGCCGCCGTTTTATAGTCGGCTAGATACAATGCGGTGCGTGCTTTGAGGGCCAGAGCAGCCCCTTTGGTGATGCGTTGCAAACCCGAATAGGCGTTAGGTAGCAGTTCGGCCGCCTTATCAAAATCGTCGTAGGCATGCTTTAGCACTGTTTCTTTGCTATCGCGGGGCTTATTCAGGCTTCGTCGATGCTTATTTCGGTGGTTACATAGGGTACATCGCCATAGCGATACAGCAAACGTCCATAGGCAACAGCCCTATAAAAATGGGCTTCGCCCACATATTGCATCAGCTTATCGCGGTTGGCCCCATTGTTTAGCGCCGTTTCGTAGCGGTTAAGGATGGTGTTGGCATACGAAATCATTTGGTAATTAAGTCGCCAATAGGTTTCAACCAGATGGTAAGAACTGGTGAGTGTGGCGTTCTCCATCTCGGTTAGGGCGTTGCGATACACGGCATCGTCGCTCCAATCGGTTTGGTTATCGCCTTCGGGGCGCCAATATTTGGCCGAGTCTAAGGCGTTAAGTGCCATTTCTATTTGCTGTAAGTCGCGATACCAGTTGCCCGTTGCTGCCGAAGAAAGCGGGTTCATATCGAGATCGTGACAAGCAGTGGCGATGAAAACAAGTGCTACTGCCAATATATTTCTAATGAAATTGCGTTTCATGTGGTGTGGAATGTTTAGAAGTTTACGTTAAGTCCGAACATCAACGAGCGCATAATGGGGTAGCCGTTGTCGGTTACTTCGGGGTCCCAGCCCTTGGGATAGTTGCTAATAGCAAAGAGGTCGTTGGCCGAAAGATACAAACGCACTTGCTTGAGCAGGGCTTTTTGGGTGATTTGCTTAGGCAAGGTGTAACCCAGCGTGATGTTTTTGCAACGCAGATACCAACCATTGAACAACCAAAAGTCGCTCATGGTGTAGTTGTTTGCACGACTGGTGTCGGTTAGTCGTGGGTATTGGGCTGATGCATTTTGTTCTGCTGTGTTGTATTTGCTCCAATACTGGCCGTCGATTAGTTCGGGGAAATTGGTCCAGTTGTTCACCAATCCCTCTATCATCACAGGTGTTTTGCGGCTCCATTGCTTGCCAACGCCTTGAAAACTCAAACTAAAGTCGAAGCCATTATAGGCTGCGCCGAGGTTTAAGCCATACACAAAGTGGGGCAAAGAACCTTTAAGCGGCACGCGGTCGTACTCGGCCGAGATTTTTCCATCGGGTTTTCCGTCGGGTCCTGATATGTCGCGGTATTTCAAGTCGCCCACAGCAACGTTGTTATTAAGCTTTGGCGAGTTGTCCACGTCGGCTTGTGTTTGGTAAATACCATCGCAAACATAGCCATACCAGTTCATAAACTCACTGCCTTCGCGGTTAATCTTCACACCAGTAAATTCTGTTCCGCGCATGTTGCCCATCATCGAGGTGTAGTCTGATAGGTTAAGTGCAGCCCAATAGTCCACCTTTCCTATTCTGTCTCGCCATCTTAGTTCTAGGTCGAAGCCATTGGTGTGCATGTCGCCTGCGTTAACGTCGGGATTTTCGTAACCCAAGAAGATGGGAATTTGCACGGGTAACAACATGTTGCGCGTGTTTTTGCGATACCAGTCGAACGTGATACCAAGGCGGGCATCAAGCAAATGGGCATCAAAACCCACGTCCCAGGTCTCGGTTGTCTCCCAAGTAATGTCTCTAACGGCATATTTTACTTGTGCGGCCGATGGCACTGTTACGGGCGTTGTGCCGTTAAGCAGCAGCGCCGAACCAAACCTTATCGACGATTGATAGGGGTAATAGCTGCCTATACGTTCGTTACCCAGCTGGCCATAAGAGGCGCGCAGCTTCAGATGGGCCATCCACCGCACGTTGTCTTTAAAGAAATTCTCTTCAGAGATAACCCAACCGGCCGATACCGAAGGGAATGTTGCCCAACGATAATCTTTGTGGAAGCGCGACGAACCATCGTAGCGCACATTGGCTTCGAGCAAATAACGATTGGCGTAAGCATAGTTTACACGGGCAAATGCCGAGCGATAAGAGTATTCCAGCGCGTTACCACCATTGTTGCGAGCGTCTCTCGGCGAAAGGTCGAGGTACGGAAAGGCTGCCATCTGAAACTTATCGCCACTTGCCCAGAGGTTTTCGTCGCGCATGTAATAATACTCAAAGCCTGCCATGCCCGTGAGACTGTGCAGCCCAAAGTCGTGCGTGTAGTTGGCTAAAGCCTGTGTGGTGAGGTCGTAGTGTGTGTTTCGCGTCTCGGTTAGCGACGTGGTGCGAAATCCTCCCACATGACCAGCCACCGTAAGTGGGTCGTCGGCACGTGTGTATGTTAGTTCTTTAACAAAATCTTTCACATTGTGGAAGATGAAATTGGGCGCTGCCACCAGCGAGATGCGTAGTCCTTTCAATGGTTTCACCACCAATTCGCCCTTTGCAGCAATGCTATAATCGGATGTTTTCACCGTTCCGCCCTCGTTAATCTTGGCCAAAATGTTCTCGCCGTCCTTCACATCTCCATAGTTGCCATTGCGCCAATAGGCGGCATAGATGGGCGGAATGTTACGTGCCCCACTTTCAAAGGGGTTGTTATGTGGTGTTGCCAACTTGGTATAAGCAAAATTGGCATCAACATGTGCCTCAATATAAGGGTTGATATCCAGGTCGTTGTTCAGTCGGGCGATGTATCGTTCAAAATTGCGATTGGCATATAAACCGGCGTTTTTATCGTAGCGCAACGACAACTTGGTGCGAACGTTCTTGCCACCACCCATGATGCTGAGCGAATGGGTTTGCTGCGAGGCCGTGTTTTTAAACAAATAGTCTTCCCATTGCGTGATGGGGTACTTGTCGGGGTCGGTAGCGTTGTTGCGTTCGTAATTGTCTATCAGGTCTTTGGCATAGGTTTGATATTCGCCACCTGTAGGGTTGTCGTTGTAATGTGTTTCGTTTACCATTTGCATAAAACGTTTCCAACCCACATACTTGGGCAAAACGGTGGGCTTGGTGTAAGCCTGCTCAAACGAGTAGTTAAGACTTATCTCGTTGTTCTTGGCTCGTTTGGTGGTGATGAGTATAACACCGGCTGCTGCACGCGAACCATAGATGGCTGCCGATGCTGCATCTTTGAGCACAGAGAGCGTCTCCACGTCGTCGGGGTTAACGTTGGCGATGTCGCCAGGTACGCCGTCGATAATCACTAGCGGACTGGTATCGCTGATGGTTGTAACGCCACGCACCAGCAACGAGGGCTTGCCGTCGGGTGTTCCGTTGTTGCGCGTAACAGTAAGTCCTGCTGCTGCACCCTGCAAGGCCGTAGAAAGGCTGGTGGCATGTGCGTTGGCGATGTCTGTTGCACCCACAGAGGCAATACTTCCCGTGAGGTCTTTCTTCTTCATCACGCCATAACCCACCACCACTAGGTCTTCGAGATCCTTCACATTGTCGCTCATCACGATGCTCATTGTGCGCTGGGCCACCACTTCTTTAGCCTCCATGCCGATATACGACACAGTGAGCATTGTACCAACTGGAACATTAATGGCAAACCGACCGTCGATATCGGTCACTGCATTTTCGTTTTTACCCTTGGCCGAGATGGTTGCTCCCACCAGTGGTTCGCCGTTTCCGTCGGTCACTGTGCCCGTAATTGTGGCCTTATTATCTTGTGCCAGTACGGCTGTTTTGCTGTTGTCGTGCCTTGATGCACCACTCTCGGCCATGACATCGGCCGTGTTAAACAAGCAAAGACAGGCTATTGCCCATGCAAGGGGTTGGCACGAAGCGCGTTGACCACGGCCGAATGGCTTCTTACTTTTAATTTGCGATAAACAAGTCATTGATAGTTGTTATTGTTTTTAGTTAATTTTCGTGGTTAGAATGGGCTTTTATCTCGACTCCAACGTCTTGTTGGGTGCCGTTATTTTTAGCCTTTGGTTTCATGATTAGCACATTGCCACCCCTATTTTGTGCTACAAAGATGAACTAACATGCAACGAAGGTATATGAAAATGTGGCCCTAACGTGATAATACTTAGATTACCACCGCTGTACCGCTAACAGCCACCATGAGCATCGAACTATTTTGGCCCACTGTTTCGTAGTCTATATCAACACCAACAATGGCATTGGCTCCCAATTCTGCTGCTCGCTGTTGCATCTCGCTAGAGATGTGTCTTTGGCTTCGCGCAAAACTTTCTCGTAAGAGCCACTACGACCACCGATAATATCGCGTATGCCAGCCAAAAAATCTTTAAATACATTGGCGCCTACAATCGTTTCGCCTGTAACTACGCCCTTATACGCTTGTATGGGACGCCCTTCGATGGTGGGAGTTGTTGTAATTAACATCTTGATACCTATTATTATTGTGTAAAAAATTGTTGTTAAGATTGTTAGCGTGTGCTTCTTGGCATATTTATTAAGTGGGGAGATGCCTCACGGCTAGGCCCTTATGCAGAGCTATATTTTAGTTATCGTGGACAAAGATAAGTATTTTTTTTGAGTTCGTAAATGGCAAGGATGATAATAAAGGTGAAAAAACGAAAAGCCTATTTATTGTTTTTGCAAGGGCTAAGGAAGGTGATGGTTGTAAACTTGTTGGCTTGTAAATGAGCGAAAGGGGGTTAATCGCAATGATAAAAAAATACAACGCCAACTTAAACTCGCAACATGCCTCACACATCTTCGCCCATTGTGTTTGCCCTAAACCATAATTATATTTGCCACTTAGCGGCCTAAACAGCATAACTGATTATAAATAAACACATAACGGCTATAAACAAGCAATAACGAATACAATAGTTTGTCATTTTGACACATCGTTTTGCCAATTTGGCGTATATTATTTCGTTGGTACGAAACTTGTGTATAGGCTTGTGAAGCCAAGGCTAAGCCAAGGCTAAGACATAGAACGAAAATTACAAACAACAACTTATAAAGATAGGAGATATGATTATGTTACCAGTAATGAGAAGAAATTCGTGGTTGCCCGAAGTGTTCGACGACTTTTTAAACACCAACTTCATGCCTAGAACCAATGCAACGGCTCCTGCTATCAATGTATTGGAGAACGATAAACAATATACCGTTGAACTTGCTGCACCTGGATTAAAGAAAGAGGATTTCAGTGTTAACGTGAACGAAGACGGCAACCTGAACATCAAATTGGAACAAAAACGCGAGGAAACCAACGAGAACGAAAAAACGCATTACCTACGAAGGGAGTTTAGCTATTCTAAATATGAACAGACACTTGTCCTACCCGACGACGTTAATCGCGAAGCTATAGCAGCCCGTGTAAACGATGGTGTGCTGACAGTTGACTTACCCAAGGTGGTGAAGGAAGAACAAAAGCAGTTTAGAAACATTGAGATTGGCTAAGGCTGATGGTCATAATTTAAATGGTTTTAGTTGTGCCATTGGGCAATGCCAAGCTTGCTTGCGCATTGCCATGGCTAAGAAATACGCTCTCAATAGAGTGGCGACACATAACACTAGTAATGTTTAGTTTGATTGATATTTAGTTTTTATTTGGTAGAATTAGTTTTCCTGAAGTCCGACAGCAGCGATGTTGCCGGACTTATTTTTTGTGTCTTCGCCCCACGCTTTTGGATTAGACGCTCGTTGATAATGCCCTATCAAAGTGCGATTGTGCTGCATTTTAAAAAACATTCGGCACTAAGCGATTGCCCAAACAACCAATGCTCCACTACAATGACGCGCTTGTTGATGGGGAATGACCTGTGGTTTTCTTGAAAGCGTAATACACTACACCAAAAGAATAAAACAAGCAGGATGCCGACATGCAAACGAAAAATGACGTGGAAGCAATGAAAACAAGATAAAACATGCATAAAGCGGTATGGCCATCGATTGGAGTTTAAGAAGGTACGCACACTTATATGTAAAATATTCGGCAGAGAATTTAACATTATGAGTGGCTTTTTTCTCACCAACTACTCACTCGGTGGCAAATAATCGATTCTCGCGAGGGGTTTGCTTAACCCAAAAACCATTTCGCCACCCGTTGTAAATAATGCGTATTTTTGATGAAATAAACGGTGTTAATCACTAAAATTCGTGCTATTTGTAGCAAAACGCATTGCTAACTCATGCAAAACGCAGTGCTAACTCGTGCTAAATGCAGTGCTAACTCGTGCTAAACGCAGTGCTAACTCCTACAAAACGCAAGGTAAAATGGTGCAAAACGCAAGACTCAATGCTGCATTTTACGGATAAGACAGCATTTTATGGTCGCCGAAACAACTAAAAAATGCGTCTTTTACAGGTAAAAACGACCAAAGAAAGTAGTATTTTAGCGATTAAAACCCGTTTTCGGACGATGAAAAATCGAGAGCAATCGAGCAAATAGAAAGGCAAAATGGTGCAAAATACCGATATTTTGCAGAAAGTGAATGTAAAAATAAAGTAAAGAGGGCTAAAAAACGGCCTAAATTCATGCTTTTGAGCATCTTTTTTCTCTAGAATGCGATGAGCCGAGGGGCGTGTTTTGTAAACTTTTATTACTCTTTTAACATCATAAACACGAAAAATCGGTTTGCGCCATCAACACGATGCCCTTGTGTTTGATAAAGCATAACCCCTATCTTGCACCATTCTCTATTGTGGTGTGGACTATGGGTGCTATCCTATTTTCGTTTAAAAACACATCACCATTCTGCAAGTTCCAAAACGAAGTGCAATAAATTTGCAGAAGAACAACGTGCTACAGCGGCAAAGAGGATATGCACAGAGAATAGTTATCCCTTACTACATCTAACACAAAAGCCTTTCACCACAAGTAACCATCAATTACAAAAGGCAGAGCGGGAAAATGTTTTGGCAAGTTAAATATGAATTTACTTCTCAGGTTACATAAACAGCCCGCAATTGTCTGCCAACAAGCGCAAAACCCTCGCGTATTAGCAGACCATTGCAGGCCGTCTGTTTCTATTGGAGTTTTCTTTACGACTAAGTTATAGCAAAAACAAGTTCGATTCGCCTAAATCAGACCAAACTCCATTTAGCCTATCTAAGCCATAAGCTATCCTTAATTACCGTTAACCACATCAAACCGGTAGCCAAGCGTAAATTGGAAAGTGCTAAACTTGGTGCGCGGCACGGCATACGTCAACCCCAGGTTGTATCGTGCCTCAACCACAAACTGATTAAACTCGTACGATACGCCCAGAGGTATCGAGGCCTCCACCGCTTTAACATCGGGGTCGTTGCGGTTTTCTTTCATGCCAGATCCTTCAATGGTATAGCCATTGCTTACATTAAAGCCTAACTGCAAACCCGTTTTAAGGGCTAGGTTTCTTGCTACATAAAAGTTAGCCAACATAGGCACATTAATATAGTTATAATTGTAAGTGTACTTAAAGTCGCCCAAAGCGTACTTAGTTCCCTGCTGCGAGTAAAGCAGACCAACAGACCAACCAAACTTGGCCTTAGTTTGCCACTCTGCATCAAGCCCTACAACCATCCCCGGCTTAAAATCAGAATCATAGTGGTTGGTTAGTTTCGACAAGTTCAACCCTATTTTAGGCTGTAACGATAACGACTTCACTTCATGCTGCGCGTTGGCAATGCCATTAAAGACGATGGCCAACATTAAAATCAGGACTATCTTCTTCATTCTTACTTAATTATAATTACGTAGAGGTATTTTCTACTTCTTCTCTATTATCATACCTCCCAAGTACTTCCAAGTCTACCAGCCAATCAAGAATACCAATAATTACCTTCTTGATCATAGAGTGATTTTGATTCTTAAAAAGAAAATATTAATTTGCCGATGCAAAGGTATGTATTTTTGAGAACAAAATCAAGCTATGCTAAACAAAAGTTATTATAGCCAAACAGAATTGGATTTGGAAAACCATAGCTGAATCGTAAGCAAACAAAAGTTCTCCTTTTCTCTGCGTAAAGGTTCATTGATGCTACGCACGCCTTGCATTCTTCTAACAACTATTTCCCAACAGCAATTCTTTTTAACTAACGTGAGTTCGACGAATTCAAAACAAAGTAAGCTGTGTATCAATAGTCCTTTGCACATTGATACAAGGCTTCTTTGGAAACAGGCAATACGCCAGTTCGGGATAAGGATTTGCTTAGAAAACTTCCAGTTGCCTAGTCTTTTCAATGCGCACGGGCTATGTTTCGGGCTTATTCTCGAAGAAACTGTATGCAGCCAATGCCGCACAGAGATTCATGAGGAAGTTATGTACGGAGCGATGGCGTGAATGAACAAGGTTGGCCTTGTTCTTTAGCAGTTCTTTAATGCATTCTATTATGTATCGCTTGCCCAGCATCATCTTGTCCCACAAGGGCATAAGCTTGTTTTTCATGTTTGATTTGAGCCCATGAACGAGATGAATGCCTTGGTTGAAGAGGTTCTCAAAGAACTCTTGCTTGATGTAGTCCTTATCGGCAAATACTTTGCCGTAGAGCACCTTGGTGAAGAAGAGATAATAGTGCTTGAAGTTGCGGAAAGAGTCAAAATGGTAGTACAACAGGATGGTCATGATTTCGCTCTTGGACATCTGTCCTTTGCGGTTTCACATGCGCTTATATCCCTCGTCTATGGGGACGATATGCGGGTTGACTCTGCACACAAAATATAGGCGTAGATTTACTGTAAAGATCTGGGTAAAACAAATATTCTTTTTACTTTTGCAACCATAAGATATATTCTACATCTTATCACAATAAGACTATATGCCGAAGGGTCTTGACCCTATTGCCCCTCTTCGGAGGGGCTTTTTTTATGTAAAACTTAAGAAAGAAGGACTGCGAAACGTTACATAACTATCGTTAGACAACATAAAAACGCATAAAAGCAGACAAAACTCGACACAGAGCGAACTATATACCGATGGGCGCAAAACTTCATGGCTGGCATGCATGTGTGAAGGTGGCCATATAATCTCACTTACTTGTGGGGAAAGACAATTGCTGAAGCACTCATTTTGCTTTAAAAAAAATCTAATGGAAACAATAATTCGGGATGTATAACGTTAAAAGTCATGGTATGATAGGGCAAATGTGCGCTGTACAGGCACGAAATGCGACGCATAAACAAAATGGGGTGGTGGCACAATAAGGCTAAACCTATTGCTTTTTCAACATGGTTGGCACACATTATGCTGAAATTTTAATGGATAGCCCCCTACTTGCTGACATTTTGCAAGTTGAACAAAGCGTTGAAACCAATGATAATGCTCATTGGGCAGGACAAGCCAAACAGCAAATGGGACTATTGAAGAACAATTTTTAGCGGAGACGGCTGGCGAATGTACACCGTTAAGCCATAAAACAAAGAAAAAAGCGCTACGTGAAGAGAAGAGGAGCATGATGCTATATTTTTTAATTCTCTCTCTTATCATACTCACTTCTCCAAACGTAGCGTCTGATATTTTTATTAGAGCAAAGACTGGGAAAGACAAAGTGCAAAGACTGGCTATAAAAGTTGCGCACACAGTGTGTGGGGCGCTTCTTTGGGGCTTAGTGCTTCGATGTGTTGGGCTTAATCTGGCGCCACTTACTTGTATGTTGGGTAGATAGCTAATTATTCTCCCCCTAAGAAATAAGCAACACCAGTTAAGACTAGAACTGAAAACTGTACTAAAAGGCCAGTTTTAGAACGAGTTGGAAAAAATAGGAAAGTTGAAAACAAACATAGACGCTAGGCTATTGCCATACACGCAGCAGCTAGAAGTTTTCAGCTTTCCTATTTTCTCACCCATTTACCTTTCCAATTAAGTGCTCTAGACAGGGCAACCGCTCAGCGGCTACAGGCCTAGGCCATTGGTGGTTGGGACTAGCGTTTACATGCTAAGTCCACAAGCCTACAACTATCAGTGCAAAGCCTGTAGTTGGAATTAATGGAGCAGAGAAGTGGAAAAGAGGGGATTCTGCCCAAACAAAAGGGGCATGAAGACCAACCTTCCCCTCTCAGCTTCTCTGCGCAACCTATTCATCGCGAACCAGTTTCCTGTTCCATTAATTCATCAAACCATTAAATCACAAACATTTTAATATTATTCTATTATTA
>NZ_BAIZ01000012.1 GCF_000613445.1 Hoylesella shahii DSM 15611 = JCM 12083
TAATAATCCCGAACAGAATTTTATGAGGTTTGGCCTTGCGTCCTTAGCCGTTGTGTGATGACAGCAAAGACATGGCAGGCTAGTTGATGGTTTGCGCTAAGCGCCCCCGTATGGGCCAACAAATTTGTATCCAAAGGGCAGTGGGTGCAAGCCAATGAGTTTACCATTTGAAAGCCAAGATGCGGGGATTGATACTCAAAGACACCCAAGCCCAGTCTTGCCAGCTCTTGCGGTTTCCGCCAAAGATTCTTTCCATTGTTTCGGTTCCAAGCATGGTGGAGTATCCAAGGCTTAGTTTCACGTCTTTTTTGATTTTGTAATCCAGCTGCAAGTCTATTTCAGTTCCCAGTCCTTGCTTCACCCCGTCTTGTTTAATGCCCATCATAAAGTAGTGTGCGTTAGCTTCAAGTCAAGCTTTTCAGAGGGCGTAAAGGTAGCACCCAGTTGAATATCGTGCAAGCCGAGGTTGTAAGAAGGATTACTTGCGTAGAAATAATCCATTGCTCCGTAGAACTTATGGTGTGTGCCGTAGAGCGGATTAAAGGCATTAGCAGTAGTTCCTGTGCCGTCTTCACCACTTAGGTAGTCGTAGGCCAGGTTGAATTTCCATTGGTCGTTGGCGATAAAACCAGCGTTAAAACTAGCCATCCAGCCGACACATTCATGGTTGAACCATCAAGTTTGCCTGTTTGATAATACGCAGATGCCTGCAAGTCGAATCGTTCGGGGCGATAAGTAACGTGAGTTCCCAGGGTTTGCATGTATTTGGTGTCGCCTTCTCCTGTGCCAGCTTCATAGCCGATGTTGGCCAATAAGAGCGACAGTCCTAGTGGGTTTTCGTTGTTGCCATAGTGGTACCACAGGGTTTGCATGTATTTGTAGGGTTGTCCGCCAGTATTGAACTTTGTGCCGAGTTTGTTTTCGTCGTTTTGGTTGTAAGCTAAGATAAGGTGCAGTTTATGCATATCCTTTTCATATCCCAGTTTTAAGGCGTCGTGACTTCTTCCAGCCACGTTCCAATCCAAAGCTCCGAAGATGCGTTCGTCGTCGTAAGAGAGGATTTGTCGTCCCAGTTTAGCGAAGAATCCTTCGCCAAAGCGCAGTTGTCCCCATGCTTCGTTCATCATTATTCGTCCAGCTTTGTCAATCTGTGGGTTAGCTCCCCACACGCCAACTTGTTGCATTGAGATTTTGGCGCTCAATCCATCGCCACGTTGATAGCCGATACCCAATCGTGCCCTTTCGTTAATAAACGAAGCCGGTTGAGCCGATTCGCCTCTTAAGGATTGATAACCGTTGCGGTATTCGGCTCTTGCACGAATTTGCGCATCGATATTAATTTCGTTTTCGTCTTGTGCCCACATCATAGAAGGTACAGCGAGCAATGCTAATGCGATAAAAGTTGTTTTCATTGTCAATCTTTTTGGGTTTAGTTATTATTCACGGCAAAAATAAATAAAAACCGATGATCCTGCAAGTAAATGCTTGATAGAGATATAAAAAGGGCGAAAGTTTTCACTTTCGCCCGAAATCGGCAGGTATCTCTCCCCATTTAGCGGTTTCCCATTTTATTACTTGGGTGTTTACCTGGTGTGTTTGCAGCCATCGTTCGGCCCTTTCAATTACCTGAAAAAGCTCTTCTGTTTTGGCGTTTCGTTCCAGTTTGGTTTTGCATTTCTTTTTTTGCACCCACAAGATGGCGTTATAGCTGTCTGAATATATCACCTTATCGGTTATTCCGCGTTGTTGCATTAGTGCCAAAGCGTGCACGATGCCTAGAAATTCACCGATGTTGTTGGTGCCATGCACAGGCCCAAAATGAAACACGGTGTAACCCGTTTGAAGGTCTACGCCTTGATATTCCATTGGTCCGGGGTTGCCCGAGCAAGCCGCATCCACAGCCCAGGCGTTGGCTTTTACCTCTAGGGGTAGTGGCAGCACAGTGTCTGTGCGGTTGGATGGCGGGTTAACAAGTTGCGAGCCCATGATTACATTCTCTCAGGAACCTCAATTCCCAGTAGCTGCATACCGTTTTTGATGGTTTTAGCCACATTTTTTGCGAGGGTTAGTCGCAGTGTTTTGGCTTCGGCATTTTCAGCGTTGAGTATGCTATATTCGTGGTAGAACTGGTTAAAGTCTTTGGTGAGTTCGTAGCAGTAGTTGGCAATGCCACTAGGGCTATAGTCTTTACCAGCCTGTTCAACCACGCTTTCAAAGCTGTTTAGCTTTTGGATGAGTTGCACTTCTTTTTCGTTGATGGGCAGGTTATCGGCCAGCGTGTTGGTAAGGTCGAAGCCTTCGGCCTCGGCTTTACGCATAATGCTGCGTATGCGAGCATAGGTGTATTGAATAAAGGGACCCGTGTTGCCGTTAAAGTCGATGCTTTCTTCGGGGTTAAAGAGCATGTTTTTGCGTGCGTCTACTTTGAGGATGAAGTATTTTAGAGCGCCCAGTCCCACGATGCGTGCAATCTCGTTGCGTTCGTTTTCGGACATATCGGCAAACTTACCCAACTCTTCGCTGGTGCGACGAGCGGCCGAAATCATCTCTTCCATTAGTTCGTCGGCGTCTACAACGGTGCCTTCGCGGCTTTTCATCTTACCGTTTGGCAGTTCCACCATGCCGTAAGAGAAGTGTACGAGTTCTTTTCCCCATTTAAAACCTAGTCTGTCGAGCAGTATAGAGAGTACTTGGAAGTGGTAGTTTTGTTCGTTACCCACCACGTAAATCATTTTGTCGATGGGGTAATCTTTAAAACGTAGGTCGGCCGTTCCGATGTCTTGCGTCATGTAAACGCTTGTGCCATCAGCTCTAAGTAGCAGTTTTTGGTCAAGTCCTTCATTGCTTAGGTCGGCCCAAACGCTGCCATCATCTTTGCGGAAGAATAGTCCCTTATCCAGTCCTGCTTCCACTTTGGCTTTTCCTTCGAGGTAAGTGTCCGATTCGTAGTATATTTTATCGAAGCTCACGCCCATGGTTTTGTATGTTTCGTCGAAGCCTTGATACACCCAATTGTTCATCATTTGCCACAGTGCGCGCACTTCTTCGTCGCCCTGTTCCCAGCTTACCAGCATGTTGTGAGCCTCTTTCATGAGTGGCGATTCTTCTTTTGCTCGTTTCTCAGCCTCTTCATCGTTCAGGCCTTGAGCTTTGAATTTGGCTGTTAGTTCGGCCAGTTCGGCACGGTAATGTTGGTCGAATGCCACGTAGTAGTCGCCAATAAGGTGGTCGCCTTTCTTGCCAGTGCTTTCGGGTGTGGCGCCATTGCCCCACTTTTTCCAGGCCAGCATCGACTTACAGATGTGAATGCCACGGTCGTTAACGATATTAGTTTTTACAACTCGGTTGCCGTTGGCCTCCATAATTTTAGCGAGCGACCACCCCAGTAGGTTGTTGCGCACGTGTCCGAGGTGCAAAGGCTTGTTGGTATTGGGCGAAGAATACTCAATCATCACGAGCGGTGATTGTTCGTTGGCCGTTTTTTGTCCAAATATAGGGTTGCTATCAATGCGGTTAAGCAAGCTAATCCAGGCAGCAGGAGCGATGGTGAGGTTAAGAAACCCTTTTACCACGTTGAAGCTTTGCACCACTTTGCAGTGTTGTGCCAAATATTCGCCCAATTGTTGTGCCGTGTCTTCGGGTTTTAGTTTAGACACTTTTAGGAAGGGAAACACCACAAGTGTGAGGTTACCTTCAAATTCGGCCTTAGTTTTTTGCAACTGAACCATTGTTGTAGGCACGTCTTGGCCATAACATTCTTTCACCGCTTTCACCACGGTTGCTATTATCTCGCTTTCAATATTCATGCTGTTCAATTTCTTTATTTTCTGTAAGCGAATGCAAAGGTAGTTATTTTTTTTGGTATTAAGTGGGTTAGTGGGGTTAGTATCATAGGGTTTAAGCGTTAAAAAAGTAGGCATTGTGCGCCTCAGCAAGCCAGTTGGAGCTTGCTAAGGGTAGCGTTGTTATGCATCAAAGGCAAGAATTAGCCTTTGCCTATCCTTGCCTTTGACGAGTAGGGTTTGTTATCTGCGCATTCTATCCACCAGCTTTTTAACCATTTCTTTAAAAGCTTTTTCGGTTGTTTGTTCGCCCCCTGTGGGTTCGGTGATGGCATGGTCAACGTCCATTGTTATTTTTTTTGCTACAAATACATTGTCGGGCATTTCGGCTTCAAGGATAAGTCCGCCCACATTGGCATAGAGAGGCCCAGCTTCTATGGGGATGTGCTTAGTAAACCAGATGGTTTTTTTGCCGTCTTTGCTTACCGCTTTGGTGCATTCGTAGCCCAAAATTTCTTTCTTTTCGTTGGTTTTCACGTCGAACGTGTCGCTTTTTAAGGGGTCTACCAACAAGTATTTTTTACCCATCAGGTCAACCTTATTCACTGATTTTTTAGTGTCTCGGTTAAAATAGGTGATGTTTTGCAGCTGCGTTTTCACCATATCGTTACCGTCTATGGTTTGTCCCATGAAGGTAAAGGTTTGAGGTTCTTTAGCAGCTTGCACGCGTCCTTCAACCTGTGGTCCATCTACATAGGTGATATAAACGGCCTTTACGTTAGCCATTGCGGCGATAAGTGCGTGTCGCATTTCATCGGGCAGACCAGCATCTTTCATTGCATCTGGCGAGTTGGCGTTAATTTTCGATTCGTATTCCACGGTTAGTTTTTGTGCACTAACCATCAAGGGCATGGTGGCCATCAACAAAGAGGCCAGTGATAATAGCAATCTTTTCATGTGTTTAATTGTTAAATTGACGAATAAAAGTATATGTTTGATTTATGTTTAGAATGTAACCATTGCGCCAACCATCACGTTTCCAGGCATGTAATGTATGTTGCGTGTACCCGCGAAATAGTTATCTACGATGCGTTCTTGCATCAATCGTTGTTTCAGGTTGAGCATATCTTGTGCCACGAGTCTTAGTCGCAGGTGTTTGTTGAGGTCGTATTCCATTGCAAGGCGCAATGCGGTGTAGCCCAAGTTTGTGCCATTAACCTTGCGCCAGTGTTGTCCTGCGCTGGCTGTGGCTTGCCATTTGTTGGCAATGTAGGCCAGTTCGGCACTCAGCAGATAGTCGTTTTGGCGCGAATTAAGCATATCGCTCTTGCTATTTGCCCATGCAGCACCAGCCAACAGTTCGCCATTAAAACCCCGTTTGTAGAAGGTTTTGAGTCGAAGGTTGAGGTTTAGTGCGCTGCTGTTGGATGTTTGCGCCATCCCTTGATAGAAAAAGGGCGAGCGGGCTAGGCTTATAACGCCATAAAGGCGTATGTTGAGCGGTATGCTTATCATCTTTTTTTCAATCATAGAAGATGCCGTGAGCGCCTTACCACCACTGGCGTTGCGACTAATAGCTCGCGAAATTATTGGGTTTAGCATGCTGTAATCGTAAGTAAGGGCGTTGTGATTGTAGCTAAGTGCAATCATATTAAAGAGTGTGATGCCCTTTAAGAAGTTGCCATAGGCTTGCATGGCGGAGAGTTCGGTGGTGTGTGCCAGTATATTATCTATTTGCGAAAAGTTCATGCGTTTAAAATCGGAGATGTAAGGGCCGTCGAACAAGGTGTTTTGACTCATGGGTTGGTAGGTGCTTTTAAGTCTTAGTTCTATGTAATGCATCATGCTGGCGCGATAGGTGATGTTAAACAGCGGTGCAAGAGCTATCTTTGGCGACACATTTAGTTTTAACTGTTGCGACGAACGAATGTTGAAAAGATGTAAAACCCCACCAAGGCCAAACCTAAACTTGCCCTGGTCTTTGTTCAAACTCAGTTCTGCGCCATTGTCGTTAAAGCGTAGAGGCTTTTCTATAAATGGGTTGTTGGTGCCTAAGCTGTCGCCTTTAATCGTGGTTGAGAATGTTTGTAGCTTGTGGCGTAAGGCAAGGCGCACGAAGTAATCGTGTGCAAATCGGCGTACATACTGTGCCGAACCCGCAAACTCAAGTCGGTTAATCTTCATTTCTGAGCGTAAATGGGGGGCGAACAGGGGCGAAGCATTGCGCGTGTTAAAGCGATAGAGGTGGTTGTTAATCAAGAAATTGAGGTCGGCATGATAGCTAAACACGTTTTTACCGTGTCGGTAAAGCCAGGTAAGTGTATTGTTGATGGTGGCCAGTTTGCCTTTTGTGAGTTCATCGATGTCGAGACCTTGCAGCATTCGGTCGGTATTTCCGTTGGTTTTACCCAAGTAGCTTCGGTTGCTAAGCATCAATTCCATATTCTTTTGGTTAGAAAATTTCAACTTAATGTTGGATAAGAAGTGTTGTTTGCTTTGCTGTTCGTGGGTAGAATCGGTGTAGGTAAGTCCGCCAAGATATTCGTATTGGTCGATACTTTTAATGCGATAGCAGTCGGTTCCCACAATACCGTTCCACAAAATTTTTAGGTTTTTGATGGGCGAAGCACGGTGTTAACCGAAGCCATTCCGTTATTTCTTCGGTAAATATTTTCTCGATAGTCTAGCATCATGGCGTAATCGTCGAAGGTTTTGCGTATGCTCGCCATGGGGTCGTCGGTAGAAAGCATTTCGTTGTATCCGCCATTGATATTCACAATATCGGTTGGTTTCATTGTTTGTTCGCCAGTATTATTGCCAGCCACAATAATATTGGTCATCATTCGTTTGCCAAGACGCATGCCCGAGCCTCTTGCGTTAGCCTTATTAAGCAGTCCGCCTAGTGCTTCGGCTTGTCCTCTAAGTCGTCCGTGCATGCTTTTGTTCATTGAAAGGTCAACAACGGTTTGGTTGCTGCTTTGAAAACCCGAGAACACATTGTACTCCGAATAATTGTCGATAACTTTAAAATGTTCCACACCTGCAGCTGGAAGGTTTTCCATTGGCGTAGACACATTGCCTTGATAGAGTCTTCGCCCTGCACTAGCACCTTGCTTACGCGTTTCCCGTTAACGGTTAGTGTGTTTTCTTTTTCATCGTAGCGCACGCCAGGCAGATTATTTACCACCTCTTTCAGCGTTTTTTCGCGGCCAGTTGAAAAGCGTGACACGAAGTAAGTTGTGGTATCTCCGTTTACCAAAATGGGGCTAGACTTCACCTCGATGCCTTTAAGATTGATGGCTTCCGACTTCAATTCGAAGTCTAGTTGCATCAATGTTGTTCCAAAAAGAAAAGCTTTCTTAGATTGCGACACATGCCCAATGGCCTTTGCTTCAACCCTAACTTGTCCGCTAGGCACGTTTTCTGCACGATATTTACCATGCTCGTTGCAGGCCAATGATTGCCATGGCTTGTCGTCTTTGTCGTAAATCACAATCGTGCAGCGCGCGTTCGGACTTAGCGAATCGGTTTTTACAGTTCCTTCAAGTGTGTTTTGGGCGTGCAAAGTGGTTACAAAGCACAGCGTAAACAGTGCGAAAAACATTCGTGAGGCTAGAATTTGTGCCACCCACTGCGTGATTGTTGACCGAGTAAAGACTGCTTTTTTGTACATAATTAGGTGTTTGAAGATATAATGCAAAGTTAGAAAAAAAAAACAAAGATGTATATTCTAGACTTGAAAAAAAAACTTAATGGTAAACAAAAGCGCATCGAAAACAATGTGGCATAGCAGGCTATTGTTTTGCCACAGCTACAGAACACGGCATATAAATTTTGCACAATAGGATAAATAGCGTAACTTTGCACATTATATATATAATAAAACATTAAAGGACGACAAGCCAACACCATGGCCCTAAGACCCAAACCACAAACTCTCCATAAGGATATGAACAACATCAAGAAAGATTTTGCAGCGCTTTTGCTTCAGGTTAATGCCATTAAGTTGCAACCTAACGAACCCTTTACATGGGCATCGGGATGGAAATCGCCTTTCTATTGCGACAACCGCCGTACGCTATCGTTCCCCCAATTGCGCAATTTTATTAAGGTGGAACTTACACATCACATTCTAGAACATTTCCCCGAGGTGGAGGCTGTGGCTGGTGTTGCCACTGGAGCAATTGCTCAAGGCGCACTGGTGGCCGACTCGTTGCAGTTGCCTTTTGTGTATGTAAGAAGCAAACCCAAAGACCACGGACTGGAAAACCTCATTGAAGGCGAATTGAAACCCGGACAAAAGGTGGTTGTTGTTGAAGACCTCATCTCTACAGGTGGCAGTAGCTTGAAGGCTGTAGAGGCCATTCGAAAAGCTGGTTGCGAAGTGGTGGGCATGGTGGCTGCCTATACTTACGGCTTCCCCGTGGCCGAAAAGGCTTTTGAAGAGGCCAATGTTCCCCTGATTACGCTCACCAATTACGAGCACGTGGTGCAGGTTGCACTCGAAACAGGATATATCTCACAAAATGATTTGGCGCTGCTTGACAGCTGGCGACAGAATCCTGCTGAGTGGAATCCTAATAAATAAACAAACAACCACCCCACAACCGGCCTCACCCCCAGCCCCTCTCCAAGGGAGAGGGGAGTGAAATGCGTTGCCGCTACACTGCATAATTTTATCTCTAACATTGTAATAGCACTGCATATTCTTATCTCTAACATTCGCGCATGGAGAAAGCCCATGTGTCGTTGAATTGTAATAGCACTGCATATTACTCCCCTCTCCCTTGGAGAGGGGCTGGGGGTGAGGCCGGTTGTGGGGTGGAACAGGTCAGTTGTGAGTTGGTTGCTAGTCCTTTTCATTCATTATTTAAACCCTACACATGTCTACATTCGAAAGTAGTATCCGACAAATACCCTATAAGCAAGAGGCTGTGTTCAACATGCTGAGCGATTTATCGAACATTGAACGCGTAAAAGACAAACTGCCAGAAGACAAATTGGAACAGATGACCTTCGACAGCGACTCGATTTCGGTAACCGTTAACCCCGTTGGACTCATTAAACTGCGCATCGTTGACCGCGATGCACCCAAGTGTATCAAGTTCGAAACGGCCACTTCGCCCGTGCCTTTCAATCTCTGGATACAGGTTGTGCCCAATGGCGACAATGCTTGTAAAATGAAACTCACCATCAAAGCCGAACTCAACCCCTTTATTAAGGGTATGGTGAAAAAACCTTTAACCGAAGGGTTGGAGAAAATGGCCGACTTGCTGCAGGTGATAAAGTACGAGTGAGAAGCCAATCCAAGTTTATAATACAATTGTTTATTACATCCATCAGCCTTACAACCGCATTGCATACCACTCTTCTCTCCCCTTGGAGAGAGATTGGGGTGAGGCTTTTTAGTCGTCTGCTTATGCCCAAACCAACGATTTCTTCATTGCTTTTGGCCATGCTTTTGCCCTTGGCTTTCGCCCTGTTAAGCTCGTGCGGACAGGTTGAGAACGAGTTTTCTAATCGTCGCGCTTATTTTGTGTTCGATAATCAGGTGCACAACAACTTTGTGTTGGCTTCGGCAATGACTCCTCATAGCAATGTTTTTGTAAGCGTGAGCATGCAAACGCGCTACACAGGGCAAAACAGCTATGCCGAATTAATGTTTGTTGCCAATGGCGGAACAACGCAACAAGCATCTAAAATCACCGCAGCGACCAAAGTAGAGGCATGGTTCTAGGCATGAACAATGGCCTGATTGTGGGTTATGGCCTGCTTTCAGACCCGCCAACCCTTTACGCCTACGACCTGCAATGCCCCAATTGCTTCTCGGCAACGGCTGTTCCGCGACGTAGCTTCGCGCTAACGGTGCAGGCCAATGGCTTTGCCACGTGTGCCAATTGTCATCGCAAATACAATCTTTCGACGGGTGGAAACGTGGCCGAAGGTGCTCAAGGTAGCAAATTGGTGCGTTATCGAGCCTCTACTACTGGCCCTTATGGCGTGTTGGCGGTGAATTAACGCATGCCAACTGTTGCTACCACCATATTTATAGATTATTCTATAGAACTTATCTAACTATCCCTACTTGTCTGTCTTAATTGACCATCACACAACGAGGTCATCCTCTAAAATCAGAACCAATGAACAATTTCACCCTCTTCTTTATGTACGACATGGTTTGGGTGTCGCTCCTGGCCATCATCTATGCCACTTACGCCTTGCTGTCTAAACCCAAAGGGGATAAGGCCGTGCGCCTAACCATTGGTTTTGCTTTTGCTTATTATCTGGTGTTTTTCTTGCTCTCGTTTGCTACAAGCATAGCCACGGCCAAGGGTTTGTTTCTACTTGCACTCCTTCCTTTGTCTGCTTTGTGGTTTGCCTTTGCCCCTTATCGCAAAAGTAGGCGCATAAAACTTGTCGCATTGATATTGGCTGCACTCTATTGTGCATTTTATGGCCTTGTAATCCTGTTGCACGGCATGTCGAATATGTAGCATTTTATGGCACAAACATCAACAAAAGTGACGTTTTATTTTGCATTGTGCGTCTTTTAACGTACCTTTGCACCACATTCATTTAGGGCTTCCATAGTTCAATGGATAGAACGTAGGTTTCCTAAACCTTTGATCCGGGTTCGATTCCCGGTGGAAGTACAAAGGGCGAGCAAACTATTTAAAGATGAAGTTCTGCTAAAGGTTTCTCCCTTTGGTCTCTCTTCAAGCAGAGAATTAGCCAAATGCCTTGCCATCCTGATGCAAATAAGGGGTGGCAAGGCATTGTTTTTTCTTGTTTCAACGTAGCGAAAACACCCGTTCTTTGTGTCTTCATTCATACGCTTTAGGTGGCGAAATACTGCCACGCTCTACATTGAGCAAAAACGCTTTCTTTTTCAGTCCGCCCGCATAGCCTGTTAGTGCGCCATTTGCGCCTATTACACGGTGACAAGGTATGATTATGCTGATGGGATTGCTTCCCACTGCTTGTCCCACTGCTTGAGCCGACATGCGCCCCGAGGCGTTTTGTTTGGCTAGGTGTGCGGCCAAAGCGCCGTAGGTAGTGGTTTGGGCGTGGGGTATGGCCAGCAATTGTTGCCAAACGGCTTGCTGAAACGCTGTTCCCTGAGGCCGAAGGGTGGGCGTTTACCTGGGTCTTGACCTCCAAAATAGCGCGCGAGCCACGTTTGCACTTCTTTAAACAGGGGCAATTGGGGGGCTTCGTGCCATGCCACCGTGGTTGTATGCACCGCTTTTGTGTCTTCAAAATGCAGCGCGGTGAGTGCTTCGCCATCGCTTTCAAGGCGCAATGTGCCTAGGGGCGAAGGCACATCAAGATAGAATCGGCTTGTTTGTGCCTTGTTAATGGACTGTTGTTGCATGCTGCTTTTGGGTATTGTGGGGTGTTGCTCGCCCTGTAATGTTGGTTGTATGCTGTTGTGTTGCATAAGTAAAGTTTATCCACAAGATTTTTTCTAAATTGTTAGGGGCTGTTTTGTGGCTTTACATTCGCTGTATAGCCACAAAACAGCCCCATGTTATTTATTGTGCTTGTTGGGTTTAGCCCCAATCAAGTTGTTCTGGCAAGTAAAGATTTCACGACCTAGGGCCTAATGCTCCACTTCCACCCTGAAAGTGGAAGCAGGCAGTGCGTCGCCGTTCACCAAATTGGCCCGTGTAAAGGGCTGCCATGCATAGCGCACAAAGGCAGGATGGGCACTTGTGGACACTTCAGCCTAACCTCTTCGTTGTGAATGGTGGCTTCGGCAGGGTAGAACACCTCGTCGTAGCCAGCCACTTCGAATGTGCGAGGCGCTTGGCCATCGGCAGTTTTCAGTTTGTTAGCCCAATTAAAGTACACGCACACCTCGCCATCATTCTGCACAACGGCACGTTGCACGTTGGGTCCGCAGGGTGTAAGCTGTTTGAAATTGTACTGATGATAAAGGGCGAGGTTGGCCAATCGTTTGCCGATAGGGTATTTTTTGCGTGGATGCACATCGAGCGAGTCGCCCACATCGCTGCTCACGGCCATGTAAACATAGGGCAGGGTGTTGGCCATCTGTCGCTGACTATTGCGGAACCACGGCCACGAAGGGCGGTTGATGCTAGACAATTGCACCATGTAGACAGGCAATTGGGCGTTGTTCCAATTGGTTCGCCACGAGTTTAGCAAAAGCGAGAACAAGCGTTCGTGTATCTCCATGTTTTCGGCATTCGACTCGCCTTGATACCATATAACGCCATTGATGGGGTATTGGGCAAGCGGTCGGATGGCTGCATCGAAGAGATAGGTGGGCTGATAGGGGTGCATTTGCAACTTATCTGTAGCTTTGGCGATGTTTTTTCGCATGCGTTGCACCACCCATGGCATCACCATCACATTGTCTTTAAAACGGTCGTTCAGCAGTTCGGGATATTCGTCTTCAAGCGTTTGGCGGTCAATCCACGATTCGGTAGTGCTTCCGCCCACAGCATTAACAATAATACCGATGGGAATGTTCAGCATTTGGCGCAGGCTTTTAGCAAAATAATAAGCCACGGCCGACACACCGCCCATGTTCTTAGACGTGGCTTGTTGCCAGCCATTGCAGCGCATATACTGCAGGTTATTGGTAGAGTCGAGTGCTTGTTGCGACCATTCGGTGTTGTCGGTATCCCATCTTGGCACCATGTTAAGCACGCGCAGGTTGGGGTCGTCTGCTATTGCGAGCGCCTCTTTGCCCTGTTCGTCGCTGGCTAAGGGGAAGGCCATGTTGCTTTGTCCCGAGCAGAGCCACACCTCTCCGGCCACAATATTTTTAAATTTGAGTGTTCGTTTTTCGCTTGTTATGGTGAGGGTGTAGGCTTTTCCCATGCGTGGAGCGGCAAAGAGCAAGCGCCATGTGCCATCGTTTTTGGTCACGGTGCTGGTTTTGTCGTTGCCAAACGAGCCCGTAACCACTTGTCCGGCGTTGGCTGTGCCATACACTTCAAAGTTGCGTTCGCGTCTCACCACCATGTTATCCGAGAACACCATTGGCATTTTCAGTCCGCCATAGTTGCCTGTTAGTGCTTGGTAAACCACGCGTGCCAGCACGCCAGCGCCGGCTTTGTTGGGATGCAGCCCGTCGGGAAGCATTTGTGGATAGGGCAACAGCGGATTGTAAAAGTCGATAAGATGTGCGCCAGTGCTTTTAGCCACGCGCACGATAGAAGCCTGGATGAGCTTATGCCAATCGCGTGTGCCAGCCACAAAGCGGTGATGGCGGTGAGATATGGGGCTCATCTTGGCGATGTAGAACTTGGCATTGGGGTTGGCGTCTTTAAAGGCGCGAATAAGTGCGATGTAGTCTTTGGTAAAGTCGTCTCTGAAAAACGGCCAGTTGCGTGGGTCGGTGTCGTTGATGCCTAGGTGTATCACCACTATATCGGGTTTGAAAGCCAGTGCGTTTTTGTAGGCTTCTTGCTGTATATAAGGGCGATGTCCGCGCGAAAGGAGGGTTGCACCCGAGTGCCCAAAGTTGCGCACGTTATAATTTTGACCCAATAGTGTTTGCAATTGGGCTGGATAAGAATCGGTTACGGGGTTCGAAAGCCCGTAGCCGTAAGTGATGCTGTTGCCAACGCAGGCCACGCGAAGCGGTTCAGCGGCGAAACTTGCTAAGGCAAGGGCGAATAATAAAAGGGTGATGAGGGGGCTTCGCATTGTTTAAAAATAAAAGAACTTTTAAAGGGGAAAGGGTGAAAAAGGAGTAAAGTAGTAAAGTAGTAAAGTACTACTTACTACTTACTACTTACTACTTTCTACTTTCTACTTCCTCCTTTCTCCTTTCCTACTCAAAGTTTAAATCTTATCGTATTCCAAGTGGAAGTTCACCACGGCCTCGATACCTTTGCGGAACATGCTTAGGGGCATGTTTTCGTTAGGCGAGTGGATGGCGTTAGACTCTAGACCGAAGCCCATGAGGATGGTTTTAACACCCAGAATGCGTTCGAAGGTAGAGATGATGGGGATGCTTCCGCCCAAACGAACGGCCAACGGGCGCTTGCCAAACACCATTTCTACGCCACGTTCGGCAGCTTGATAAGCAGGCAGGTCGATGGGGCAAACATAACCCTGACCACCATGGAGGTACTTGATATCTACCTTCACCGATTTGGGGGCAACGCGTTTGAAATAGTCTACCACCAATTGGGCCACCTCTTGATAGTCTTGATTGGGCACCAGTCGGCACGATAGTTTGGCGTAAGCCTTAGAGGGGATAACCGTTTTAGCACCATCGCCTGTGTAGCCACCCCAAATACCGCACACGTCGAACGAGGGACGCAGACCCGTGCGCTCAAGCGTGGTGTAGCCTTTCTCACCAAATAGGTCGTCTACCTCAATAGATTTCTTGTAGGCTTCCAAATCGAGCGGAATGCTTGCAAGCATCTTGCGTTCGTCGTCGCTGGCCTCTTCCACCTTGTCGTAGAAGCCAGGGAAAAGAATTTTTCCATCCTCGTTGGTTACGTCGGCAATGAGTTTGCACAGCACGTTGATGGGGTTGGCAATGGCGCCACCATAATGTCCAGAGTGTACATCGCGGTTGGGGCCAGTTACTTCAATCTGCCAGTAGGCAATACCGCGCAGACCAGTGGTGAGTGTAGGAATGTCTTCGCCAACCATACTGGTGTCCGACACCAGGATAACGTCGCATTTTAGCAGTTCTTTATGCTTCTCGATGAAAGCGCCCAGACTGGGTGAACCCACCTCTTCTTCGCCCTCAAGGATGAATTTGATGTTATGTTTCAGCAAGTTGTTTTTCACAACATACTCGAAAGCCTTAGCTTGAATAAACGATTGACCTTTATCGTCGTCGGCACCACGCGCCCAAATATGTCCGTCGCGCACCTCAGCTTCAAAGGGTTCGCTCTTCCAAAGTTCGAAAGGTTCGGCGGGCATCACGTCGTAATGGCCGTAGATGAGCACTGTTTTAGCATTGGGGTCAACAATCTTTTCTCCGTAAACCATGGGGTTGCCATCCGAAGGCATCACCTCGGCGCGGTCTACACCCGCCATCAATAGTAGTTCTTTCCATCTTTCGGCGCAGCGTAGCATGTCGGGTTTGTGCGCTTGTTGTGCGCTAACACTGGGTATGCGGATAAGGCTGAACAGCTCATCGAGCATACGTTCTTCGTTCTCTTGAATATACTTCTTTATCATTTTACAATTTATTTTTGGGATAATATTGTTAGGTTATGTATTGTTTTTACAAGTAGTGGGTTGTTGCGTTGTGTGGCGTTTGGCCTTGTGTTGCATCCTTGTGCCACGCCCTTACCCCCACATTGCTTCAAAGTTACGCCTTTTATTTGTGTTTTTTGCTAATTACATATTTATTAACAAAAACGCCTTAAGGGCGCAATGCTGCCCTTAAGGCTGTGCATTGCGCCCTTATATGCTTGTGAACAAGGCCTATACGTGGCCAGCTGTGCCCTATGCAGATGAAGTGGATGCGCTGATAAAGCTAGCGGTTAGGCTTGCGTTGCATCTTGTTATTGTTCGGCATCGAGCGGTTTGGAGGTTACTTTGCGCACTTTCCACACTGCCCACAAGGCGCCTAACACCGATGCAGCAGCTGTTGCAGCCATCATGGTGGTGTTTATTTCGTCGGCATTGATGCAGGTGATGGAGGTGGTGCCAGCGCACAAGCACATGGCTATTGCCACAGCAACCCACGAAAAGGCCAGTTTTTTGGCTCGCTGAACAGGGGCTGTTCCCACCATGGCAACAACAAAGACGTAATATTTATACCATATAAATAGCGAGGAGAGCACAATTGATACGCCACCTTCATCGTGCATGCCTGTGAGCAGACGGGGCATAAAAGCACCATAAGCCAAGTGAACGATGGACATGCCGAGAAAGGCCAAAGGCAACATCAGCGCCCAACGTAGTGATGCCGGTAGGCGTCTAACCATCATGAGGTCGTAATTCTGGTCAACATCAATTGCAATTTTCTTTTTGTTATTTTCCATTTTTCTATGTATTATTTTTAAATTAATCGTCTATTTTGATTTGGCTTTGGCCTTTGCTCTAAGGGGGGGTGTAAGGGGGTGGTGTTTTTGCCTGTCGGCTTGCGCGTTTGTAGCGGCGCAAAGGGTGCTGCTAAGCCGCGACAAGGCTTTGTGCTTACGTATCGACCACAAAATTTGCTTGCAAAGGTAATATTATTTGGAGATTATACAGGGAGATTGCAATATATTTTTACTCCTGTTGTAGCAATATGCCTGCAAAACCCCACTTGCCCCCTACGCTTAAGTAAAGGGTAAGAGCTAGTGGAATGGCGATGTTGGTAAAAATAATTTACAAAGTGCGTGCGTCTTCTCACCTCCTTCTAGACAAAAAACACTGCTAAATGCTATGTAAAAGCACAATTATGCTTGAAGTTCGAAACACGTTTTGCGAGAAAATGAGCGCCATTTTTGCCATTTACTATGCTTTTGCGTTTCTATTTTCAGAAAAAAGCGCCCAATTTGAGCAGGGCAAAACAAGCATTTTACGGTTCTTTTTCTTGCATACAGCACGAAATAATATGCATCTAGCCTTGTATTTTGCTGCATTTAGCCTTGCATTTTGCTGCATTTAGCCCTGCATTTAGCAGCATTTAACCTCGCATTTAGCAGCATTTAGCTGTGCGTTTAGCAGCAAAACGCAAGGTAAAAACATAGAAAACGCAGTATTAACCCCCTTTTTTCGACCAATCACACATAAAAATACAATTTGCGCCTTGTATGCAGGGCAAACACCTACTTGCCATGAATGGCGCTCGTTATAGGCGACAAAAGGGGCGTTTTAGGTCTGTTTTGTGTGTAATATGCAGAAAACCAATTGGTTATAAGTTTATAAAATACGCCAGAATTTGCAGCCAAGGCCCAGAATTTTTACAGAGAGGGCACTCATAATGTTAAAATTTAGTAGAAAAGTTTTACAATATTGGCGTTCGCATCCTTGTGTTGTGCTGTGGGTGAGCGTTGTTGTGCGCCCTGTTAGCGTTAAGAGCCATTTAGAGTTGATGTATTGTTGAGCACATTGCCTGTGTTATTCTTGATGGCGAAGTGCACTGCACCAAACGAATAATACAGGCAAGATGAAAACAAGCAACCGAAAGATGAGCTAGAAGCAACAAACACAATATAAACATGTTATAAGTGTTTGTTCGACCGATTGGGCGGTTAAAACTCGGTAACAAACTCTTCTAGCACGTGTCCGTCGTAGATTTCTTGTTTGGAAAGCACAAAATGTGGTGGGATGTCGATGGCCTTCGTGCCGTTGTTAACAGTGAAAGGAGCCGTTTCGCGGTGTATCTCGTCGCAACAATTGGCCTCGATAAACGCCCGATGCACCGTGGCACCGCCCTCAACAATGAGCGTTTGCACCTGGTCTTGATACAGCTTAGAGAGCAATTGGTCGATGGGCTGATGCCGATGCAACACCAGTCGGCGCGGGTTTTCGCCCCACCAATGGCGCGTGTTGAGTTCAGGATGTTCGCGTTCGTCGGTGGTTTTGCCCACCAGTATGGCGTCGCATTCGGCCCTAAGCTTATGCGAAAGCATTTGGGTGAATGGCGAAGAGATGGCCAACGCCTGCTGCTGAAGGTCGATAAAGCCGTTAGCTGTTTGCGCCCATTTCAGGATAACGTAGGGACGATGGTGGCGTTGATACACCATAAACGGGCGATTAAGCGCCAAACACGCCTTCTCGAGCACCCCAACAACAACCTCGATGCCCGCTTGTCGTAGTTTTTCGATGCCTCGACCCTGCACCTTAGCGTAGGGGTCGACACATCCCACCACCACGCGAGGCACGCCTTTGGCGATGATGAGGTCGGCACAGGGCGGCGTTTTGCCGTGGTGTGCGCAGGGTTCAAGACTAACATAGAGCGTAGCCTGTGGCAAAAGGGCTTCGTCTTGAGACTTAACCGATGCAAAAGCGTTAACCTCTGCATGGGCTTCTCCATAGTGTGCGTGGTAGCCTTCGCCAATAATTCTACCCCGATAAACAATCACTGCCCCCACCATGGGGTTGGGTTTAGCACCAAGCAGTCCGCATTTAGCGAGCTGTAAGCATCTTTGCATGTAGCGTTTGTCGGCAGTTTGTTCAGCACAAGGTGATGTTTCGGTTATGGCTTGAGTCGTATTGGTGGCGTTTATAGCGACCTTTTCGGCTTGAGGCAACCATTTTTCCGTGTCGTTCACATTGCTATTATCCATTTTTTTTCTTATTTTTGCAGCCATGACCTACCCCGAACTATGGCACCGTTTGTTGCCTCTTTACGATGAAGGCGAGGCCAAGGCTATTGTAAGGATGGTGCTTGACGTTGGCTTCGGATTGTCGTTGGCAGATGTTTATGCAGGCAAAGTTACACAATTATCGCAAGATGATACTAGTAAACTGCATAAAATGATGGATAAACTATTGCAAGGTGTCCCCGTGCAGTATGTGCTTGGCTGTGCGCACTTTGCTGGTCGCTCGTTTTATGTGGCGAAAGGGGTGCTCATTCCGCGCCCCGAAACCGAGGAATTATGTGCTTGGATGGTGCAAGTTTGTGGCGAAATGGCCCGCGATGGTGGTGCTAAAACCCTCTTAGATGTGGGCACAGGCAGTGGATGCATTGCCATAACGATGGCGCTCGACTTGCCTCTGTGGCAGGTTTCGGCCATAGATGTTTCGCCTGTTGCATTGACTATTGCCAAGCATAACGCCGAACGGTTGTGCGCCAAGGTGCAATTTAGTGAACAAAATGCCCTTGACCTGCCTCGACACGATGCTGTTTGGGATGTGATTGTGAGCAATCCGCCTTACATCATGCAGCGCGAGGCGCAACAGATGGAAGCCAATGTGTTGGAAAACGAACCCCATTTGGCCCTCTTTGTGCCCAACGAACAGCCCCTTTTGTTTTACGAGCATATTGCTCGATATGCCATGCACGCCTTAAAACCCGGTGGACACCTGTTTTTTGAAATCAATCCCCTGTTCCACCAGAATATGCAAAAGATGCTGGAAGAAATGGGATGGCAGGCGATAGAGACGCGCAACGACTGTTTCGGAAAGCAAAGAATGATGAAGGCAACGCGTGCTTGAGGGAGTGGCGTGGCCAAAGGGCGTATTTAAAAAAGGGCTTGATGGCTGCTTTTAGGGGTTAACAAGCAAACAGCCAATAGGCAAAACGATAACCAACGAACAACCAGTAAACTAAAAATCGAATAATGGAACACCAACAAAAAATGGTAACAGAAGAACAAGCACGCGCTAAACTTGCCGCGCTTTGTGCCAGGGCTGAACATTGTACAGGCGAGATGCGCGAGAAAATGTGGCGTTGGGGGTTGCCCGAAGATGCACAGCAGCGCATCATAAATTATCTTGTGACAAACAAATATATTGACGACGAGCGTTTTTGCCGCATGTTTGTGCGTGATAAGATAACCTATAACCGATGGGGACGCCGAAAGGTGGAACAGGCTTTGATGGTTAAACGCATACCCAGCGAGGTGTATAAACCCGTGCTCGACGAGGTGGATGGCGAAGACTTTACGGCTATTTTGCGACCATTGCTCAATAGTAAACGTAAAACATTAAAGGCTGCCACCACCTACGAACTAAATACGAAGCTGATGAAATTTGCCTTAAGTCGCGGCTTCGACATGGAAACCATACGCAAATGCCTAACCGATGTTGACGAATTGTTTGATGATTAGTGCTTGGAGACGTATTGTTAACTTGCTTGCTCCCAGGGCTTGTGTGGTGTGTAACACCCGATTAGAACCCCATGAAAACGCTGTTTGTGCACCATGCAACCTTCATTTGCCACGAACCAACTATGCTCTCGAACCCTATGAAAACGCTTTGGCACAACTGTTTTGGGGACGTGTGAAGGTGGAAAAGTGTGTCGCGCTGCTGCATTATCAAGCGGCAGCACCAGTCAGCGCCTTGTTTTATAAACTGAAATATGGCAATATGCCCTATTTGGGCGTAGAGCTGGGCTGGCTTATGGGCAAAGAACTGATACCAACAGGCTTTTTTCAAGACGTGGATTTTATTGTGCCTGTGCCCTTAGCCAAGCAAAGGGTAAGACAAAGGGGATATAACCAAAGCGAGATGTTGGCGCAAGGTGTGGCCCTGGCCACAGGGTTGAAGGTGGAAAACAAACTTATTCGGCGCATTGTGAATACCGAAACACAAACACATAAAGACCGATGGGAACGAGCCGATAATGTGAATAGTGCCTTCAAATTGATGAAACAACCACCCAAAGCGGGCACACACGTGCTGTTTGTAGACGATGTGGCAACCACAGGGGCCACCCTTTGCGCCTGCATACGCTGCTTGCAAGATGTGAAAAATATCAAGGTGAGCGTGCTTTGTATGGGGGTTGCTCATGCAAGATGAGGTTATGTTTTGAATATTTTATTTCATATTTAAGTATAATATAAACCTTATATTGTAGATAAAATATAAAAATGCTTTACTTATATTTGATAAGTTGGAAAACAATTGTTATTTTTGCATAATAGATTATAGGTAAATTCTAAATAATGCCAATGCTGTATTTTTAGCTTTTAGCTGGGTGGATTGGGTTTTGTTCTTGAAGAAATATGGTGAACAATACAACTGAAAGAATAAACAAAAACAGCTTGATAGAAGTGAAAAGGCTGTGCAGCGCAACACGAGGAGCAACGGTTGAACCTTCGACGGGGATTGGTAAGAACGAGCCTATATATAGAGGTGTAGTGGCTTTTTCAAAAGTAGACTGCTCGTTTGGCTCATTGAGGGTGAAAACCATCATTGTTTGCTTGCTAAAATAAAAAGGTGAGAAGCTATTCGGGAAAACTTAACAATGGCTTTAGCGCTATTGCAGAACAAGACAACAACACTAATGTGGTGTGGTGAGTGGTGGAATAAATGGAGGTGGCTAGCAAAAAACGCTTGAATTGGAAATGTGTAGAACAGATTGAGAATGTTTGCGTTGTTGGTGCACTTTGATAATGCCATCTGCGTATGGTTAAACAGCGATTTTTTTATCCTTAAACCCAAACCGATAACACCGCCCCGTTATCCACAACGGCTTATTTACCAAGCCTAACGCTCGATAAAATGTTGGTGTAAGGCCAACTATGAAGATGATGTGTAACCCTTAACCAACCGAGGATATGAAACGAATGATTGGAATTTTCGCCCTGACTTTGGGCATTGGCACTTTGTTTAACGCCTGCGATAACGGGCGGAAAACGTCTGCTGGCTCTGATAATAAGGAGGCCACTATGCGTGCCAATGGTGCAGAACCAGTGGATTCGTTCCCGTGGGACTTTCCCCAAGACTTCACATTAAAAGATGTGGAAGTGGGCCAAACGGTGCTTTCGCCTGCTGCTTTCTATGGCGGAGCATTGCAAAGGGGCGAGTCGCTATCCGAAACATTGTTGCCTATATACAGTAATACGGTAAAGGCTGTGGGGAAATACACCCTTACGGTGGAAGGAATGCACGGCGACATAGACGTGCCACAAGCCTTGGTGGTGCCCTTTCCTAAGGACGTGAAAGCGCAAAATGGTGATGTGTTGCTTACCTGGTGGCAGTCGGGGCAGGGCTTGCAGCGCGCATCGTGGTAGACGATACCAAACAACTAACGCCTAAGGTGTGCTATCTTGACCTTGATTATCGAACGGATGGAAGGGGATTTGCCAATAATCATGCTAACGAAGAATTGAAACCCAACTCGTTTAAGGTGCTTAAAAACGGCGAATGGACGTCGGGAGCTCGGTGGCTGTTGAGGATAACGGACTGTGGAAGAGTGCTATTATCCTAAATATGCAGGGCGATAAACTGCTACTTACCGATGCGGGTAATCATATCACTGTGGCCGAAAAGTCGAAATGCAAGTTGCTACCCATTGAATTGAACTATAACGAGGGCGACTCGGTATTTGCTAAGATTGGTCATACGTTTCAACCCGATTGCAAGGTGGTGAAGGTAGACCGACGCGTGGGGAGAATTAGAGTTGAGAAAAACGCCCAAACGTATGTGGTTAGTATGCTGGACGTGACCAAAAAACTTGACGAATTGCCCAAGAAATAAACCTGTGCATGTGGCTTAGCGGGCATTTGTTGCTGGCGGGTTTAGGTCCTCTAGCCTTGCTAAATGCATGCAATGAACCTATTAAGAGATGAATATTATCATGAAAAAATTATCGTTAATACCATTGGTGCTGATGCTTTTAGGCGTGATGACGGCCAATGCAAGCACATTGAAGCGTAAGTGCAGTAGAGAAAACTTGTCGCTGCTTTGTCTAAAAGATACCTTTGATGAGCAAAAACAGCATAAAAATACCTTGGACGAGAGCCAAGACGGCTGCTGCTGTGGCGAAGAGGAGGAAGATGAAGCAACGGTTGACGAGAAATATTGGGGCAGTGCGCTGATTGAAGGCTGGAAAGATATGGGAATAGAACTGCCTGGCGACCTGAAAAATAATAATGTTAAAACGCTTACTTTGGCCTTTTGCAAGGCTTGGCCCGGAAAGGAAGGCAATCCACAAGAGCTGTTTATCAATTTCGCTAAGAAGAAAGGGCAGTTCAAACAGTTTAATTATGGCTATTCGGATGAACCGGTTATCTTCGAAAGTTCCACCAAAGCGTTTAACGATGACAACTCTGGCGACGTGATTTTTGATAATACTAATGGTTGGACGCGCATTGAATGCCTTAACGGACAGGTGCTAGAGAGCGCGCTATGGACACGCTCTGACGGACATAAATTGCTGATTATTAGTTTGGCTTACGAAGATTCGGAGGTGAACACACATTTGTATGTGGCATACGATTATAACCCTAAGACGCGCACTTTAACCCCCGATGTAACCATACAAAAAAGCTTAACACAAATAAAGGGCTTGACTTGCCAATTGCCAAAGAATGGTAAGGATGTGGGATTGCGTAATTATGGCGAAGGAAACCTGAGATTTTATTATCTCAGATGGAATGGTTATGGCTTTTCTAAACCCGAAAAAACAACCGAATCTGCGTATTATATCCCATGATGTGGGCATCATTTTATTTGCAGAAATAGTTTTGATTACAAAAGATTGGTAACTTTGCTCTTGGTTAGGCGCGTGATGCGCGCATATAAAGGTTTAAAATTGAAACGCTAAGAGGATGGCACGCCTAGTTAATGGCCAATAAATCGTTGGCGCAATTGCCTATTTCTACAAGCGAGTAAATAAAAAGAGCGGGTTTGTAGGGGGAAACCCTGCAAACCCGCTTATTATTTAAGCCTGGTATTCGCTAAATGGCAACCTTATAAAAAGTGGAAGCATGGCGCGATACCTGTAAAGTAAGCCTTATTTTTTAACGCTTTCTTCCATCAACTTGTTAAAATCGTCGAGAGAAATTTTCTTCTTCTTCAGCTTAACCACCTTCTTCAAGACCTCAACCAGCTTGTTTTCAACAGCGCGGTCAACAAATCCATCGAGAGTTTCGCGGTTCTTCAGCATCTCACGCACATAGTTATCAATAGTTTCATCGGGCAAGTTGGTCATGCCATATTGTGCAAACTGAATGCGAGCTTGCAGGCGAGCAGCTTCAAACACGTCTTCGTCGCTCACCTTTACATCGTAGGTTTTTACCAAACGCTCCTTGATAAGGTGCCATTTCAGTTCTTCAACGCTAGCTTCGTACTTCTCTTCAACCTCTTTTTCGTCTTTCACGTTCTTCTTCATGATGCGTTTTAGCATCTCATCGGGGAACTGAAGCTTGCCCACTTTCTTCTCACAGTAAGCGCGAAGGTCTATCAGCAGTTTGTATTCGCTGTTAGTAACGAGTTGGTTGGCAATTCCTTCAGCAATCTTCGAGCGGAAGTCGGCCTCGTCTTTCACGTTGCCTTCGCCATAAACAGCGTCGAACAATTCTTGGTTAACGGGAGCTTTGCAGTAACGAGTAATCTCCAATACGTGGAAAGCAAAGTCTGAATCAACGTTGGCAGCCTCTTCTTTGCTGATACCCAGCATCGACGATACTTCAATCTCGCTTTCAGGGAACGCCTTTTTGGGGTTGAACACCACCACTTGACCGCGTTTCAAGCCGTCGAACAACTTCTTTTGGTCTTCAACCTTAATGTATTCGGGCATTAGCGTAGCGCCTTCTTTCACGATACCGCCTTCTTTTTCGCTACCGTCGGCGTTCAATTCCTTCATGTCGCCCTTCAGCATATCTTTGGGTTGGTAGTCTTCCACCTGTTCGTACTTACCAGCGCGCGAAGCAAACATGTCAACTTGTTCGTCAATCAGTTTGTCGTCAACAGTGATTTCGTAATAGTCGAGCTTATCTTTGTCAGACAGTTCGAGTTCGAATTCGGGAGCAACAGCAATGTCGAAGACGAAGGTGTAGGGGGCAGGTTTAGCCAAATCTTGAGCTTCTTGTTTGTCCGAAGGCATGGGTTCGCCCAAGAAATGAATGTTATTGTCTTTAAGATAGCCAAAAAGGTTATCGCCAACAAACTTTTGTATCTCTTCCATCTTCACCTGTTCGCCAATTTGTTTCTTAATGAGCGCTAGGGGAGCTTGACCGGGACGGAAGCCAGGTAGGTTTGCTTTTTTGCGGTAATCTTTTAGTGCTTTCTCCACTTTCTCGTTGTAGTCGGCCTCTTCAACGGTGATGGTAAGCAGGCCATTCACCTTGTCGGCGTTTTCAAATGAAATCTTCATCTTCTATATATTTATTGTTTTGTTATCTTAATGTTTATGTTTGGCAGTCACTAACATCTTTTTAACTAAGACGTTAAGCAACTTGCTGTATTGGTGTTATAGCAGGTTTGTTGCTCGCAGAAGTTGCCTTAGTTGCATTTGCATGCCCACAATGAAGTGCAAAATTACTTATTATTGCCGTAATTACCTAATATATATGATGAAAAATGATTTTTGTGTACTTTGATTGTTGCAAAAGTGCGGCGTGGGGGGCGGTGGATTAGATGCGTTGTGTGAGAATGTAATGGGCGAAATGCAACATCGTATTTTATGTTTTGCAGCAGGGTGTGGGCCGATGATGTGTAAATTAATGGGCAAACGCTTTTTCGATATAAATTTATTCCGTAAATTTGTCGCGTTAGTAACATTTCTGCTCTCAACAAAGCATCGCATGTTGGCTCATAAACTCACCAACTCACCAACTTACCAACTCACCAACTCACCAACTCACCAACTTACCAACTCATAAACTAACATAACATGAAAAGTAAATTAATTGTAACTTTATTGCTATCGATGGTCATCGTATCATCAACATGGGCAAAAGAACGGCCCGAAGTGAAATGCGTATTAACCCTTAACGACGGCAAAACCGTTGAGGATGGTTCTTAAAAGAAGGTTTTAGCACCTACGGACCGGACCGTTTGAAGAATGTGGACGAGATAACCATCACGCCAACAAAAGACGGTAAGGAAGGCACCACCTACAAGGCCGACGACGTGAAGGTACTTAAATGTATCTACGAGAAAGAAGGACTGCAGAAAGAATACCGTTCGCTCTATGCATTAAAGCCCATGACACGCCCACTTAACCTCAAACACTCCAATCATAAGTTCTTTTGGATGGTGGGCTATCAGGGTAAGAAAGTAATTGGTTTCATTTCTGATGCCAGCGTAATCTTTCGCACCTCGGCCACGGAGCGACTGACATCCAAAACGACGGCTTATAGCTATTGTGTGGAGGGCGACGAAGTGGTAGTAACTTTTTATGCGCCTTCTGGAGGCATCGACATTGGCTCGAAGTCGGAACTGAAAATGAACTTCGAACGCTTTCCAGAGATGGTTGAGCTAATCAAAAGCAAGGATTTTTCTGTTAAGGAAATGAAAGACAAACCCTTCGCCATGCTCGAAACGCTCGACCAATATTTGGCAAAATAGGCCTTAGCTTATCTTTGGCATGATGCAAGGTTGGGCAGTGCCCGCTCTGTTTTGTAGATTTGTTGCGCGACATTGCCAACCTTGCATCCCTAATTTTTATCATCTGTGTCCTTGTTCGCCCTTAGTACTCACCGCTTAGCATAAACTCTAAACCTTTAACGATAGGGATGAAAACAGTTATATCGAGTCATAATATTTCTAGGAGTATTCCAGATTGGAACACAAAACCTATAAAACTGAGTTGCACGTAGCAGCCCCACGCCAAGTTGTCGTCTTTAGATATAGTAGTCATAATTAGCTGTATTTGATGTGTTCTTTGATTTAACTTACTCATTCTTATATCGCATCATCCTCCACGTCTGGTTCGAAAATGATACATCCTGCTTCTTTTGGATGGTCTTGCACTAGCAGAGAAGCGAGTTCTTTACGTAATTTCCATATTATAAGTATGTCGCCTGCTGCTGATGTAATGAAAATTATTCCCCACAACAACAACGACACACTTCTCAAAGGATAGGCAAGCAATAAGGGGAGTATGCCAAGAATAATCAAAGGCATAAGCCCACCAATCCTATAATGTTGCATGGTTAGCGGCTCTTTGCAATGACAATATGGGGTTAGCATTGCCCAAATCACGCCAAAGCGAATACTCCTAAATCCGTGCTTTGCAAAACATGCCCATGTGATGCCGTGAATAAGCTCGTGAGCAACAATGCCAGCAACGAGCATAACGAGCACCAACACAGCTGCTCCCAAGGGGTTTACATCCTTTAAAAGGCTGCCCTCAAAATCTCCAAATGAGGGCGTACCCCACAGAACATACCATGTAGCCGAACTGATTAATGCCACAAAGGCAAAGAAAATTAGGGCAAAAACGTTTGCCCAAGCGAGATTGATGGTGACTTTTCGCTGTTTCATAAGCTAAATAGATAGATGCTTTTATGTTATTTGTTTTGAAGTTGTCTGTCAGGGGGCAGCGTTGTTCCTTGGCTTTCCAAAAGTACTCAATATCATCTATCCAAACAAATAAATTATCTACAAAACATTTTCGTGCAGTTATTTTGCACGAAAGGTGTGCAATATCACCGCGAACAGGTTTTACAACGAAAAAGAGAGTTTAAAAAGCAACTCGCTTGGGCGCAAGCGTGTTTGCAGATATATCTGTTGTGCGTTGGCATTGTAGGTTTGTTCCAAGCTTGTTGTTCCCCATACATTGTTGTATATGAGTGTTGCCTCCCAGCGTTTTTGGCGATAAGACACAGACAGGTCGGTGAAAAAGCTGTTGCTTATGCTCTTGTCTTGGCTCTGAAACAACTCGTTTGACAGTTCCATCTGCCATTTCCCCGGTAAGAAATAGAGCCTAAGCCAATGGTGAAGAAAGCTTTGCCGGTTGTTGAATAGGGTGTGGTTGTTGCCTTTTCGCGCGCTCGTGTTATACGAACTCTTGTGTTCAATAGAGAAAACCTCCCACGGATGGTAAGCAATGGCGATACCCGTAGACAGGTCGCGCCTTGTAAAGTCTACCACCTCTTTGGCAATTAGCAATTGGTATTTGGTGTTGGATGCCGAGGCGTTAAGTTCGATAGACGCTTTACCCCAACCAATAGACTTGCCGATGCCACCGCTGATGCTGGTGCTGGTGTTGTGGCTTGTGTGTTGCGAGGCTCTGCTTTTATAAAATCCGTCTTCGAAAACGCTTTCGTAAAGCGGCAGATTGCTTGTGCGACTGTACGAAAGGCCGAGGTTGCCAAACAAGCCCCGTATAACATCGTTGTACTTCCACGTGTTACTTAGCATGTTGGTTGTGGTGGTGTTGAGCTGCGCCTTTCCCTGTATAAGCGAATAATAGTTGGTAAATACAGGAGCCTCGATATATGAAGAGAAGGCGTTGGGCGACAACGCATGACTGAAAAGCATGTCCGCGCTCCATCTACTTGTTAGCCGATAGTTGGCAAACACAAAGGGTTCGAGATGGAATGTGGGCTTGCTTTCGTCCCCGTATTTTCGATACAGCAGTTCGCCACTTAGCCCTGCGTTAAGTCTTAAGCTAGGGCTGATGTAGCTAAGTGAGGGCATTACGTAAACTTGCGCTTGCGTATATGTGGCGTTAAGGCTGGTGTAGAAGTTGTCTAGCCTCATCTTTTGGCGCTTATAGGCCGCCCCTATGTTGTAGGTTATGTACATTCCAAGCAGCTTATGCCTAAATCCTGTGCTGGCATCCCATTCTATTTTTTGCTGCGATATGCGCTCCGTACTGCCGTTGACAAGCAGCAACGAAGAGGGCAGCTCGTTGTAAAGGAAACGCGACTTGATGGATAATGTGTTGTTGTTGGACAGGGTTTTAATCCATTCGAAGTTGTCTGAAAGCACTTTCTTGTCTCTGTTTGCCCTTTGAAGTATGGGGGCGTGGTTCAGCATGGCCTCTCCCCTCGAACGGTTAAAGCCGATATAGCCCTTGGCAAAGTTGGCGAAATAATGATTGTCTTTGTTTACTTTATAGGTTAGTTCGGCAGACCATTCGTTGGTTTTGTCGTTCAACGCTTCGTCTTCTGTAACGCTAACCCCCGTTGTTCCTGCGTCGAGATAGGTCTTGCGCGTGTGTCCTGTCACGTTGGTCTTGTCTATTAGGCCATTAACCTGCAACCGCAGGTCGTTGTCTTTGGCGGTTTTAAACAGCCAGTTGGTAGCGAAAACGTGCGTATCGTTAAAGTTATAACGTTGGTCTGAGATTGAGGGCGTGCTTATTGTTACGCTCTCAATCAGCGGGTTGTCCGCCTTTAGCGATGCTTTTGCAGCGGTGTAGTCGATGGTTTCGTGCCCAATGTCTTTGCCTGTGTTGTTGGTTTTGTACATCGAGATACTCTGTTTGCTTTTCGAAAACAGCATTTCCAGCAGTTGGGCATCGCGTAACAGCTGTGCCTTGCCTTGTAAGGAAGCACCCAAACCAGCTTCAACAACACTTTGCCACACGTTCTTGGCATCATCTTTCAGCACGATGTTGAGTGCGGCCTGGTCGGAAAACTTCACCTTCTTCAATGCTTTCACGGGCTGGTGGTCTTCCAGCACTTGCACATTCTTCACTTGGTTGGCCTTGATGTTCTCGCTGGCCAATGCGTACTTACCGCCAAGCAGGTCGGCACCTTCGATGTAGAACTTGTTGATGACCTTGCCTTGATACTTAATTTGCCCAGACGGCGAGACCGACAAGCCAGGCATTTTGGCGATAACGTCGGCAATGCTGCGGTCTTGTTTCTGCATAAATGCAGCCACGCTGTAAGTAAGCGTATCGCCACTTCGCCTTATTTTTTCGGCTTTCACCTTCACTTCTTTCAGCATAAAGGCATCGTTCTCCAGCACAACATCCTGTCCCGGCTTAAAGTTGTTCAGCGCAATACACCTTTTTGCATAGCCTATCATGCTAAACACCAAGTGTTCAGCGGTTTCGGATTGTGGCAATTCGATGGAGAATGTACCGTCTTCGTTGGTGTTGCAAAAGGCAACGGGCCTGTCGTCGCTGGTTCTCAGTGTTACCGACACGCCTTCTAGGGTGATGCCCTTGTTGTTAACCACCCGTCCGCCTATTGTCTGCGCCGTGGCGTTAAGACAAAACACCGTTAAGAATATAAGTGCAAATATTTTTCGCAAGTGCATCATGAAGCTTTTATTTGTCAAACTCTTCTTTCAAACATGCAGTAAAAGACGTGTCGAGTTTCGTTGGTTTACCACTAGCATCGAAGTGTTGCGGCTTTGCACCCGTCAGTCGATAGAAAAACTCATCTAAGTCTTTGCTCAACAACGAAAGCATATTGGCCATTTCTTTTGCACTGCATCTCCTGTATTTCTTCGTTTTGAGAGCGATGGGATATTTTACTTCGTTCGTCATTCCTACACCTTCATAGCAGAATTGATTGAGGCTATCGGCGGCGAACAAAATCAGTCCTGGCAGTCCGCAAAGTTTCCATGGTCCTTCGCTAATGGGAATGTCGGGTGTATAAAATGCACGCCATGTTCGTCCGCGATAAGTGGTAGTGGCCTCGAAACATTTATAACCCAGTATGGTGGTGTCTTTGTTGGTGAGTTTCCAGCTGAATTTGGGCATGTTTTCTTCATACAAAAGCGTTTCAACAACCTGTTCGGTCACCGTTACTTTGCCTTTGTCGGGGAAGTTTTTAAGTACGCTGGTGCTTTCTCCCAAACCTGTTAGCCCTTCCTTTTTCTTTTCTGCACGTATCTCATAGGCATTGCACCCACGTCGTTGCATGCTGTCTGTTATCTCTTGTGCACGTTCAAAATCACGATTGTAGAAACGCGAACTTTGGCCTGCGATATCTAAAATGCAAAGCGTTTGCGACTTGTCTTTTATTTCTTGATAGTGTTGATAGCTAAGCCGATAGGTGATAGATACGCCCTTTTCGGTCTGTGCACAGGCGGTTGTTGCACAGACGATGCTCGTAAGAGCCATGATAAATACCTTAGTTTTCATGTCTGTTTGGTTTTAATGGTTGCCCAATTTTACTTGGGCAACCTGTTATTTAGCATTCTTTATGCGTACGCAATGAGTCGAGTTCTTGAAGTTTTCTTCTCATTTCTAATATATCTTCATACGAGTCTATGTATGCATTAACCAGTTCTTGGGGAATATCTGCTGGGAGTTTATGAAGTTTACCATCCGATGTTATTACTGCTTGCCAATTAAGGGCGTAAGAGGGTGCAGCAAACAATGAAAGGAACAAACCTAAGATAATAATAAATCTTTTCATTCGTTTTCTGTTTTGGGGTTTAACAATAGTAAGGCTTAGGAGTTGAATCATAGATTCTCTTAGCATCAAGATAGTCCTCGTAAGTATCGATATACCAGTTTACGAACTCTTGTGGCCAATCAGCAGGTAGGTATCCTCGACGACCATCACTAAAAATAACAACCTGAAAAGGTGCGTCACCTCGTGCAGCTTTAGCTGTTAACGGTGAGGATAGACCTGTTGCAACAAGTGCAAATATAATAAATAACTTTTTCATTTTCTTTTTTGGTTGATTTAAATGTGCAGGTTTTTAAATGTCTTATTAGTGTGTGGCCAATTATTTCGGCCGTAAATGATGTTTGATTTAAGCCGGTGTCTGTGTTAAGTTTGTTGCTATTTGCGTTTGTCTTCTAAGCTGGCTGGACTTATTTTAAGTAAGACAATCAGCAAACGCATTAAAGTTTTATTAAATTGGCAGATTGAAATTGTCAGTCTTTATTTCGACCGCTGAGAGATACCTATCTCTTAACAATAATTTCGTGATATTTTTGTCTGCCGAAGTTGGTGTTTAGTGAATAATGTTTTTTTCGCTTGCGTGATACTCAAAGCTTGCGTGACAAGCTGACATGGGCGCATCAAAAAGCTGAAAGCGCATGGTGGTAATGTAAGTAATGCCTATATTAGAGTAACTTTTACAAGTCTATTTCTCTTAATGGTGAAAATTATCCTACTCATGCGATTCAAATTTGGTTATATCATTGTGTCTACATCACATTGTTCATGGCAATATTTTAATTGTCCACTTACATTTGCAATTTTACAACTTTTATTTTACATAGCCTAATGAAAAGGAGGCAATTTGACATTGAATAACGTTTTAGGGGGGGGGTATTTGTGTTATTTTAACAGAGAATTGGTCTTATGCCCGTATTTGCAAGAGGTTTACCAACAATACACAACGATTGACAAGGGGGCGGGCGCAAGTACTTGTTTCATCGTTATGGTATCTGTCACTCGCTTACCTAAAGAGCCAAGGCGGATAGATATTCTAAGTGAATCCTTATCCCGAACTGGCGTACTTGTTGCGTATGCAAGGTTCGGCTGCACCTTCCATTCGTCAGAGGTGTTGATGTGCAGAAATCGATTGCGAGGGTACCACTTCCCCCCTAATAGCAGATTTCGGAAGAAACGTTCAAGATATACCGCCGTAGTTCGCGTATTTCTCTCGCGCATACGCGCGCGTATTATATATAATGGTGTTTGGGGGTAACGAGTGCTAGGCATGTTTGGTTCTTCGTCCCTCATGTTTCTTGCCCTATTTTTAGCTTAATAGGCTTTAAAGTCGGTGGCGTTAACCTGGAGAAGGGGATGTGTTGTGGCGACTACTAAGTAGGATAGTAAACTGATACGGTGGGTGAGAGGGGGAAATATGTAGCGCGCGACAGGCGGTTTAGTGGTGCAGGCAACGATCCGTTAGCTTTCGGTTTATGGTGTTTAAGGGCCTTGGTGTGTGCTGGCGTTAACAACTATAAGTACTAAAGGTCTGTTCTAAAAGCGCAGAAACATCTCATTTTTATTAAACAATGCAAAAATATATGGTGTATTACGAAAAAAGGTTGTAACTTTAACCCATAATTGCCTAAACTTCTTATTAATGCTAAAGGGAAAAAACAAATTTGCAGCCATAGCTTTGGCTTTGGCGATGACTTGTGGGGCAAGCGCACAACGAAAAGTGAGTGCGCCAGCACCTTGTGGACCAGTGCCTAACGCCAACCAATTGCGCTGGCATAAACTCGAAACGTATGCTTTTTTGCATTATTCGCTTAATACCTACACCGATCAAGAGTGGGGATTTGGCGATGAAGACACGAATTTATTCAATCCGTCTGACTTAGATGCACGTCAATGGGCACGAACATGTAAAGAGGCTGGCATGAAAGGTATTATCCTTACGGCTAAGCACCATTGTGGTTTCTGTTTGTGGCCTTCTAAATACACCGAGTTCTCGGTGAAAAATGCGCCGTGGAAAAACGGTAAGGGTGATGTGGTGCGCGAATTGGCCGATGCTTGTAAAGAGTATGGCCTGAAATTCGCCGTGTATCTCTCGCCCTGGGACCGCAATCACCCTGAATATGGACGCCCCGAATATGTTACTTATTTCCGTAATCAACTCGAAGAACTGCTCACCCAATATGGCGAAATGTTCGAAGTGTGGTTCGACGGAGCTAATGGTGGTACAGGATATTATGGTGGAGCAAACGAGGCTCGCAAGATTGATGGCGCCACATATTATGATTGGCCCAAAACGTTTGAGATGATACACAAATGGCAACCCAAACTGGCCATCTGGGGCGACCGTGCTGAGCTGCGCTGGATTGGTACGGAGAAGGGTTACGCCGGATTGACAAACTGGTGTACGATAGACTACGCGTTTAATATGCCGCAAGACACTTTGATGCACGGGCAGGAGAATGGTAAGCACTGGTCGCCAGGAGAGTGCGACACGTCTATTCGTCCAGGATGGTTCTATCACGACAACGAAGACTCGAAAGTAAAGAGCGTTCGCAAGCTGGTAGACACCTATTACGAGTCGGTGGGTCGCAATGCATCGTTGCTACTTAACTTCCCCATTACGCGCGAAGGTCGCATTCATCCCATCGACTCGGCTCATGCTGTGGCCATGGCGCGCGTTATCAAGGCCGAATTGAAAGACAACCTTGCCACTAAAGCAAGCATAAAGGCTTCGCAAGTGCGCGGTGGTAGTGCCGAATATAATGCAAAAAAGGCCATCGACAACAGCACCGAAACCTACTGGGCCACCAACGATGGCGTTACACGTGCATCGCTAACGCTCAACTTTAAACGCCCAACAGACATCAATCGCTTTATGGCGCAAGAGTATATCGCACTGGGACAACGTGTGAAAAGCTTCTCGCTCGAAGCATTGGTGAATGGCAAATGGGTGCAACTGCGCGACCAACGTGCGCCCGAAGGTAAAACGGGCTTAACCACCATTGGCTATAAGCGCATTGTTTGTTTCCCCACGGTGAAGGCTACAAGTCTGCGTTTCACCATCAATAGCGCAAAAGCTTGTCCGCTGATTAGCAACATTGGCGTGTATTGCGCACCTGCATTGCCCGAAGATGCCGTGCAACTGCCTGCTTCGGTGCTAGCAAAGGCAAACGAGAAATTGCCCGAACCCGAACCCGTTACCTTGGCTTTGGGCGAAGATGGACCGAAAGCTGTGGACATCGACCTGCAAGAAGCACGCGTGTACCATAGTCTTACCTATGTTCCCAAAGAGGGTACGAAAGACGGATTGGTGCTTAACTATGAGATATATGCATCAGACGACCTCGTTACGTGGAAGCGTTGGTTGGGTGGAGAGTTCTCTAACATCGAGAATAACCCGTGGCCCAGACCGTGAAGTTGCCCGCAATCAAAACACGTTATCTCAAACTGGTGGCCACTCGCTTGCTTAAAGGCGACAAGATGGCGTGGCAACAGATTATTGTTAGATAGGAACAGCCTTAGAGCCAATCCCTAACCAGCCTCAGTACCAACTGGCCTCACCCCCTAACCCCAATCGGCCTCACCCCCAACCCCTCTCCAAGGGAGAGGGGCGTAATATGCAATGCGACAGCAAGGCAAACAAAGGCAACAACGAATGTCTTAACAAAGGCATAAGGCCGACAACGAATGGCTTAGCAAGGCCATAAAGATAACAACGAATGTCTTAACAAAGCAAATATAAAAGCAACAACTCAACCCAACAAGGCATACCACTCCCCTCTCCCTTGGAGAGGGGTTGGGGGTGAGGCCAGTTATGAGTGATACTCCTTAATTAAATAAGAACATGCAACAAACAAATTCAGAAACCAACGTTAGTAGGCAAAACCCCATAACATGGGTGCCCTCGGTGTACTTTGCCATGGGTTTGCCATTCGTGGTTCTTAACATGGTGGCAGTACTAATGTTTAAAGGTTTGGGTGTTAAAGACAGTCAAATAACATTTTGGACATCGCTCATCATGATGCCCTGGACCTTCAAATTCTTATGGAGTCCATTCTTGGAACTCTATCGTAGCAAGAAATTCTTCGTCGTAACCACCCAGTTGGTTACGGGGGCAGGTTTCGCGCTTGTGGGTCTTGCACTCAATTTACCCCATTATTTCACCGTGTGTATAGCGCTAATGGCCCTCATCGCTTTTAGTGGAGCCACCCACGATATTGCCACAGACGGCGTTTACATGGCCGAATTGAGCAAAGAAGACCAAGCCCGCTTTATTGGTTGGCAAGGTGCATTCTACAATATAGCCAAGATTGTGGCTTCGGGTGGATTGGTTTGGTTGGCCGGTTGGCTACTCAAACACTACGGAGGCGTGAAAGGCGCACCAGAAGACGTGATGCATCACGCCGCTGCACAAGCCTGGATGGTGGTGATGGTGGCCCTTGGTGTGCTGATGCTTCTTTTGGGTTTCTACCACATGCGCATGCTCCTCAAGGCGGAAAGCGTACCGAAAAAAGCATGACAGCCGCCGAAACACTCGACGAACTGGTGCGTGTGCTGGGCGATTTCTTCAAAAAGCGCCACATCTTTTATTATATCGCCTTCATCATTCTCTATCGTTTTGCCGAGGGATTTGTGATGAAAGTGGTGCCACTATTCCTCAAAGCTGGTCGCGAAGTGGGCGGTTTAGGACTGAGTGAAGAAGAAATAGGACTGTATTATGGCACGTTTGGCGCGGCTGCTTCGTGCTTGGTTCGATATTGGCAGGCTATTACATCTCGCACTTCGGATTAAAACGCACGTTGTTCTCGCTGTGTTGCGTGTTCAACTTACCCTTTGTGGCCTACACATTGCTGTCGTGGTATCAACCCGAAAACGGCATATTCATAGGCGAAGCCATTATTTTAGAATACTTCGGTTATGGTTTTGGCTTCGTGGGATTAACCCTTTTCATGATGCAACAGATAGCACCAGGCAAGCATCAAATGGCACATTACGCTTTTGCATCGGGCATAATGAACCTCGGTGTGATGTTGCCAGGTATGGCCAGTGGTGCGTTTAGCGATTGGCTGGGCTACAAATATTTCTTCATTTTCACCCTCGTGGCCACCATTCCCGCATTCCTCATCACCTATTTTGTGCCGTTTACGTACGAGGATAAGAAATAAAAAAGCCTCACCCCCAGCCCCTCTCCAAGGGAGAGGGGAGTAATATGCAGGGTTACAACAAAACAATATAATAACATTTGCAAAGCCAAACAGCAACCATAAACAAAGCAACAACAAGGCATATCACTCCCCGCTCCCCTTGGAGAGGGGCAGGGGGTGAGGCCGTAAAATAAATTACCCATAATTCCCAAGTCCTCTTGTCGCGCCACAGCTGCAAACCAAGGAGCGAAAAGAGGCAACATAAAGATATGAAAGAACTAAAAGACATCATGCCCTGGGAAGAACGTCCCACTGGTTGCGCCGATGTAATGTGGCGTTATTCAAAGAATCCCGTTATCGGACGTTACCACATCCCTACATCAAACAGTATCTTCAACAGTGCCGTAGTACCCTTTGAAGACGGTTTTGCTGGCGTTTTCCGTTGCGACAACAAGGCCGTACAGATGAATATCTTTGCCGGATTTAGTAAGGATGGTATCAACTGGGACATCAATCACGAACCCATCGTGTTCGAAGCTGGTAACACGCAAATGATAGAGTCGGAATATAAGTACGACCCACGCGTTACTTGGATTGACGACCGTTATTGGATTACCTGGTGCAACGGCTATCATGGTCCTACAATCGGCATCGCTTACACCTTCGACTTCAAGCGCTTCTACCAGTGCGAGAACGCTTTCTTGCCCTTTAACCGCAATGGCGTGCTCTTCCCACAGAAGATTAACGGCAAGTTTGCTATGCTTTCGCGCCCTAGCGACAACGGACATACGCCTTTTGGCGACATCTATCTAAGCTATAGCCCTGATATGAAGTACTGGGGCGAACATCGTTGCGTGATGAAAGTAACTCCTTTCCCCGAAAGCGCATGGCAATGCACTAAGATTGGTGCAGGCTCTGTGCCTTTCCTCACCGAAGAGGGTTGGCTGATGTTCTACCACGGCGTTATTACCACATGCAACGGTTTCCGTTACTCGATGGGTGCCGTATTACTTGATAAAGATAATCCCGAACGTGTGCTTTATCGCACTCGTCCTTATCTGCTTGCGCCTGCTGCTCCCTACGAATTGCAAGGCGATGTGCCCAACGTGGTGTTCCCTTGTGCTGCACTTAGCGACGGCGAACGCGTGGCTGTGTACTATGGCGCTGCCGATACCGTGGTGGGAATGGCCTTTGGATACGTAAAAGAGATTATCGAATTTGTGAAGAATAACTCAATTGTGTAAGGAGTAAAGGAGTAAAGTAGTAAAGTAGTAAGTAGTAAAGTAGTAAATAGTAAAGTAGTAAATAGTAAAGTAGTAAGTAGTAAAGGAGTAAGTAGTAAAGTAGTAAGTAGTAAAGTAGTAAGTAGTAAAGGAGTAAGTAGTAAAGGAGTAAAGTAGTAAGTAGTAAAGTAGTAAGTAGTAAAGTAGTAAGGAGTAAAGTAGTAAGGAGTAAAGTAGTAAGGAGTAAGTAGTAAAGTAGTAAGGAGTAAGTAGTAAAGTAGTAAGTAATAAAGTAGTAAGGAGCTGTTTTTGAGGAGTTAAGAAGTTATGGAGTTAAGGAGTTAAGCCGTATGCGTTGTTGCAGAGGGGCGAACTTTCTCGTAAACTCACTAACTCTTCAACTCATCAACTTATAAACTGAGAAACTTATCAACTCATCAACTCGATAACTCTCCACTTCATAAACTCAATAATTTACCAACTCATCACCTTATAAACTCAATAACTTACCAACTCATCAACTTATAAACTCAATAACTTACCAACTTACCAACTCATAAACTCATCAACTCAATAACTTACCAACTTACCAACTCATAAACTCATAAACTCAATAACTTACCAACTCATCAACTTATAAACTCAATAACTCATAAACTAAAATAGGAATGAAACATCTTCTATTAGCCGCGGCCTTAAGCTTTTCGATGCTAAGCGCCCATGCAGCAGATGCCAACTACAATGTAGTGCCACTGCCCAAGAGTGTTGTGATGGTCAAAGGTCAGCCTTTTAACCTCACAAGTGCAACAACCATCGTGTACGAAGGAACTAACCCCGAGATGAAACGCAACGCACGCTTCCTCTCTGAGTACATCCAGCAGTCAACTGGTATTAAAACCACTCTGCTAGATAAACGCGACAAGAAGGCTGCAGCCATTGTTTTGGTTATCAATCCCAAAGTGCAGGGCGACGAAGCTTATCGCCTTACCGTTAACAACAAGCAGGTAACCATCGCTGCTAGCACTCCCGCAGGCGTGTTCTATGGCATTCAAACCCTGCGTAAGTCGTTGCCCGTGCAAACCAATGGCGCCGACATCACTCTGCCTGCAGTAGATATTGCCGATGCTCCACGCTTTGGCTATCGTGGTATGATGCTTGATTGCGGTCGCCATTTCTTCCCCGTTAGCTTCGTTAAGAAGTTCATCGACATCTTGGCTATGCACAATATGAACGTGTTCCACTGGCATCTTACCGAAGACCAAGGATGGCGTTTGGAGATTAAGAGCCATCCCGAACTCACAGCTAAATCGTCAATGCGCTCGGGAACGGTAATCGGTCATAACGCTACTGTGGATGATAGCATCCCTCATGGTGGCTTCTACACCCAACAAGAGGCTCGCGACATCGTGGAATATGCTCGTCAACGCCATATCACTGTTATCCCCGAAATAGATATGCCCGGTCACACACTGGCTGCTTTGGCTGCTTATCCCGAACTGGGTTGTACGGGTGGTCCCTACGAAGTGGGCCATCGCTGGGGCGTATATAAGGATGTTTTGTGCCTTGGTAAAGAGAGCACATACAAGTTTGTGCAAGATGTTATCGACGAAGTGGTTGACATCTTCCCCGCTAAATACTTCCATATCGGTGGCGACGAGTCGCCAACGGTGATGTGGGAAAAATGTCCTAATTGCTTGCAAAAGGCTAAAGACGAAAACACCGACATCAAACACCTGCAACAATACTTCACCAACAGAATTGAGAAGTATCTTAACAGCAAGGGTAAGAGTATTATTGGATGGGACGAAATTCTCGAAGGCAAAATCAATCAAAGCGCCACAATCATGAGTTGGCGTGGTGTTGAACCTGGTCTTAAGGCCGCTAAGCAGGGACACGACGTGATTATGACTCCTAGCTCGCATGTTTATTTCGACCATTATCAAGCTAAAGAAACTAAGCACGAACCCGATGCAATCGGCGGATGTTCGCCTGTTGAGAAGGTTTACTCTTACGAGCCATTGCCCGAAACACTCGATGCTGAGGCTAAAAACCGCATCAAGGGTGTGCAAGCTAACCTCTGGACTGAGTACATTCCTTTCACCACACAAGCCGAATACATGGTGCTGCCACGTATGGCCGCATTGGCTGAGGTGCAATGGACGCCTGCCGGACAGAAAAATTTCGACAACTTTAGCAAGCGCGCACTGCGCCTGAGCGACCTATACGACCGCTATGGCTATGTGTATGCTCGCCACTTGTGGAAAGAAAAGGCCATTCCCACATCGGCCCTTTGGTAAAATACATCGCAACGGCAGTTGTCTCTCTGCTCTCCTAACCTGGGAGCAGCGAGATAACTGCCGCTTTTCTTTATCTTATTTATTTAGCCTTGCATGTTAAGGCCCATCCCGTATCTTCTTAATAGTATCCCACACATGCACAAAACATTCTTCGCCTTGCTGCTCATGATGGCATCGCTCTGTTTCACACAGGCACAGGCGCAAACCGTTATCCCGCAACCCAAGGAGATAACCATGGGTAAAGGCTTCTTCACCATTAAGCCCAACACGCCTGTTGAACTGAACTTCGAGGGCGAAGAGGCACGCCAAATGAAGGCCTACATACGCCAAACCTTGGGCTTGAAGGTGTTTAAAGGAAAGTTCATCAGTAAAGTTCCGGCCATAAGCCTTAACTTGTTGCGGATAAAAGAGCCGTCTTGCTACGGTAGAACGTTCCCCGAATATTATACCCTAGACGTAACGCCCGAACGAATAACCATCATGTCGCATACCACAACAGGTCTGTTTTATGCCTTGCAAACCCTTCGGCAGCTTATGGTAGACGGCAACAAGGTGCTTGCGCCAAGGTAAGCGACGAACCAAGATTTGCTTATCGCGGCATGATGCTCGACTGCTCGCGCCATTTTTTTACACCACAGTTCATCAAAAAGCAAATTGATGCCTTGGCCTACTTTAAGCTTAACCGCTTTCATTGGCACTTAACCGATGGCGGTGGATGGCGTCTGGAGGTGAAGAAATACCCCAAACTGATTGAAGAAACGGCTTATCGAACACAAAACGACTGGACTAAATGGTGGCGCGAACACGACCGGCGTTACTGCCATGCCAGCGATTCGGGCGCGTATGGTGGATATTACACACAAGAAGATGTGCGCGACATCGTGGCTTATGCAGCTAAACAGCACATCACCGTTATTCCAGAGATTGAAATGCCTGGCCATAGCAACGAGGTGTTCGCGGCTTATCCCAACCTCACTTGTGAGGGAAAGGCCTATACCAGTCCCGACTTCTGCCCTGGTAACGATAGCGTTTTCACCTTTCTCGAAGGGGTTCTCACAGAGGTGATGCAGCTCTTCCCCTCTAAATATATCCATATTGGGGGCGATGAGGCATGGCAAGAGAAATGGAAATCGTGCCCCAAATGCCAAAAACGAATGAAGGATGAGGGACTGAAAGATACGCATGAACTACAAGCTTACTTCATCATGCGCATCGAAAAGTTTCTTAATGCACACGGTAGAAAGTTGCTTGGATGGGACGAAATAATGCAAGGACAACTGGCTCCTAATGCTGCTGTGATGTCGTGGACGGGCGAAGAGGCGGGCTTGAAGGCCGCAAAGGCGGGGCATCATGTTGTGATGACACCTGGCGCTTATTGCTATCTCGACATGTATCAGGATGTTCCTTTCACCCAACCGAAGGCAATGGGCGGATATGTTCCACTCGAAAAGGTGTATTCTTACGAACCTATCGCCAACAAAGAGGCGGCTACCATGCTCGAAAAATATGTTGATGGCGTGCAAGGTAACCTCTGGACCGAGGAAGTACCCACTCCCGAACATGCCGAATACATGCTTTATCCACGTATGCTGGCTATTGCGAGGTGGGATGGACACGCAATCGACCAACTTACGATAACTTCCGAAACCGCACTATTCATGCTCTAGAACGCATAAAGACGATGGGTTATAACTTCTTTGACCTGCGTAACGAACGCGGACGACGAAAAGAATCGCTTTCGCCAGTTAAACATCTGGCTCTTGGCAAGCCTGTTACCTATCGCGCTAAATACACGGAGAAGTATCGCGCAACTGGTGATGGCGCTCTAACCGACGGACAACGTGGCGACTGGGTGTTTAAAGGAGACCGCTGGCAAGGCTTTATTGGTGGCGAATGTATGGATGTGGTGATTGACCTTGGGGCTGAAACAGAACTCCACGAGGTGTCGGCCGACTTCCTGCAATCTATGGGTGTGGACATTGCTTTCCCTGATAGCGTTGAACTATTAGTGTCTAACGATGCTCAAAACTTCACTTCATTGAGTCGCCGAGATGTTCCTCAACACGATAAACGCGAATATTTCATCGAACCCTTCACTTGGAAAGGCAACGTAAAGGCTCGCTATGTACGCCTTAAAGCCAAACAAGGAGCCGAAGGCGGATGGGTGTTCTGCGATGAAGTGAAAGTATGGTAAGAGCTTTTAAAGGTGAAAAGGCTTTTAAAGGTGAGAAGGTGGAAAGGTGAAAGAGTGAAAATGGCTTTTAAAAGTGAAATGATGGAAAGGTGAAAGGCTGATAGAATGAAAAGGGGAAAGAGTGACAATGGCTTACTTAAACGATGCATTTGGCTTAACTCCTTACTCCATATCTCCTTACTCCATAACTTCTTACTCCATATCTCCTTACTCCTTACTCCATATCTCCTTACTCCATATCTCCTTACTCCACAACTCTTCAAAATAAATTCAAACAACATATTATGCGACTATTTTTCATTGCCGTATTATCGGCCATTTCGCTTGCGATGCAAGCTCGTGACACGCTTTTTGTGCAACAGCCGCAGTATCCCATACTCATCGAACGCCACGACAACATACTGATGTTAATGCGTATCGACGCCAAAGAGACGGGAACACTCAATGCCCTAACATTGGATTTGGGCAGCGCACCACGCGAACAAATTAAATCTTTGAAGCTATATTACGGAGGCACCGATGCTCGCCAAGACTATGGCAAACGGCGTATGATGCCCGTGGAATATATCACCAACTTCACACCAGGCCGTACAATGGAGGCCATCCCTTCGTATTCGGTGAAGCAAGACGAGGTGCAACCCACGCAAACCACTGTTACGCTGCGTAGCAAACAAAAGCTTTTCCCTGGCTACAACTTCTTTTGGGTGAGTATCGAGATGCAACCCACAGCTGCTTTGCACACCACATTCAACATCGCCTTGCGCGAAGCTCTCGGCGATAACAATCCACTGACGGTTGAAAACGTGGGTCAACCCACTCCGCTTCGCCGTATGGGTATCGGTGTTAGGCATGCTGGAGACGATGGCGTATCGGCTTATCGCATCCCAGGATTGGTTACTACCAATCGCGGAACATTGCTCGGCGTGTACGATGTGCGCCATAATAGCAGCGTAGACTTGCAAGAATACGTGGATGTGGGGCTTAGCCGTAGCACGGATGGTGGTCGTTCGTGGGAGCCGATGCGTCTTCCCATGGCCTTTGGCGAAACTGGCGGACTGCCCAAAGCACAAAATGGTGTGGGCGATCCCAGTATTCTGGTAGACACAAAGACCAATACCGTGTGGATTGTTGCTGCTTGGACACACGGCATGGGTAACCAAAGGGCATGGTGGAGCTCGCAACCTGGCATGGATTACGACCATACCGCACAACTCATGCTCGTTAAAAGCGACGACGATGGTCAAACTTGGTCGGAACCCATCAACATCACTTCGCAAGTGAAAAAGCCCGAATGGTATTTCCTCTTGCAAGGCCCGGGCCGTGGTATCACCATGACCGACGGAACATTGGTTTTCCCCATACAATTTATTAAGGCCAATCGCGAACCCTCGGCTGGCATTATGTACAGCAAAGACCGTGGTAAAACATGGCACATCAACCAGCCCGCACGAGACAATACCACCGAGGCGCAAGTGGTTGAAGTGGAAAAAGGCGTGCTGATGTTGAACATGCGCGACAACCGCGGAGGAAGTCGTGCCGTGTGTACAACACGCGACCTTGGCGCCACTTGGACCGAACATCCCTCTTCGCGTAGTGCTCTTATCGAACCCGTTTGTATGGCTAGCATCATTAGTGTTAAGGCTAAAGACAATGTTTTGAAACGCGACATCTTGCTTTTCTCTAATCCCAATTCTACCAAGCACCGCAACAACATCACCCTCAAAATGAGTCTTGATGGCGGCAAAACGTGGTTGCCCGAACATCAGGTGTTGCTCGATGAGGGTTTTGGTTGGGGTTACTCGTGCCTTACGATGATAGACAAGGAAACCATTGGCATTCTCTACGAAAGTAGTGTGGCCCAAATGACCTTCCAATGCATTCCGTTGAAAGACTTGATGAAGTAACAATGGGTGTGCTTTAACCCGCAACAAAGTTTCGGCCGAGAACTGCGAATGCGGTTCTCGGCCGTATTTTTGTGCTGTATGCGTGTCGGTATGTTATTCCTTAGCGGGCAATATTCGCTTATACATTCTAACAGTAAGTGGTAAGTCCCCATCCCTTTCCATGTTTTCATTTCGTGTTTTTCCTACCTCGCTAAGCCTAAATCCGCATTTGTTGTAAAACTCAATGGAGTTTTGTTCCTTGCTGTTTAAAGCCTCCACCGTAAGGAACAGGGTTGAAGAGAGTTTGTCGTTTCTTGCGTATTCTTCAATGCTTGCAATAATAAAACTTCCTATTCCTTTTCTTTGTTTTTCTTCGGCAACAACAAGATAGTCTATTTCTATCGCAGCGTATTTTTCTTGGACCCAAAAGTGTTCTTCATCGAAATGGGGAAAGAAATCGGTCTTTTGGCGCATCTCTATCATGTGTTTGTCTTCGCTGTTTAGTGTTAGTGCGTCTTTACTAAGGGCGAAGAAGGCTATAACCTTTTCTTTTTCGTACACCAACCACAGATGCGATAGCCCCAGTTCTATGTGTTTTTGCAGGCCTTTGTGTTTATTGCGGATAAAATCATCCATCTGTTTTATGCCGCATTTAAAATTTAAAAGGGCTGAAATATCCTCAGCCCTTTCACAATAGATATCATAATTTTCTAGAGTTCCCATCTCATTTTGTATTTTTCCAACGCTTTTTTTAAGCGTTCTTGAACTGCCTTCTCCTCTTCATTAAGTTGTCCCTTGGCAACACGAACAACGGCATCGCGAATCTCATCCGCAATGTCTCCCTCAATAGGAGGTCGGTGCGACTTAATACCTAACATGTTAGTAATCTCTTTGTTTGTTACTTTGCAAGTTAGCTGTTTTTGTTTATAGTGCAAAACAAAAGCGGGAAAAAGGCGTTCATATTGACTTCTTTCAGTGAAGTTGTCTTGACTTTTAATGGTTCTATAAATTGGGTGGAGTTTATTTTCTTTGTGTGGTAAAACCAAGATAAACATTCTGTCATGCACAAAGTACTGGACGAGGATACGATAAAAACCTGAAATATTGCCCCAAATTGTTTGTGGCAAAACGTGGTTATGTTTCAGAAGGCGACTTGGCGGAAGTTATTCCATGCGTTCTCTACATGTTGAAAGCCTGGCTCTCGATAGCAGATTACTTCTGCTTTTCCATAATGTCGTCTTGGTTGATCGTGAGCAACATGCCCCACAGCCGTTCGTGTTGGCTGTTGTAAACGTATGTCCTTTCTGTGTCGTTGCCCACTTGCGTGTGCATGCAATATAATTATTTTGTCAGGTTTTCAGTAGAAAATTTAACATTATGAGTGCCTTTTTTCCCATCAATCGCTCATTTGGCTGCAAAAAATCGATTCTCGCGAGGGTTTGTTTTGATGCAAAAAAGGGTTAGCATGTGAATGCAGTGAAATGAATATTTATTTAAAGAAGTCGCCATTTGCACCAACTTTTGGGCTATTTATAGCAAAATATAGTGCAATATACCGCTAAACACAGTGCATTTTGGTGCTAAACGCAGTGCGTTTTGGTGCTAAATGCAGTGTGTTTTGGTGCAAAACGCAAGGTAAAATGGTGCAAAACGCAGTGCAAAATACAGCTAAACGCAAGGCAAAAGCATAAATATCCACTGCAAATGTATAAACAATACCTTTAAGAACCATGAAATACATGGCCAAAAAGGGCAAAATGGTCGTTAAAAAGTGGGGTTTTGGGGTCTAAAAGTGGGTTTTTTGGCTGCAAAAATTATGGGTTGGGCGCCAATCTAGAAAGGCAAAATGGTGCAAAATGCAGGTGGTTTTCTTAAAATTGGACATATTGTAAAGTGTGAAAGGCTAGAAATGGGGGCGATTTACCTACTTTATGACCTATATTTTCGCTAGAACGGTTCGAAAATTAGAGTGGTGTTGTAAAATAAAAGATAATGATTTAAGATTTGAGTTGATGAGTTTGTGTATTTTCCTGTTTGTAAGTTGATGTGTTCGGGAATTGTTGGTCTTTCGTGAGTTTATAAGCTGGTGGTTTGATTTGTCCTGCACTTCGTGTATGAGAAGGGTGTTTATCTTGTGTTGGCATCACAGAGAGAACAAACGTCTCTTAATGTATAGAAACATTAAAAGTCAAGACGACTTCTGTGTTGAACCATGAAAAGTACCGTACAAAGCCACTTGTACGATGACTACAAACAAGCGGTAGGCACGCTACAAGTTGTCGGTAGTGTCAATACAGCTTGTTTGTAGTCACACTACAAAAGGCTTGTAGTGCAGCGATGTCATAAAAAGTGGGTGGAGAGAATGGGAAAATGCGTTGGGAAACGCTTGCAGACGTGGAACAAGGACCTTGCAAATTCCTCTTTACGTCTAGCTGTTCTTCTTATAACTCCACACTGCCCATATGCCATAATCGTTGCCATCGGCGTGAGAAAGGCGAGTTGGGGGAGGATGCCGCTTATTGTTGTGCCACGAATAAACACCGAACGGGCGGCGTCGATATAGTGGCGCACGGGCACTATCCACGTAAGTGTTTGTGCCCAAGTGGGCATGCTGTGCACAGGTGTAAACAAACCGCTTAGCAATAACATGCAAACCATGATGCCCCACATCATGAGCATGGCTTGTTGCATATTGTCGCTGTAGTTGCTAACAATGAGTCCGATGCTACTAAAGATGATAGTGAGCAGAACCATTAGCAGGTAAAGCAGGGCGATGTTGCCAACTGGCACAATGCCATAAAACGCCCATGCCAGTAGCAGACACATGGTGTAGACCACCAAACCAATGCACCAATAGGGCAATAGCTTGGCTGTGATAAACTGCATTTTGCCCACGGGCGTTACGTTTATCTGCTCGATGGTGCCCGCTTCTTTCTCGGCAACGATGTTAAGAGCTGGCAAAAAACCGCAAACCATAATCATTATCATGGCCATAAGGGCAGGAATCATATTTACTTTGTAGCTCTCGTGGCGATTGTATAGGGTGGTTGTGGTGATGGTTGGCTGGTGGCGCGAGGGTGGGGGGAGGTTATTGAGGTTTGTACTCGTTACGATGTTAGCTAGATAAGCGCTGCCCAATCCGCCCTTCGTGCCGTTGGTGGCATTGGCTGCGATAAACACTTGCAGATTTTTACCCAGTGTTTGTTCTCGTTCAAAGTGTGGGGGTATAACCATCACCACATCTGTTTGCCCCTTTTCCACGCTTTTTATTGCTTCGGCATACGATGATGCCATGCCGTTGAAGTGGAAATAAGAGGAGTGTTCAACTTTATTTATGATTTGGCGCGACAGTGTTGAGTGGTCGTTGTCTACGATGGTTACTGTTACGTTGCGCACTTCTAAGTTGGTTATCCAGGGTGTTATGCCCATAATCATAAGTGGAAATAACACCACCAACCGCATAACAAAGCCGTTGCGACGTATCTGTATCCATTCTTTTTGTAGGAGAGATTTGAACATATTAAAGGATTTAGTGGCCTCACCCCCCGACCCCTCTCCAAGAGGAGAAGGGAGTGAAATGCCTTGTTGGGGAGTGTTTGTTATGTTTGTTAGTCCTTGTAATTACCTTACATACTTTATTGTTTTCCCTTGTTGTCGCCTTACATATTACTTCCCTCTCCCCTTGGAGAGGGGCTGGGGTGAGGCTTTTTCCCCTTGGAGAGGGGCGCGGTTGAGGCTATTCTAACCTAATTTTAAATTTCTTCAATGCAATGCACAGTGCCAATGTTGCAATTGAGATGAGCACAACCATTTCTTTTATCACCATATCTAGCCCCACGCCCATAATCATAAGTTTGCGAATGGCGGCGATGAACCAGCGGGCGGGGATGATACACGACAGCCATTGCAACACCTGTGGCATACTTTCTATGGGGTAGATGATGCCCGAGAGCAACATGGTGGGCATTAACATCATCATACCCGATGCCAATAAGGCCTCTATTTGGGTGGTGGCAAGCACGCTGATGAGCAAACCTAGGCTCAATGCTAAGAACACATAGAGCAGGCAAAGCGTGAAGATGGCAGAAAGATTGCCCGACAGCGGTACGCCTAAAACGAAATTGGCAATGCAGAGAATGAGACTTAGAATAATCACCGACAACATTAAGTAGGGCACGGCCTTGGCTATGAGCACCAGCAAGGGGCGCATTGGCGACACGAGTAGCACCTCCATTGTGCCACGTTCTTTCTCACGAACGATGCTCACGGCCGTCATCATGGTGCAGATTATCAGCAACAGAATGCCCATGATGCCTGGCACAAAGTAGTAAGCACTTTTCATTTGGGGGTTATACAGCAGTCGGATGTTTGTTGTTGGCCTTGTTTCTACCCCTGCTTTGTGCTGTTGTTGCAGTGTTTGTGCAATGATTTGCGAGGCATAAGCGGTTTGTAGATGCGACATGTTGGGGTCTACTCCGTCGGTTATTATTTGTATTCGCGCCCCTCCATCATAGCGATGGCGGTCGAACCCTGGCGCAAACACCAGCGCAAGGTCGGCTTGCTGGTTGCGAATAAGTTGCGTGGCAGCCTCTACGGTGGGAGCGTTGTGGGTGTGAGTGAAATACTCTGAGGCATCAAGCCGTTGGAAAATCTGTTGTGCTTCGTTGTTCCAGGGTGTGGTTACAGCCACAAGGCGCACGTTTCGCACATCGGTTGAAATGGCAAAACCAAAGAGCAACATCAATACTAGCGGCATGCCAAAGAGTATGAGCATGGTGCGACGGTCGCGTAAGATGTGGCGTATCTCTTTGTTTACGAACGAAAAGAAGATTTTCATCATTCACTCCTTTCTGCATTACGGGCAAGGAGGGTAAACACCTCGCCCAAATTCTCTTTTGCGTATTGTCGTTTTAGTGCCTCGGGTGTGTCTAATGCACGTATCTTTCCATCCACCATGATAGACAAGCGGTGGCAATATTCGGCCTCGTCCATATAGTGTGTGGTAACAAAAATGGTTATTCCGCTCTGTGCAGCCTCGTAAATAAGCTGCCAAAACTGATGTCGTGTGTTGATGTCTACACCGCCTGTGGGCTCGTCTAAGAACACCACTTCGGGCCGATGCAATATGCTTACCATGAAAGCTAGCTTTTGTTTAAAGCCTAGGGGGAGCGTTTTAACCAGTCGGTTGGCCTCGTTTTGCAACGTGAGTTTGTTTAGTAGTCGTTGGGTTTCGTGTTTAATGTCGGCTGGTTTCATGCCATAGATGCCGCCAAAGAGTCGGATATTCTCTGTAAGAGTGAGGTCTTCGTAAAGCGAAAAACGCTGACTCATGTAGCCTATGCGCCGCTTGATGGCTTCGTGTTGCGTGCTAACATCAAAACCGGCCACGGTGGCTTGTCCGCTTGAAGGCTTACTAAGCCCCGAGAGAATGCGCATGGCCGTGGTCTTGCCTGCACCATTGGCACCTAGAAAACCAAAGATCTCGCCCCGTTGCACATCGAACGAAATATCGTCTACGGCATTAAACGTGCCGAAGGTCTTTACCAAATGGCTCACATGGATAATGGTTTCGTTCTTGCAGGCATGGTTGTTGGCGCTTGGATGGTTGTTGGATGGTTGTGGTTGGCACTCCTTATTAATATAGAAGGGGTGCATCTCGTTGGGCGTTTGCGGTGCATGGGGCGTGGTAAGTGCCGATGGAAGGGGTAGAGAGGTGATGTCGTCGCAGCGGTTTATCTCCTCTTGATAGGGCGTAGAAACAAGGATGGTGATGCCTTGTTGTTTCAATCGGGCAAGCATATCCCAAAACTCGGTGCGCGAAACGGGGTCGACACCTGTGGTTGGTTCGTCTAATAGCAGCACGCTGGTTGGTGGATAAGTGCGCAACTAAGGGCTAGTTTTTGTTTCATGCCACCTGATAGTGCACCGGCGCGCCTGTTCTTAAAGCGTTCAATTTGTCTGTAGATGTCTTTAATGATGGGATAGCCTTCCTCAATGGTTGTACCAAAGAGTGTGGCGAAGAAGCGTAAGTTCTCTTCAACGGTGAGATCGGGGTATAGACTAAAGCGTCCTGGCATGTAACCCACGCGCTGCCGAATGTGTTTCAGTCCACTTACTACGTCGAAACCATCTACCGATGCCGTGCCACTAGAAGGCAAAATCAAGGTGGCCAAGATGCGAAACATCGAGGTCTTGCCTGTTCCGTCGGGGCCAATAAGTCCGTGCAGCGACCCTTTGGCCACGTTAAACGAGAAATCCCTCAGGGCTTGTATCTCGCCATAGCTTTTGCAGACGTTGTTTACTTCGATGGCGTTCATAACTTCATTTCTCCATACATGCCAATCTTGATGTAGCCATTGTTTTTCACACTCACCTTTACGGCGTACACTTGGTCGGCCCTTTCGTCGTTGGTAAGAATACTTTTGGGGGTAAATTCAGCCTTTGGCGAAATCCATGTAACAAGACCTTGGTAAGTGTGTTGGGTGTTGTTGCCATAATCGGCAAATACCTTTACACGCTGTCCCACGCGCACTTTAGCCAGCTGTGTGGAGGTGATGTATGCGCGGAGGGTCATGTTTCGCGTGTCGGCCACCTTGAAAAGCGGTCGGCCAATGGTTGCAAACTCACCCTGTTCGGCATATTTCTCTAGCACAGTTCCTGTTATTGGTGATTTGATGCGACATTTTTCCAGTTGGTCCAACACCTCATAACGCTGAATATCGGCAGCACTCATCTGACTGTTTAGGCTTCGAGTGCTGTTTTGCAACAGCGACAATTGCCCCTGTAGTTGTTTTTGTAGCACGGCCACAGCATTCTGTGCATCGTCAAGTTGTTTGCTAGTGGCAGCGCCATCTTTAAGTAAAGCCTCGGTTCGGCGTTGTTCTATAAGGGCCTTATTGATTTGTTGTTGCAGAGCAGCAATTTGTGCTTGCACGTTGGGACGTTGGTTGGCAAGCACCTCCTTGCTGACTCCCATCTGCTTAGCCTTTAGTTGTAGTTGTACAGTGTCGATGAGTCCCACTTGCTGTCCGACCTTAACGGCTGTTCCCTCGGTGAGGTTTAGCACCATCAGTCTGCCCGTTCCTTCGGCCGAAACGGTTACTTCTGTTGCTTCAAAGATGCCCGTGGCATCGTATTCTTTATCGTTACTGCCACAAGCTGCAGCTAATAGTGCAAGTGTGGCGATGGTTATTAATGGATGTTTCATGTTAATTGTGTTGTTTGGGCCTCACCCCCAGCCCCTCTCCAAGGGAGAGGGGAGTGAAATGCCTTGTTGGAGCGTGGTTGTTATGTTTGTTAGTCCTTGTTGTTGCCTTACATATTACTCCCCTCTCCCTTGGAGAGGGGTCGGGGGTGAGGCCGGTTAGGGCGTGGCTTGTTTTGGGATTGTGGGTTCTCCCTTTACATACTTCAAGTTATAAATCCCTTGTAACATCTCCACTTCGTGGGTAGAGCGATTTATTTTTGCGTTGTTTTCGCGCGTAATCTCCTGCAACAAGCTATTGGTGTCGATAATGCCGTTAGCAAGTTTGGCTTCGGCAGCCCGTCTCACATTCTGTCTAAGCACCACAATCTCGTTATCAGAATTTAGAATTTGGCGCTTGCTTTCAATGGCAGCTTGCTGTTTTATCGTTTCTAGCCGATTGTTGAACAAAAATAATTCGCGAGCGTTTTCAATCTCGGCCAGTGATACTTTTAAGCGTTGCATGTTGTTGCGATGTGTGTATAGATTGCCAATGCTCCACGCAAGACGAACGCCAGCAATGGCATTGAACGATGGCGACCTACTGTTCATATCCTTAAACATGTCGAAACCGGGATAGCCATAATAGGCTTGCCCGAAAATACTCAATGTGGGAAGCAGCGAACTATGCAATGCGCGTTGCTGCGAAGCCACAAGGCGCAGTTGCAGGTCGATGACTTTAAGCTCAGGTCGAACATCTTCTGCAGTCTCTTGATTATCTGTTGATGTTGGTTTTTCAATGCTGTCGATGCGGTCAACGTTGCAAAACAAAGCCAACATTTGGCAAAGCGCCTGTCGTGCGTGTTGCAGTTCGCTGGTGGTTTGCATGGCCGTTAGTCTTTCGGCTCTCAGTTGGTCAACATCGCTTTGCAAGGCTACGCCTTGTTTTTGCAGTGCAGCAAGTTTGTTTTCATTGCTTAGCAACAGCGTTTGTAGGTCGGTGTTAAGTTGCAAACGCTCGTCGATGAGCAAGATACCAAAATACAAGTCGTTCACTCTTTGGCGCACTTGATAGAGCGAAACATCTGTTTGGGCCTCGTTGGCTTGCTGTTGTAGCAATGCCACTTGCTTTGTGCGCCAATCCTTCCGCCATCCCACAGCATTTGGTTTACATCAACGCCCACGCGGTATTGTTCTTTAGCAAGTCCGCGCAGGTCTCGACCCATAGCTGTTAGCATGCCGTTAAGCTCACTGGGAAGCTCTGCCACGCGGTTTTGCATTGTGGCTTGGGCTGTTGCTTGCACCTGTGGCAACCATCCTTTCTTCAGGTTGGCAATGGTGAGGGCTGTGGATTGCGCATACAGGGCGCGCCGTTTGATGAGAGGAAAATTGTGTTGTGCTTGCCGTTGGCAAGCCTCAAGCGACACTTGGGCAAGGCAAGCGGTGGCACACAGCAAGGCGATGGATAATAATGTATATTTCATCTTATTTGCGGTTTACTTTTCTTGGTGCAAAGTTAGGTGGTTTTAGTAGCGTTGTTGTTATCTTTTACGGCCTAGAAATGTTCTTTTGGTAGCTTTTTATGTGTAAGAAGTTTACAATTGAGGTTTAATTATTATCTTTGCGGGGTGTAAAAGCATTTAACATGGAACAGAAAAATATCGAGACACTAACGCTAAAGGAGATAAAAAACCGACTGGAAGGGCAGGTAGCAGCCACTGATATGCCCATGATGGAACCAGGGTTTGCGATGCTTTATGGTGGAAAACGCCAGTTTGGTAAGGCTGCAGTTCCTCATTGTCCTTATCGTTTACCAGGCATTCGCATAGGTCTTTTTATTAAAGGCGAAGCGCAAATAACGCTCAATCTCATCCCTAGGCATCTTAGTGGCAACACCTTAACCTTCTTTTGCGATGGAGCAATATTGCAGATAGATGGTATAAGCAACGACAGCGACGTGCGTGGCGTGCTTGTTGAGCCATGGTTGATGAACGAACTGTTTCCGCAGGGCGTGCCAGCAATGTTTAACGGACAGGTGAAAGATGCACTGATGTCTGTAGACGATAGTACGTTTGCAAAAATTCAGCATCTGTACGAAGCATTGGCACTGGTGCTTCGCGATAAACCCGTATCTCGTTCGGCAGCCTTGTCCATCATTTCGGCCCTGTGTTGTGTGTATAGCGAGTATTATGTTCGTGTGTCAGCGCATCCCGCCGAAGCTCCTTCTAGGCAGCGAATGTTGTTTGATGCTTTTATCGCTTTAGTGAACGAACATGCCAAGAGTGAACATAATTTGGCTTTTTATGCCGACAAACTATGCTTGTCGCAGCGCTATCTTAGTAGGGTGGTGTGGCAAACCAGTGGCGTTTATGCCAAAGAATGGATAGACCGCGCTGTGATAACCGAGGCCAAAGTGATGTTGCGACATGGACAAATGGCTGTTGCGGCCATCTCGGATGCCTTAAACTTTCCTAATCCTAGCTTCTTTAATAAGTACTTTAAACGGCAAACGGGACAAACACCCTTGGCATTTAGGAATGGATAGCATGTGTGTTTTTGGTATGTATAACAGAGAGTGAATGGAACAGATATTGGAACAGAAATAGTTGTAATGCCTGCAAAAAGTGTTCGCATAAGTTGCGAAGGTTGATTATTCTGGCTATCTTTGCAAAAAGAAACAGCAAAGATGGAAATAACCTTTGAGCAAGAATATTTGAGGGAGCTGTTTTATTTGGGTAAAACTCATGATAAGAAACATCGTTTTCAACCGCAAGTTATACGGAAGTATATTAATGTGTTGAACCTGATGAACTCGCTTAATAGTACAGAAGACATGTATCGCTTTACCTCTTTGCATTATGAAAAGTTGGTAGGTGACAAGGTCGGGCGTGAGTCTGTGCGAGTTAATGACCAATATCGTATTGAATTTCGCACGGAAATTAAATCCGGAGAGCGGATTGTTACCGTTTGCAACATATTGGAATTGTCAAACCATTATAAATAAAATGATATGTCTAGTTTAGGTTATGGCTTTTATGCCACACATCCTGGCGAAGTGCTTAAAGACGAATTGGAGGCAAGGGGCATATCCCAGCGTAAGTTCGCCGAAAGTATCGGCATGGCTTATTCGGTTCTAAACGAACTATTGAATGGGCGTAGGCCGTTGAGTACCACTTCTGCCTTATGTTTGAAGCGGCTTTGGACATTCCTGCCGAGCCCTTAATGGAATTACAGATGAAGTACAACATGCAGGTTGCACGAAAGGATACTACGTTGGCAACCCGTTTGAAGAAGATAACAAAAGCGGTGGCTAGGTCTTAACGTTGTTGGTACAATGCTGTTTGCTGTCTTCTTGTGGTGCTGTTGTTCGGTGCTTAAAGACAGTTGCCAACGCTTGTTTCACTTCATCTATTTCAGCTAGCCTTTACGCTGCAATAAGTTAAGTTATCCCAACAGCGCGTATTTATTTGTTTTTCATCTGTTTTTTCAGAGATATTTATTAACTTTGCAAGAGTTTAATACGGACATTTTTTTATTTAATTAAATAAGAACAAATTATGGTAATTGAAAAAGTTCATGCGAGAGAAATCCTCGACTCAAGAGGTAACCCTACCGTAGAGGTGGAAGTGACATTGTGTAATGGCGTGGTAGGCCGCGCAAGTGTACCTTCTGGCGCATCTACTGGCGAAAACGAAGCGCTTGAAATGCGCGACGGCGACAAGGGTCGCTACTTGGGTAAGGGTGTACTCAAAGCCGTAGAGAACGTAAACAACGTTATTGCTCCCGCCCTTAAAGGCATGTCGGTTTGCCAACAACGCAAAATCGACTATAAAATGCTCGAACTAGACGGTACTCCCACAAAGAGCAAACTGGGTGCTAACGCTATCCTTGGCGTTTCGTTGGCCGTTGCTCACACAGCCGCTAAGGCCTTTGGCATGCCCCTTTACCGCTACATTGGCGGAACCAACACTTATGTTCTGCCTGTTCCTATGATGAATATCATCAACGGTGGTGCTCACTCTGATGCTCCTATCGCATTCCAAGAGTTCATGATTCGCCCCGTAGGTGCATCTTGCGAACGTGAGGCTATCCGCATGGGTGCTGAGGTGTTCCACGCTTTGGCTAAGAACTTGAAGGCTCGCGGATTGTCTACTGCTGTTGGAGATGAGGGTGGTTTCGCTCCTAAGTTCGACGGTATCGAAGACGCTTTGGATACCATCATGAAGTCTATTAAGGACGCTGGCTACGAACCTGGCAAGGATGTTAAGATTGCTATGGACTGTGCTGCTTCTGAATTTGCTGTACAAGAGAATGGCGAATGGTTCTACGACTATCGTCAACTCAAGAATGGCATGCCCAAAGATCCTAACGGTAAGAAGCTCACTGCTGCCGAACAAATCAAGTATCTCGAAGAACTCATCACCAAATATCCTATCGACTCTATCGAAGATGGTTTGGACGAGAACGACTGGGATAACTGGGTTAAGCTGACAGAAGCTATCGGCGACCGTTGCCAATTGGTTGGTGACGACCTCTTTGTTACCAATGTGAAGTTCTTGGAGAAGGGTATTAAGATGGGCGCTGCTAACTCTATCCTTATTAAGGTTAACCAGATTGGTTCGCTTACCGAAACACTTGAGGCTATCGAAATGGCTCATCGCGCTGGTTACACCACTGTTACCTCGCACCGTTCGGGCGAAACCGAGGATACTACTATTGCTGACATCGCCGTTGCTACCAACTCTGGCCAGATTAAGACTGGTTCGTTGAGCCGCACCGACCGTATGGCTAAGTACAACCAACTTATCCGTATCGAGGAACAATTGTGCTGCTCTGCTCGCTATGGTTACGAAAGACTGAAGAAGCAATAAGCAGATAAAAGGGATATGCTTGCCAAATAACGGGCCATAGACGCCTAATGGCTTCGCGCCAACGAGATTTGGAAGCGTAACTAATAAGATGGGGCGGCCTGTATGGGTCGCCCCTGTTTTATACAAGGCCTCACCCCCAACCCCTCTCCGAGGGGAGAGGGGAGTAGTATGTAATGCAACAACAAGGCAAACAATAAAGAATGTAAGGTAATTTCAAGGACAAACAAGCATAACCACCATGCCCCAACAAGGCATTTCACTCCCCTCTCCCTTGGAGAGGGGTCGGGGGTGAGGCCGGTAAAGGCCGGTAGGGGTTGAGGTGAGCCTGTTTATTTACTCATTAAAGATTTTATGTACTCAAAACTCTATTTTCTCAGAACCTTAACCCTTGCTCTTTTCGCACTCTTTGCCTTCTCGGGCATGGCGCAAAAGAATGTTTATGGGTTTAAGGTAAAGGACGAAAACGGCCGAATGGTGTCGTTATCAAAGTATCGTGGTAAGGTGTTGCTCATTGTTAACACGGCCACGCATTGTGGACTAACGCCTCAATACAAACCCTTGCAAGCGCTTTACGAGAAATATCGCGATAAGGGACTGGTGGTTTTAGGCTTTCCTTGCAACCAATTTAAGGGACAAGCACCTGGTACGAACAAAGAGATTCGTCAATTTTGCGAGGCCAATTACGGTATCACTTTTCCACAATTTGCCAAGATTGATGTGAATGGAAAGAATGCCATTCCGCTTTATCGTTACCTCAAACGTCAGCAACCATTTTTTGGTTACTTGATGAGCGACTCCATACAACGTGCCGAGTTTGAGCGTTTGCCAAAGGATGTGCCCATAAATGTGGAGTACGACATTCAATGGAACTTCACTAAATTTATCGTAGACCGCGAAGGGAAGGTGGTGAAACGCATCGAACCCAAAGACGCGATGGAGTATTTGGAAGAAGAAGTGGCGAAAGTTGTAGGGAAATAAGGTTAAAAAGCGGGGCGATTAGGCTAGCCTAACTTGGTTGAAAGAACTGTGCAAGCTTGCTTAATTACCCCATATATTTCCTACCAGCTAGTGCTTTTGTAAGCAGAAATCTGGCCAATCAGTCCTGCTAGGCAGGGCCAATTGGCCAGATTTTATCGTTTAAGGATGGCTGACGCCTTATCCAATCATTCGTTTCAGGTCTTCTTCAACGGTGGTAATGCCGCCAAGTCCAAACTGTTCTACCAGCACTTTCAGCACGCCAGGCGAAACAAAGGCGGGCAGAGTGGGACCGATGTGGATGTTCTTAACGCCCAACGAGAGCAGGGCGAGCAACACGATAACCGCCTTTTGCTCGTACCAAGCAATGTTGAATGCAAGTGGTAGGTCGTTGATGTCGGCCGCACCAAATATCTCTTTCAACTTCAAAGCCACCACTGCCCAAGTGTACGAGTCGTTGCATTGACCTGCATCGAGCACGCGGGGGATGCCATTGATGTCGCCGAGGTTAAGTTTGTTGTACTTAAACTTGGCACAACCCGAAGTGAGGATAACCACATCGTGAGGCAACTGTTGGGCAAACTCCGTGTAATAGTCGCGACTGCGCATGCGTCCATCGCATCCGCCCATCACCACAAACTTGCGAATGGCTCCGCTTTTCACGGCATCTACAATCTTATCGGCCAGTGCAAATACCTGATTGTGGGCAAAACCGCCTACAATTTCACCCGTTTCAATCTCTGTTGGGGCCTCGCAGGTCTTGGCAATAGCAATCACTTCCGAGAAGTCTTTATGCCCATTGGCGTCGGCTTCGATATGTTTCCAACCGGGGAAGCCCGTAGAGTTCATCGTAAACACGCGGTCTTTGTAGTTAGCATTGGCCGAGGGAGGCACGATGCAGTTGGTGGTAAACACGATAGGACCATTAAATGTGCTGAACTCTTCTTTCTGTTTCCACCACGCGTTGCCGTAGTTTCCAACCAGATGCTTATACTTTTTCAGTTCGGGATAATAGTGCGCGGGCAGCATTTCGCCGTGGGTGTACACGTCAACGCCCGTTCCTTCGGTTTGTTTCAGCAGCTCTTCGATGTCGTGCAAGTCGTGTCCCGAAATCAAGATGCCAGGGTTTTTGCCCACGCCAATGTTCACCTTGGTTATTTCGGGATGGCCATAGGTGGTGGAATTGGCCTTATCTAGCAGCGCCATAGCCGTTACGCCCCACTTGCCAGTATCGAGAACACAGTTTAGAAGCTGGTCCATTGGCGCATCAGGATTAGCGATAAGGGCCAGTGCATCGCCCATAAAGTCGGTTATGGTGGTGTCGGTATAACCCAATCTGCCTGCATGTTCGTAGTAAGCGGCCATACCTTTGAGGCCCAGAACAATTAGTTCTTTCAGCGAGCGCAGGTCTTCGTTCTCGTTGCGCAGCACACTTTCCTTACGGCTTTGTGCCTCGTAGTCGGCCTTTTCGCCGCCCCACACAATCTCGTGGTAATCAGGTAGCTCCACATTATGCTCCTTAGCGATGGCCAACAATTGCTTTTTCAGTGCGATACCCTTATCAACGCGGTTAAGGATGCTAGCATCATCGAAGTTGGCATTGGTGATACAAGCAAACAATGCGTCTACAAAATAGGAGTCAACGCCTGCAACACTCTGTGCGCCAGTCTTGCGAATGGCACGGTCGATGGTGGCAACGCCACGCACCACGCCCAGTAGAAGGTCTTGATAATTGGATGTTGAAGCCTCTTTGCCACATACACCCTTGATGGTACAACCCATACCTTTAGCTGTTTCCTGACATTGGAAACAAAACATTTTATTCTCTATCATGCTGTTTTTGTATATTATTGCTTTAATTTTCGCCTGCAAAATTAATCGGTAAAGCAACGAGCAAAGGGTAACAAATGTGTCCGAAGCATGGTTAATGTAAGTTAAATTTCCCTTCGCTTACCCTAGATAGCCTTTTCCTACCTACCAAAATGCTATGTATTGAGCGTTTCTCGCGCGCGTATATAATAAGGAATGGAGGAAGCTGTTGTTGTCTGTTTCAGTTTGGTTTGTGCTTGTTGCGCCCTCAAGTGCAATGCTATGCTGTGTGTACTGTTGTTTGGAGCTTGATAATAGCCGTTGTTTAATTTACATTAAATATCAAAAAAATGCAACAACATTGGTAGTAATTTTGTATCTTTGCCATGAGCGATGCGTAATAAACAAGTCGTGTAGTTAATGGAGGTGACTGTGAGGGCACCTTTAAGCATGGCTGCCTAGGCGCACGGCGCTCTAAAGCCTGCCCGTAATGGGTAAATGGGGTGCCTCATGTGGTGCAACATCCCCCATAGAAGCAGCAATATCTTAAACCAATGACATGAATATTGTATGGACGAAACTGGTAACAACTTTGAATTTGAAATATGCGCAAACAGTGTGGAAAGCTGTTTAGCAGCCCAAGAGGGAGGAGCCAACCGCGTAGAACTATGCGCTGGCATCCCCGAAGGAGGCACAACGCCGCCCTATGGCGACATTGTCACGGCTCGCCGATTGCTTTCCAAAACCAAGCTGCATGTTATCATTAGGCCGAGAGGCGGAGATTTCACCTATTCGGACCTTGAGATGGACATCATGGAAGCCGACATCGAAGCTTGTAAAAAGGCTGGTGTAGACGGAGTGGTGTTTGGATGCCTAACCCCAGAAGGCGACATCGATATCGAAAAAAACGCTAGATTAATGGCTCGCGTGGGTAACATGGCGGCTACTTTCCATCGTGCGTTCGACAGATGCCGTAATCCGCTCGATGCTTTAGAGCAAATTGCTAAACTGGGATTTAGCAGAGTGCTTACTTCTGGCCAACAAAAAACGGCCGAAAAGGGTATTCCCTTGCTCTATAAACTGCATAAAAAGGCTGGCGATAGCATTGCCATCATGGCCGGATGCGGCGTAAACGAACGTAACATCTTTAAAATTCACTGCCAAACAAATGTAACTCAGTTCCACTTCTCGGCGCGGGAGTCGGTGCAATCGCCTTGCGCATACATGGGTGGAAACGTGAAAATGGGTGGACACGACACCGATGAAAGCTATCGCGAGGTTACAACGGCGCGCCGAGTGAGCCACACCATCATGGAGCTGCGCAATGGGAAATATCCCTCGTAACCTAGATACGCACATATGGGATGTTACAAAAGTAGTAATAAAAACGAGCTAACACCACTGCAGAGCGTTGTTTAAAAAATACATTTTTTCCTTCTTTAGTGCGCTCGGCTCTCGCCCTAGCCAACGTGTTTGCTGACATGTGGTGGGCGAGAGTGCGAGACACATGGGCGGAAAGGCCCAATGACCGTGCTGTAAGGAAGCAAAACGCTCGGCATGGCTAACAAACCATAAACAATTTATCTTCCATCAACAAAAAACCTACCTCAAAATGAGAAAGCTATTGCTATCCCTTCTCTTTGTCTTGGCTGCAATCAACGCTGCTAGGGCTGGCTATTACCATTTCATCTCAGATGATAAATATCGCGCACAGGTGCACAACGACTTCAATAAGAAGATGCAACTGGTGGGGAAAAACTTTTTTAAGATAACCCAAACCACACCCACGGTGGCCGAACAAGAGGCACTGGAATTTCTTTACGCCTACATGCCTTTGGCCGATGTTACCGACTACACCACCGATTTCTATCTCAGCAATGTGAAGTCGGCCTTCAAGGCGCGTGAAGAAATGCCATGGGGAAAGGCTGTTCCCGAACTTCTTTTCCGCCATTTTGTGCTGCCTATTCGTGTAAACAACGAAAACCTAGACAACACAAGGGCTGTGCTTTACGACGAATTGAAGAAGAGAATTGAGGGAATGAGCATGACCGAGGCTGTGCTCGAACTTAATCACTGGTGTCATGAGCATGTTACTTACCAGCCTTCTAATGCGCGTACGCTGGCTCCACTAGCTTGTCTTAAAACAGCTATTGGTCGTTGTGGCGAAGAAAGTACGTTCGCCGTGGCCGTATTGCGAACAATGGGTATCCCTGCAAGACAGGTTTACACCCCTAGATGGGCGCATACCGACGACAACCATGCATGGGTTGAGGCTTGGGCTGATGGCAAATGGCATTTCTTAGGGGCTTGCGAACCCGAACCAGTGCTCAACTTGGGATGGTTTAACTTGCCTGCTTCGCGCGCTATGCTGATGCATACCAAGGCCTTTGGCAACTATCGCGGTCCTGAAGAGGTGATGCTTCGCACTAGCAACTACACCGAAATTAACCTCATTGGCAATTATGCCCCCACGGCTCGCATCGACTTTATGGTGGTTGATGCTGCCGGAAAAGCTGTGGACAAGGCTCAAGTGGAGTTTAAAATTTATAACTATGCCGAATATTACACGGCTGTTAACAAGTTTACCGATAACCGCGGACGAACCTTTCTTACCGCTGGCGTGGGCGATATGATGGTGTGGGCATCTAAAAATGGGGCTTACGGCTTTGCTAAGGCGTCGTTTGGAAAAGACAAAAACGTTACTATCCGATTGACCCACAATGCCAAAACAATGGCTAAGAGCATGGTTGGCGCACTCGATTCGGTGAATATTGTGCCTCCCGTTGAAAGCGCTAAACTGCCCGAAGTGACCCCTCAGCAGGCTCAAGCTAATAAAGCCCGACTGGTGAAAGAGGATAGTATAAGGCATGCTTACGAAGCAACATTCTATAAACCCACAGGCGACGGACTGGCCGAAAAGTATTATAAACTGGCGCGTGGCAACTGGAAAACCATTCAGCAGTTTGTAAATAACCATCCCGATAAACAAGAAAGGGTGCTGGCATTGCTCGAAACACTGCCAGTAAAAGACCTTCACGATATGCCTTTGGAAATATTGGAAGACCATTTTGGCGCACAAAGCAATCAGCTTTCGCCACGTGTGGAAGACGAAATGATTATTGCGCCATATAAACAAGCTTTTCAAGTGGCTTTCAATCAATCGCTTGCCGACAGCATGAGGGCCAACCCCGCAGTGCTGGTTAACTGGGTGAAGCGTAACATTAGGCTCAATCCCGACACCAAAGCCTTGCGCATTGCGCAAACGCCGATGGGCGTTTGGCGCTCGCGACTCACTGATACTCGTTCGCGCGACATCTTCTTTGTGAGTATGGCACGAAGTTTGGGCATCGAGTCGCGCAAGGATGCCATTACGGGTAAGGTGCAATATAAACGCGATGGCGCATGGGTGGATGTTGATTTTGATAATGCTAGTCAGCAAACTGCGCCCACTGGTGTGCTTAAACTCACGTATCAACCTGCTTCGTTGCTGCCTGCCGACCCCAAATATTACAGCCATTTCTCGCTTAGCAAAATAGTAGACGGACGCGCTCAACTGCTTAACTTCGACGAGGGCGACGGAAATGACAATGAGGGAACAACCTGGGCCAACACCTTTAAAAATGGATATAGCCTGGATGCTGGCACTTATCTCTTGGTTACGGGTACACGTTTGGCCAATGGAGGGGTGTTGGTCACACAACGCTTCTTTAACATCGCTCCTGGCAAAACCACCGAAGTGGCGCTCAAAATGCGCCGTCCCTCGGGCCAACTTAATGTGCTGGGCAACTTTGATAGCGAGTCGCGTTTCCTCAAAGATGGACAGGAGGTGAGCATTCTTTCGCAAACAGGGCGCGGATATTACACGCTTGCGCTGTTGGGTATTGGCGAAGAACCAACTAACCATGCATTGCGCGACTTGGCTAAGGCGCGTGCAACGCTTGATGAATGGGGGCGTCCCTTCGTGTTGCTCTTCCCCAACGAGGCCGATTTGCAACGCTTCAAGAAAGAGAACTTTGGCACTTTGCCCGCCAATATTATTCTGGGTATCGACACCGATGGTAAGATAGGCAGCAAGTGGCTAATGCCATGAAACTGGCTAACCCCTCGCAAATGCCTGTATTTATTGTGGCCGATACCTTTAATCGCGTGGTGTTCTGCTCGCAAGGCTACACCATCGGCATGGGCGAACAACTTGAAAAGGTGGCTAAGATGCTCGAAACCGGTAAGTAAATACACGCTTTAAACGCTAAAGTGACCGCGAATGCTGGCTCGATGTTGCACTTGTGACGTGGGCTTGGATAACAGCAAATGGTCTTTAGGCTCGCTAAGGGCTTTGCTGCACCAATCGTGGCGCTGGTAGGGGGTGTCCTGCTACAGAGATAATAGTGAAAGGATGAGTAAGTGGCTTGCACTTGCTCATCCTTTTTCTTTTGTTTCGGCTTGCTTTTTTACTCAACTTGGTGGCTAAGGCTCGTACCTTTTATGCTGGTTTGTAGGCTAGTTGTGTGTGGTGTTTATTGGCATAGCTGGTTAAACCTTCAAAACAAACGAATGGCTATGCGCTCGCCAGTAAAACGCCGAATAATAGCAAAGGCAGTGTTAGGGGGTTAACCCATTTATGCAGCATTAAGCAAAGCTGTCTGTTTATTGCAAAATGTAAAGATTTAAGACAAGAAACCCCTCAAAAAGAGCCCTTGTTATTCACCAATCACTCGAGTGGTGCGAAATATCCAATTCTCGCGAGGGTTTGTTTTTGCGATAAGAAGAAGGTGTTGCGCGTGTATATAAATTTGTTCGGCATGGAATAAATATGAAAACAATTGGAACATGCACGCGTTTAGCACCAAAAAGCAAGGTAAAAACCATGAAAACGCATTGCTAACTCATGCAAAACGCAAGACTAAATGCACCAAAACGCAAGGCTAAATGCAGCAAAACACAAGGCTAAAACCACCAAAACACACACAAAAGTGTAGCAAAACGTAGTGCGAAATGCATAAAGTTGCATATTGTAAAGTGGGCTGAAATTCTTAATTTGATGCAAAACTCGGGCTTCGGCGGAGAGAAACAAACCAAAACAGCTGTATTTTTGGTGCAAAAAACAGAATTTTGGTGGCAGGAAAATTACGGTTTTGGCATAAAATAGAAAGCTGAAATGGTGCAAAACGCAGTTTTGGAGAGAAAAAAGGCGTAAAAATAAATTCTGAAAAGTAGAAAATTGAGGCTAAAACCATATTTTTAGGCTTTATTTTTTGCTAGATTGGATGGCTAAAAACAAGCTATTTGTAAAACATTTCTAACACGAATTGTTCTGAAACCTTCTTGCCGTATGTGCGTATTTTGTTTGTACGGTCTATCTTTTATTTCTTGTATTCTCAAGATGCAGTGTGTAACGCTTTTAAAGAACAGTGAAAACCAGTTGTTAAGCTGTTCAGTTAAACGCCAAATACATTCGTTAGTCTGCTTATCCCGTGTTTTAACCCAAGTTGTCATTAGAGACTAAACAGATTTTGTTTTATTGTTGGCAGATTGGATCTCTTTGTAGTGTAGACGTAGCGGGCTACATCGAGTTAGAAAGACAGGCAAGATGCCAACAATAAAATAAAAGATGTTAGGAAACAACACAAATACAATAACTCTGGAAACATGGTGGTCTAATGGCCGATTTGGGTTTAAGTTGTTTTCATTGTTTCTAGTTCGTCTTTTATTTGCTTGTAGGTCTGTTGCCAAGCATATTTTAGGCATAGCGCCTAACGTCTTAAAGGATAATACAGCCAATGAACCCGACAAAACACAGCGTATAAACACCTCTAATGAAGCGATTAGGGGTAAAACGAGTTACAGTCTTTAAGCGCCAGTTTAGGTTTAAAAACATATCATAAAGTTGAACAAGGTTGGTAAATATTTCTTATATTTGCAAAGCGCATTAACAATGAGCAAGATATACTAGCCCTAATTAACGAATACGAATGTACCTATGACTGATAACCGTTTGTCAACTTTTTGTGCCTGGCAAGGCCTTGTTATGTCGAGTTTGGGCATAGCAAAAGCCGTGTTTGGCTTGTGTGTTGTGGCCACTTTGTTGCTAGGGTCGTGCACCGCAAAACCTTATTCTGAACACTTGCACGGCCTATATGGCAGTAGGCCAATGGTGGTGTGCGCCGATGGTCATAGCACATACCAGTACATTAAACAAGTAGCCACGATTTTACCCCTCACAAAATATATCGCAACACTGGTGCATCCGCTGCAACAAGGACTGCCACAAACAAGTTTGGCAACGGCAGAACACTACCCCGACTGCAGCGGTGTGGCTGGCATTGGACAAAATGAGCACCAGAATAAAGACCGATTGGTGGTGTGTGTATTTGCCATTTTGATGGCCTTGTTGCTGCTGGCGCTGGGTGTTGAGGTGATGATGGTGAAGCGAGAAAAACGCAGAAACCGCGAGCTGCTAAAGAAAATGAACCTGATGAACGAACATTTTTACAGCAACGTCACGCATCAAGTGCGTTCAGCAATCACGCTGATATTGGGTTTAAGTAAAGAACTAGGCACCAGTGAGGATTTGCCTTTAGAGGCACAACGCAAAGCGCAAAACATTGAAAAGCAGGGAGAAGGCTTGTACACACTTATCAGTCAGTTGCTGGATGTGGCCAGAGCGAAATCGGCCGATATTAATCCTGGTTGGACCAACAGCGACCTAATGGCGCATCTTGACATGGTGGTTGAAAGTTATCGCCAATATGCCGAAGGGCGAAACGTAAACCTACAGTTTGTTGGCGAAGGGAAAATACAAACCGACTTTGTGCCCGAATATATTAATAAGGTGATGAACAACCTGCTGTTCTACGCCTTTAAGTTCACACCCCATTATGGTTCGATAACGGTAAAGATGGTGCGCAAAGGCTCTTCGGCGGTTATTACTATCAGCGATACAGGGCCAGGGGTGGCACCAGAGATTGTTCCACACATCTTCGAACCCTTCTCAAGGATGGGCGGAGTGGGGCCGCAGGTTGGGCCAGGTATTGGTTTGGCCTTTGTTAAGTACATTGTTGAGGCACTGGGAGGCGACATTACTTTAGAAAGCGAGCTGCAAAAGGGTTGCATCGTAACGATTAAACTACCCATAAAAAACGAGTGCAAGTCTACTACCTTGGGCGCAGAAATGGTGAATACACCCTTGTTGCCCGCAGAAACCGAACCACTCGACGACGACAATACACCCTGTAACGACGAACAACGCGTGCTGGTGGTGGAAGATAACGCCGACTTGGCTGCATTTATCGGTTCGCTGTTTGCTAATCACTACGCCGTTTATTATGCCTGCAATGGCACTGAAGCCATGACAAAGGCGATGGAACTGGATCCCGATATCATTATTACCGACCGACTGATGCCAGACATTGATGGACTGGAGGTGTGCAGGCAAGTGCGTCAAAGCAATGTGCTAAATCATATTCCCATTGTGGTGGTTACGGGAAAAGTAAACGAGAAAGAACGCTTGGAGGGCATTAAAGCGGGTGCTGATGCCTATCTGACGAAACCTTTCAACAGCGAAGAACTGATAACAAGAGTGGAAATGCTGTTGGAACGCCACCAGCATTTGCGTAAAAAATATGCCGAAGACAACAATGCGCCTGCTGAAGAGGATAACCATCGCAATGAGGCCGAACAGCAATTTGTGGATAAGGTTACTTCGTCGGCACATTTCTTATTGGGCAAACGAACGCTCGACGTGAACGCTCTGGCAGATAGTTTGAACATGAGCGTTAGGCAATTCCATCGAAAATTGGTGGCCGTGACAGGCAACACGCCAGGCGCTTTTATCCTAAACTTGAAGATGGAAAAGGCTAAATGGTTGCTCGATAACGAGTTCGAACTAACAATCGAAGACATATCCGACCGCTGTGGCTTTGAACATTCGTCTAGTTTCTACCACGCTTTTAAAAAAGCCTTTGGCTTAACACCTGCCGAATATAGAAAAGGAGGGATGTGAGAAAAGGGAAGCAGAAACAAAGATAATGACAGAGCGCTTAACGGAGCGTTGCCTAAAAGTGCTTTGCGAAAAGCAAAGCATGTATGTGTAACAACAAAAAGACTAAGCAGCCTCTGCACGAAGACTCGGTTATACCTGCACGATAGAGCAACGATTTCAGCCAAACGCGTCTCACTTGTCTCTGCTAAACGTTTCGTGTTCGAGCCTTTCTCTTGTAAAGAATGGCGTGATAAGTTTGCAAATTGGCGTTTGTTGACAAAAGAAGGTGCAGGATTGATGCGCTTTTTAGTTCAGCTTTTTAGCGTCAAGCCGTTTAAATGCTGTGTTTTAGGGCAAACAAATCCCTAGAACACCTTACACACGTCTCCTTTTTTTTGCGTTTCCATCATGATTATTCCATCAATTCTCACTAACTTTGCATTTGCTTGCAAACCAATGACAGAGCGAGTGCCGTTGAAGTTGTGCAGGCTAACTAACGAAACCAAATTAAAAAATAGAATGAAAAAGCTTTTCGCTTTGGCCATTGCTATCGTGGCCGGCCTGTCTGTACAGGCACAGAATGTGCAGTTGCATTATGATTTTGGACATCTGAACGACAACCTCTCCGCAAGACCTAAGTTGACCTCTACGGTGGAGATGTTTAAACCCGACAAATGGGGTAACACTTTCTTCTTTGTCGACATGGACTATGCAGACAATGGCGTGGCCTCCGCATATTGGGAAATATCGCGCGAATTGAAATTCTGGCAAGCACCTGTGGCTATTCATGTGGAGTATAATGGCGGATTGGCCAAAGGTCTGGGTTCGTATAACGACGCTTATCTTGCAGGTGTGACTTATAGCTGGAACGATAAAGACTTTAATTCGGGCTTCACCTTCACACCCATGTATAAGTATTTGGCCAAACAAGACAAAAAACACTCGTGGCAACTAACCGCTACATGGTATATGAACTTCTGCAATCGCTTGCTCACCTTTAATGGATTTGCCGATTTCTGGGGCGATCGCCGTTTTACAGACGGACAAAATATAGTCATTTTCCTTACCGAACCACAGTTCTGGGTTAATCTTAACCGCATTAAAGGCGTTAGCGACGACTTTAAACTGAGCGTGGGAACAGAATGGGAAATAAGCAATAACTTCGTTAATCAAAACCATCGCTGGTATTGCTTGCCTACGTTGGCTGCGAAGTGGACGTTTTAATAACATAAACGGCCTCACCCCCAACCCCTCTCCAAAGGGAGAGGGGAGTGATATGCCTTGCAATAGCATTGCATTTTTCGCTTATCAACTTAGTAGTTGCATAGCATATTACGCCCCCAATCACTTTTAAGAGAGGTTGGGGAGTGCTTTTTCCTCTTTAAACGAGGTGGTGGGGTGAGCTCAACTCACAATAATTTTACACAATGTCTTTCTATTCTTTATTGGGCTTCGACCCAAAGAAACAATCGCGTCGCACAGAAATGATGGCTGGCGTAACCACATTTCTCACCATGAGCTACATCCTTGCCGTGAACCCCGACATACTAAGTGCGGCGGGAATGGACAAGGGTGCGGTGTTTACAGCCACTGCTTTGGCCTCGGCCTTGGGAACTTTGTTTATCGCTTTCTTGGCAAAACTGCCCTTTGCACAGGCTCCAGGTATGGGAATCAACGCTTTCTTCGCCTTTACGCTGGTAAAAGGCATGGGCTATTCGTGGGAAGCAGCCTTGGCAGCAGTGTTTGTTGAAGGTATTATCTTTATTATATTAACAGCGCTGAACATACGCGAGCAAATTGTTAAGTGCATTCCTAAGAACCTGCGATTTGCTATTTCGGGCGGTCTTGGCTTGTTTATCGCCTTTATCGGCCTGAAGAATGCGGGCATTATTGTGGCCAACGATGCCACTTATGTGGCCTTGGGCGCATTCACTCCAACCGCCGTGTTGGCCTGCGTGGGCATCATCTTGAGTGGTGCTCTGCTGGTGTTGAAGGTTCGTGGTGCACTATTTTATAGCATCTTGATATGCACCGTTGTGGGCATACCAATGGGAATAACCCAAATACCCGAAGCCTTTGTACCCGTTTCGATGCCACAAAGTCTGGCTCCAACATTCCTTAAGCTGGATTTTTCTGCCTTACTCAATATGGATATGATGCTAACAGTGTTTGTGTTGGTATTTATCGATATCTTCAATACACTGGGAACGCTTATCGGAACGGCAGCAAAAACCGACATGATGGACGAAAATGGTAATGTGAAGAATATCCAAAAGGCCATGATGGCCGATGCCATCGCCACCTCAACAGGTGCTTTGCTGGGCACTTCTACCGTAACAACATACGTAGAAAGTGCAGCAGGTGTGGCCGAAGGAGGGCGAACAGGCCTCACCGCCTTCACCACAGCCATGTTCTTTGTGGTGGCATTGTTTATGGCACCGCTGTTTCTTATCATCCCTTCGGCTGCAACAACAGGCGCATTGGTGCTTGTGGGCGTGTTTATGCTCGAGTCGATAAAGAAGATAGACTTGCAAGATATCTCTGAAGCTTTGCCTTGTTTTATCACCGTTTTAACGATGGTGCTTACTTATAGCATTGCCGAGGGTATGGCTCTGGGCATGATTAGCTATACACTGGTGAAGATTTTGAGCGGCAATTACAAAGATGTGAACATCACACTCTTCATCGTTAGCTCATTGCTCGTGTTGCGTTATGTGTTCCAATAAAGCTCGTATTGTGCTGCTTGGGGCTTTGCTGTGCATGGCCTTTGCCGCCTTTGGGCAAGAACTGGTGCTAGGTAGCTATAATATAAGGTATCGAAACGATGGCGATGAGTCGAAAGGATATCTCTGGAAGAAGCGTTGCCAGGTGATTTGCGACCAAATTCATTATGAACTTCCCGACGCCTTTGGCGCGCAAGAGGTGCTCAAAGAGCAATTAGACGACCTGTTGCGAGGCTTGCCCGAATACGATTATGTAGGCGTTGGGCGCGATGATGGCCGCGAAGCTGGCGAGTTTGCCCCAATCTTTTATCAACGCGAACGTTTGGTTTTGCTAAGTGATGGATACTTTTGGCTGTCGCCCAATCGCACAAAACCATCCCTGGGATGGGACGCAGCATGTATTCGCATTTGCACATGGGCGAAGTTTAAGGTGCGCAAAACAGGAAAAGTGTTCCTTTTCTTCAACCTTCATACCGACCATGTGGGTGTTAAAGCACGCTACGAGTCGGCTAAGCTGGTGATGAAAACCATCGACGAGCTGGGAGGAAACGATAGTTCTGTGGTGTTAACGGGCGACTTCAATGTTGACCAAACCGACGAAACCTACGCCATTTTCACCGCAGACGGCCGACTAAAAGATGCCTACACCGTGGCAAAATATCGTTTTGCAGAGAACGGAACGTTTAATAGCTTTAATCCTTCGCTGAAAACAACCAGTAGGATAGACCATATTTTTGTGTCGCCTAGCTTTACTGTGACGCGATATGGCGTGCTTCCTAATTTCTATTGGACGGAAGAAGAATACACGAAAAGCGAGAAAGGGCATGATGCTCCGCAGCAAATCAATTTTAAACCGCACAGAATACGCACGGCATCCGACCACTATCCTGTGTTTGTGAAGGTGAAACTTAAACCATAGTTTACACGTAAAAGCCTCATCCGCTCGAGTTCTTCTCTTTAGAGAGAAATAACGGATGAGGCCTTTTTATATCTTTTGCCTGTAATTACCGCTTGTTGTAGTTAAGACAAGGGCAAATACACGACCAAAGAGATTAGAAAGAGACCCAATATATTTCAAAAGAAAAAGCGAACTTTTGAAGAAAATGAAGATTATCTTTTTGGACAAAATTAGGTCGCACCAGCTAGTAAATGTAAGATGAAAGGCGTAAAAGCGAACAAAAGGGAAGCAAACCTATATCGCGCCTTGTCACTTGAAACAGCAAGCCTATAACAATCCCCAAAAAAATATTGCCCTTTTATTTGGTGCGTATGTAAATAAGTTCTATATTTGCACCATCCATTTGACAAATACTAAGTTTACTAACCCAACCATAAAAAAGATTACAACCATGGAAGTGGAGAAAATCATGCAAGAACTGGAGCGCAAGCATCCAGGAGAGTCTGAGTTCCTTCAGGCCGTAAAAGAAGTGCTTGTTTCGATTAAGGACGTGTATAACCAACATCCTGAATTTGAAAAAGCTAAGATAATCGAGCGGATGGTAGAGCCCGAGCGCGTTATTACCTTCCGTGTTCCTTGGACCGACGATAAGGGCGAGGTACACGTGAATATTGGTTATCGCGTGCAATTTAATGGTGCTATTGGCCCATACAAAGGCGGATTGCGTTTCCATCCCTCAGTAAACCTCTCTATCTTGAAGTTCTTGGGCTTCGAGCAAACGTTTAAAAACGCACTCACCACGTTGCCTATGGGTGGCGGTAAAGGTGGTAGCGACTTCTCACCCCGTGGCCGTAGCGAGGCTGAAATCATGCGTTTCTGCCAAGCTTTCATGACCGAATTGTATCGCCATATTGGCCCGAACGAAGACGTTCCCGCTGGTGATATTGGCGTTGGTGGGCGCGAAATTGGTTATCTCTTTGGCATGTATCGCAAGCTTACGCATCAATTTGAAGGCGTGCTTACTGGTAAAGGTCTTGAATGGGGTGGCTCAATCTTCCGTCCTGAAGCAACTGGTTACGGCGCACTTTACTTCGTTAACCAAATGTTAGAAACCAAAGGCATCGATATTAAGGGCAAGACAGTGGCATTAAGTGGCTTCGGAAACGTTGCTTGGGGTGCTGCTAAAAAGGCTACCGAACTGGGTGCTAAGGTTATTACCCTTAGTGGTCCTGATGGTTATATCCACGATCCTAATGGTATTAGCGGCGAAAAAATCGAATACATGCTCGAACTTCGCAATAGCGGTAACGACGTTTGCGCTCCCTATGCAGACAAGTCCCTGGCTCAACTTTCTTCGCTGGCAAGAAACCTTGGGAAACAAAGGCCGATATCTACTTGCCTTGCGCAACCCAAAACGAACTCAATGGCGAAGACGCCGACAAAATTTTGGCTCACAAACCCGTTTGCGTTGCTGAAGTTTCTAACATGGGTTGTACTGCTGAAGCTGCTGAAAAGTTTGTGGCTACACAAACACTCTTCGCTCCTGGTAAGGCAGTTAACGCTGGTGGCGTAGCTACTTCTGGATTGGAAATGACGCAAAACTCTCTCCGTCTGGGATGGACTGGTAAGGAAGTTGACGAACGTCTGCACCACATTATGTCTTCAATACACGAACAGTGTGTGAAGTATGGTACAGAAGCTAACGGCTATATCGACTACGTGAAGGGCGCTAACATCGCTGGATTTATGAAGGTGGCTCACGCTATGATGGCGCAGGGCATCGCATAAAAACGTAAAAGAAAGAAGAATTAGAGCGTTGCGCACCCGCAACTCTAAGGCAGATGGATCTGCAATCCGTGCCTAAGCGATGCATCGGGGTGCTTACGACCTCAATAATCATAAACTCAAACAACGTGACGCAATTAAGATACGTATTGTTTGTTGCACTTATCATTGTGGGCTTTATCTCTTTGCATGCACAGCAGAGAGGTAAAGCCTCTTTTTATTCGCGCCGAGCAACGGGTGCACGAACAAGTAGTGGGGAAAAATTGCACCATGATAGTCTTACGTGTGCGCATCGAACACATTCTTTTGGCACACTGCTCAAGGTGAGAAACCTAAGCAATGGCCGTGAAGTGGTGGTACGTGTAAACGACCGCGGACCGTTTGGACGTGGACGTATCGTTGACCTTTCGTGGGGAGCTGCTAAGGCTTTAGACATGCTTTCTAAAGGAGTGGCGACTGTAGAAGTAACGCCTTTCAACAAACATGCTGTGCATGCTAAGGATAATAACCATGTTTCAGACAGCGATACCGACCATCATGCTAAAAAGAAGTCGACTAAAGCTAAGGCGAAGACCAAAGGAAAACACAAAGATAAGCATGCTAAAGGCCATGGGAAAAAGAAGTCTTTGAGCAAAAGCAAACATAAAACTAAGGGAGCAAAGCTCAAAAAAGGTGATAAAAAACACCATGCCACTAAAACAAAAAGCATTGATAAGAAGAGGAAACATGTAAAAACAAAGTCGCATAACGACAAACATAAAACCACAAAAGGGAAGAAAGGAAAGAAAAAAACTAAACACTGATCAACCCTAGAGGCCATCGAGAGAATGCATATTGTGCGCTATTAGCATTTGTTCAATCGTCTTATCACGTAAGTGTGAGCGCTATTAGCATTTGTTCAATCGTCTTATCACGTAAGTGTGAGCTCTATTAGAATTTGTTCAATCGCCTTATCACGTAAGTGTAAGTGCTTATTAGCATTTATGCAATCGCCTTATCACGTAAGTGTGAGCGTTATTAGCATTTGTGCAACCCGCTTTATCACGTAAGTGTAAGTGTTTCGTTAGTATTCAAATGAGCGCCTTTTAGCCAAGTTGTTAAACGATTTCGCTTGTGGCGCGCTGCATCTAGGTGCAATGTCTTAGCATCAGTGTGGAGCACTTATTTCTTTTCGTACCTTTAAATAAAACTTTATATTATGGACAAACAAAGAAAACAGGAACTTGCCGAACTGAAACCAACGGCAGAAATGATGAACGAAGATCAGTTCTGGGCCATCGTTCAGAAAGCAGTAGACGAAGCTGGCGACGACGAAGACGAGTATCTCGAAGTTGTGATGCACGAACTAAGCAAGCTGTCGCTTAAAGAAATGGTGGGATTTAGACTTCGCACCGATAAACTTCTTTATGATAGCTACACTTCTGAAATGTGGTGTGCTGGCTATTTGATGAATGGCGGATGTTCAGACGATGGCTTCGAGTATTTTCGGTTGTGGGTGATATCGCGCGGACGTAAAGTGTACGAAGCTGCTCTTGCTAATCCCGACAATCTCATTGACTATATTGCAGAAGATGCAGAGGTGGACTTTTTTGAGTTCGAATTGTTCTGGTACGCGGCTATTGATGCTTTCGAAGAGGCTACAGAAGCCGACTTATACGACTATATCGACGATGATAACTTTACTACAAGGGAAGGAAATTATCCCAATTTCGAGTTTAATTGGGATGAAGAAGACCCTGAGTCGATGAAAAAATTGTGTCCGCGCTTGTTCGAACGGTTCGATTAACGCGCTTTTTGTGCACAAAACGTTTTGGGCTTGGGTGGATAATGGCTCGTAGAATATGCCTTCCGCCCAAGTCTTTTTGTCTCCCTATCCGTATACGCCAATTGGTTATTATACGTCTTACCCCCTATTTTAATCCTAAAAGGTTATTATCCCACTTATCAATGTCATGAGAAGGTGTTACTTGTTTCTTGTTCACCATTGGCTTGTTTGCTGGTGTTTTGCTAGTCTTATGTTCTGGATGTAGGCTGCTACTCTTACAAATATCCTATAGCAAAGGGCTTCATGCACCCAAAATTGTGGGTGTAGGTATTAACCCTCCATTCGGTAGGTACACCGCTTATCACCTATTTTTATTTTGTTTTCATTGCTTTCAATCCATCTTTCGTTTGCTTGTCGGCATCTTGCCTGTCATATTTCTTTGGGTTTAGTGTACATCGCCTTCAAGAATAGTATAGAAAATGTGCCTAACAAAACACAAAATCTAACCAGCTTACCGACTGATTGGGGTTAAATCAGTGCCTCATTAATAAGCGAATGCAGTTGGCAGAAAAGATTAAGCAGGCTAATCATTATGTATCGATTAGCCTGCTTACCCTTTTTTCACTCATAATTAGGTGAGAGAGCAATTATTTTGTTACCGCCTTTTTCACCGTTTCGAATATTCTATTGCCGCGCAAGTTTTTGGCAATAATTGTTCCGTCGGGGGCAACAAGCAGAATTTGTGGTATGCCCACGATAGAATAGTCGTCCATAATCTTCTTTCGGTCGTTGCCTTTAAGTAGAAGATGGTCCCAAATAGCCCCATCGTCCTTGATAGCTTTCAGCCATTCGGCCCGCTTAAAGTCGGTCGACACGCCCAGGATAGTGAAATTTTTATCCTTAAAAGCCTTATAGGTTTTCAGTAACACGGGTGTTTCTTTTCTGCACCAGGTGCAAGAAGAGCTCCAGAAATCCACCAAAACATACTTTCCTTTAAAGTTAGCCAGACTCACAGGTTTGCCCATTTTGTCTTCGCCAACGATTGCCGGAGCCATCTGTCCTGCAACGGTTAGCGCGGCAGCGTCAAGTTTTTCGGTGGCCAATTTATAATACCAAGTTTGTCTTGCTTCAGCGTTAGCCCCCTCAACAGCCTGTCTGGCCCAGGTCAATTCGTCTTTATTGGTGATGTTAGCGTGTTGCAGTCTGTAGGTATAATAGAGATAAAGGCCAAAGGGAGTGCCTTGTTGTCGTTCAATCTCTTTGTTCAACCACTTTCGTTGGTTCTCATAAGCTCGGTCGTATATATCGCCAGTGCTTTCTTTCAAACGTTGCATCTCGCGTTGGTCGTTGCGTTCGCGTGCTGCATAAAACAGTTGGTCTAGCGAATCCAGTCTTTGTTTGTCGCCAGCACTGTCTTTTTGGTGTTTAAAAGTTACGTATAGGTTACTCAATTCCACGTTAGGATTGTTCACCATCAATTGTCCCTTGTTGTTTTTTGCGATGGTTAATTGGTTTTCTCCATTGGCCATAAACAGGTACGAACCTTGTTCGAAGCAAGCCTCCATGTCGTTAAGGTCGAATGTTGGCGAGATAAAGAACAGGCGCGAAGTGAGCGTGTCGTTGTGAAAAGTAAACTTTCCGTCGGTTACTTCAATCGAGTCGAGTGGTTGCACATAGCCATAATGTTCGTCTTGCACAATAAACAAGTACAGTTTTTGATGCTCTTGTCGGCCACAAGAGCGTTGGCACTAATGCCAACGGCAGCTGCATGAAGCATGAAGCCCAGCATAAGTGCGAGCAATGATAGTCGTTTCATATTGTTATCTTTCGTTTTGTGTCATACTGTTAGCGTTAAACCGCATTACTTTTTGTGGTATGGGCAGCACGTATTTGGGGTCGTTAGGCATTAGAACCCATGTTTCGTTTGCGCCAACATGTTTTACGGTGGTGGCAAAACGTGGGTCTAGGTTCAGCCTTTTCAGGTCGATGAGTCGTGTAAAACCATTAAACGCCAGTTCGCGTCGTCTTTCGGCCAGCACAAAGTTCAGCACGCTGTCTTTATCTGTCAATACAACGTGAGTGTTTGTGTGTATGCGATGGTCGCGAAGTTTGTTAATCAGTGCCATGGCACGTTGTGCATTGCCCACTCTTGCTTCGCATTCGGCAGCGATAAGAAACATCTCTGGCGTGCTAATGGCAGTGTTTGCACGCACAAAAGGCGCCCAAATAGCGTGTGTTAGTTGTGTGCCACGATATTTATCGGGCATGAAAAGTGCCATGCGCATGTCGTTGCCTGGATACATATTTAGCAAGGTGTCCGAGGGGAACACCTTCGAACTAACACCGAAAATATAAGGGGCATACTTGATAAAGATGCTTTCGGGGTTGGCATCGGCATCAGGAACATTGGTGCGTCCAATCATTCCGTTGGGTTTTACCACTGCATATTGGGTTAAATTTAGCAGTGTGTCGTGCCGGGCAATCACCTCGTTGGCAGCCTTTAGAGCATCGGCGTAGTTACCCATGTATAGCAAAGTTCGGGCCAAAAGACCGCGTGCTGCATCTTTCGAGGCATGAAAAGCATTGGTGCTAATCTCTGCAGGTAGTGCTTTTTCGGCTTCGTTTAGGTCGGCCAATATCTGTTGGTACACACCTTTCACGCTAGCGCGAGTAAGATTTGTTTGCGAAATGTCGGCATCTAGCAGCAGTGGCACGCCTGGGTCGTTATCGGCTGTGGCCTCGTTATAATGTTTGGCATAACCATTAACGAGATATAGGTAATCCAATGCACGATTAACGAGGGCCTCTCCGCGTATGGCATTCTTCTCTTCGTTTGTTCCTTCTGTGGCTTTCATCACCTCGCGCACCACCACATTGTTGGTAAATATGCGCGAATAAGCCGAGAACCAAAACGTATCGTCTTCGCCATCGCCAAACACCTCCTTGTCAAAGGTGTAAAGACGTTTGAGGTAGGGCGTGATAGTATTCAGTCCAGGCGTGGCCGTATTCACGGCCGAGTCGGGCAGATAGCAGTCGTCTGTGAGGTAAACGGGATAGGTTTCGCCGATTTTTTGGATATTAGAATGGCTCAACATACTTCTATAGTCGGATGCCGTTTCGGGTATTCGTTCGCCTTTGGGCTTGATGTCGAGATACGAGTCGCAGGCGCTAAGCGTTGTTGCCAGTGCTAATGTGGCCAGTATGTGATATGTTGTTTTCATTTTTGTTTTACGTTTTGGGGGATTATAAATAAAACCTTCGTTGTGCGTTGCCCTGAATTAGAATGTGGCCGACACGCCAAGGGTCCATGTTGCGGGCGAAGGTATGGCGCGCATTCCCCATCCGTAGCCCGTTGTTCCCAGTGCTTCGGGGTCAATGTTGTAGCTGTTGGCTGTCCATCTAAACAGGTTTTGGGCTTGCAGGGTGAAGGCCAGTTGCGACAGATGGCATCTAGAAACAAGCTGTTGTGGCACGCGATAGGTGAGCGACACATGTCTCAGTTTGGCATAATCGGCCTTAAACACGTGCTTGTCTGCAGCATGCCAGGGGTGCACCATTGTTGTTAGGTCTAGTGCATAGCCTGTAAATGCTGGTGTGGCATCGGGGTTTCGTTCGTCTCCGGGTTGTCTCCAAATGTTGTTCATCTCTTTATTGGGATTGAGATGTGTGGGTTCCGACAGGTAGGGTGCGGCCTCAGTGCGCAGCACATTGCCACCGTAGAACATAAACATGAACGAGAGTTCAAAGTTTTATACGCAATGGTGTTGCTCAACGACCCGCTGTAAGTGGGATGTCTAGTACCCGAATAGGCCAGATCGGCTAGGTTGCTCACCTGTGCATCTGTTCTGTTTCCTCCGTCAACATAGTAACGGGGTGTGCCGTCTGTGCCCGACAGTCCAGCATAGCGATAGCTAAAGATGGCGCCAAGGGGATGACCTTTCACGGCTGCAAAGCCACTTGTGTACGACAGAACGTTGGGGTTGGAGTCTTCCACATCGTCTAAGGTGTTTTTGTTATAACCAAAGTTCACGCCTGTGGTCCATCTTAGGTGGCGTGTTTGCAGGTTTACGCTGTTCAATGTAAGTTCCACACCCCTGTTTGTCATGTTGCCATAGTTCAGTGTTAGCTGTCTAAAGCCAAGGGTTGGGTCGGCATCGCGTTGTGCAAGCAGGTCGGTAGAGTGTTTACGATACACTTCTATGCTGCCCGATAGGCGATTGTCTAGCAAAGCAAAGTCAATACCAAGGTTGGCAGTGGCTGTTTTCTCCCAACGCAGCGTGTAGTTGGGCGGGTTTTTAATCTCTGCTCCAAAGTCTTTGCTCCATGGGTTATACTGAGCGGCTTTAATTGTGACAAACGGACCAGCACCTCGTGGCACGTTTCCACCGATACCGTAAGTAAGGCGCAATGTAAGGTTGTTGAGCCACGACAATTTGCCTGCTATAAAGCGTTCTTTAGACAAGTGCCATGCGCCACCCACCGACCACAAGGGACGATATTGATAACGTGGGTCGGTACCAAAGAGGTTGGATTGGTCTATACGTATGCTTGCTGTGAGGTTGTATTTGCTATCGAAGGCGTAAGCGGCATTGGCATAAAACGATACATATCGGTTTTCTATCTCATTAATCCAGTTTGAACCAGTGCTCGACCAGCTGAAGTTACCAGCCAACGACTCTGTTCCTTTTAGGTTAACCAGTGTTGTGGGGTTAACGGGTTTGTAGGCAAGTGTGCTTTCATCAAAACCCATATAATAGATAGAGGTGTTGGTGCTTCTTGTTCTTCGCCTTTCTCCACCGGCAAGAGCAGTGATATTGTGGAGTCCAAATTCGCGGTTAAAGTTTAGTTGTGCGCGTAAGGTGTAGGCGTCGGCATCGCCACGACTTTCGGCATACTGTGCACCTTCGGGCACATTGAGTGTAAGGCGTTTTGTGGTTTGGTTGTATTGGGCAGCATCGTTAATCATGTTGCGCACATAATACGAACGTTCGCTGTAGGTCTCGGTGGTTTTGTCCGACGAGTTTTCGGTTTGAAAACGCACATCGAAATTCAGCCCTTTCATCAGTTTCACGTTCAGTCCCAACATCAGTCGGTAATATTTTTCGTTGCTTTTATAGCGTTCTTCGCTGCGGTTTGTTATCGGGCTATAGTGTTCGTCTTTCAATCCTATTTCCATAAGTCGTGCCATTTCCCATTCCGACTTATAGGTTGGCACGTTGAGCGGGTTTCCGTTTTCGTCTTTCAGCATGGTGTACGAGGGCTGGTTTCTGTACATATTAGCGTAGGTACCCATGCCTCGGTCGCTGTTGGTGTTGTTAAAGTTCATGGTTAAGGCCGCTTCGGCATTGAGCCAACTGGTTAGTTTAATGTTGTCTCTGATGGTAGCACCGAAGCGTTCTGTTTGGTTATATCGGGCATTATAGCGGTTGCCAGCATAATTAAGGCTAAACACATAACGGTTGATGTCGTTGCCACCGCTCAAGCTAAGGTTGTGCTGATGTTCCACGCCAGTTTGTGTATAGAAGTCTTCCAGTTGTTTGCGGTTGTCTAATTGGCGATATTTAGCCAGCGCGTTGTTAAGTCCTTGGTCGTCAATCAGGCCATCGCGATGTTTGTAAAGCAATTCCGACACGGGGTCGAGATAATAGTTTGGCGGAATCATGCCCAATGTAGCCGAGTTAAACTTAAAACCATACAGGCGCAAGTCTATCAGTTCGTTGCTGTTCATGAGGTTTAAGTAGCTCATGTCGGGTTTTGGCGTAAATTTCACGCTGGCGTCATATCTCACTGTGGTTTTGGCATTGTCTTTGGCGTCGATGGTGCTAATAACGATAACGCCGTTGGCGGCACGAGCACCATAAATTGATGCTGCTGCGGCATCTTTAAGCACGGTGATAGACTTGATGGTGGCGGGGTTGATGCTGTTGATGTCGCCTTCGAAGGGCAATCCGTCAACCACAAACAGCGGACTGTAAGCGTTGGCGCCACCGCTAAGCGTGGCCATACCGCGGATATAGAGGTTGCCATTTTGTTGCATCATGCCTGGAACCATGCCTTCGAGTCGGGCCATGATGCTTGTTTGCAATTTACCTTTAAGCTTATCGGGCGTAACAACATTGAACGAACCCGTTGTGCGCTCGCGCGAGATGGTTTGATAACCCGTAACCACCACGTCTTTAAGGGCCTGTTCGCCCACGGTCATGGTAACAAGGAAGTTGGTGCGTTGGCCAATGTTGATGCTTTGTGTGGCCATGCCCACGTAGCTAAAGGTTAGTTGTGTGGCATTGGCAGGTGCGCTTACATTAAATTTGCCGTTGGCATCGGTGATAGCCAGTGGCGTAGAGCCAAGGGCCGACACGCTAACGCCCATTAGGGGTTCGCCATTTTCGTCGACAACCGTACCGCGCAAGTGGCGTTTGTCGTTGTCGGGCATTGCTGTGCGCGGTGGGTTTTGAGCGTTGGGGTTGTTAGCAAACGCTGCAAGTGGCGTCACGGCCAGCAGCGTAAGAGCTAAGAAGCAGGGTGCAAAGTGTCGCCCAAAGATGGTGGGCACAGCCTTATGCACGGTGTTAGGGGTATGCATCATAACCTTAGGTAATTGTTTTGGGGTTTGTAGATATACGGTTTGGCCATTACGGCCATCGTGTAAATGTGCAGCGAGATGCGTTGGTGCAGCGTTGCGGTTTAAGCCGATGGGCTAGTGCTGCTTAAACGTGGGCAAATAGCACCCTTTTGGCCAGCGGTGTAAATGTTGGGCTATGTTTTAGCGTTGTTTTTTAATCGTCGCTCATTCATGTCTTTTTGCCTTCATTCGGTCTCTTTTGCTTGCTTTTTAGCAAGAGGGTAAGCCTTGCTTCCTTCAAGAAATAAACAAATGCTTGCCCATATAAAACCTAAAAAACCATGAAAGACGATTTTTAGAACCAGCCTTATAAAATACCTATTCTTTTTTCTGCCTGTAAAGTTAATGTTTTTTTTGTGCATGTAGCAACTTTTTTGCATTTATTTTGTCATTTTTTGTTTGTGGTGTACTCGCTTTTGGGGCGATACTTATATGTTGTTTGAGCCTATAGGGTGTGCGTTTTCTTGCAAAGGTATTGATTGCCCTTTGTTATTGGGCTATGAAGTGGCGTGCCTATGCTGGGCTAAGTTTAGATGTATATCTTGTTTTGTAAAAATATCGAACCTTATTTTAACACGAAAACTGGCCTTGCTGTTCACCAATTCACTATGCGCTCGTATTTTTGGCTGTATTTCTTGAGTTTTGTAAAGCTCTGATTAATAGGTTGTTATACGTTAGGAGACGAAAAATAAGGGCCAAAACACACCATTTAGGCACATTTTTTATCCATTTACAGTGTGCAAAGACCTCCATTGCACAAATGTTTTGCTATATGCAATTTTGCTTTTGATTATTGTTGTTTATGCGTTTTTACCTTAAAAAGTTGTGCTCTGAGGTTCAATTTAGTGCTAAAAGTAGGTTTTAGCATGGTAAAATGCATGAGTTAGCAGTGCTAACTCATAGAGATAGCAAAGTAATCTCTATGAGATAGCACGGCAATCTCTATGAGATAGCGAGGCAAAACGATGGATTTTATGGCCTGATGTGCATAATTATTCTAGCCGTTTGTTGTTAAATAGGGGTTAAATTGCGACAAATGGCGGAGCGAAAAATATTGCCCATCCACACTTTTAGAAAGACAATATATATATAAA
>NZ_BAIZ01000011.1 GCF_000613445.1 Hoylesella shahii DSM 15611 = JCM 12083
CAAAATATTGTGCACCCAATGCCCAAGTGTCTTCACTGTCGGCTGATTGCTCCATTTTGGCGTGCCCCAGTCTTCGGCATCAAGACAAACAAAGTCTACACCGATGGCCAAATCCTTGTTTTGTTGTAGCAGTCGAGCAATCTCTAGCATCACGCCCACGCCGCTTGCGCCATCGTTTGCGCCATCAATAGGCTTGCGCCAATTGGTGCTGTCGGGGTCGTTGTCGGCCCAAGGACGCGTGTCCCAGTGAGCACAGAGCAGCACACGCGTTGTAGCTTCGGGCTTATAACTGGCAATAATGTTGCGACTTCGCAGCATTGTACCATCATAACCGCGCAGCTCGGCACGCTGGTTGGTAATCTTGCAGCCATAACTTTCAAATTTCTTTGCAATCCATTCGCCACATTCGTCGTGGCTCTTTGTGTTCATCGACCGTGGTCCGAAGGCGCATTGAGCAGCGATAAAGGCATAAGCCGAGTCGGCATTAAAGGTTGGTCCGGTGGGATTTAGCTTCTCTGCAGCTGCCATTTCGGCGGCTTCGGCTTCTTCTGCTGCACTCTGCGAGGGTGAAAACAAACCCAACGAATAGGCAATGATGGCAATGATGGCAAGCATGATAACTGCTATGACGGTTTTTTTCATTGATTTTTGAATTTATAGAATAGCTGATAACTACCTCAAAAGTGTTTGCGAGAGGCGTGTTTACAACCTATGGCGATACATATATATGGAGATGTGGCTTTTATTGTTGGAAATGAGCCGCGCTTTAAATGCATAACTTCGTTGGCTTGTCAATTTATTAACGCTTTGACTCATCCATTTATTAATTCATCAACTGATTAACTCATTAGCTTATTAACTCATCAAGTTATCAAGTTATTAACTTATCAACGGATTAAGGCTTTAACTCATCAATGCATTAACTTATCAACACGGTCGTTCAATCCCTCATCTTACTTTCTAATTATTGCGCTTTACATTGTTGCATCACCCTTAACCAGTTGCCGCCCCATATCTTTTCGATGTCTGTTTCGGAGAAACGACGGCGCAAAAGTTGGATGGTGAAGTTGATTATTTCCGACGAATTGGCTATGCCTTGCACGCCACCGTCGCCGTCGAAGTCGGTACCAAGCCCCACATGGTCTATACCCATCACCTTTATTGCGTGCTCAAGGTGCTCCATAGCGTCGTAGATGTTGGCCTCGCCTTGCGTTCGTAGAAAGCCCTTATATAGTGTAATGTGCGCCACTCCGCCCTTAGCAGCAAGCGCACGCAGCTGTTCGTCGGAAAGATTTCGTGGCACATCGCACAGCGCTTTGCAGTTGCTATGACTGCAAACGATGGGGTAACGGCTAATTTCCAGTGCATCGTAGAAGCTGGATTCGGCCCCATGACTAAGGTCAACCATGATACCCGTGCGGTTCATCTCTTCTATAACGCGACGTCCAAACTCGCTAACACCACCATGAGTAGCCGTTCCGCGAGCACTATCGCAGATATCGTTGTCGCCGTTATGGCATAAAGTGATGTACGAAACGCCCCGATGAGCAAAGTGAGCCACGTTGGTTAAGTCGTTTTCGAGTGCCAAACCGTTTTCTATTCCCAGCACAATACTCTTTTTCCCCGCGGCCTTATTGGCATAAAGTTGTTGAGGCGAGCGAGCTAAAGCCACGTATTCGCAGTTTTGTGCCACGATGTTTTCAATCTTATCGAATATCAAATCGGCATAACTTCGTGGGCCCGATACATCGAAAGCCACTTTGTTGCGAAAGGCTTCTCCAGCTTTGGGTTGTGGCAAATAGGCCACCATGGTGGTTGCATCCTGTCTACCTTCGGTCATTTTATGCAGATCTACGAGTATTCGTGGGTCGCGTTGGTCGAATCTAACGTTAAGCGGAAAGAACATTGGTGTATCGCAATGCGTGTCGAGTGTAAGCACTTTGTCGTGCATACGTTTGGCTTCGGCAAAGATTTCGGCTTGTTTAACCAGCCATTGAAACAGCGGAAGGCCCTGTTCTTCCATCCATTCGGGATGCCATTGCACGCCCAAGAGGGGTTTAAACTCAGTGCTTTCCATTGCCTCGGGCACACCATCTACAGTGGCTGCAGTAAACTTAAACTTGCTGCCAGCATTGCAAACGGCTTGATGATGGAACGAGTTTACATGCACGCTACTAGCATGGAAAATCTCTGTTAGTAGCGATTGGGGTTCGAAATACACCGTTTGCGTGGCCAAATTGCGTGGTGCCTCTTGCGAATGTTGTATCAGATTATCGGCGAACCTAGGCAAGAAGTGTTTGAACTCTCGTTCTGCCAAGCGCGTCGAACCTCGTAAGTGAAATGCTCTTCGATATCTTGCGCCACTTTTCCACCCAGTGCAATGGCCATTGTTTGCATGCCACGGCAGATGCCAAGGATAGGAATTTGGCGGTTATAAGCCAACTGCGTGATGAGCAGTTCGGGCAAATCGCGCTCGGGATTAACGCCATGTAAGCGCGGTGAAGGCTCTTCTCCAGCCCAAAGCGGGTTGAAATCGGCCCCTCCAGTGAGGATAAGTGCGTCGATGTTGTTTAGTGTATTCACAATAACATCCACGTTATCAACTGGCGGAATGAGCACGGGCGTGCCCCCAGCGTTAATTACTTGGCGGTAATAACGGTCTGCTAGCATGGCGCTTTCGTCGTTAAAATTGGCCGTTAAGCGATAACGGGTTGGCGCTTAGCTTGTGGAAACGAAGCGTATATGTTTTTTAATTGCGCTTGAAAATCGAAGTTGTGCATGAATTTTTGCAGTTAGTTTGGGAAATAAGGTAACAGAAGACTTTGAGTAAAGGTTTCGATGCAGGCGAGTTTGTGGTTAACCAAAAGGCTTTAAAGCCTTGTTTGCAAGTTGCTATGCAAACAAGCGCTAGCGATAAAGTCGCGTTCTAGGGCGTGATTACTTCGCCTTGCTGCTTTTTGTTGCAGCACAGGCCTGACTTTTAACCTTTTCTCTCTTTCCTTATTTCTCTTCGGGGTCTACCAAAATCTCTCTTTTGATACTTTGTTCGAGAGAAATGAGTGTCTCGGTAGACACAACACCAGGGATGGTTTGCAGTTTATTGTTGAGTAAGTCCATTAGTTGCTCGTTGTCTTTGGCGTAAAGCTTGATGAGCATGGTGTACGAACCTGTGGTAAAGTGACACTCAACGATTTCGGGAATGCTAGTAAGTCTCGACACAACATTCTTATACATGCTGCCACGTTCGAGGTTAAGCCTATATAAGTGCATGTTGAATAGCCCAAACTCTTGGGATTAACGTCGAAACCGCTACCAGTGATAACACCGTTTTCTATTAGGTGTTGCACGCGTTGGTGTATTGCAGCACGCGATACACCGCATTCTGCTGCCACGTCTTTAAATGGGATGCGGGCATTTTGCGACAAGATGTTCAAGATTTTCTTGTCTAGGCTGTCTATTTTCTCCATGTTTTGTTAAACGTGTTTTATGATTTAGTTGTTTTAATGTGTTCGTAAACTGCAGCAAATGTAAACAATTTAAATGAAACGAACAACAAAAAGTTAGATAAAAAGGTGTTTATGGGGGCTTTTGACAATTGGTTAACGTCATTAAAGATAAATTAAGAGGTTAGAAGCTAAGTGAAATATGCACATGGGATTGTCTATTTACGTAAAAAATCCAGATGCTTATCGAGCCACTTTCTTGCTAGTTGATGTTTGTTAGCTAGTTGTTCTCATAGCTCTTTGTTGTTCTGGGCGTGTTAAATAGCAAGTTATCCCAATGTTTGTCAACGCTTTTTGCGGTATTGATGGCCGCAGGTGGGCGTTAGGGGCATGCACTTAGTTTCTAACCTCTTATTGTTAGGTTGCTTTAAGCTGGTTAATGGCGTATTGGGGCGACGTTTACGCAAGCTTTTTAGCCAAAGACCAGGTTTATAGCTTGTTATTTTCTTTTCTTTGCAGCAGGGCGAGTAGCCTTTTTTGCAGGTTTAGCCACCTTTGTTTCGTTTGCATCGGTGGTAGTTTCGGGCTTCGCCTTAACCACTTTGATTAGTTCCACGGTGAAGATAAGCGTAGAGTAGGGAGGGATAGAGCCCATTTGGTTTGCTCCATAGGCCAAGTTTTGAGGGATATAAAGTTCCCATTTGCTGCCAGGAGTCATCAGTTGCATGGCTTCGGTCCAACCAGCAATCACGCGATTGACTTGGAATTGCGAAATGTCTGGTGTGCGACTGTAGCTGCTATCGAATATAGTACCATCGATAAGTTTACCTTCGTACTTCACAACCACCTCGTCTGTTGCAGTGGGTTTTTCGCCTGCGCCATTGGTAATCACCTTATATTGCAGTCCGCTAGGCAGTGTTACCACGCCTGGTTTTTTAGCATTCTCGGCCAACCAGTTTCTACCTGTACTAATTTGAGCTTCAACTTTAGCCTTTTGAGCAGCCTCAATGCGTTTTTCTATGAGCTGTTGAGCCTCGTCTTCAGTATATTTAGTGAAGTTTTTTTGTAGTGCATCTACAAATCCGATGTAGAAGTTTTTAGCCGAAATCGAGTCTTTCGTTCCTTCAAACTCGTGTTGCATTGAGGGCAAAATGCGCTGTTGTGCCATCTGTGCTATTTGAATACCAGCTACATAAGCCGCAAAAGCAGCGTCAGTTTGGTTGTCTAGCGCCTTGCGAAAACCGCGAATGAAGTCGGCCATATAGGTGGTATCCACCTTATATTGTTGCTGAACAAAAGTCATTAGACCTTTTGTTGCGGCCATACCAGCAGCGTAACTCATCGAGTCGGAAGTGGTTTTTAACTCTACAGGAGCAGGAGTTGCCACCTGTACTGCGTCTTTCTTTTTGCCTGCGAGGGCGGTATTAAAGGTGGCACTCGCTAAAAGTGCGAGTGCCAAATAGGTTGTTTTTTTCATTATTTTTCGCCTACTGAAATCAGTTCGATTTTAAAGATGAGGGTAGAGAAAGGTTTAATATTGCCTTGGTCGCGTGAGCCATAAGCCATATCTTCGGGGATATACACTTCCCAAACGCTACCTGCGGGCATGCGTGTAAGCACTTCGGTCCATCCCTTAATCACTTGGTTGGCACGCATAGTAACGGGCTCGCCACGTTGATAAGTGCTGTCGAATACCTTACCATCGATGGTTTTGCCTTCGTATTGCACCTTAACCACAGAAGTGTCTTTGGGTATTTCTCCGTTTCCTTCTTTAATCACTTTGTATTGTACACCGCTGGGCAGTTGTTTTACGCCAGGTTGCTTAGCGTTTTCGGCCAAGAACTTCTTTCCTGCTTCCTTGTTGGCGCCGTAAGCGCTTTCAGCCGACTTTGCTTTGATTTTTTCTGCTTTCTCTTGAACGCACTTCACGGCTTGTTCTTGAGTCATCAAGCCCTTCTTTCCCTTAGCTCCGGTGATAAAACCAGCCAAGAAATTCTTCATCGAAATGGTTTTAGTAGAGTCTTCGCCAAATAATTCGTGGTTGATACCCTTAACCATTTGGTTAGAGATTTGCTGACCAATCTGCACGCCTGCATAGTAAGCAGCCTTCTTTTTGTCGTCGCCAGCGTTGGCACCATCGTTAAGACCCTTTACAAACTCGTCGATGTAGGCAGTGTCTACGTTCAAACCACGGCTAAGATAGTCTCTCAAACCTTGTGTTTGGCTATAGCCAAGGGCGTAGCTCAGTGTGTCGATGTCGTTCTTTAGGTCGGCTTTAGGCGTAGAGTTGCCACAAGCCGTGAATGTAGCAGCGGCAATGGCCACTGCTGCTAGGATTGTTAATTTCTTCATTTAATTATTTTGTTGTTTTTTTTAAGTTTCTGCTTATCTTGTAGGCTCATGGAAATGTGCCTATATTTTGGGCGTAAGCTCTAGCATTAACAGCTTTACTTGCGAAGAAAGCACCCTTGCTGCCCATGATGTAAAGCTGCGAACTAGGTTTTCTCCCTTTTAGGGCGTTTATTTCACCTCAATTAGTTCCACATCAAATATCAATGTGGCGAAAGGAGGGATAGAAGCGCCAGCACCACGTTCGCCATAACCCAATTGATAGGGGATGAAGAAGCGATATTTAGCACCCTCTTTCATCAGCTGCAAACCTTCGGTCCAACCAGCAATAACGCCGTTTAGTGGGAATGTTGCAGGCTCACCGCGCTGGATAGAGCTATCGAACATGGTACCATCCACGAGCATTCCCTCGTAATGACACACCACCTTGTCTGTAGCCTTGGGGCTTTTGCCGTTGCCTTCCTGAAGCACTTGGTATTGCAAACCACTGGGAAGGGTAATCACACCGTCCTTTTTGGCATTTTCAGTAAGATATTTTTCGCCCTCGCTTTTTGCTCCCTTGTACTTCTCGGCTGCCTCTGCGCGCTGTTTTTCTTCTTGCTGGCGGAAGTATTCTCCCAATAGTTGCTGTGCTTCGTTGGTGGGAATTTGCGACTCTTTGCCGTCAATCATGTCTTTAACTGCCTGTGCGAAATCGCCTGCATTTAATTCGGCTACGCCCATTTGCGACAGTTGGCGACCAATGCTTAATCCCAAAGCATAACTAAGTTTATCCATAACAATATTGTCTTTAATCTCTTTATTTTTAGTACAATGGTACAAAGATACAATTATTTATCTTATAAGATACGTTTATTTGAAAAAAAATCACTAAATTTGGAGTGACAAGCAGCCTGCCCGCTTGTTTTCAGACTGGCTCTGATAGTACATACGCCACGAAATGATGGTTTTGCTGCAAGCAGTTTCATACCGCGCTACAACGAAACGAGCGCCGGCGATGCAAAGAAAAGGGGCACATAACCATTTAAACCAAAACAACATGAACTCAAAAAACAAACACATCGTCTTTCTAACTGGTGCGGGGATGTCGGCCGAAAGCGGCATTAAGACGTTTAGAGGCAACGACGGACTGTGGGAAAACTATCCTGTGATGCAGGTGGCATCGCATGATGGATGGCTTGCCGACCCCAATCTGGTGAACCAATTCTATAATGAAAGGCGCCAACAACTATTCGGCGCACAGCCTAATAAAGGCCATCTGCTTATCGCCGAACTGGAAAAACAATGTCAAGTGTCGGTTATTACACAAAACGTTGATGATTTACACGAACGCGCTGGCTCGTCGTTTGTGATACATTTGCATGGCGAACTGCTTAAAGTGTGCTCGTCGGCCGACCCTAATAATCCGCGATATATTCGCCAACTAACGCCTGATAACCCTATCGTTGCACCCAACGAAAGGGCCGAAGATGGCTCGTTGCTCAGGCCTTACATCGTGTTCTTTGGCGAACCTGTGCCACTTATCGACCGCGCTGCGCGCACGGTGAAGCAGGCCGACGTGCTTGTGGTTATCGGTACTTCGCTCAATGTTTACCCCGCTGCTGGGCTTTTGGCCTACGCGCCGCCTTCAACACCTATTTATCTCATCGACCCCGAGACGGTAGAGACGCAGCAATATCCTCGAGTTCAGCACTTGCGCATGGGTGCATCGCAGGGTATGGAGCAGTTGATGGCTAAACTTTAACGAACCGCTTGTTTTGCTTTGGCGCTGCTTCTTTGCCATGAAGCGTGCTCGTGCAATCTAAACGATGCGGTCTATCTTCCTTTTTTTGCGACTTGCATCGCGCTTTCGCCATGCGTTTGTGTATGAAAAATAGCAATGCCTGTCGCTTTTTTCTTTTTGTGGCGCGGCTTAAATTTATGGTATGTGTGAAGCACTTACGCCTTAATCCTCATTCTGTAATCAGCGTGCAGCTGTGTTTGCGCTAGCGATGTTTTTTAAGAGCGTGAGAAAAGCAAACCCTGGACGCGAAGATTGTTTTTTAGAACCGAACTAAAAAAATAAAAAAAGTGGTTATTCACTTTCGCATTAACGCCAATTGTCGTAACTTTGTGGCGTATTAATTCATAAAAATTAGAAAGGACAATAAGTACATGAAAAGTACCATTTTAAAAAATCGCGCATTACATGTTGTTGCAATGCTCGTGTTGCTCGTGGGCGGCTTAACATTTGCGTCTTGTGTTAGCGAAAACGGAGAAGATATTGAAAAGAGCCCTATCGTTGGCTCGTGGATTTCAAATACCACTCCAACCTATTACATTGTGTTCGACGAGTACCATCAGTACTTCATAACCAACGACATTAACACAAACGTAAACACCGAAGTAGGAACTTATACCTTTAACAACAACACCTTGACTTGCAAAGTGAAGGGAACTAACACAACAAAGGTGTATTCTTGTTCTGTAAAAGGTAGCAACCTCACACTAACGGGCGTAACTGGCGCAACGGGTGTACAGCAATTCATCACTTATACCAATACGCGTGTTCGCCGTTAATTAACGATTTCCTCATCGCCACATCTGGACTTCATGCTCCTGGTGTGGCGATTTGTTTTTGGTTAGAGATGGTGCAGATTAATGCCCAACTGCTTTTTCTGCCACTAATCACTTATGCTTAAGATGCCCACCTGGCGGTGGCGTTTGGTTAGCTGTGGCTAATGGTGTTGTTAGCCTTGGTCTTTGGGGCGTGTTTATTTCTTTTTCTTCTTGCTTAGGCTCAGGTTTATTGCCGCTTCTCTTTGTGCGATGTAAAATAAAACGCACAAAATTTAACATTATGAGTGCGAAATTTGCAACCAAGTATGCGCTCGCTCGCAAATAATCGATTCTCGCGAAGGTTTCGAGGGGTGAAAATAAGCTTTGTTTTTGATTGTCGAAAAAACGAACTTTCGTTGAAATAAACCGTGTTTTCCGTTAGTTTTTGGGCTATTTGCAGCAAAATGCACTGCAATATGCAGCAAAACGCAGTGCTATCTCCTAGTAAACGCAATGCTAACTCGTGCTAAACGCAAGGTAAAATGCAGCAAAACGCAAGGTAAAATGGTGCAAAACGTAGACGAAAGAGCGGGTTGAAGTGCACTAAAGGGTGCGAAATCTTCGCTTTTCGAAGGCCAAAACACCCCCAAAAAAGGGCTTTTTACCTGCTAAAAGCTGTTTTTGGGGCGATGAATTTTCGTGAATTGGCGAGCAAATAGAAAGGCGAAATGGTTCAAAATGCACGTTTTTTGCTCAAAATCGACGTAAAAATAAAATGCGTGAGACCAGAAAGGGACAAAAAGCATGTTTTTGCGCCTTGTTTTTCGCTAGAATGGGTTGTCTTGGAGGGTGTGTTTTGTAAAATAATAATATCAAATTTAACATACCATGCAAGGAAGATAGATTGCACAAACGCTGTGACCTAACTTTTGGCTTTAGCCTAATGCCCTGCTTGGCACATTCGTTCTAGGCGATTAGGCTGTGAAATGCTGATTGGGGGTAAAGGCAATGTGAGCTTGCAGCAATAAATGTGATTGTGCTTACCCTGTGAGGGTGCACGGCAAACGTGTAATGGCACAGTGTGCAGTGTGTTTGCGTGCTAAACAGCTTAATACTTTTGTGCTAAACAGCTTAATACTTTCGTGTAAAAATAGCCGTCTGGCAGATTGTGGCATAGTAAATCACGATTTAGCAATCTGCTCAATATAAGCATCTACCAATGGTTTTATCTCTTCTTGTTTGTCAAACATGTTGTAACACACAACAACGAGCGTGTTTGCATGCCAATAAGAGAAGCACGAAACGGGCTCTTCGGATACTATATTCACCTGCACGGGCTTGTTGCCAATCTGCTTTTTTAGGTAGTTTAGCCATTTGTCTTGCCCCCTGACAAATGTAAGCAGTTGTATTGTGAAGGTGGAATTGTGGTTCAGCCTTTTGATAAGTGCATGCTGGCAGCGATAGCTTATGTGGCTTGGTTTGATGGGCAATGCCTTTTTGTGTTTGGAGATAATCGCCTCGAAAAAAGGGATAATGTCGTATTGGTGAATGCTTTTATAGAGGGATAGTTTGTTAGAACCCGTTGCGTGGCTTATCTTTTTATTCCACGAATAAGCCATCGATTCTACCACTTCGTAGCGGGTGTCTCCATCTTTTTCTGCCGTAACGCTCACATTTATGCGCCACAACTTAGCCGTTCTGCCAGCACCAGCATAAGGGTTGAGTATAAATAGCAGTACGAAAACAAGGATAAAGTGCCTCATGTTTTAAACGATTTAGAAGAGATTGTTGATATAAAGACCCTCTTGCATAGTTCTTGTGCCCTGTTAGACCTAAAAAATGGCCCACCAACGTAAAAAAACTTAAGGGCTAAGCCAGTATGCAACAGCATTTGGCTCAGCCCCTTAGTATTATTGCGTATCATAAAGCACAGCCTGCGGGCCACGTGGTGAACCAAAACCACAGCACGGCCCCAGGCTAAGGCCTTATTGTCTTTCAATCCATTGCAAGATGGTTGGGTCTTTCAGTTTGTTGTCTTCGGCTAGCAACACCACTTTCGACACGATTTCCACCGTTTTGGGGTCTTCGTCAACAAAAGGCAGATAGAGTTTGCCACGTTGCGAGCTGTGAACAGGTATGATAGGAATTTCGTTTCCACCCTTTTGTCGCACAATAGCCGAACCCAGATGCACGGTGTATTCGGCCAATGTGCCTTTGATGAAGGCGAAATTGCCATCCACGCGCACATTGTTGAGTTTGAGCATCTCGGCAGTGCATCGCACAATAGCTGCGCGTAGTTCGCGTGTTGACTGGCCTGTTTCGGGGTCGACGCCACCCACGAATGCAATACTTACCGTTAAATCCACATCGCGCATCACCTCACTATACAGCACGGGGTCGATATCGCTGATGTGTAAAGGCTCTGTTCCGCGGGTGCGATTAAAGCTAACGTACTCGATAGCGGGTGCTTCGGCATCCGACGGACTAAACCAATCGGCCCTTGCATAGAGCGTTACCACCACCCCTTGCTTATGGAACACCTTACGCAGTCCCGATTCGTAGTCGGCCACCCAGCCGCGCGAGCGCAGTGTAGCCAGCGTTTGTCGCACCTGTATTTGGTAACCACTGTAACGGCGGCTTTCGTCTTTGTCGGCTTCGTCTTGTGTGGGCACGTACAATTCGCGGAACACTTGTTTGAAAGGTTGCACCAATTGTGTTTCGAACACATGGCTTTGCCAAGCCGCCCACTTGCCCGATGCGTGCAGATGGTAAGGGTGAACGATGGTAAGCGGCGTTTTGGGGTCGATGTCTTGTGGGCCATCCAAGGTGAGAAGCTTACCATCGGCATAGCGTCCTATATTGTTGTTTTGTTGCACCAGCAGCTTAGCAAAGAGCGGAGAGACGATGGGATTTTGTTCAATCACGGCAGCATCGGCAGGCATGATGGTGGTTTGTTGTCGCATCATGTCCTCAAAAATCTCGCGAGCACGGCGATATTGCAGTGTCCAGTCTTTGTGTGTTTGGTTCACTTGCAAGTAAACAGCGTTTTTCTTGAGCTTCGCGGGCACCGATTTCAGTGGTTTATTGTCTTTCTCAATAATGAGTTTGTTGGTGCCATCAGCAGCAATCTCGATGCGAATGAGATAGCCATCGGCCTCCAATCCGTCTAACATAGCCTTGTTGTCGGCCACCAAATGGCCTTCCATTCGCCACACCAGTTGTATCACATCATCGTATCCAGCCGAGCGAGCAAGTTGATGAGTGCAATTTCGGCTGTGCGTTTCTCTGATGTTTGGCGTTGCGCGCCAAACTGTTTGCTTTCTTTTAAGAATGCCTGAATGCGTTTGTAGCGTTTCAATAAGGCTGTGTCTACCTTTGATTTAGGCAGAGGCACCAGTCCCAGTGCGCACAAAGCGTCTTTGTTTCTGGTTTTGTCTATTTGCTCATACAGTTCGGTTTCCTTAATCAGGCCTTGTGTAACATCGGCAAAGCGGCGAGCCCTACTATGGTAATTGCTGCTTCCCATATATTTAGCAGCATCGTAGAAGAGGGCGAAATTCTTTTTGCCCACCAGCTTAAAAGCCTCGTTAAACAGGCGTGCATCAAACGCGCCGTCGGCCAGCTCTTCGGGAGCGAGGTCGGTGTAGAGTGCAATTTGTGCTCGTTTGGCTTCGCTGTCGCTCTCTTTTGTGTGCGCCACAAAGTAATAATAAGCCTCGTTAAAGCCTTTCCATTTAAGGTGTTCGCGCACTAGCTCCATCCATTGTGGGGCAAAGAAGGCCAGCTCCACCAGTCGGCTAGGCTCAATACCTTTCAGCATTTCGGGTTTGTCGGTCTCCAAGGGGTAGCAGTTCACAATGCATGCTGTGAGCACGGCGCGTTTCTCTTTAGCATAATAGTCGCGCACCAGGTGTTCTTTACCCAACGCCTGCATAGCCTTTTGCAAGGCCTCAGTACCCCATAACACCACTTTATTGCGATAACGCCCGCACAGAAGTTGTGTTGCCGTGGTGGGAGCATTGCGTCTTGTGAGTTCAATGTCCAGCAGATGGTTGGCAATGCGGTTAATAACATCGCGCAGATGTCTGTAAACCTTCTCCGAATAGGGGCTGTCTTTGGGTTGCAAGTTCCAAACAGGTTTGCGGCGATAGTCGCGATCGTAGAACACCACAAACGAAGCCGTGTCAAGCATTTCGCCACTTTCGGCCATCAAGAGTTGCATCAATTGGTCGTCGGTAAGCTTTCCTTCGAGGTTCATGCGTGCGGCCATCAAAGGCGGAATTTGATAATTGCTTCTTGATTTCTCCTTATCGTCCAAGTAGAATTTTTTGCTGATAGCCAACAAGAGCGTAGAGCAGGCGTCGAACTCTTCATCGGTGCGCCATGCCCATTGCAGCGTTTGCAAAGCGTGTTGCAAGGGGAAGCAGGTGGGGATGGGGTAGATATAAGTGGAATATTTGGTTTTGCGCACCACTTTCTTTTCGTTGCAATAGAAGAAAAATATTGTAGCCAAGGTATAGGATGCATCAAAAAACAGTTCGGGGTGCTCTTTATACACATCTTGGAAGCGAGCAGCAATCACCATATTAAAGTGCGATCTGTATTTCAACTCCAGCTGTCTTAGTTTTGAGTTGAGCGGATAGTTCGCAAGATTTAGGCTAATCCAGTCGTCTTGGCTTTGGCCAACACTTCTAACCATTAGATGAAGCCCATAGAGGTCTTGGTCTTTTACATCGTTATCTTTAAAAAATTGTTGCCACAATTCGGGGAAAGGCAAGCTGTTAAGGCCAGAATCAAAGTTCACTTCACGCAGGTAGGCATCGCCCAAGAGATATTCATCGTTCCACTTACTCTTGTATTGTTTTTCGGCATTGGCATTGATGAGGGCTTCAAACTTTTGATAAAGGGCAATGAGCGAGTCGTAGTTGTAGGCGAAAAGACTGCTTAAATCGGGTGCGCCACTCTTTCCCATGAGTTTAGAGAGTAGGCCTTTTAGTGCGTTGTTAGAACCTTCGTTAAAGGGATTTTGCATTTCGGGCATCTCGATAACAGAAGGTTTGTACAGTCCAAATCCCCCTTCTTCGCCAGGATATACCTTCATGCTCTGCCCCGCTTCTTGGCTAATGGGTGCCTCAAAGGCCTTGGCGAGTGCGGGCGAAGCTTCACGCAGTTCGCTTAGAGAACCTTGAATGTCGGGCGATTTAAGTTTTTGAATGCGTTTATAACATTCAATGAGTTGCTCGTCGGGCAGCCAAAGCAAGATAGAGATGATGCGTTGGCGGGTAGACGATACCTTCGATTTGAGTTTGCCCTCAATGGTTTTTACTTGCTCTTCGGTGTAATGCAAGTTCTTAGCAACCTTTTCAAAGCGTTCAAACTTGTCGGGGTCTAGGCTCACAATGTGGCTCACAACGAATTTTGTTTTGCTTTCTTCGCTAGCCTTAGGGAAGAAATCTTTTAAAAAGTGATCGAGTGGCGTGAGTCCATTCTTATCGGCGCGCCACTTATAAACGTTCATGAAGTGCGCATAAACGGCCGATTGTTTCATCGTTAAAAAGCGGTCGATGTAGGTTTGGTCGCCCAATCGCGAGGCCAGATACCACAAAACATCCGTTGTAGTGCCATTGCTAACCGACATAGCAAACCATTCAAATCCGCCATAAGTTAGACTTTCGTTGGCCTTAAGCGTTTTATGCCAGTCGAAAATGGTTTCGAAAAGCAGCTCGGCTTGTTTGCGTTCTTCGCCTTTGTACAGGCCAAGTTTGCCACTATCCACCGCATCAAAGTTATCTCTGTTATTGAGTTCGCTGGTGGTAAAGGCCAGCACATACTTGTCGTCGAGATGTTTACACAGCACATCGAGATGTTTTTCGCCCTCAAAAATGCTGCTGCGGTTAAGGTAATATATAGCAGCCACGCGCACTTGTTGTGGGCATTGACTATCTATGAGGCTTAAAGCAGCCTGTTCGCTTTGTGCGTAATCGTCCAGTCCGGCGCAGTAAAGTGCCACGTAAACCAGTAGGGGATTGTCGCCACGATAGGCCTCTTCGCGCATCTCAGGGTTGCGGAAGAAGGTGCGGATGGCATGAAATATGGTTTTGATGTCTTTGTCTTCGATGTTTTCGTAGGCCAGTCCAGCCCAGGCTTGCACAGAACGTCTCACCGAAGCAAAGCGCAACAAATTTTGTTCGTCAATGATTTGAAGCAGCTGTTCAAAGAAGTTGAGGTTGCATTCGTCGCCCGTTTCCACGATGCTCTGTCTTAGTCCCTCTTGCAGTTGAGCGGCTTTAAGCACCTGTAGCAGCAGTGTGTGCAGCTCTTCGTTATTGGTTCGTTCGATGCTCCGTATCAAAGCGTGGGTCATAATGCCCACATTGTTTTCGCTGGTAAGCACCTCTTTGGCAGCTTGCAGCGCGCGTTGGTCGTTGGCAAGCATATAAGCGTGATTACATGCGAGAATACTGGCGCGCCCCAATCCCAGTCTTTCACTTGGTATTGGCCACGAGTGAGCTTGTCGATATCAGCGCCCATCAAGGCGAACACAAAGAAAGCGAAATAAGCTTCCTTCACTTGGTGCATGTTTGTTTTGAGGTTTTCATCGCGTTGGCGCAGACTGATGCGGTAAATACCTCTAGTTGGTGAGTACTGATGCAGCTCTTGCAGATAGTTAGCAAGCATCTCAGAAAGCTCTGCAGGCAACAAATTGGGCAGAGCTCCGCCAGCATTAACCAGTGCCGTGGCGTTAATTAGTGGCATTTGCGAAATGATTTCGCCACTAAAAGAGTACTCTCTCAGGTCGTTTTTGTCTTCTAGCATGCTCTTAACAAATAGTTTTTCGTATTTGTTAAGCTTGCCCTTATCCAGGGCGTTAAGGTATTCGTGGGCTTGAGCCACCAATTCTTTATAGGTTTGCATATTATAAATGAGGTGTGGTTTAGTTGCTTATGAAAATGCCAGGCGTTGTTGTCAAGCTGGAGAAAACCCATGGCAGAGTGCCTTGGCGGTGAGTAAAGGGGTTAGAAAATGCATCTCCAACAGAGGCCAGTGAGCATGGTGAAGCGAATGAAAACCAGTTCGCTGTCTTCCTTTAAGCTAATAGGACCCTCCCATTGTGTGAGTTCTTCGCCATCGGCAAACACTCTAAAGAGTCCATCGACAAATGCTTGGCGCATGCGTTCGAGCGACTTCTCGGGTGTATCGTTGTTGGTGGCGTAGTTTTCAGCAAACTTAACGCGTCCTTCTTCGGCCTGTGCATCGATGTCGCTTTGCGTTAAGGGCTGGTTGTTTCGTTCGGCTTGAGCGTCGGCCAAGCCCACTAGCGTAAGTTCTTCAAGCAGTTGTTGTAGGGTTTGGGGTGTTTTAACCAACTCTATTTGGCGTTTACCCAATTCTTTTCTCTTGCCTGCATTTTTGGCTATTACGGTTATTCGCATTGTTTTGGGTGTTTGTTAAGTTCACGATTGTATAATCTAACAGGTTGACATTGCCTCTTTTTCTTTTCAATTATGGCCAGTGGCGGGTGCTGAATGGCTGTATAATTGTAGCAAAAGGCTGTGGCGTGCCCCTTGTATTGTCTGCAATTGGTGGGCCTACTGTTTGCCGTGTTGCAGTTTGTTTACAAGTGTTAGCTACCCGTTGGCAAGTGCTTAGGACTATAATTGTCAAGGTTTGTAAGGCATTCACTTGTCTTTCGCTCTTAGAGCGAGTAGAGAGCAGTGCCTTTATCTTGTTGATTGATGCCACAAAGATACTTTTTTATTTTACATTTTTGGTGTTGTTTGCAATATTTAAGATTGCTAACAGCGTTATTTCGCTCCTCTTTCACAAATGTAGTTGTAATAGTTGTGTTGGGATTAAAAAGTGTTTAAACCCAAATTGGTTATTACAGCCTAAACAGATTATGTTTTATTGTCGAGCAGATTGCCTGTCTTTTTAACGCAGGCGTAGCGGGCTACGGCAAGTTGAAAAGGCAGAGAAGAGGGCAACAAGAAAATAAAAGATGTTAGGAAACAACACAAAAGCAAGATTTCTGGAAACATTATGGTCTAATGACCGATTTGAGTTAAAACATTAACACATGGCTAATGTTGGATAGAAGCAATCGTTTGCTCCTGCTTATTATTCTTTGCCCCATGTAAGGAGCAAAGAATAATGTAAGGAAATAAATGTTATAAGCGTAGCTGTTGTTGTTTTACTACGCGTTTGAGTCTTCAATAATTTGAGTACTTAAGAGATAAACATACCGAATGCAGTTCTTTTTTATGGCGTTTCTGGTGTCAACTCCACGTCAAAGAGTCCGTTTTCTTTCACCATTAGCGTTTCGGTGCGATAGCCAGGAAGAATAAATTGGAGGGTGGACCCAATGCGTGCGGTGAGCGAATATTCGCCACGAGCGTTTGTTTGAACCGTTTTGCCATCTGCCTTAACCTTTACTCCAGCCAGTAAGAAGGCCTGAACGTTTCTTACCACGCCTGCAACGCGAATGGTCTTGGTTGTAGACGACTGATTGACTTGTGGGTTTGAACTGGTTTGTCTCGCCGTGTTGGGCGTGTTGACAATAGCTTTTTGCGAGCTTAACCCTATCACGTTGAGCGTGTCGCGAAGGCGAATGTCGGCCGATGAAGCGCCAACGAGCAGCTCATAACGGCCCGGTTCCACCACGCGTTGCATGTTTCTGTTGTGCAGATACAGTTCGGCAACGGGCAAACGCAGTGTGAAAACCACTTCTTTTGCAGCGTCAATGTTGCGTTTTTGGAAATCGTAAAGCTGCCTAACAGGTGTGCCCACCGAACTTTTAAGTTGGCGAACGTAGAGTTGCGCCACCTCCATAGCCCGCCGTTTACCATTGTTGCGCACCACGAACCGCAGTTCAACGGTGTCTTTTTCGTTGGCTGTATGGTGCGAAAGTTGCAGTGCACGATAGTGGAACGTGGTGTAAGAAAGACCAAATCCAAAGGGGTAAGCAGGGTAGGGGTCGAAAAAAACGTAGTCGCGACCAGGCTTTTCTTTCGTTCCTTTTTTGTTGTAATAGCCCTTGTCTGTGGGCAAAGCATTGTAATATACAGGCAGTTGGCCCACGCTTTTAGGGAACGACACTGGCAAACGCCCCGATGGAGAGAACTCGCCAAAGAGCATTCGGGCCAACGAAAGGCCAGCTTGTTCGCCACCATACCATTGCACAACGAGTGCGCCAACACGTTGTCGGAAGCTCTCTGTTATCAACGGCCTACCAGTAACCAGCACAACCACCAGCGGTTTGCCCAAGGCCACAAGACTATCAATGAGTTGTTGTTGCACGCCGGGCAAAGTAAGTTCGGACAAATCGTAGCCTTCGCCACTGGTAGAGGGTTGCGAAGCGCGCGCCAATAGCATGCTTTGCGTGCCCACAACGGCAATGGTGAGGTCGGCTTGAGCAGCTAGTTGTAAGGCGTGCTTAATGGAATCGGCTTTTGGCGAATAATAGTCGCAGCCCTTAACATAGTCTATCTCTATGCCTTTGCCTTGCAAATATTGACGAATACCAGCCAAAGGCGTGATGCCATAGCGGTTATCGGCCGTCCACGAGTAGTCGCCAAACTGCACTTGGTTGGCATTTGGGCCAACCACAGCAATGCGTTTAAGCGTTTTAATATCGAGCGGAAGCAGAGCGTTGGGGTTTTCTAAGAGCACCAAACTCTCGTCGGCCATTTGTCTAGCTGTGGCCACTGCAGCAGCAGTATGTATGCGTTTGCGCCAGGAAAGCGTGTCGGGACGAGCGTCTTCAAATAGTCCTGCGGCTAGTTTTGTGCGCAAAACATTGGCTGCAGCACTATCAATGAGTGTGGCATCGAGTTCGCCTTCGTCAACCATTTGTTTGGCTGTGCGGTAGTAGTCGCTACCCGCTTCAAGGTCAACGCCAGCTTCGATGGCCTGTTTAGCAGCTTCGCGTTCGGTTTCGGCGGTGTGATGAAAATATCTAAGCATAGGAATCGAACCCCAATCGCTGTACACATAACCGCGAAAATGTAGGCTGTCGCGTAGCAGTTGGCGCAAGAAGAAGGGCGAAGCCGTGATGGCCTCGTTGTCGTAGGCACTGTAACAGTTCATCACCGAGCCTGGAAGGGTGCGCGAAATAACGTGTGCAAATGGGCGCACAAATACATCGAGCAGCTCTCGTTGCCCGCCTTTAACCGACGCTAGGTTAAGTCCGCCTTGCGGAGTGCCATGTGCCACAAAGTGTTTTAGTGTGGGAATGCAACCCTCTTGCTGAATACCCTTGGCATAAGCCAGTGCCATTTGCGCCACTAGTAATCGGTCTTCGCCAAAGGTTTCTTCAACACGTCCCCATCTTAATTCGCGTGCTAAGTCGAGATCGGGCGCTAAAATCTGTCTTGCCCCTATGGCTTGTGTCTCTCGTCCCACGTGTCTAGCCATGCGTTCTACAAGTTGTGGATTGAAAGTTGCCCCTTGGGCAATGGCTTGTGGAAAGATAGTGCAACCATCTTGCACGGCACCATGTATGCCTTCGAGCACAGGAATGACGGGAATACCCAGACGGGTGCTGTCCATTGCCTGGCGTTGGATGGTGGTAACAGCTGCTAGATATTGTTGCGAAGAATAGGGAAAGGCTTCAAAACAGCCGAAACTTAGTCCGCCGGTGAAGTTGGTGCGCAGCTTTTGTAGGTTAACTGTTCCGTTGTCGTTATAATGTTTGGCGTGAATATGTCGTGTTTGAGCCAGCTTTTCGTCGAACGTCATTCGTGGAAGCAAGTCGTTAAGTCTTGTTTCCACGTCTAAACTGGCGTTGAGATAGGGCGGAACGATGGTTTGCAGCACACGTTGGGCCATCTGCACAGCATCGCCCTGGGGGATGATGTTGATGAGTTGGGGCGTGTTGGCCCATCGTTTCTCCATTTCGAAGAAGTCGATGGAGGGTATATCTCCTGTGTTTACCGTGGCATTTAGTGCGCGGAAGAATACTTGCCAGCGTTCAAGATAGTAAGTTGAGAGCATACCAGCCCACTCTTTATTGGCATAATCGTGTACCTTAGTTGTGGGGTCGTCGGGTCCCCAGTAGGTAATGAGGGTTTGTGCATTGCGTAAGCACAACTGTCGGTCGGCCTCGTTGTTGGCGTATTGTGTGGCTTGCTTCAGCCAATTGCCCAGTAAGAAGTGACGATTGGTTAGCAATAAACTGTCTTGCAGCATGATGAGGTGTTCAAAATGCTGAGTAACCTGTTGCAGTTGTTGCGCGTTTCGCTGCTCATAAGCCTGTACCACGTGGGCATAAGCCGTTCGGGCGTAGTTGGCTAAGGCTTGTCGAGCCAGGTCAACAAGGTCGTATTGATATGTTTCGCTATCTTTCAGCTTGGTGCAGCTTTTAAGAATAGGCCCAGAGCACGATAAAGGTCGGCCGGTTGGTATTGCATTTGCTTAGGTCCCCATGTTGATACGCTAGTAACGCGTAGCGAAGGACGGGCGCAGAACACCGATTCGAATGTGCCTTCGCCCTTTATAGCAAACTCTCCATATACAGACTTGAGCATAATGCGCCATGCAGCGAGCAGTTGAGGCTGAACAATGCCATAACGCGCACCGATATATTGCACCAGCATACTGTCTACATCGGGAGTCTTTGTGTGCCAAGCAGTTTGCAAAGCCATGTGGTACACCACAGGATTAGTGCCAATACCTTCGGGTAGGATGCCAATTCCCTGCATGGCATTGTTCGAAGTACGGGCTAATGCACGATGAGGTTCGGTTACGACGATGGGCAATTGTCCGCCCATATCGGTCTTTCCGCCAAAGTGATTAACGCTTCCCCAGAGCCAAGGAGTGCCACCAAACTCGTTAGAACTTTCCCATGAGGTGGCAATTTCGCCACTAAGATTAACCAAAAGCGTGTGTTGCTTGTTGAGTGCGCTTAGCAATTGGGGCGACGGATTTTTGTTCCAGCCCTGCAAAACCCATTTAGCGCGAGGGAAATGTTTGAGCATTTGGCTCTGCACTTGCGCTGCAACGCTTGCCACATCTACCCCTTTGGTTACGCCACCCTCGTGAAATAAGTCGCCACCCAGAAACTCAAAGTCGGCCCCAAGCAGTTTTTTAACACTATTATAATAGGCATCGGCCACCCTTTCGAACAAGCCATCGTTACCAGGTAACAGCACTGAAGGACGCCGAAAACTACCCCATTTGCCTTGTTCGATGATGTGTGCTTGTGGGAAACGCTCTTTAAAGAAGGTGGGAACTATGCCAGGAAACCCCTGAACCACTGGTTTAATACCCAATTCTCGCATGCGTTTAAGCATTTGTTTTTGCTGTTGTAGGCGCATGGATATAAGCGATTCGCTCATTGGTCCGCCCCATCCTTCGAGGTTTCCCATCAGCCACCAGGCTGTATATGCAGGCCCAGGAATAAATCGTTGCACATCTTTTTGGTCGAAACCAAGTGTCTTAAGTGTCTCGCTCCATACGGCTTCCATGCCCAAAGGGGCCAACATCAGGTTCACACCATTAAGCGCCATCCAGTCTATTTCCCACTCAAAGTCTGGCCAACGATAAAAAGCGTAACTATAATTATAGGTGCAATAGTTTAGTGCATACCTATATTTAAAAGGTGTGGTGCACCTCACCGCCCTCTCAAGTGGTACCAAACTAAAATGCGAGGGCCAGTTGTTGCCACATCGTGAGATGCTTATATGGCAATAATAGTTAAGATAATGGTTTAGTGCCACAGCAGCAGCCGATGGCGAAGTGGCTTTCACCACAAGCCGTTTGCCTTGCGTTTGCAGTTCGAAGGCTTCTGTTTTGGCATTGGTTAGAGGGAGAAACACCACCTTACCCACCATAAACGGAAAGCGACGAGCCACCAATTGCCGCACGCCCCCAAACTCTGTGGCTTGCTCCTTGGCCGCTAAAGTATTGGCCACCAGTAGCAAGAGAACGATAAGGAGGAAGTGTCGAGGGCGTAGTTGGTTGAGTTTGTGTGGCATATTGTTACGAGTTTATGGGTTGATATGTTTTTATGTTGCTGTTGTTAGCAGCCTTTTTGTCGGTTCTCTTTTTGTGAATAACGGTGTTAGTTATCTTAAACAAGTTTGCGTTATGCCTTTAACGCGCAAATGTTTTTCGCATGCGCATCCAGCAATCCATGCCAAAAGCTAAGGACGTATATGCTCAAAGGGAGGCAAAGAATTTACTAAGCACAGTCTTGTTACTTCAATTTAATATCCACAAAAACGGGGTAATGGTCGCTTATGGTATTTGTTTCAATCACCTGTCCGTCAATGTTGAGCTGTTTCACCACAGCAGTTTTGCTTATCTGCACCATCTTTTTATGGCCTTTGTCAAGCAAAATGTGGTCGATGGTGGTGTTAGGTTGGTCGGGAAGTGAACCTTCTTGTGCGCTGATGATATCGAAAACCTTATTTAATATGGTGAAAGCCGACTTTTCTGCTTGCCAGTTAGGCGCGTCGTTAAGGTCGCCTGCAAAGAGCACTGGTGCTGTTGTAAGGGTCGAAAGTTCGTGGTTAACAATCTCTGCACTCGCTTTCCGGGCAGTGTCGTCTAGGTCGAGATGTGTACCAAAAAGGGTGAAATGAGGGAAAGAAAGCACCATCAGCGCCCGTTTTTCCTTACCGGGCAAGGCTATTTTTTTGATATAACTGGGCTTTAAAGAGCGTTTAAACAACACGCCTGGTCCAATTTTACCATGAGAATAACTAGCAGCCGAACCAAAAAAGAGGTCATAATCAAGCGTGGTAGCGCGCCTAATATCGTCGAGTAAGTATCTTTTTGCTCGTTCGGTTGTACCACTGTCAAGCTCTTGTATTACCACAACATCGGGATTAAGGGCTTTAATCACTTTGGCAAAGTTAGCTGTATGCTCATCAGAGAAAGCCTTATTGTCTGTATTACTTTTGCAATAAAAGCAGTTATAGGTCATTATTCGTAAGCAGCTGTCGGCTTTTAGATATTTAAAATCTTTTTTTTCTGCAGGTGGATTATAGTCGGGAATATTTCCTGGACTATCTTTTCCGCCACATCCCATTAAAGGAAGCGAAGCCATAAATAATGCGGTGGCGGTGATAAGGGTACTTAATAGGGGTTTCATAAATGCGGGATTTAGTTTACGGATTAACGCACAAACGTGTTGCGAACCATGCTGCGTTCAGCAAAACCCATTGATGCGTTAGGCTTAAAGCTTCAAACACGGTTGTCAGGGGAGCGAAATACGATTGTGTTTCGCTCCCCTTAGTCTAGTGCTTACCATTCAGGATTTTGTTTAATAATGCCTCCGTAGATGGTGATTTGGTCTTGAGGGATGGGGTAAAGGTAGTCGCGTGTTTCGTTCCACGAGCGTTGTTTGTTGGCAATGTCGTGCACAATGATGTTTCCACCGTTGTTTCCATTGGCCAATTGGAGGTTAACGCCCAGCTTCAAGAATTGTGTAATGTTGGCCACCTCGCTATAAGTCTTCACGTTATTAAGGTCTCCTTCGTACACGCAAACGTCTTGCGCATCGGCCTGTCCGTTGCCATTGAGGTCGCAAATCACAAAATGTTTGTTCGAATCCAATGCGGGGATGAACATTCCCTTAAACTGTTTCTCGAATGTTTTGCCTGCTTTCCAGCGCATAAGGTCGTCGTAGCGCAAGCCCTCGGCCACGAGTTCGATGGTTCGTTCTCGCCTAATTTCAAGGATAACGCCTTTGTTTGCTCCGCTAACATTGGGATAACCTGTTTCGTTGGCTTCTAGATAGGGGTCGGGATTGCTGTTGGCAGAGGCCAAGTTGATGTTGGGCATGCCCACCCTGTCTCTTAATTTCTTCACCGATTTATCTAAGTCTGCCTGTGTTAGCGTACCGAGTTCGGCCTTTGCTTCAGCAAAATTGAGCATCACCTCGGCCGTTCTAAACAGTGGGATGTCGTTTTGCGACTTGTTATAACCATCTGATGCAGTGGTCGAAACCCATTTAATAATTTGGTATCCCGTTGTTGTGGCACCAAAGTTAACGCTTGTAACCGTGCTTTCTCCAATTCGTTTGTAGCCTGGCGTAACGATTGTTTGTGCCAAACGTGGGTCTCGGTTTTGCATCTCGTCATAATATTGCATGCTGTTATAGTTGGGTAGGTCGGTAAAACGCGTTCCATCTTTCATTAGATAGCTGTTCACCACCTTCTTATTCATGCCAGGCGAAGCGCCACCGCTTAAGAAATAGAGATTGGCCGAGTGCACAATGCTCAGCGCACTGTTATAATTTCTTGCCAAAATCACCTCTTCTGCTTTAGCTTTGTCGGCGGCAAAGAGGTCGCGATAGGGTTGTTCGCCAGCGTTATAGATGGTATATGGGCTGTTGTCGATAAACATTTCGGCAGCTTCGGCAGCGGCTTTCAGATAGGTTTCGTGTCCTTCAAAGCCGTGATATTTTCGCCAAGTACCTTCGTAAAGGCACACTCTCGACTTCAAAGCCAATGCAGTCCACTTAGTTACTCGATAAAGATTTTTGGCCGTTGGCAGGTTCTCAGCGGCAAAATCTAGGTCGGCAAGGATGTTATTTATCAATTCGTTTCGTGGTGTTCGAGGCGCGTAGAGTCTGTCGTTGGTAGAAGAAAGAGGCTCGTCGAACCATGGAACCTCGCCAAAGCGTTTCACTTTATCATAATAGAAGTAGGCTCTGAAGAACCTAGCCACGGCCTCAAACTCTTTTCTTGCAGCCTCGTCGTTGCATCGCGAGCAGTCTTTAAGAAAGGTGTTGATGTTTGAAAGCTGTCCCCAACTCCATCCTCCGCCGCTCTGTGGCACTGTTCTTGTGCCCATTACTTCGGTAGATAGTGTTGTTGGCACAATGATATCGGCCGTTTCCGAGTATAGGTTTTCGGCCGTAGGGAAGTCGGCGTAGAAGCCATTTGTAAACACTTCCAGTTCTTTTCGGTTGTTATAATAGTTCTGGTCTGCTAGCTTGTCGAGTGGTTCAAGGTCTAAGTTACAGCCAGTAAGCAATGCTACTGAAGTGAGGCATTGGACTAATAATATTTTTTTCATGATTGTTTTCGCTTAGAATGAAACGTCGAGTCCAAATGAGAAGGTCTTCGAGAAGGGGTAAACCCGCCCGTTGGTGTCGTGCATCATTTGTTCGGGGTCGATATAATCGCTTTTTAATTTACTGGTTATAAAGAGATTTTCACCGCTAAAGTATAATCTAACTTTTTCTAGATAGACTTTTTTGGTGAGCGTTTTAGGCAGAGTATAGCTACTGTTAAGTTCTTTAGTCGGCAATAGGCCAGGTTTTGTAAATACCTGTCGTTGGGTCTACTCATGGCAAAGCTGCGTGCTAGGTCGGCCACTGGTCGTGGAAAATAGGCGTTACGATTGTTTTTCGACCACACTTTGCTGGGGAAATCCTCGGGAATGAACGAGCTATAGGCTCGAGCATAAGGCCCCCAAAAGAGCATATTGTTGCCACCAGGATATACGTTTTGTTTGCCAATGCCTTGCCAGAACATAGAAAAGTCGAACCCCATCCATGCCATATTAACCGTGATGCCATAGTTATAGCGAGGCATTGCGTTGCCAATGCGCACCAAGTCGCCATGGTCGTCGAGTGTTCCTTTGCCTTGATCAATCTTTGTACTGCCGTCAACATCGTCGAAAATCAAGTCGCCAGCCTTGTCGGTGAATCTCGTACCAAGGAAAGATTGGTCTACGCCGCGGTCGATAGCCTCTTGATCGCTTTGGTAGATGCCTTTAATGCGGTATCCCCATATCTCTCCCCATTCCATTCCTTCATAGTCTTGGCCAAGCACTTTCGACTCGTTGCCCTTGAATTTGGTGATTTTTGTTTTGCTGTCGGCCAGGGTTAGGTTCACACCATAATAGAAGGGCTTGCCTGCAAGGTTGAACTTGTCGTTCCATCCCACCACCAATTCAAATCCGTTAGTGCGCAGTTCGCCGTTGTTTTCGTATGGCGCATTGTAGCCATATACGGCAGGGAGTGCTCTCGCTGCGGCCAACATGTCTTTGGTTGTACGGCTATAAACGTCGAGTGCAAGCGAAAGGCGGTTGTTAAAAAGCCCAACGTCGAGTCCAAGGTTTTGTGTAACGATGGTCTCCCACGTCAACGAACCCGATGTAGGATCGCCAAGCGATGCGTAAACGGCTTGTGCATTGTCGAAGATATAGTTTAGGTTGGTGGTGGGTTTCAGCGTGATGAGCCTCATATAGGGGTAGAAGGTGTTGTTATTAAACTTCGCCGAATTGTCTGTTATTTGGTTTCCAAGCGAGCCAATCGAAGCGCGTAGCTTCAGGTTGCTTATTGTTGGACGAACAGGTTCGAAGAAAGCTTCCTCGCTAATGCGCCATCCTAGTGCAAGAGAAGGGAAAAATCCCCAGCGGTGATTGCGTGGGAAGCGTGATGTTCCGTCGTAACGCATGTTGGCTTCAACGAGATATTTGCCTGAGTAGTCGTAGCTAAGGCGTGCGAAATAACCCATCAATGCAAATTCGTTTTGCGACGATTTCACGCTCTTATCGCCAGTAGAGAGCGACAAGTCGTTCAGTACTTCGGATGTAAGGTCGCGTCCAGATGGTTCAACAAACTTATAATGTCCCCTCTCGTAGTTGGTTCCTACCACGGCACTAACGTTGTGAACGTTGGCAAAAGTGCGATGGAAATTAGCATAAAAGTCGTACACATAGTTTTCGTAAGTGTCGCGTCCGTCTTTCAATCTGTTGTTAAAGGGCCATCCGTTTGCAGTGAGCTCCTGTCCCGGTTTGCGTGCATATACAAAGCTTGCCGAGCGTGCTAGTTTCTCTTTGGCATAGTTGCGGTAGGTGATTTTTCCTGTAAACTCCAGTCCTTCCATCAATTTGAGCACTGCTCCTATGGCGTAGGTTTGTTCGGTTTTGCCCACTTGTGTAAAGCCATTGCCTGTTCGCAGCATGGCAGCAAAGCCGTCGGCGGGTTTGTTGTTGCTATTAGGAAGGATATAAACATTTGTTCCGTCGGGGTTAACGGGTACTATCCAAGGCATGGCATGGAATGCAAGGTTGGCCACATTGCCACCGTCTTCGTAGTCGTATCCAGCCTGTTTATATTTAGATTTAAAAAGCGAAGCGGTGCTAAACACCCTTAGCCAGGGTGTCACTTCGGCATTAAACTTAGCCATGAGTGTGCGAGTGGAATATTTATCGGTGCTAAGCGCATACAATCCGTCATGATTGTTCATACCACCGCTAATCATGTAGTTCATCTTTTCTGTTCCTCCGTTCACGCTTAGATTATGATTCCATGTGGGTTGTGCGAAGTTGAAGATGTAATGATACCAGTCGAAGTTTCCATAATAATGGTATAGTCCGTCGTTCTGACTAACAACCGCCCACGGCCTTGCAGGATTTTCTGTCACGTCGTATCGGCGTTCTTCCAACATTTTGTAGTCATCGGCGTTCAGTTCAGAGTAGCTGCTACCCGTTGTAGTCGTGTTAAACTCGTCTACCAGCCGTGCAACGTCATAGCCCACCGTCATGAAGTCGGTCTTAGTTGTTGGTGCCGAGAAGCTGAAACGTCCGTTATAGGTGATGTGTGCCTGCCCGTCTTTGTTGTTTTTGGTGGTGATAAGCACCACACCGAAGCCTGCACGCGCACCATAGATGGCGGCCGAGGCAGCATCTTTAAGCACTGAAACACTCTCAATGTCGTTGGGATTAATGCGATCGATGCTGCCTTCTACACCATCGATGAGTACCAATGGCGCACCAGAGTTGGTGATAGAGGTCTTTCCGCGGATATTCAATGTGGCTGCTTCACCAGGCGTACCCGTGTTAAAACTGATGTTTAGGTTAGGCACTTGCCCTTGTAACATCTGTCCAAGGTTTGTAACGGGGCGGTCTTTTAGTTCTTCTGCGCCCACGGTGCTAACAGCGCCGATGAGGTTGGCTTTCTTTTTAGTGCCATAACCTATAACCACCACCTCGTCTAAACCTTTAGCCTGCTCATCGAGTGTAACGTGTATGCCGTCGGTAGGCTTCAAAGTTTGAGGCTTAAATCCCACATAAGAAATGGTAATGGCGTTGTCGGGTGCTAGGTCAAGTGTGAAGTCGCCGTTGATGTCGGTAATCGTGCCGCCTGTTCCGCCTTTTTCGCTAATGGTTGCGCCCACGATGGGTTCGCCTTTTGCATCGCTTACATTTCCTTTTATCCGGCGTTTTTGTGCCTTGTTGGGCTGGCCAGACTGAGCGTTTTTTGTTTGTGCTAAACTTATTTGGTTGCCTTGTGCTTTATAGGTGAGTGCTGTTAAGGCGCACATCTCATCTAGAATTTGCAAAGCAGGCCGTCCATCGAGGTTTACTCTCACCTTGTTGGGCATCATTTTTTGCACTTCTGCGTTGTACACAAACACGTAGTTGCTGTTTTTCTCAATGTAGTTGAGCACGTTTTTCACCGTGTACATGTTGTTGGCGACTGTGTTGGTGACGTGTTGTTCATGCCATCTCGCTGTTTGTGTGTTGTTGGCTGTGGCCATACACACCGCTGGGGATATGAGCAAGAGTGCTGATACGTAGCGTTGGGAGATGCGCCAACGCCAGCTTTTTGGGCGTACGTTTTCTCTCATGGGGTGTTGTATTAATGTTGTTTTATAAGTTACTTTAATAGATGGTCTAAGCGGATATTCCTTAACATATAAGGTGTGCTATTATAATTAAGTCGAAAGATATAGAGTAATGTATAGGTGGGGTGGGGCAAAAAAACACATTAATTGTATTTTTCTAGCTCCAAGTGGTGAATTTTTACACTGTTGGTTTTAGTTGATATGGCTGTTGCGCGCCGTAGGGGTAAGACTGGCATGCTTTTTAGAGGCGTGTTGTAGGTTGTTTAGACCTTTTAAAGTTGCGTGTTTGTTGTTTGGTGAGTGGTTAGAGCCTTGGCTGTGCTTTTCTTTTTAATCGTTACCACCCCTTTTTTCACCTCAGCCACAGCTCCCGAAATATTGCAAAGGCTAGTGAGTACATCGGCCAGTGGTGCGCCTGTAACCAGTTTTCCGTAGAGTGTTTCGTTGCAAAGGCTTGATTCCACTTGAAAGTTCACACCGTAATAATTCTCCAGATAGTTAACGACATCGGTCAATGGCATACCCTCCATGGGCAAAACACCCTTTAGGCGTTCTACATAGGCTGTGGCGTTTACCTTTGTTTTAGATGCAAATTCGCCCTGGGTAATGTTCAAACAATCGTTGGGTTGCAAATTCACCTTATCGTTTAAGGCGGTATTCACCTCCACTCTTCCTTCGGCTAGCACCACATTGCATCGTTTTTTGTTATAGCTATTAACACAAAAGTGAGTGCCAAGCACCTTCACGTCAAAACCTTGCGCATGCACCACAAAGGGCCTGTTGGCTTCGTGAGCCACTTCGAAGTAGGCTTCGCCCTTTAGATAGAGGTGGCGTGTGTGTTTATCAAAAGGTTTAGCATAACGAATCTGCGTGCGCGAATTGGCAGTTAGGCGTGTGCCATCGGGCAAAGTGAGTTGTAGGGTGTGGCCAGTGGGCACATTTATTTCCTGCATCACGCTTGTTTGCACTTGCTTATGCGCTGTGGATTGTGGGGTTGTGACCAATTGTTTTTGCGTGATGTTTAGCGCCAGCCACATGCTGCACATCATTAAGGTTACAGCCACAGCAGCGACAATGCGCCATCGTTTGCGGTTTTGGCGTATCTTGTCGGCCTGTATTTTCTCGTATATACGGGCTGTGAGTCGTTCGTTGGAGCAGTTTACAGGTTCGGCTCGCGAGATAAAATCTTGCAGTTTCAAGTCTTCTTCCGAACCATCAAACCGCATGTCGTATATATCCTTGTTCATGGGCGATAATGTTTTATTTGTTTTTTAGAAAGCTTGTAGACAGCTTAGCGCGATCTTTAAGACTTTGTCTGAGCGTTTGCACAGCCAGTGCCACATGATAATTCACGGTGGCGAGGGCAATACCCAGCATATTGGCAATGTCTTGGTAAGGCATTTTCTCAACTTTAGCCAAGAAGAAAACGTACTTGCATTTAGGAGGGAGCTTGTCGATGGCAGCATTGATGGCAGCCAATTCTTCGTTAGAAATAAGCGTATCGGCAGGTGTTTTCATGTCGGGGAAAGCAAAGTCGGCCATACCAAAATGCTCAACGCTAATCTGTTTCACGCGGTTACGTTCGCGTCGCAGATAGTCAATGCTTTTGTTATACACCAAACGTGTGAGCCATGCACGCACGTTTTGCAGCTCGATAAGCGTTTTGCGCATGCGCCATGCTTCTAGAAACACGTCGCTCACCACCTCTTCAGCCATTTCTCTGCACCTCAAAATGCCATAGGCGTGGCAATAAAGGGTGTTAGAATAACGGTTGATAAAGCCGTTGAAGGCCAATTGGCTTCCTTGTGAGATGAGCGTTAGTTCGTTATATTGTTCGTTCATAGGTGGCTTTGGGCGCATTGTGCTGCATACCCATTTGTTATATAACGACGCAAATTTAAGGATAAGTTATAGGTTAGAGATGTTAAAAAACGTATTTTAACATCCCTTTTTCACGCTTTTATCTTTAAGCAATAATCTCTTTTTGTGCATCTTTCGCTCTGATTAGGCCCTGGTTTGTGCTGCAAAGGGCAAAATGTTAGGGGGTTAGGAGACGCGGAGGTTTCGCTGGGAGAAATGGTGTATTATGAATATTATCAGGTGGTTAGCTGGTGTGAGCGGTGCTGAGAGACGGAGTTGACGGGGGTGGGATGTAGATTTTTTTTGTGCGAAAGGCATAAAAAAGTTGGGATAAAATTTGGTGGCATGCCCGAAAAGGAGTACCTTTGCACCCGTTAATTGTCCCATGGTGTAATGGTAGCACTACAGTTTTTGGTTCTGTCAGCGGTGGTTCGAGTCCATCTGGGACAACCTTAGAAGAGGCTCTTTCGAAAGAAGGAGTCTCTTTTTTGTTTTTGTAACTTAGGCTCGTGTTGGATGATGAGCGATGACGAGGTTAATATTGTGATACGCCTTGTGGGTGAGCAGGTGGTTTTGGGCTAGTGGTGTGTAGCTGCGAGTGATGGCATCTAGTTTGGTTTTTGTAAAAATATTGTACTCTTTTTTAACATTGTGAGTGCCCGTTCTGCGTGTCAACCCGTCGTTGGTGCAGATTTTGGCTTGTATTTTGATGGTTTGTAAGCTCTTGATTGATTGAGGTTTACGTAATTTTAGTGCTATTTTTGCTCTTTTTTATGCGTTTTATGCCTGGTATATACAGTTTTTATAAAGGAGTCGACGGCTTTCTGTGGTTTTGTCTAATAGCGTTAGTTTTGCGTATTTTTATGGTCTGTTTTGTTTATTTCGTGTCTTTTTTCGTTAATTTCTTTCTGCTTCTCTTGCATTTTATAGGTTTTAGTGCTGCGTTTTGTAGGAGTTAGCCTTGCGTTTTGTAGGAGTTAGCCTTGCGTTTTGTAGGAGATAGCGTTGCGTTTTGCTGTACTTTACACACCTAGGAGGTGCAAAATGCGGAGCGAAAGCTGTTGTTTTATGTGCATTTTTATGCTTTTCTGTATGATGGTTTTTTGTGTTGTGAGTGCATCTACAACGACAAAAAAGGGCAAAAGCATAGTAAATGGCATGTTGAATGGTGCAGAGCCGTGACTAAAAAAGGGGCTTAGCGGTGTGTTTTCTATGGTTTTGGGGTGCAATTTCTTCTAGAAAGGTGGATTGGTTGGGATGTATTATGTAAAGAAAAGGAAACAATTTAACATCGACTGAGGTTTTATTGTGGATGGGATGAAAAAAATGGGGCGCTCATGCCGAGTAAGTGTAATTAAATAACTATCTTTGTGCGCTTCTCTTAGCGGTCTTTGCGTTCTACATAGTGGGTTAGACGACTGTTTATTTGGAAGGTTTTTAGGTGATTAATCGTATAATTCTTTAAATATGAAACGAAATATTGGGGTATTGCTGGCTCTTATGGCCGTGTTATTGATGTCTGCCTGTGCTAAGAACGAGCGCAAATGCACTTGTGAACGTGGCGAAAAAGGCAGCGATACGGTGATGGTGCTCAGTGCCAAAAGGCTTGAGGTGAACGGCAAAGGCAAGGTGCATATCAGTGTGTTGATACAGATTATTGTCTACATTCTACCACAAAATTGCTTAACTATCTTGAGATGGATGTTAAGCTTAAGTGTAAGGCTATGACCAATGTAGACAGTTTGGCTTTTACCGACTTTGTCAATGGTCCGTTGTATCTTTTCTTTTGCAACGAGGATGGCGTTATATTAGATAATGTTGTGCCTTTGGCCAGTAGTTATAAAGACGATGCCAAGCTGAAAGAAGCCTTGAAAAAGGGAGAAGAGGTGACCATTTCGTTTGTAGGAATGATAAGCAACAATCTGCCCGAAGGTATTGGGGGCTTCACCATTGGTTATGATGTGGATGGGCGAAACACTCATTTGGCCGACGAATTTCGCAACAATTGCAACACCACTTCGATGGAGCAGGTGGAGAAATGGGACAAACTGATGGACGAACTCGAAACAACCTATCTTAAATTGGCCTCTTTAAACAAACAAACGAATGAGCAAAATTCGGCTCAACTGGACTTTGAACGAAGTAAATTGAATGAGAAACAAGAGCAATTATGGCAAGAGTTAGATGCTGCAGTTAAAAGTCGTGCGCTCGCTCCAATGCAAATTGTGCGAATGGGGGGCATGCATATGAAGGTGAGGAGCATCGAGCAAAGCGGTGTTCACTAAACAAAGTTCTACGATTGTGCTTGCACTTAATGGCTCTTGGCGTTATGGGGCAGGCCCAAATTGTGGGAAAAACGTATTATTTTGTGCCCGCAACCATAAAATACATAAAACATTACATGCCTTATAGCAAACAAAAACTATCTTTGCGAAAAGCTTGTGTGCTGCGAATAAAAATGCGCGACCAATGAGAGCAAAGCTTTGGGCACACGCTTTATAATAAAGAGGTGTGCAGGTTTGCCTCAAGTGCATCTGCAAGACAGATTGGATGACAGCCCAAACAAGACTATCATCAATATCTAAACAATATCTATCTATGCAACTAAATGTTTTGGAAAGAGGGTTAGTAGCAGTGTTTGCCACTCTCGCAATCACGCTTCCAGTGCCAGCACAGACCAACAATCAGGCACAAAAGCCCAAAATCAGAGAAGCCACAAACAGTAAGGAGGAGGGCAACCGCAATGTGATGCTCAACGCAGCCAGTGCAAACGGACCGCGTGAGATACAAATAGGGCTTCCCTCGGTCGATGTTAATGTGCTTGAAAACGGTTTGCCCATCACCTATGCCACCAATCCGCGAAGCGTTAACTCCTTGTGGCGAGGCGATGCCAGCCTATCCCATCAAGGCTTACTCAAGATAGCAGAAACTGCCATCACCACAGGCAACATTGGCTATGCCGTAAACTCGTTTACTCGTATGGGCGAAGATAAATTTAACTGAATGCTAAATTACAAGACAAATTTAGCAAAACCTACGCCAATATAAAGGAAGCCTATTATTTTAATGGCCGATGGGAAACCTTTGGCGGAGTGAACTGGCAAGTGAACCCCAAATTGTCGCTTGGTTGCACCGTTGTGAACTTCCTTAACCAAACTGGAACTAAGGGAAGCATTGCAGGAGCCGAACTGATAACCAAAGACCAGGCAGCAGCCTTTAGCAATACGCTGATGGCAGGCAGCTACCTGCGACCCTTCACAGTAGAGTTTAACGCATCGCTTAAGTTTTAAATATCCTGATTATGACAATGAAAAAAATAATAATAGCAGCTTTAATGGCAGGCATAATGCCCAAGATGGCTGGGGCGCAAGACATTAAAATAAAGTATAAAGCAATACGGCCACGCTTATTGTGGACAATTCGCCCAAGTATCTCATCTTGCCCGTGGAGGAAACCATGCCCGAGGCAAAGGTGAAATTGGACAACAGACTGAAAACAGACACCTGGATGGACGTGCGACTGGCGCAAAACAGAAGCGACTATCACGTGCCTTTCGAGCTGAACGAAGGCAAGAGGTCGGTGGTGAAGATTGAAAACATAAGTAAAGATGCGCTATGCCTAAAGCCTGGAGCTATACGCTTGGCTTATAGCTGGGAGGTGCAGAACACCGACTTTTATAGACCAGCCTATCACCACACACCTTCTTACGGATGGATGAACGACCCCAACGGCATGTTTTATAAAGATGGCGTGTACCATCTGTGTTATCAATACAACCCCTATGGTTCTAAATGGGGCAACATGCACTGGGGACACGCCGTGAGCAGAGACCTGGTGCACTGGGAACAGCAAGCCCCTGCATTGCTACGAGATACTATGGGACACATCTATTCGGGCTCGGCCGTGGTGGATAAAGACGGAACAGCAGGCTATGGCAAAGATGCCGTGGTGGCTTTGTACACTTCGGCCAGTGATGAAAACGGACAAATACAATGCATGGCCTATTCAACAGATGGCGGATACCATTTCACAAAGTATGAGGGAAACCCCATTCTTCGACCATTTGATGGCTTAAAAGACTTTCGCGACCCTAAAGTGTTTTGGTACGAACCATCAAAAAAGTGGTTTATGATTGTTTCTGCCGATAAAGAAATGCGCTTTTACAGTTCGCCCAACCTCAAAGACTGGACCTACGTAAGTGCTTTTGGACAGGGTTATGGCGCACAACCCAACCAGTTTGAGTGTCCCGACTTTATACAAATGCCCGTTGAAGGTAAACCCAATAAAAAGAAATGGGTGATGATTGTAAACATCAACCCCGGCTGTTTGTTTGGCGGAAGTGCCACAGAATATTTTGTGGGCGACTTCGATGGCACTAAATTCACTTGCGACACGCCACCAAGCGTGGCCAAATTCTTAGATTATGGCAAAGACCACTATGCCACAGTGTGCTTCTCTAACACGGGTAACCGCGTGTTGGCCATGGCTTGGATGAGCAATTGGCAATATGCAAACATCACACCCATTAAGCAATACCGCGGTGCAAACACACTTGCGCGCGAACTTAGACTGTATGAAAAAGACGGACAATATTACTTATCATCGGATGTGGTGCCCGAAGCGAAGGTGTTGAGAAAGAACAAACGAGTTTTAAACGTGGGAACAGTGCCCAACGCTCATGTTGTTAAGGATGTAAATACAAACTACGACAATGCTTTTGAACTGGAAATGGAGATTACACCAGGCAAAAATGGCATCGCAGGTCTTGAACTCTTTAATGCAAAAGGCGAGAAAGTGAATATCTATATCGACCTAAAGGCTAAACGCGTGGTGATGGATCGCACGCAAAGTGGACTAACCGACTTTGGTAAGAAGGCCGAACCACACGATATTGAGAAGGCTTTCGACGCACAAACCATAAAAGATGGTCAAGAGATTATGCGCAAACGCAATGCCGTGAACTATCAAAACGACTTTGCTTTGGGCACTTGGGCACCACTTAACCTATGCCAAGGACCAACATATAAGGTGGATGTGTGGGTGGATAAATGCTCGATTGAAATATTTGTTGATGGTGGACGCATCTCGATGACCAACCTTGTGTTCCCCAAAAAACCTTACACCGATGTGCGTTTTTATGCGCAAGGTGCACCAGCAAAGTTTGATAATGTTAAAATCTACCGTTTGGCACAGTGATAAATGCTGGTTGACGCATGCTAAATTAATTATCGTGGCGGGTGCACATGCTTGCAAGGTGTAAACTAAAAGTGCTTACAAAAGGAAAATATACCAATTTAAAAGTTGGGAGAAAATAAAGAAAAATGAGAATAACAAGGATAAAAGAGAAGAATAGCTTACACACTTTTAAGGACAGTACCATTTGTACCCTACATATAAATAAGGATAACGTGTTTTGCGATTTTGAAAAGCTAAGCAAAACGTGGGAAACATCGAGCAATATAGCCATACGTCTCGACGTGGAGCAAACGGATGTTGAGCCTATCGTGAAAGAATTGCTGGGCAAATTGCCAAACGATTTGGCCTACTGTATCATGTCTGAAATAGCCGAGTTTGAACACTTAGAAGCCGAACTGATGCGGTTAATCTACAACACAGGCGACACAGGCTGTAAAGTTGCCATTTGCTTGCGCGATGATTTACCCCAAGACTTGAAGAAATGTTGCGAACAATCCAACGACATCAACGTGCAACAACATCGTGACAATAAGCATAAGCACATGTGACTTCAAACCCCATTCGGCCATCGCATCCTGTCCGAACATCATCAATTTACTTATAATAGCAACAACCATGGATTGTGTAAGCGTAAAGAAGAACGTTATTGAACTGGAAGAAAGGTTGAAAATAACCTTTCCCAAGCCCTATTTTGATTTCCTGTGCCACATCCAAGCGGACGATGTCTTTGAGGTGGAAGGTTCTGGAATAGGTCTGTTTTCTTATTCCGACTTAGAGGAAAGGAACGAAACTTATGAGGTACGAGCCTACGAACCCAATTATTTGATGATTGGACAAGATGGAGACATGGGCTATTTCATAAGCACAAATACGCCCAACGACTATTCAATATACGCAAACGACTTAGGTGCATTAGGCTCATTGCCGATGAATAAAGCCGCGAACGACATCTTCGAACTGATTAATAAGTTTCAATAAGTTACTTTCTAAACGCCCTAAAAATTAAGCAATGAATAAGATTGTCGTTCATGCAGGAGATATATTTTGTATTCCGCTATTCATGCCCAAAGACGATTGGAAGTTAAAAGCGAAACTATCTGACAACGATTTAGATAAAGACTTTGCCTTTGGAAGAGTAATAGAAACCAGTTCTTCGGTCTTAGTAGAGATTTTTAAGAAGATTGGTTCTGCCCAAACCAGCATTAGCGAAATAGAAAATTCGGGCGTGTTGTTTGCTCCATTGCAAATATTTTGGGACGGCATTATAAAAAAGCGGTGGCGCATAATCGGGAAAACAGACTGTTACGACAAGTATAAACACTCAAATGACGAAAGTCTAAAAATGATATTCGGCGTTGATGGAGACTTTCGACTGAGGAATTTTGCCTCATGCCAGGGCAAGAAAGCCATCTGGCTTTCCACAACAAGTGCTTTACGCGCGACTACCTACACAAGGTTGGGCTTAAAGTTTTGGGCGGAAACCAACTTGATAGCCGCATTATCGAATTGCTAAAAGAGTGAAAACATACATTGCCAACAATCCTTTTAAACACAAAGAACATGTGACTTGCAACCCACGCCCCATGTCTTTGTGCATATTTGTGAAAGGAAGTCAACGCGCTTTCGTGCTTTTTAGTCGGCGTAATCTGCAGTTAGTCTTGCTCATACGCAACTTGTAGCGCAATAATTGTGAACTTATAGGGGCGTATTAAGTGTAGTATTATCAATCAAAACATCATTTTTATGCTATGGAATTGTTATCTATAAAAGAAATTATCCAATCTATTGAAGAGGAAACAAAGGGACTTGACCCTGAACTTGTTGAAGAAATGAGTTTGAGAGAAGTGAATATACCTCTAAAAGAGATTGAATATTTGAAGGCAGAACTGAATATTAACGCGCTAAACCAAGGCTTTATAGATAGCGTTCTGAAGTATGGTTGGGGCAATTTTGGCTTTCTTAGCTATCAATTTGGGTATGACGACGACAATAGTTTGCACTGGATTGTAGAAAGAAATGTGGATTATGAGGATTATTCCACATTGAATAAGAATGGACTTATTATCATTGCAAACGGCGATCCCTTCACCATTTTGCTAGAATGTGCCACAGGAAGGATTTATTGTATTGATAGCGAAACCTGTTTGGAACACAGAATGCTTATCGCCAATAGCTTTGAACAATTGGTACAGGCTATGGGAACAGGGCAATATGCTTGTTGGAAGGAGAAAGAAACCGAGTTTGTGCAGCTTATGGCGCACATAACCGATGGCGAGGGCATGCTCTTTTGGAAAAGCTTAGTTGGTTGTTACTGATTGTTTTGTGCTAAAAAGGCCAATGGTTGAGAGGTAAATATTATGTTTATACAAAGATTACTTCTGTTTATATAAAGGCCACTTCGGTTTATATAATGAGTAAGAGAGACGCGTTGCATTGCAACGGGTAGGTTGTTTTTTGTAGTTGTTATTCGTTTTTGAGGGAAAGAAAAACACGTGAGGTATTGCATCTCGCAGTAATGTGTGCGCTTGATGATGTTATTTACGTGTTATCCAAGAAGCATTTTTACCAAAAGGCTAGAATTATACAAGCATTTTGGTTTTTATTTTAATTGAAAAACACCTTACGTGGCAAGAAAACAAGCCGTTAGTATTCAAAAAAAATATGGAAATGCGGTTACTTAAAAGCTGTTAATATGTCATTTGAAATTACTTATGTTACAGCAATCTATAGATTATTCATGGTAAATAGTGCTATATTACCAAATAAGAAAATGTCAGAAGATGTTAGTTTTTTGTCCGATTATGATAACAGCTTTTATTATTTCTACGTCTAAATTTGCACAAGAAGTTTTAATTAGAAAAGAGAGAAAGGTATGGCACAAAATAAGAAGACGCGAATAACGTCTGAGCAAAGGCAAAATATGCAGTTTCCTGAAGAGCGCTTTCAACTGTTTGAGTCTATTCAGGAAATGATAGACAATGAAATTAAAAAGCGTGGACTAAATAAGTATCAAATACTTCAGCCAAAGCCAGAGGCTAATCCTCCGCCAATGAAAAACGAAACGCTCCATAATGGTTTATGTGCGTGGATTAAAAGGTGGTGGAAGTCGCATTTCAGAGATAAGCCGTAAATATATTTAGGTGATACAATTTTTTCGGTTTACAAGACTAAATACGTGTAAATGTATTCAGTAGATAATATTTTCTCAAATTACTAATAACGTTCAAAAGTGATTTAATTTATCTATCATCTGATGAGTTAAAGCACTATCCGTGGTCAATGATTAATAAAAGCCGACTCTGCCAATATAAAATGGTTCAAATCAATCCGTATAACTCGGTTCAATGCCTTAGTTTTTAATGGCGTTTGGGCTTAGAAAAATGGTGGAAAGTGGGCAAAGTATATAAGAATAAATAGCAGAATATTATACAGCAACAAAGAAATCTACATCTCTTTAATAGATTTACTTATTTGAAAACCTTGAGGACTCGCCAATTAATATTGTTAACGGCAAGAAGAAAATTAAAGAATAGCAAATATAAAATTAAAAGCCCAAGTCTTCGATACGGCACTACTCCCAATGGAGTGATAATAGGGAGACATCGAGTCTATTATGAACAAAAAACTATCTAAACCGCCTATTCCACTGCTCAGCAGGAGATGGGCAAGAGTGGGACTGATAGTCTTATTCACACTGTCGGCAATTAGTAACCTATATGCGCAGGACGAACAGGTGAATAAAAGCCAGTTCCCACAGAACTTAAACAGTGAATTGCGTAGGAATACTTGGAGCATTTATGCCGAAGGAGGATTGTCTTGGGCAACAGATGTGTGGTATCAAAGTTTTAATGCTAAGCGCAGCTACAACCAATCGCCAGCCGTTGGCGGCGGTATTGACTTTACTATCCGCCCATGGGTTCGTGTTGGGGTTGAGTATTTGTGGTCGCGTTATCGTCGTGAGCAGCGATTTTCTAGCCTTAACACTCAAAAAATGCCTGTTAAGGTGTATGGTAACTATATGATGAATTTTCATAATGCCAAGCTAGGTGTACAATTTAATTTCATGGAATTATGGCCACACCGTCGTGCTCAGTGGTTTAATGCTTGGATGGGAACTGGTATTGGCTATTCCTTTATTAAGGGTAACGAATATGGTATGTTCTTTAATAACACGATGACGCAAGATGGACGCACCACACCTATTGGCAATAATTTAATCGTAAACAACGAATCTGAACTTTCTCTCACGGGAAACGTGCGCACCACTAACCAACATGAGAAGTTTAATAAACTTTTTATCCCTACGGTTTTACACTTTGAAGCCGACGTTAGTCGTCGTTTCACCATTGGTTTGAAAGGAGAAATGGACTGGTTGTTGAGTCGTGGTGGTATTGCTCCCAAGAATTACATCTTTGGTTTGGCCACTATACGCTACAATTTTGTTTCAAGTCGTGCTAAAAAGTTGCAGACTTATTACGAAGGAGAATTGTCTGTGCTTAACGATGAGGTGAATGAAGTACAGAAAGAAACTGCTAGATATAGGGATCGTGCTGACAGCGAAGCCAGCGAACGCCAAAGATTGGAACAGCTTAACGCCGACTTGCAACAACGTCTACTTGACAGCGAAAATAGTAAGAGTGAGGGAAAAGCTGCCATTGAGATTTCACACTATGTGCAGTTTGTTAACAACAGTGCAAGCATTAGTAAGGACGAACTTTCTCATCTAAAACATTTTGCTGCCTATATGCGTGGCCATCAGCTCTCTGTTATTGCTGAAGCCAGCACACCTGGCACCACTCGCTATAATCAGAAACTCTCTGAGCGCCGGCTTAAACACGTTATTAAGGCGCTTTTGAAAGAAGGCTTTGTGAAAGAAAACCTCCATCCGCAGATTGCTATTGGTGAACAAGATGGTAAACCTGATGAAACAGGCCGACGAGTTACTATTAAATTAGTGAAGTGAGGCAACGCAAATGTTGCGAGCTTACAAATAAATGAAAATAAATAATCACAAACTTGAGTGCGGGAAGGAGTGGAAACCAACTATCAAATCAACTTAATTAAACCCCATTCGCTTTCCTTTGCTCCTAAAGAAAAATATAGTTATGAAGTATATTAAATCAATGATGTTCGCCATTGCACTGATAATGGCTGCACCCATCTTCTTTACTGCTTGTCAGGAAGATGCTCCCGAGATTAATTACACGATGAACGTGTCTGTAGTAAACGACTTTACAAAGGTTGTGCAGGCTATCAACGACGGTTTTCTTAAGAACCAGCAGGCGGTAGACAGTCTTACCAAAGTTCTTGATAAGATGAATACCACGCAACAACAGAAACTGGAAGCTATTTCCGACATCTTGAATGCTGTAAACACTACGCTTGAGACTAAACTTGCTGCTGTAGAAGCGGCTCTTAATGCGCAAACTTTATCATTAGAAGCTAAGATGCAACTGTTGGTAAAGGCTTTTAATGCGCAAACTTTATCGTTAGAAGCTAAGTTGGAGGCGTTGAAAACGGCTATAAACAACCTGCCAGACTATTCTGCAAAGCTTGATGCACTTACCGAAGCTATCAACGCACTCCCCAATTACGAAGATAAGCTTGCTGCTATTCAGAGTGCTATCGCTGCAATGCCCAACTATTCTGCAAAGTTCGACGCACTTGCTAGGGCTATCAACGCGCTTCCTAATTATGGCACTCAGCTTACTGCCATACAAAAAGCCATTGTTGCAATGCCTAATTATGAAAGTCAGTTCAAAGCCATTGTTGATGCTCTCGGCTTGTTGAAGAAAGAAATAGAAAAGGTTGGCCCTGCACAAAGTGGTATGTCTGCAGAATTGGCTAAGGCTACTACTGCTATTACGAATCTTATCGCGACAGTGAAAACTGGTAATGAAGACGAAACTAAGGCTCTTGAAGCTATTGTTAAGAAGCTTGAGGAATTAAAAGAAAAGATTGGTACGGGTAAACCCAGTGGTTCTGGCAACACTGGTGGCGTAGGAGAAGACCCTGATGATGTATATGGTAACAATTTAGAATTTAATAAGATTGCATTTGGCGACATCATTGGACTTATTGATAAGATGAACTCAAAGAATTTTGAAGTAACTAAAGGTATTATTTTACTCAGAACGAGCGAAGGTAGGTTTGCGAAGGTTGAAATTAGCCCTGCAAGAACGGGTTATCATATTGCTTCGGATTACGATAAATCCAGACTGGCAATAAGTTATATTCTTTATGATGCTAACGGAAAGGTGAAGAATAAGAACTCCGTACATTTCGAAGCACGTTATAATAAAGATGGGACTCCGGTTACTAAACCAGAGTTTGAGGTGGACTTTGACTCTGGTAACAAAGGTGGCATAGGCTCCGATCTACGTTTTACGGTGAATATTAGATACGAACATTCCTTACTCGCGGATGTAATAGATGGTGTAAAATTTAAATGTCTGAATAACACAAAGGCGGTGACTTATCATAAATATTAGTTGTAACGCTTGCTGTTTCGGCTGTGGATAGAAGGTTTCAACTTCATTCTCGCTTGCCCAAAGTAATTGCATAGCGCACGATTAACCTCTCTTCTCCTACCATTAGTCAGGGGAACGAAGGGAAATATTATCCCCAATCGGACCATTAGCAGCGGATTGTATTTATCCTTCTAATGGCCCTTTTGGGGATTAAAGGGCAAAAGAGCGTGGCGTATGAACACAGCTAAGCTGAGATTTTGCATTTGTTATTGGTTTTCGAGCGTAAGAAAATTTATATAATTGCTGCTCTTGGTGCGTATATTTGTATATTTTATGGTTGAAAATACGGTTGGTAATGAGGGTGTTAGGTGGTTTATTATGTCAAAGATGTTGTTGTAAAGTTAAAGATTGCTACAATAGAATTACCAAACAGATATTTTACTAACTTTGATGCGAGAGTAGATAGTGATTTTATATCGTATGCCCTTGAGGTGTATGTGGTAAAGGTACAGCTTTTATGGCTGGTAACAGCATTTTCAAGAGAGGATAAATCATCGAACTAACGTATTATTTCTTGCACCTGAATGTTAGATAAAAAGAAATTCATGGTAGCTAAATTCTCCGCGTTAAGTAAATTATCGTTAAAGAGAACGCAACTGCTATAAGTTCATTAACTCAAATAACAAATTTTTAAGAGAATGATAAAAAACGAGTACAAACGTCCCTTTTGTGGGACAATTGAAACCGCTGCAGAGGTAGCTTTAATGGCTGGAAGTGGCAACGGTATTGGTAAAAACGACCCAATTCATGGAGGAGAAGACAATCTTGCTAAGCAAGGTGAATTCTTTGATGATGAAGAGACCGATGAAGACGAGTGGGAAAACTAAGTAAAAACGAGTAAACAAAGAATGATGAAACAGAATTTACAGTTCGTTTATGGCGCTTTGGCTGTGCTAGCGCTTGCTGGTTGCAGCAACAACGACGACGTTAATGAAGAATTAACTCAAAGCAATGGTTATGCCACGACTATCGAAGTGTCGGCCAATACGCAGCAATCTACGCGTGCGCTCAAACTTGATGCGAACAAAAACGTGACGGCTACGTGGGAGAAGGGCGACAAAATGTTTGTGTATAACCTATCAGACAATGATCAAAGTACGGCTACTGCTTACAGTTTGGTGACGATGAACACCACTAGTGCGGATAAGAAAACAGCCGATTTCACTGGTAATATCATCAGCCGCCTGCCCATGAAGGCTTCTGATAAGTTGGCATTTTTCTATCCTGGTAATGCCATTGAGGGAGATAAAACGGTTGAACCAGTTGACCCGGACGTAAAAACAGAATCTCAACAAGGGGTAACCATCTCTTATCATGAGCCTATTAACAAGATTAAAAGTACCGTTGCGCTTAACATGAAGCTGCAAGATGGCAAGTTGGCTACTATTGATAAGAAGTTTGATTACAACTGGGGCGTGACACTGCCAGGGGCGCTTGATAACAACGGAACGCAAGCGAAGGTTACTAAAACCAATGTAGCTTTGCAACGTAAGGTGGCGTTCTGGGGGATGAAATTCATTTTGTCGACTTGTCCTAGCAGCAAGGGACCAATCGAAGACATCGACAGTGTGAAGATTAACGGACTTCGGTCTTACGATGTGCTTAATCTTAACAATGGCACGTTTGTGGGAACTGAAGACGAAAAGGAACATGTTATCACCATCGCTAATAAAGATAAGTCTAAACTTAATCTTGATGGTGGCTATCTTTGGGTGGCTTTCTTGCCCGAAAATGCACCTACCAATTTTCACATCACTGTGTACACGCCCAATGGGGTGTTTACTAAAGAGGCTACAAAAGACTTTAAAGAGGGCTACGACTATCGCTCTAACATCAACGTAAAGATAATTGAACAACATCCATACGTTGAAGTTAATGGCGTGAAGTGGGCCACGGGTAACTTTATTCATTATAAAACTTGTCGCGAAGAATATTGGGGTATCGCGCCTGCACAATGGTGGATTAGCAGCTATGGCGAAAACCCACGCAATGAAAATAAGGCTGGTGCTGAAGCAATTAAGTACAACGGCCTGGGTTCGCAAAACTGGTTTGTGGGCTCGCATATAGGTAGATTCTCGCAAACAACTAACGATTGCGACCTCTTCCAGTGGGGCGTAATTCGCGATGCCTTGAAATTTAACGGTGTGTATTACCTTCAAGGAACTCAAGTAGACCTGCAAGGTAAATATTATAAAGAAAGAGGTGGGTGGATTCATGTAAACGAAGTGAGTGGCAGGCGATGCGCAACGCATGGCGATATCGTAAGGTATTATACTGAAGCCGGACAGAAACACTATCATTATCAATATCCCTCTAAGGCCAATTTCGATGCTTTGTGCAAGGCCAACACCATTATTCCTGGCTATTGTTACACGGATAAGGGCAACAAGATTTATGGCGCATTCTTCAGCGATATGAAGTTGGCTGGCAAGGGCTCTAAGTTCCCAACGGGCAGAAAACTTTGGAAATATCAAGACGTATCAGCCTTGTGCTGGCCAATAAAGGCTTGTTCTTGCCTATAGCTGGTCGTAGACCTATTAATAGTGCGTGGGTAGAGTTCCGCCATGTGGCTTTTGATAGCGGCTTCTATGGTCAATATTACTCTTCGTATTGCACCACTTATTCTATTCCTAATGCGCTATTCTATGGCGCTGCGTTTAAGGTTAATGTGGCTGTTGCATCAAAAGACCAGGGTGCTTCTATACGTCCTGTCTATGTAGGTGCCGATAATAACGATGAGGCCAAGCCTATAGACGCGGCCAACTTTGCGCCCTTCCGCAACATTGTCTCGCCTATGGGTCGCAAATATTAAGCTATACGATTATTTAATTTCTTATCTTTTCACGCTGCTTGCCCTCTTTTGCGGGGGTAAGCAGCTTTTTTTATCCCAAATCGGGTGTTAGCGCCTAAACAGATTTTGTTTTCTTGTCGGCATCTTGCCTGTCTTTGGGCTGGTAAGGGGTTGTTACGTGTCGGTGTTTTCTTTGCTTTTTACGATGTGGATTGTAAAATAAACGCACTATTTTTTAACATTGTGAGTGCCTTCGTTGCAAAAAATCTGGACAACGGGTGTATTTTCGGGCGTATTTTTAAAGTTTGCAGCCGTTTTATGGCTTACACTCTTGCTGTGTACTGCTGTCTACTGGGTTGCTTATTGTTTGCTTCTTATTTTATTGTTTATCTGTTGGATGTGTTGTATATCTTTGATTTTGGCAACGAATAATAAGAATAGGTGCATTAAAAGTTATAAAATGCTACGACGTTTTTTGTTCTTTTGCGCTGCGTTTAGCAGCAAAATACACTGCGTTTTGCTGCATATTACCTTGCGTTTTGGTGCATATTACCTTGCGTTTTGCTGCAAAACGCAAGGTTAAAAGGTGCTTTTTGCAAAACCAAAACCCATGTTCTCTGCTAAATAACATGTAAAATGGGGGTGAAATCGTGTTTGCGCGGATGTTGTTTTGGCGCAATTTTTCTCAAAATAGAAGTGCAAAAGCATAGTAAATTGCAAAAAGGGCGCTCAATTCCTTTCTAAAGACCTCGCGTTTTTTGTCGAAAACAGGGCTTTTACCTGCTGTTTAGCATGTTTGTTGCGCTAGAAGGGGATGGTAAACTGGGTGTGCTTTGTAAAGAAACGTTACCGATTTAACATTTTCTTGATGCTTTGCTGATGTTCATTGCATGGTGTGCAAGCTGTTGTGCATGGGCGATAAATTTGTTGAACATGGGGTCTGCTGTCGATTTTTATGCTTACCTTTGTGAAATGCCACGATTACTAGGGTTGCTTCAAGATAATGATGCACTTACTTGCGCGCCGTGTCGATAAGTTGTGTTTTACCCTTCACACCCGCAAACGAAAGGCCCAATATTTAGAAAATACGACCACGACCTATGCGAAATGTATGTGCATGCATAACCAAAGCAAGGCCCAAAGGCGGTAAATTTACTTAAAAAAATGGCGCGTTTTTCATATTTTGCACAATAAAGAGAACAAAAGGCAGTTTATTTGAAGATTTCTCACTAAATTTGCAGCTAAAATTAATTTGAAATAGAATGAAAAAAATGCGATGGTCTCTCGCTTTGCTGTTCTCAGCGGGTTTTGTTTTTGCATCTTGTCTTAAAGACGAAAGCAGAGACATCACCTATTATGACGATACGGCTATAACTCTTTCACCCTGGGTACACTAACACAAAGGGTGGACTCGACAACCAAAAAGGGCGATAAAGACAGTGTCTATTATAAAAAAATCGATGGTAAAAGCTATGTCTTCTACGTCGACCAAGTAAACAAAAGGGTGTATAACCCCGACTCGCTGCCGTATGGCATAGACGCAAAGAAAATCGTTGGAACGTTTTCTACCAAAAACTCGGGGGTGGTGACGCTGAAAAGCCTTGTCAGCGACTCGACTTTTTTCTACAATAACGGACAAGACTCGGTGGACTTTACCTCTGAGCGCACACTCGTGGTGTACAGCAATTCGCAAAAATACTCGCAAAAGTATGTTATGGATGTGCGTGTGCACAAGCAAAAACCCAACGACTTTAAGTGGAACGAGGTGGCCACGGTGCCTGCTTTTGCAGCTTTGCATGGGCTGCGCGCTGTGAATGCTGGTTCTACAATGATGGTTTGGGGCTACAACGGTAGCACAACGGTGGTTTATACTTCGCCCATTGCCAACGGTAAAACGTGGACGGCGGTGTCGCCAACCTTTGCCCCCGATGCCAATGCATGGAAAAACGCTGTAGCCTTTAACGGCGTGGCTTATGTGATGAGTGGTAACAAGGTGTGGCAAACAACAAATGGCACATCGTGGACCGACTTTGGCGTTTCTGCTGCTGGTATGTCGCAACTGCTCGGCGCGTCAAACGCTGGCCTACATCTGCTCGGCGCCAATGGTAAGTTGTATCTGGCTAAGGCTGGTGCCGCGCTGCCCGAAGAAGAAGTATTGGCTTCGGCTACAGCCTATCTGCCACAACAAGACTTTAACGTGGCCGTTTGGAAACATTCGGCAAGCGATAACACAGAGCAAGTGCTGCTCTTGGGCAACCGCTCTTTGGCCACATCGGCCACCGATGCCGCACCCGTGGTGTGGGGAAAGGTGTACGAATATGGCCTAACCAACTCTACACAGAAGTGGACTTACTATAATAGTCTGCAAGCAGAGAATGCGCTTCCTCGTATGGCCAACTTGCAAGTGGTACGCCATGGCGCAGTGTTGCTGGCCGTGGGTGGTGCAGGCATGGGCGCAAGTAGCAACGTGCAAGCACTCAAAAACATCTACGTGAGCCAAGATGGTGGCTTGTCGTGGAAGCTTAACAGAATATATAGCCTCCCTCAAAACGCCGAAAACAATGTCACAACCTTTGCCCTGGGTACAGATACCAACAACTATCTGTGGCTGGTTTGCGCTGGTTCGGGTAAGGTTTGGCGCGTGCGTAAAAACAGTGTGGGCTGGACCAATAAATAAATTGCCGCTAAAGCGAGGCTAAACCAAAGGGCAAACCCTCGCATGCGCACATATATATAATAAGGTGAAAAGAAACTGGCTGGCTACTGCGCTGCTCTTTGCGCTGCCCTTGGGCACAATGGCGCAAGAAGACCCGCTCTATCTCATGGAAGCGGGCGGTGCATTAGGGTTGGTTACTTATCTAGGCGACTTCAATGCAGGTATATTTAGCGGGGCGCAACCCATGGGCGGACTGGTAATGCGACGTGTGTTAAACCCCTATATGCACCTGCGTTTAGCCGCCTTCACTGGGCAAATAAAAGGCTCGTCGAAAGATGTGGCCACCTATTATCCCGCCTTTGCCGCTTCGCCCTATAGTTTTAACCATCGCTTGACCAATGTGGATGTGGCCTACGAATACAACTTTTGGCCCTATGGCACAGGTCGCGACTATCGCGGAGCACAGCCTTTAACACCCTATGTGGCAGGCGGACTAGGCCTTACACATGTAAGCGGAGGCGAGAAAAATGTGGTAGCTGCAAACATCTTCCTAGGCTTAGGCGTGAAATATAAAGTGGCTCAAAGGCTTAATTTGGCCCTACAATGGGGCGTGCACTTTGCCACAACCGATAAAATAGACGGCGTTGCCGACCCCTATGCAGTGAAAAGCGTGGGCTTGTTTAAAAACAAAGACGGGTATTCCACTCTGGAACTGTCGCTCACTTATAGCTTTATGGCCAAATGCAGAACCTGTAATAAAGACGATTAATGGAACAAGAACTCGACAAAAAACGCATACCAACGCACATTGCTATCATTATGGACGGCAATGGACGATGGGCTAAAGAACGCGGAAAAGAAAGAAGCTTCGGCCATCAGGCTGGTGTGGATACCGTGAGACGCATCACTTCGGAGTGCGTGCGACTGGGGGTGAAGTTCCTTACGCTATACACTTTCTCTACAGAAAACTGGAGCAGACCCGAAACAGAAATAGCCGCACTCATGGGGTTGGTGCTCTCTTCGCTCGAAGACGAAATTTTTATGAAGAACAATGTGCGTTTCCAAGTGGTGGGAGACATGCAACGACTGCCACAATCGGTGCAAGACAAACTGCGCGAAACAATGGAACACACTGCTCAAAACACCGCAATGACTATGGTGGTGGCCTTGAGCTACTCGTCGAGATGGGAGCTAACCAAGGCCGCAAAGAGCATCGCTAGCGACGTGAAAGCTGGAAGACTACAGCTGGAAGACATCACAGAAGAACTGATGAACCAACGTTTGGAAACGGCTTTCATGCCCGACCCCGAACTGCTGATACGCACTGGTGGCGAACTTCGCATCTCTAACTACATGCTTTGGCAGATTGCTTACTCGGAACTCTACTTCTGCGACACTTATTGGCCAGATTTTAACGAGGCCGACCTGCATCAAGCCATCGCTAGCTACCAAGCTAGGCAAAGACGGTTTGGCAAAACAGGGATGCAAGTGGAAAGCGAAGCCTAAAAAATGGCTTGATGATTATTGACTCACAAAGAAAGAAAACAATCCAAAGATGAAGATATTAAACAAGGTTTTTCCTGTTATCGCACTCTGCTTGTGCTCGCTTAATGCCTCTGCACAAGAGAAAATCGTGTATCCCGACATTTCATACGCCGGCACTCCTAAAACATTGGTGCTAGGCGGCATCAACGTATCAGGCATCGAAGGTTATGAAGACTATATGCTAACTGGCATATCGGGACTTAGTGTGGGGCAAGAAATAACCGTTCCTGGAAACGATATTACCGACGCCGTGAAGCGTTATTGGCGACATGGACTGTTCTCTGACGTGAAAATCTCGGCCGATTCTATCGTCGGTGATAAGATTTTCTTGCACGTGTACTTGGCTCTTCGACCCAGAGTGTCGGTGATTAACTACGTAGGACTGAAAAAGTCGGAACGCGAAGATATGGAAAATAAACTGGGTTTGCTTAAAGGGGCCCAGATTACGCCTAACATGATTGACCGCGCAAAAATATTGGCTAAACGATATTTCGACGATAAAGGTTTTAAAAATGCCGACATCGAAGTGCGACAAAGAGACGATGTGAGCAATAAAAATCAGGTTATACTGGATGTTATCATCGACAAAAAAGAAAAAATGAAGGTGAGAAACATCATCATCGAAGGTAATAATCAGCTGCCTAGCAATAAAATTAAAGGCGGACTGCTGAGCAAAGGGGCATTCGCTAAGACACACGAGGCGGGTAAACTTTCTAACATTTTCAAAGCTAAAAAGTTTACCAACGAACGCTGGACTGCTGATAAGAAAAAACTGATTGAGAAATATAACGAACTGGGTTTCCGCGATGCTACCATCCTCGAAGATAGTGTTTGGAATGCCGACGACAAGCATGTAAACGTGTTTGTGAAAGTGGATGAGGGTAAGAAATACTACTTGCGCAATATCACTTGGGTGGGTAATACCGTTTATTCTACCGACTTGCTGAATGCTATCCTGGGCATGAAAAAGGGAGATGTGTACGACCAAAAGTTGCTTAACAAACGCCTTACCGAAGACGAAGACGCTGTGGGCAACAAATATTGGAACAACGGATACCTCTTTTATGGCTTACAACCAACGGAAGTAAATATCGTGGGCGACTCTATCGACCTCGAAATGCGTATCACCGAAGGACAACAAGCTCGTCTAAGTAGGGTACGCATCAATGGTAACGACCGACTTTACGAGAATGTTGTGCGCCGTGAATTGCGTACTAAACCAGGCGACCTCTTCTCGAAAGAGGCATTGCAACGCTCGGCTCGCGAACTCGCAACAATGGGACACTTCGATGCTGAGAAGGTGAACCCCGATGTTAGACCCAACTATGAGGATGGAACGGTTGATATTAATTGGAACCTTGAACAAAAGAGTAACGACCAAATTGAGTTCTCTTTGGGCTGGGGACAAACGGGTGTTATCGGTAAAATCGGTTTGAAACTCAACAACTTCTCCATGCGTAACCTCTTTGGTAAGAACAAAGAACGACGCGGTATATTACCCATTGGAGATGGCGAAACACTGGCCTTGGGTGCTCAAACTAATGGTAAGTATTATCAATCGTATAACGCCAGCTACTCAACAGCGTGGTTTGGTGGCAAACGACCATTGCAATTCAATGTTAGCGTGTTCTATTCTAAACAAACGGGTGTGAACAGCAACTACTATAACAACAACTACCGTAACGCTTATTACAACTATATGGGTGGCTATGGTAGCAGTTATTACAACAACTACGAGAACTATTACGACCCCGACCAATATATTCAGATGCTCGGAGCATCGGTGGGATTGGGTAAAAGACTGCGTTGGCCTGACGATTATTTCATGCTGTCGGTAGACCTTTCGTACACACGTTATATGTTGAAAAACTGGCGTTACTTCATTATGAGCAACGGTAACGCTAACAACATCAACCTGGGTGTGACACTTAGTCGCAGTTCAACCGATAACCCGCTGTTCCCTCGTAGAGGTTCGGAGTTCATGGCCTCGCTATCGGTAACGCCACCTTGGTCTAAATGGGATGGCAAAGACTATCGCAACCTGGCCAACAACCCCCAATCGCCCACCTATTCGCAAGAACAACAAGAGAAATTCCGCTGGGTGGAATACCACAAATGGAAATTTAAGTCAAAAACTTATACAGCTCTATCGGGCGGACAAAAGTGCTTTGTGCTTGTGTCGCGCATAGAATGGGGATTGCTAGGCTCGTATAATAGCTATAAGAAATCGCCCTTCGAAACCTATTATATGGGTGGCGACGGTATGAGTGGATACTCGTCGGGCTATGCCGAAGAAACAATTGGTCTGCGTGGTTACGAAAATGGTTCGCTCACTCCTTGGGGAGCAGAAGGCTATGCCTACACACGCATGGCATTAGAACTACGCTATCCCTTCATGCTGGGCAACACCACCATCTATGGATTGGGCTTCGTTGAAGGCGGTAATGCATGGACCGACACCCGTAAGTTCAACCCCTTGCAACTAAAACGCAGTGCAGGATTGGGTGTACGTATATATCTACATGGTGGGATTGATGGGTATTGACTGGGCTTACGGCTTCGATAAGGTGTACGGAACAAAGGGTGGCAGTCAGTTCCACTTCATTTTGGGACAAGAGTTCTAAACCTTTCGCATCCAAATGCGTCTAAACAATAACGGGAAAAGATGCTGGTCAACTTACCATAATTGACCAAGCATCCCCCGCTTACTGACAATAACAAAAAAAGAGAGATTATGAAGAAACTTATCATCGCCTGCATGGTGGCCTTTGTGTCGCTTGCAGCAAATGCGCAGAAGTTCGCACTCATCGACATGGAGTACATTATGAAGAACATTCCTGCCTACGAACGAGCCAATGAGCAGCTAAACCAAGTGTCGAAAAAATGGCAAGCTGAGGTGGAAGCGCTCTCTAACGAGGCCGCAACGATGTACAAAAACTACCAAAACGAGGTGGTTTTCCTCTCGCAAGAGCAGCGTAAAGCTAAGCAAGAGGCCATCATGAAGAAAGAAAAAGACGCTGGAGACCTGAAAAAGAAATATTTCGGACCCGAAGGCGAGCTGTATAAAAAACGCGAAAGTCTTATCGCACCTATTCAAGAGGCCGTTTATAACGCTGTTAAAGAGGTGTCTGAATTACGCGGTTACTCACTAGTGCTCGACAGAGCAAGCGATACTGGCATCATTTTTGCGTCGCCTAAAGTAGATATTAGTAACGAAGTGCTGGCTCGTCTGGGCTATTCTAACTAATATACACGTAATATTAACAAGTAAATACTAACAAATAAAACCAATAACAACAATGAAGAAACTAATTTTAATGCTGATGCTCTGCGCCCCAGTGGCTGCGTTCGCACAAAAGTTCGGACACGTTAATGCACAAGAGGTAATGGCTTCTATGCCCGAATTCCTCAAAGCTAAGGGCGAAATCGAGCCTCGGCCAAGAAGTTTGAAAACGAACTCCAAGCTATGCAAGAAGAATTGAAACGCAAAAGCGACGAGTACGAGAAAACTAAGAGCACGATGAACGCCACCAAACAACAAGAAACGGAGGCTACATTGCAGCAGATGTATGGCAAAATCCAGCAAACCTACCAAGATAACCAACAGGCTTTGCAGAAGGCTCAACAAGAAAAAATGGGCCCAATCACTGGCAAACTGGTAGAGGCTATCAAGTTGGTGGGCAAGAATGGTGGCTATGTTTACATCATGGACGTATCGGCTGGCATTCCTTATATCAGCGAAACGCTTAGCAAAGACGTTACCGCCGACGTAAAAGCTCAGCTCAACAAGATGAAGTAAGGCGCTAAAGGTTGCTCACTTGCAACGGTGTGCTCGCACATTGGGTGGCTAACATCGGTCTGTTATGGCCTTTTGCTACACTCGGCAGCTACAATGCTCTGCCCTAAGAATGCACACACCAGCGACTTTACACAAACTGAAAGAACTGATGCCCGTGTTTGACCTCGCTTAATGTAGCGGCCAAACGCGGGTTTCAGGCTTTTCGCCTTTACACCCTTATATGATTAAGGTGTGGTCGTGGAGGCATGACAACTAGTTATACACGCCCCTTAATGGCTTTCGACCAAAACGGGGCTACAACAACCAACCAAACGATATGAAAAAAACTATTTTCGCAGCCTTAATGCTCTTCACTGCCCTCACGGCTGGGGCGCAAGATGTGAACACACAGGGGCAAAATGCACCCATGCAAACGGCTGCTAGCTTGCGTTTTGGCTTCTTTAGCTATCAAGACGTGCTACAATCGGCTCCTGATTATGCTGAGGTGCAACGCAACATCGAAACCCTTAGAGGTAAGTATCAAGCCGAAATGAAACGTGCTTCTGACGAGTTTAACCTCAAATACGAGGCTTTTCTCGATGGACTAAAAGATTTTGCACCAGCTATTCGCATGAAGCGACAAGCTGAATTGCAAGAACTCATGGAAAAAAACATGGCCTTTAAGCAAGAGGCTACTCGCTTGTTGCAACAGGCTGAGGCCGACGCTATGGCTCCTTTGAAGGCTCGTTTGAACCAGGCTATCGCTAAAGTTGGCGCTCAAAAGGCTCTGGCTTTCATCCTCAATACTGATAATAACGCCGCGCCTTACCTCAATCCTGAATTGGGAGAGAACGTGTCGGCTGCTATTAGCGCCGAGTTGCAATAAGCTTGGCTAAGTATTACCAACCTGCTTATGGGCGAAAGGGGCGCGTTTAACGCCCCAACGCCCCCAATGACGTATGAACAAGTTCGCACAACAGCCTGGACCCATCGGCGTTTTCGATTCGGGTTATGGCGGATTAACTATCTTGCACGGCATCAGACAGCTCTTACCCCAGTATGATTACCTCTACTTGGGCGACAATGCACGTGCTCCCTACGGGCCAAGATCGTTTGATGTGGTGTATCAGTTCACGCGTCAGGCTGTCATTAAGCTCTTTGAGCAGGGCTGTCACTTGGTTATTATAGGCTGCAACACGGCTTCGGCCAAAGCATTGCGGTCTATTCAGCAACTCGACTTACCTTCGCTCGATGCCAATCGCCGGGTATTGGGCATTATTAGGCCCACAGCCGAGAGCATTGGCCAGCTAACTGTCTCACGACATGTGGGCATTCTGGCCACCGAAGGCACCATCAAGAGCGATAGTTATAGGCTTGAAATACAAAAACTCTTTCCCGATGTGCAGGTGCAAGGTATGGCTTGCCCTCTTTGGGCGGCCATTGTTGAGGCTAACGAAGCCGATAGTCCTGGTGCCGACTATTTTGTGAAGAAGCGTATCGACGCCCTTTTGCGCTCCGATCCGCAAATAGATGCGGTGGTGTTGGGATGTACACACTATCCCTTGCTCATGAATAGCATTGTGAAACATGTGCCTCCAGGCGTGCGAATTGTGCCACAAGGCGAATATGTGGCCAACAGCTTGCAGCACTATCTGCAACGACATCCCGAGATAGATGCACGTTGCACTAAGCAGGGAACAGCTCGTTATCTCACCACCGAAAACAAAGATAAGTTTAAAGAAAACGCGCAGATATTCTTACACGAGCAGATAGACTGCCAGCATGTAAGCTTGGAATGACGCGCACAACACGCTTAACAGCACTCCCAATATGCAAGAAACAAGACAAAACCGCATCGCACGACTCCTACAGAAAGAGTTGAGCCTTATTTTTCAATCGCAAACGCGCTTGATGCATGGCGTTATGGTGAGCGTTACACGCACTCGTGTGTCGCCCGACCTTAGCATCTGCACTGCATACCTCAGCGTTTTCCCCTCGGATAAGGGCGAAGAACTGCTTAAAAATATTGAAGCTAACACCAAAACTATTCGCTACGCACTGGGTACGCGCGTGCACAATCAGCTGCGCATCATACCCGAATTGCGCTTCTTTATCGACGATAGTCTCGACTATATTGAGCGTATCGACGAACTACTAAAACAATAATCGCTCATGGCCGTATCTCTTTTCATCGCTCGCAGGTATCTTTTCTCTAAGAAAAGCACCAATGCTATCAACGTCATCAGCGCCATTTCGGTGGTGGGGGTGGCCGTTGCAACCATGGCATTGGTTATCGTGCTGAGCGTGTTCAACGGCTTTCACGACCTCGTTGCATCGCTCTTTACGGCTTTCGACCCCCAAATAGAGGTGGTGCCTGCTAAAGGAAAGGATGCTCCTACCGACGACCCGTTGCTCACCGAGATACGAAATCTGCCCGAAGTGGAGGTTGCCACCGAGTGTGTGGAAGACAATGCCTGGTGTTTTATGGCGATAAACAAGCCATGGTTACTATCAAAGGCGTTGACGACAACTTTACAAAGCTTACGCGCATCAACGACTTGCTCTACGGCGAAGGCGAATTTGCTTTGCGAGCTGCCAACTTACAGTATGGCGTGCTAGGCATCCGACTGGCTCAGCAGCTTGGAACGGGTACGCGATGGAAGGGCTTTATGCGCGTGTTTGCACCCAACCGCGAAGGACAGTTCGATATTTCTAATCCTGCTTCGGGCTTCGTGGTCGACTCGTTGCTGTCGCCTGGCGTGGTATTCTCTGTTCGTCAGGCCAAATACGACCAGCGTTATATCCTCACTTCTGCTTCTTTTGCTCGCAATCTCTTTGGTATGCAAGGCATGCTTACTGCCTTGGAACTGAAACTTAAGCCCAATGCCAACACCGATGTGGTGAAAAAGAAGATACAGAATATTGTGGGTAGCAAGTATAAAGTGCTCGATAGATATGAGCAACAGGAAGATACGTTCCGCATAATGAACGTAGAAAAGATTATCGCCTACATCTTTCTCACCTTTATTTTGGTGGTGGCGTGCTTCAATATTGTTGGTTCGCTCTCTATGCTTATCATCGATAAAAAGGCCGATGTGACCACCTTGCGCAACCTTGGTGCAACGGATAAGCAGATAGTGCGCATCTTCTTGTTCGAAGGACGCATGATTTCGGCCCTTGGAGCTTTGCTTGGTGTGGGGCTTGGACTGCTGCTTTGCTGGCTTCAACAACAATACGGACTGGTTTCTCTGGGTAAGAGCGAAGGTTCGTTCATCGTTAACGCTTATCCCGTTAGCGTGCATTACATTGACGTTTTTTGGATTTTTATCACTGTTATTGCCGTTGGTTGGCTCTCGGTGTGGTATCCTGTGCGTTATCTAAGTCGTAAATTATTAGACTAAAAGTCAATCCATCTAATTATCATTATCCTATAACAACGCTTATCTCTTTATCAATGAATGACATTTGCTGTATCGGACACATCACTCGCGATAAGATTGTAACGTCACAACACGAGGCGTTTATCTCGGGTGGAACATCTTTTTATTTCTCGTATGCCATTGCTCGACTTCCTCGTAAGGTGTCTTATCAACTAGTAACTAAGCTTGGACGATTCGATGTTCAAGAGGTGCGACGCATGCGCGAAGAAGGAATTAACGTGGTGGCTTATACCTGCGACAACTCTGTTTATTTTGAAAACTCGTATGGGGGCGACCAAAATCGTCGCACACAACGCGTGTTCGCTAAGTGCGAACCATTTAAAATAAAAGAAATGCGCGGTGTGGAAGCCAAGGTTTACCATCTGGGGTCGCTACTCTACGACGATTTCTCACCCGAATTTGTGAAAGAACTTTCCACTCGTGGCCAAATTTCTATCGACGTGCAGGGCTTCTTGCGCAACGTTCGTGGACAAGAAGTGGTGGAAACTGACTGGAAAGAGAAGCTCGATGTGCTGGCCCATACGCACATCTTGAAACTTAACGAATACGAAATGGAGCTGATTACTGGCCTAACCGATCCCCGAGCAGTGGCTCGCCAAATCGCTTCGTGGGGCGTTAAAGAAGTGGTTATCACCCTTGGAAGTCATGGCTCGCTTATCTACGCCGATAATTCGTTTTACGAAATTCCTGCTTACACCCCACGCAAATTGGTAGATGCCACAGGTTGTGGCGACACTTATTCGGCTGGTTACCTTTATTGTCGCGCCCAAGGCCTTAACTTTGTCGAGGCTGGTCGATTTGCTGCGGCTATGTGCACACGCAAATTGGAGGCCACTGGGCCTTATTCACCCGAATTTGAGTGGTTTGGTTAGCGTAGGTATCTACCGCTAACCCACATCAAACCAAAGTAAAGCATCGCGCCTGTAATCAATCCGGCAAAGGCATCAATGGCATAATGCGCCATGATGTACACCGTAGAGAAGCACATCAATACAAAGAAAGGGAGCAAACACAATAGCAAACGGCGATTGCCCGAGTGCCAAGCAAGTAGCATAATAACGGTGCTGATGCCCACATGGCTACTTGGGAAGGCTGCTGTTGGGCGTTCGCCAGCGTCGTGCGCATGCTCCACCAACTGGTAGAAGATGCCGTTGGCATAACCGGGACTGGTTAAACGCTCACTGTGCAGATTGAAGTAGTCGCCCACATTAGGAAAAACACCCATTGCTATCTTCTCCATCCCCACAGCTGGATAATAATATTGCGGACCTGTTACAGGCAAGGCCACGAACACCACGTAATAGATAAAAAATGCGGCGATGAGTACAAACGAGGCTCTTTCGAACTCGGCGTAACGGCAAAAGAAATAAAACAGCGTTACGGCCAATATCATAGGGAAGTAAGAAGCATAACCCATATCCATCAGTTCGCTAAACCAAGGCGAGGGCATGGCATCACAAAACACCAGTGCTGGCTGAAAACCAAACACCGATTGTTCTGCTTGGGCAAACACATGGTCGAGGTTTGGCAGTATCCTATTTAGTTCGTAGGTGTCGGGATACCACCACGACAGCAGATAAAGTTGTGTCACCACGCGCGTTAGTTTGGTGAAACGGCAGGGCACTAAGCGATAAACCAGCCATAGGGCAGCCGTTATCACGCCGATACGAATGCGTCCCCAAATCATTGCTTCGGGGTTAGCCAGTTTGGTAAAGGTAAAAAACACCATGAGCAGTGTCAGTACCATATAGACCAGCACCACCCATTCCAGGGCCATTAGTCCCTTTCGAGGTGTTTTCTCTATTGCGAAAAGTGTTTTAATAAAGTTCATTTTGTGTTTAAGTGGGGGTATTGTTATGGCTTGTTTGTGGCCAGTATCATGCACCAACGATAATACGTGGCACTTCTGTGCACACGTTTGGACTATATTTTTGGTGCTTTTCTTTCTATTGGCAACCCTAGTTGGTTGTTAAAGCCAGCCATTTTCTTTATACCATTTCACTGTTAGGGCAGTTCCTTCTTCAAGGTTCACTTGTGCGTGATAGCCCAGTTCGTCCATCGCTGGTTCGATGTTGCAGCGCCAGTTGCGTTGTTTTAGTATGTGATACTTGTCGTTGTTAAGAGCCGAGATGCGCCCTGTGGCTCGCCCGATGTACTCGCCAAAGAATGTAACCACGCGCAAAAACCACACGGGAGCTTGATGCGAAGCATCCACGGCTTACCCAAATTGCGGTGAATAAGGTCGCTAAAGTCGTACGAACGATACACGCCGCCATCGCTAAGAAAATACTTTCGGCCGCTCATGCCATGGTCGAGAGCCAAGAAAACGGCCTGAACTACATCTTGAACATACACAAAAGTGATGTCTTGTGGCTTGTATCCCACGGCAAAGTCGATGTGTTGCTTGATGCTTTTGGCCATGAGGAAATAATCTTTCTCGCGTGGACCGTACACGCCAGTGGGCCTTAGCACGATGTAAGGTAACACCACATCGGTTATTTCGCCGTCTTCGTTCTTGGGATTAAGCGAGTCGAGATATTCCTCGGCCAGCAGTTTGCTGAGTCCGTAGGCCGTGTTAGGCATGGGTTTGTCGGTTTCTTGTATCTCCTCGTAGGGTTGTTTCTCGCGCACAGGTCCGAAAATGCTAAGCGAAGAGATAAACACAAATCGCTTAAGAGGCATTTTTAGTTGCACCACAGCATCGGCAAGGTTTTTTGTTCCTTCGGTGTTAACGCGGTAAAAGTCGTTTCGATGCAAGCATTTTGTGGCTCCTGCAGCATGCACCACGTAGTCAAAATGGTGACCGCTGAGCTGACTTTTGAGTCGTTCGGCATTGCCCAAATCAAGCTCCACGAAACGAATGCGCTTGTCTTGTAGGTATTCTTTCGAGCTGCTTTTTCTCACCGCGGCCCACACCTCCATGCCTCTGTTAAGCGCTTCTTCAACGATGAAGCTCCCAATAAACCCGCTTGCGCCGGTAACAAGTATTTTGTCCATATTCGATAATAGTTCTTTTCTTGGTTAACTTGCTAAGGGTTTATCAGTTGCCATACCCATTAAAAGTTAACCATTGGCTTTGCCACAACGCATGGAATGGTTGCCAAATTCGGCCTTGATCCCTAGCATTGAAATGCAAAGATACCACAGTTTTTTTACAAAAACGAAAGGTGGAGTGGGATTTATTTGCATATGAGCGTATGTACAACACGTTTTTCTTTGTACTTGTTGGCGGCACTACTGTGGAAGCTAAACGCTCTGCCACAGTTGAAAGACTACAGAAGTAGAGGTAAAGACCTCTATGTCTCCTTGGTTCATCTTCTCTATTCTAAGCCCAAATCACCACAACCAATAGCTTGGATATTGGCTAGCAAAATCCCATGTATAAGCTGTTGGTTGTGGTGAAGCGTTTTATTAGTTTCTTAGAAAATGCTTTTCTTATCTTGGCTATATATCCAAGTAGGCTTGGTTTTGCACCCTTTCCTTAACGGAAATATATCTTTAAGTGTGCAAGGACAACCGAAGTGCGGCCACATTACCAGTCGGCCCTGTTGTGGTTGTATCTTTCGGGCCAGATATGTAGGGCATAAGTATAGCCGTAATGGTCGTAAAGGCGAGCCAGACGTGTGACGCGTTCCACAAATTCGGTGTAATTCTTACGTGCAGCCGGCATCCATTGCACCTCGGCAAGCGCCGCCATGCGTGGCAACACCATGTATTCGGCTTGCGCAGTGGTGGGCACATACTCGGTCCAGAGGTTGCCTTGCACGCCGATGATGCGGCTTGTGATGTCGGCCGACACCGTATCGGGGCGCGGATTGAAGCTGTACACTTGCTCAACGGGTAGGTAACCGCCGATTGCTTGCGGCTCGTGAAGTGTGTTTTTCGCCTGATAATAGTCGAAATAGGCATATTTCCCAGGGCAAGTGATGACGTTGTGCCCCGCCTTTGCCGCCTTTGTCCAAGTGGATAGGTAACGTCTACTAAGCACGATGGTCGACTTGGCCAGTTCGCCTTCCAGTATTTCGTCCCAACCAATCATCGTCTTTCCCTTTCCGTTGATGTATTGTTCCATGCGCTTGGTGAAATATTGTTGCAGGTGTTTGGTGTCTATGCCTTGCTCTTTGGCCTTGTCTTGGCAGCGTTTGCACTGTTGCCATCGTGTGGAAGGCGCCTCGTCGCCACCGATGTTAAAGTAGGCAGAGGGGAAAACTTGGTTTAGCTCGTCGATGATGTCTTGCAAAACGGCATAAACGCGCTCGTTGCCCACGCACAAAACATCGTGGTGTACGCCCCAGTTGTGGCCCACGGTGTAAGGCCCACCCGTGCATCCCAGTTCGGGATAAGCAGCCAATAGCGCTTTGGTATGCCCCGGAATGTCTATCTCGGGTATTACTTCGATGTGTCGTTGTCGGGCATATTCCACAATCTGCTTTATCTCTTCTTGCGTATAAAAGCCGCCATGCGGTTGATGGTCGTCCACATCCGAGTTGTGTCCCACAACCGTTCCACTTCGCCAAGCGCCAACTTCCATCAGCTTAGGATACTTCTTTATCTCAATGCGCCAGCCTTGATCCTCGCTTAGATGCCAGTGAAAGGCGTTCATGTTGTGTAGGACCATCATGTCGATAAAACGCTTAACAAAGCTTACGGGGAAGAAATGTCGGCCACAGTCGAGCATCATTCCTCGGTAAGGCAGCAAAGGAGCATCGGCAATTTGCACGGCAGGCAGTTCCACTGGGGCAGCAGCCTTGTTGCTCGTTGCTACGGGTAAGGCCTTGCGCAGTGTTTGAATGCCATAGAAAACACCAGCTGCAGTGCTGCCGGCGATAGTCACTTGCTTTTGTGTCACAGTTATGCGATAGGCCTCTTTGCCAGCAATCTTATTGTCTAGTGTGAGCAAGATATGGCCTGCACCCTTGGGAACTGTGGTTGTGTGGGCCAGCTTTATGCCTGTGACATCTGCGATGTATTCTGCCAGGAAGTGGGCATTGTGCTGCATCAGTTCGTTGGCAGTGGTGCAAGTAATGGCTGTACTTTCGTTCAACACGAAGGGTTTTCCTTTGGTCATCGTGATGGATTGCGGCAAAGGCACTACGTTGTAATTGGCTGTTGCTGAGTGGGTGGTGATGGACAGCAGGCAAAAGGCTGCCAGGAGGAGAGCTTGTTTGAATGTCATGAGCTTATGGTTTGTTTAGTTTGTGGGTAAAGGCTTGGACTTATTGATGGGGAATGGCTGGTACATTTTCTTCTGCACGCATTTTAAATTCCAGCTTTGCACCCTTTATCAGTTCGCTATGCTTCACAAATTGAGAGTGATATGGTTGCCCGTTTAGCAATAGTTGCGATACATATACATTTGTGGGGCTGTTTTGCGGAGCGACAATATGGATGGTTTTTCCATTGGGAAGATGTAGGGTGGCTTGCCTAAACAGTGGACTGCCCACTGCATATTCGCCGCTGATGGGCGACAAAGGATAAAAGCCCAAGGCCGAGAATACGTACCAAGCAGACATCTGCCCGTTGTCTTCGTCGCCACAATAGCCGTCGGGACGTGGCGCATAAAGGCGCGACATGATGGTTCGCACCAGGCGTTGTGTCTTCCACGGCTGGCAAAAAGCGTAGAGGTATGGCACGTGGTGCATAGGCTCGTTCAAGTGGGCGTATTGTCCCATGTCGGCATTTTGCATCTCCCTGATGAGGTGGATGATGCCGCGCTTATAATAAGAAATGTCGTAACGCTGGGTTTGCGAGAACACCGAGTCGAGCTTTTCCACAAACTTGGCTTGTCCGCCCATCAGCTTTTGCAGGCCAATAACATCGTGCGGAACAAACCAAGTGTATTGCCAGCTGTTGCCTTCGGTAAAGTGGTCGCCCCAGCGATATGGGTCGAAAGGCGTTAAGAAACGCCCTTTACTGTCTTTGGGGCGCATCAATCCCGTGTTCTTGTCGAACAAGTGGCGATAGTTAAGACTTCTTTGACGGAAAGTTTCTTGCTCTTTCTTGGGGCGGTTCAATGCTTGGGCCAGGCGATAGATGCAATAATCGTCGTAAGCGTACTCCAAGGTGCGCGACACGTTCTGGTTAACGTCCACATCGCAAGGCACATATCCCAATGCGTTATATTGGGCAAAGCCCTTCCTGCCAACCGAACTAACAGGGCCAACGCCTTCCGTACTCTTGCGGATGGCCTCGTAAAGCAAGCCTATGTCGTACCCGCGAATGCCTTTGAGGTAAGCATCGGCGATAACCGATGCCGAATGTTGGCCAATCATACAATCGCGATGTCCAGGACTGAACCATTCGGGCAGCCATCCGCTTTCCTTATATACGTTTTCCAATCCGCGTAAAATCTCGGTCACGATGTTTGGATACATCAGGTTGAGGAAAGGAAATTGCGCCCTGAACGTGTCCCAAAAGCCGTTGTCGGCATAGAGGATGCCAGGCATGATGCGCCCATTATAGGGGCTGTAATGCAGGGTGTCGCCTTTGTCGTCTATCTCGTAGAACTTGCGGGGGAATATCAACATGCGATAAAGGCTGGTGTAGAAGGTGCGCATATCATCGTCGGTGCCGCCCGCAACGCTTACTTTTGCCAATTCCGCATCCCATGTTTGTTCGGCTTTTGCTTTCACTTCGTCGAAACTTTGCTTGCCAATCTCTTGCAAATTAAGCTCAGCTTGTTCTTCGCTAATGTACGAAGTGGCGATGTGCATCTCAACGGTTTCGCCCCGTTTAAGGTCGAAACCCACCACGGCTCCCACGTGTTGTCCCTGCTGTTCGTATTGGCCATCCAGCAATTGCTTATCTTTCCAGATGGTGGCGTTGAGGAAAGGGCGGTTGAAGGTTATCACGAAGAAGTTTTTAAAGGCAGGGCCAACCCCGCCGTTGTTCTTTGTTGAATAGCCCACGATACGCCTTTGCTCGGGTATGACCTTAACATACGAACCGCCATTGCAGGCATCTAGCACCACGTACGCGCTGTCGCCGCCGTTAAATCGCATTCTAAATGCCGCCGCCCTTTCGGTGGGCGTAAGCTCCACGTTGGTTTGCGCATCGCCTAGGTAGGCGTGGTAATAATGGGGTAGGGCTATTTCTGTTTTGTGCGAAAACCAACTGCGGCGGCGTTCTTCGGTAAAGTCGTTGCGGCGCGTAATGGGCATTACCGATAGTTGGCCGTAATCGTTAATCCAAAGACTGGCTTGGTGGGTCTGCTTAAAGCCGTAGAGAAAGTTCTCTTGATAGGTATACAGAAAGCCATTGCCAAGCTTTCCCGTGTGGGGTGCCCAGTTGTTCATGCCGAAGGGTAGGCAAACGGTTGGGTAGGTGTTTCCGTTGGATAGTTCCATGCTCGACTGTGTACCCATCAGGGGGTTCACATAGTGGGTCAGTCCCTCTGCTTTGCAGAGCATAGTGCCTGCAAATGCAAGGAGGTATGCAAGGAGATAGCTATTGGGTCGTTTCATTTTGAGTGGGGTTAATTGACAAATGAGACATTTATGCGGATGCTACGAGTGTGGCGAATGGTTGAAAGGGTGCAATGATATGCTTATTCAATCAACGTCCAGTTCTTCACCTTATATCTTACACCCTTAAATTTGCCTGTGCGTTTAATGCTTCCGCGCCCATTCCAGCTAAGCAACACCTTATTATATATACCGCTTTCAAAACCATAGCTAATGCCGTCGTCTTCGAAAAGCGATGTGTTGCGGGCTTGCTTGCCATAAACGCGGCAATTCAGTACGAACGTTGTTTGGGGTGTAATACAATCTGTGGGTTCGGCCAAGGGTAAGATGGTGCCTTCGCGAACAAAGAGCGGCACCTCGTGTAGTGCGAAGCGCACGTTGTGGCTTCGGCCGCCTTCCAGCTTTTCGTTGGTGTTGAAGTTGTACCAGTTGCCTTCGGGTAGGTACACCGTTCGCTCGTTGCCTTTACCCACAATGGGGCAGGCAAGCAAGTCGTCGCCAATAAGAAATTGGTTGTCTATCGCCGCTGCGGCCTTGTCTTTTGGATAGTTCAGCACCAAGGGCTTGAAAGGCGGTGTGCCATCTGTGCGATAGCGGGCGAATTGGGCGTAAAGGTATGGCACCAGCGACATGCGGAAGTTGAGTAATTGGCGCACCACGTCTTCGTTTTTGGTGGCCGTAGGCAAGAATTTGTCTTCGTTGTTAAGCTGTTTATCAAATTGCAGCCATGCTGGATTGCGCAGATACCAACCATTAAAGAGGGTTTGGGCCGATAGTACGGCCACTTGCACGCGGCGGAAGAAGTCTTCTTCATCGGCCGACTCGCGTACCTCGGGCGACCACAGCAGGCCAGTCAGTCCCGCGTTGCATACCATTCGCACGTAGTCTTCCAAGTCGTAAGTGTCGCTATAAATCGAAACGGGATAGGGTGAGGCCAATGCCCCCGATGCACGAACGTCTAGACAGGTGCGCATGCCATGTTTGCGAAAAACGCTGTAAAGGGTTTTCTGGTACAGCAGCCCAAAGATTGGTGCATCTGTTCGCCATCGATGCCAGAAGGGAAAGCCGACAATTCTGGGAAGCTCCAGTTCAGGTCGCCTCGTGTAATGTTAGAATTGTCGCACTCGTCCATCTTAAAGGCGGCAATGCCCTTTTGCACAAAGCAGCTGTCGTGGTAGGCGGCGAAGATGTGTTGTGTGGCAGAATCGGCGAAGTCGGGCACCAATCCGTTCCACACTAAATGGCTGCCCGCTTTGGCTTTAAGCAGCGGGTGCAGGGGCGAAGAGGGGTGAACAAAGGCATGTTCCCACAAATTGAGCTTGTAGCCCATAGCACGTGTGCGGGCTATTAGCTCGTTGGGGTTGGGAAAATGCTCGTTGTTCCACACGTACGAACACGAGTAGGCTCGTGTTTGCCACTTGGGCTCGAGCCTATTACGTCGCAGGGTATGTGCTTGTTTCTTAGATAATGTGCTATGCGGTAGGCATCTTCTTGTTTTGAGTCGGTTTTCAAACGAAACTTCATGCCTAGTCCCCAGAGTGCTGGCATGCTTCCTCCGCCGGCAAAAAGGTTGTATCGGCGCAGTGCCGAGTTCATGTCGGGCCCGACAAACACCAGCACGCTAATGCCCTTTGCGCCAGGAATGTCTACCTGTACGCGTGGCTTTGAGCTGCTTTGTGTCGACGAACGGTACAGCTCATCGGTAGATAGTTTTGCCTTTTGGCTGTCTTCTGATGGCGTATAGTCGGTGTTCTTTCGGTTCGTTCCGATGTAAAATGTGGTATATCGTGCGGTGTTTATCAGCACGGCATATCCCTTGTTAGATATATAGAAAGGTTGCGGCGCATGGGTATAGCCTAGGTCTTTCAAAGGATGGTCGTTTACCAGGGGGCGTTTTTTCTTGTTGTTCTGCACAAACGACCCCATTTGCAGGCCGAAGCCATAGATGTTTTCGTCGGCTGCAAGCGGAATGTCTACCACGCACCCGCGTGCATTCACCTCGATGTGTATGCCTTCTTTGGCGAAGGGATTATCCGTTGCGGGCATGTCTTTCAGCTGTTTCGCCACTGGTTCTTTATAACGCAGGGGCGTGTGGGCGTCTTCTTGCCCAGCTGCGAGCAAGTATACGCCAGGTTCTATCTGCCTAAATGTTTGTGCCTGTGTGGTAATTGCAACACTTAGAACTAATGATGTGATAAACGTTCGCATGTTTTAGTTTATGGTTATGGTGGGTTGATGGGTTGATGTGCTAGCTAGTTAACAAGCTGTTGTGATAAAGTGAGAATGGTATTGTGAATGTTTTTGCCAACAGTTTGCCAAGCAACATATCAGTACAATGTCGTTTGTAGCGTGGCTACAAGGTATTTGTAGTTGCGCTACAAGCATCTTGTAGTGTCAGTACAAGCACCTTGTAGTGAGGCTACAAGCTGGCTTGTACTGACGTTTGAAGATGCGCGACGAAGTAGATTTTCTTACACTTGCCTCATGTTTTCTAACGGCAAATCTATAGCAAGTGTATTTATCTACACACTTTTCTTATTCCCATCCGGGGTTTTGCACAAGGTTGGCGTTGGCTTCCCTGTCGCGTTTGGGTATGGGATACCATATCTTGTAGCTTTGGAAATTGTCTTTAACAGCTTGTGCATGCTTGGTGTTATAGTGGAATATGTTGGGTTTTACACCGCTTTCGTTGCTAGTTTTGAGGTTTTGCACCACGCTTTGCAAGCGTCCCCAACGAATAAGGTCCATTCTTCGCCAGCCTTCGGCACAGAGTTCACGCGAGCGTTCGTCTTTCAGTTCGTCCATGAAGTTGTCTTTGTGATAGGCCGTTGCCAAGTCTTGGGCAGCGGCAGCGTTGTTGCCAGCCGCGCGTAGTCGGATGGGTTCGAGCAGTTTGCGGGCTTCGGCCTCATCACCTGTTTTGTAAGTAGCCTCTGCATACATCAGGATAACATCGGCAAATCGCAGGATGGGAAAATTTAGTACGCTGGAAGCAGCGGGTATGCCCACGGCCAATCGTGCTGCCGGCGAACTCTGACGGAACTTTGTGAGGAAGGTGTTTACACCGCTTTGGTAGAGTCCCGAGAACATAGTATTCCACGCCCATAATATTTACCTTGTTCTTGGTATTTGCTCCACCAATGTTTTGCTTGTAGCGCACATCCGTTTTATCGTAAAGGCTTATTAGTTCGCCCAGAGCTGGGAACCAGCCTGCACCCCCTCCGTCTTGTGTGATATTGCCCACAGTTCCCGTGAGATGAGCGAAGACAAAATACTTTGGTGCTTCTTTTCCGAAGGTAGCCACCATTACCGCTTCTTTGGCTTGCTCGGCTTTCAGCATGGGGCGGTCGGCAATGAAGTTATAGGCATATTCGGGGTTTAAGATATAGGCGCCATTTGCGTAAATGTCTGCACAAAGAGCCTTGGCTTCTGCATAGAGTGCATTGCTGTCTACCCAGTCGAAGGAGTTGAGGGAGAAGTTAAGGTCGGCCCCAACATTGTTTTCTTTGCAGGCAGCCAAGTATAAATACACCTTGGCCAGCATGGCAGCGGCTGTGTATTTGTTGGCGCGCGAGTCGTAGGTGTTGCGTTTGGGCAATCCCTCGTAAGCGCTCTTTAAGTCGTTAATGATAAGTTCGTACACGTCTTTTAAACTAGAACGGGGTGTCAATTCGCTGTCGTTTACCGACTTTTGCAAGGGAACACCGCCCCAGAACCAGGCTAAGTAAGTGTAGTAGAACCCACGAAGGAAACGTGCTTCTAGCACAACCTCTTTGCGGCGTTCGTCGGTCATGTCTGCCACTTTGGGCGCATTCTCTATTACGCCGTTGGCTCTGTATATGCCAGCGTAAAGTGCAAACCACGCATCGCCTAGAAAACGCGACTCGGAATTGTAGGTGTAGTTGCAAAAGGGTTTAATGTCTGCAATGCCAATATAGTCGGTTCGGCCAATCATTTCGTCGCATCCCAGTTGCGTAAGCAAGTGGATGTTGCGCGAGAACAAGGCATGCGGTGCTTGGTTTTGTATGGCATTGGCGTTTAGGGCATCGTAAGCGCCCGTCAATGCTTTCTCTGTGTTGCTGGCATTTGCAAAGAGCGTGTTGCCATCGGCAAAGGAATAAACCTTCTCGTCAAGGAAATCGCCACAGCTGCAAAGGAGTGTGAGCGACAGGCAGGTTGCCATTATCTTTGTGTTCATAATGCTATGTGTTTAGAAGTTAATGTTAATGCCCAGCGAGAACGAACGACTGCGGGGATAGGTTACGTTATCTAGACCTGTGATGAGCTTGTTGTGGTAAGACACTTCGGGGTCGAAGCCGGTGTACTTGGTAAGCACAAATAGGTTGTCGGCCGAGAGCGAGAACTGGCAAGCGGTTATTTTCAGGGGTTTAAGCACGCTTTGGGGCAAGCTGTAAGTAAAGGTAAGGTTTTGTAAGCGCAGAAAGGAGGCATCCTCCACATAGTAAGACGACACGTCGTTCTTTCTGGGCGATTTGATTTCGGGGTAGCGATTGGTGGGGTTTGTCTCGGTCCAGCGGTTGTGGTAGTATTCGGCGGCTACGTTGTAGTGGCCGAATAGCCTTCAAATTTCCAGCGAGAAATGTTGAGAACCTCGTTGCCATAGCTGTAATTGAAGAAGAACGAGAGCGAGAAGTCTTTATACTCGAAGCTGTTTAGCAAGCCGCCGAAGAACTTTGGCTCGCCTCGCGATATGAAAGTTTTATCGTTTACAGGGTCTACCTCGTTGTCGCCGTCAAGACTTCTGTATTTCAAATCGCCGGGTTTTACCTTAATGCCCTTGATGCTAACCACACCGGGCTTGAGGTTTCCGTGCTCGTCGAAGTCTGTTTTTTGGTAAATGCCATCCCATACGTAGCCCCATGCGCCACCAATGGGCGAGCCAACTTTCAGTCGCGACACTTCGTTGATGGTGCCGTCGTTGATGTTTACCGGTATGGCGGTTACATTGCCAAGCGAAAGTATCTTGTTGCGGTTGCTGCTAATGTTAAAGGTGGTGCGCCATTTAAAGTTGCGTGCATTGATGTTGAGCGAATTAATGGATAGCTCCACGCCCTTGTTCTCAACCTCGCCGATGTTCTGCCACTGCTTGTATGAGCCACTTTGACCAGGCACGTCGCCTTGCAAAAGCATGTCGGAGGTGCGCTTGTAATAGACGTCGAACGTAAAACCGAGACGGTGTTTCAGCAGACTAACGTCGAGTCCTAGGTCGTATTGAGCGGTAGATTCCCATTTCAGGTTGGGGTTCGACTTTTCTGATGGAGCCAAACCCAATACGGCTGCATCGTTAAGGTTGAGGTAATAGGTGTTGTCTAATCGTTGCAGCGAGCGGTAAGGCGTGATGCGGTCGTTACCAGAAACACCTGCGCTGAGGCGGAGTTTCAGCTCGTCGATGGCCTTTATGCCTTTAATGAACTGCTCGTTGTGGGCTTTCCAAGCCAAGGCTACCGATGGAAAGGTGGCGTACTTGTTGTCGGCACCGAACTTTGACGAGCCGTCGCGACGTAAAGTGAGCGTGGTGAGGTAACGATCCTTAAACGAATAGAATAGTCGGCCAAACTCTGACATGCGCGTTTGGCGGTACTTGTTGGTAGAGGGCTTGCGCATAGCGGCTCCACCCTGCTGCAAGTCGAACACGGGATTGTAGGTTTGCACGGGGAAATTCTCGGCCGTTACGTTCAGGTTGGCCCAAACGTAGCTGCTGGTTTCAAAACCTAGCATGGCTGTTAGGCTGTGACCGCCAGCAAAACTCTTAACATAGGTGGCCGTTGTGGTGCTTTGCCATTGCTCGGTTGTCGCTTCCAGCACGTTGGCTAGTCCGTTTCGGGCATATCCCCACGATGTACTTGAAGGGTACCACTCTTCTGATTTGGAGAAAGTAAGGCCTGTGTTGAGGCTTGTGCGTAGGGTTAACCCAGGCAATGGCTTGTATTGCACGAAACCATTAGCGAGAATACGCGTGAGTGGCGTTTTCTTATACGAGTCGAACAGTGATTGTGCAGGGTTCGATACATTGCCGTTATCAGGGTCGCCTGGGTCTACTTTAAAGTTGAAGGGTTTGTAAACGAACATCGCTTCTAGCCAACCATTGTATTGAAGTCCGCCTCCCATGCTCACCGGTCCATAGAGTTCGGTGCGCGCTATGGTGGCGTTACCGCCTATGCGCAGCTTGTCGTTGGGTGCGTATTCCACCTTAAAGCGACCCGTATAGCGCGTAAAGCTGTTGTTTTTGGCTATGGCGTTCTGCTTAAGATATTCTCCGCTGAGCGAATACAGCAGCGAATTAGATTTGCTACTGCCGTTAATGCTGAGGTTATAGTTCTGTGAAAAGCCTGTACGAAGTAGCTCGTGCTGCCAATCGTGCGATGTATTGTCTTCAAATTCTTGGCCAAAGATGCGTGCGCGGTCGGGTTTTCCGTCACCGTTTGTGTCTATTCCCCATTCAAGACTGTTGGGGAAACGCGAGAAACGATAGTCGGCAAACTCTTGTCCTTGCAGCATCTCAACGTGCTTGGTGGCCTTGCTGATGCCGAAACGTGCATCGAAGCTCACCTCGGTCTTGTTGTATTGACCTTTCTTCGTGGTGATAACGATAACTCCGTTTGCTCCTGCCGAGCCGTAAATGGCCGTAGCCGAGGCGTCTTTAAGCACCTGCACAGACTCGATGTCGGCTGGGTTGATGCCCGCGAGTGGGTTAAATGTGGCACGACCCGATATGGTAGAGGTGGCTACTTCGCCGTTGTTCACATCGATAAGCGTGCCGTCTATCACATAAAGCGGTTGCGTTCCGGCATTGATGGAGTTGTTTCCGCGGATAACCACGTTTACATCTCCACCCAATTCGCCCGACGAAGCCGTTACGTTTACGCCTGCAACCTTACCCGCCATCGAGTTAAGCAACGATGCCGAATTAGATTTGCGTAGGTCTTGCATGTCTATCGACCCCACAGCGCCTGTTAGGTCTTTCTTCAACATCGAGCCATAGCCGATAACCACCACTTGTCCTAGGTCTTTGGCATCGGGTTCTAGCACGATGTACATGCTTTTGGCCTTGCCCACCTGTTGGTGAACGGCCTTCATTCCAATACTCGAGAACACCAGTACGGCCTTTTGTCCTGATACCGAAAGGCTGAAATGTCCATCTTGGTTGGTCACAGTTCCGTTGGATGTGTTCTCTTCCATCACGGTTACACCTAACAAAGGCGTTCGCGTGTCGTCTACCACTGTACCCTCAATCGTGTGTTGGGCCAGTGCGTTTAAACTAGTAGTAACGAATACTACCCATGCTAAAAGAATTTTTTTCATATAGATTGCTACTTAGTAATTACATTGTTATCTGCTTGGTGATGATAGTCTTGCGCTCGTTGCCAATCTTCATCGTGATGTTAAGGGGCATGGTTGCGGGCAAGTGGGTTATGCTCCATTCGTAGGGAAAGGCCATGCGCTCGTCCATCTCTGACTTCGCGCTACCTGCTTGGCAGGTTAAACTGGCCGAGTAGCCTTTTGTTAAGGGGCTGTCTATGTATCCATAGAGCGAATCCCAGCCAAAAGGCGACCGTATGCGGAAGAGATATAGCCTGTGGCTTGGGTCAAGTTGCACCATCTTAAACCCATTGCTAATGGGCGAAAAGGAGTAAGTTGGCAGCGATTTAGCCAAGGGCAACGACACGAACGTTATGCCCTTGGGCGCGATAGTGGCGGTAAGTGCGTTTTGGTTCAGGACATGTTCTTCGCTCACAACCGAGTTAGTTTGTGCAAAGTAGTGCTCGGTGGCCGTCCCGTTAGGCGATACCAGCGGCGTGTTTAAGCGCAAGCTTACGTTCAGGGTGCTATCTTTCTCGTTCATCAGAATGAGCCAAAGGTTGTTGGCAGACACTGCCGAGAGCCAGTTTACGTCGGTTGAAGATAGCCTCAACATGTCTTGTGGCATATAAAGTTGTGCGTCGCGGTCGTGCAGTATGTAGCCTTTCTCGCCGCCATACACCCTGTTGTTGAACCACACGAAACCTTCTTGCTTACCATAAGGAAAGCCAATAGCCCCCTTAGAGCGTTGTGTTGCCTCGGTAAGTAGGTAATCTAGCACGAAGCTGAGGTGCGAGGGGATGTGGTGATAGTAGAGAGAAGTGACGTCGGGACCTTTGTAAGGATAAACCGAATCCAGTGGGAGGTCGGTGTAGCCAGCGGCATAATAACCAGGATAAGAGGCGAAACGCCCAATAACGGCGTTGCGCGCATACGTCTCGAACAAGCTGTTGCCACACAAACCGCTAAGCCGCAAGAGCGAAGGTGCCCATGTCGACATGAAGGTATGGTTGATATTGCCCTCGCGGTTGAAGAAGGTCATGGGCTGTTCAAACCCCAGTCCTACGGGCGAAAGCGTGTGTTGGGCCACCTTTTTCTCGCTTACATCGCCCATTTTGCGCGGATAGCCCAGCTTGTAAGGCTTGTCTTTCTTCCAAAAAACATTGGCATTGCCCACATATTTGCCGCCTTGATGGATGAGGATGGTGTCGTTGCCGATAGGGGGATAAGTGCGGATGCCCGCGATAGTGAAGTGTGCGGCGTAGGCCGAGGCCGCAAGTAAGGCCTTGTCTTTGCATACATCATAGAGGTCGAGCAGGTCGAACCACTGCGGATAAGCCTGCGCATGGTAGAACATCCACGGCAAAATGGGCTTCGAGGGGTTGTTGTATAAGGCGGTATGCAGTTCGTGGTTGGCCCCAATGGTGGCTTTCACCAACCATTTGTCTGCTTTTGTGAGTCGAAAGGCGGCCAAGTCGTCTGCCCAAGTTTGGTCTACGCCATAGCCTTTGCTGTATCTAGGTTTGCCTTCGGGCATGGCAATGTCGGCCAGCCACGGGTTGTTATGGCCCAAAAGTCGGTGTAGTGCCTCGAAGTGAGCCGTGTTGTATTGCGACCCAAAGGGCGAGAACGTGTTCATTGGGGTTTGTGTTTGCGGGTCGTTTGCTTGTGGGTAGCCCCATCTGAAGCCCTTTCGCGAGAGCATGTACTCGATGGCGGGCAGGGCACGTGTTGTGTATAACTGTTCGTCGTGGGTAACGACGGCGGCCGAAACCAGTGCCAAAGGTGCGGCCTGAACTACTTCCGTGCGTACGTTTGGGTTGCTTTCGATGTCTAGAAAACCCCTCATGGCGGCATCCCAGCCTGCTGCCTCATCGTTCTTTATTAGGTTGATGGTGTGGAAAACGGCATCGGTGAGCGGTGTTGTTTGTACTCTGTAATCGCGAACAGCAAACACACTGTCAGACAGGTATTGCAAGGTGTTGTGCCATTGCAGCGGCAATAGCCCCAGTTTGAAATGGGCTGTAAGTTTTTCGCCTTTCTTTTTATACGAGTCTTTTTCTCCCAATATGGGCCAAAAGGCCACGGGTTGCACCTGGTTGGCTGCGTTTTTAAGTGATAAGCCCATGTCGTATATGCCCCAATTGCGTTTCAGATGTTGGGGGTTGGGTGCCAAGAAACAGCTTAGGTTGCCGGTCTCGACGATGCTAACGGGCTGTGGCGTGAGGGTGATAGGCAAGAGATTGGGGGTGGCTGGCAGGCGTTTGAACTGGTAAAGGGGTGAAAGCAGAACATTCGTTACCGCGTTTTCTGCCTGTGGCTGAAAGGCTTCGAAAGCCATACTGTAATATTGTGGCGTGCGTGTAACATATTCTAACTGCACGTCTATCACGTGGCTGTTGGCATGTAAAGTCCATGTGGAGGCTATTGTGTCGTTTTCGTTCGATGCGTACCATACGCGTAGCGTGTTTTGGCCAGCCTTTTCGTGGCGGAATATGTGCATTGGACAAACCTTACCTGCCAGAAAGGGGTTTTGCAAGTGGGCTTGCTCAAATACGGGATAGGTGTTGTTGCCCACGCGAAGCAATGGCGCTTGCCCGCCCGACCATAGTGGAAAGATGGAGTTGTAGCCCAATTGGGGCCGTGCCGACTTAATGATGTATAAGCGGTTGTGGGGTTGGGGGCTGTCCCAGCTGCGCCATTGCCCCTTTGTGTGTACCGATATGTGTTGCACCAATTGGTTGTTTGCCGTATGAATACGAAGCTTTAACAGGCCGTTTGAGATTTCATCAACCACAGGCGAACTTGTGTTGAGCAAGGCAAGAGCGTTTTGGCCCATTGTTGTTAAGGGCTTTTCCAAGGGCGTGGGGATGGGTTGTATCTCGTATTTCGTAAGTTGTTTGTAGGTCATTTGGTTGGGGTCGAGGCCTTCGTCGCGTGTAAACAGCACGGCATCAACACGCGCATAGTTGGCTGCCACATCGCAAGCCCGCAGCACATGCAGCCCTTTGTGCAGTTCAATGGTGCCTACCTGTTCCCAGTGATAACCCTCCCTGCCGTGTATGCCTTGCAGGGCAAGTTGCATGGTGTCTAGCATTAGGCGTGAAATGCGGGTTCGTGGAGCCTTGGTTTGGAAGTCTTTCGTGCGACTCCAAAACACATAACGTCCGCTTTGAGGCACGTCCAACACCGTTGTGGCATGTGCAGCACCGCTCCCGCCCGCCGTAACCATCAGCACGGCCTTATTGAAGGCTTCGACATCTTTCTCTACTTTCCAGCCGCCCACATACTGAAAGCGTTCTGCTTCCAGCATATAGGTTTGCCCTTTTAGTGGCAAGGCCAACCATAAAGTCAACAATAAAGCTACTGTCTTTGCCATAACACAACTTATTTCATTTTAAAAGAAATGGTTATTAGGTGTTTATTTGCCAGCAAGTTGTAAGCAACCTGTCTGTACAAAGCCCCTTGTAGGGGGGCTACAAGCGTGTTGTAGTGCCAGTACAAGTGCCTTGTAGCGCCAGTACAAGCCTTTTGTAGTGCCGCTACAAGCCCCTTTGTAGTGGGGCGTGTGCATGCGGCCGTAAGGCACTTAAAGGCAATTGCTATGTAAACCTAACGTCTTTTTATTGTAATTTCAAAGCCATTTTGTTTGGGCTATATGTTTTTTAACTTCACAATCTCGATGCCAAAGGGTGGCACTAGGCCCGCTTTCAAACACTGCCCACTGGCGTTTGTTAGGCGCATTTGTGTAGGGCGATTGGTACTGTTCATAACGATGGCATAGCCATGACTGCCTTTTGTGGAACGTGCAACAAGCAATTCGAGGTTGGCATTGTGGCACGAAAGGCTGTCGTTGCCAATGGTTAGTTCAACGTTTTCGCCGTCGATAGTGCCAGCAGAGAAACCCAGAACCTTGTGTGGCCCAACTTTTGGCGTTACGAAACCTCGCGGAAAGGATATGCGCCCCTTGCTGCGCAGCTCGGCTTCGGCCACAAGGTAGTCGGTTAGCCAGCCCAATTGCCACCATGCATGTTGCGGATAGGGTAAGGCAACCTTGTTGAAATGTGCCCAATAATAGGCTGCAATGCCCGATTCGGGTTCAACAAAGCGGTCGCGGCCATTGGCTGCGGCGCGTGCCATGTCGAGGAAAAGCACATCGCCCGTTTGTTGATAAAGCCTGACGAACATGCCCGCGAAGCTTGAAAGGAGGATTGGGCCTTGCGGATTGGCCGACCCAATAACGCCGATATGTTCGCAAGCCAGTCCTGCTTGGGTGTATTGTAGGGGGTTGAGGCTGCGTCCTTCCTTATCTTTAAGGGGAGTTACGTCGGCCGGATGGGTGTATATATAGGTGGTGAAATAGCGTGCCATGTCAAGAGCAGCATCTTTATAGCGCACATCGCCCGTTAGTTGGTGCATGTCGAGCAGTGCCTGAACCGACATGGCCGTGGCAAAATCGGGTGCAAAGCGCGTGTCGCCGCATACGCCAACCAAGGCAGTTGGGCGCACGGCATGCGCTATAAACCAGTTGGCACCACGCATGGCGGCTTGCAAGTACTTGTCGTCGCCCAGCATTTTATAGGACACATACATGCCGTAGAACGTGGGACGAAGGTCTTTTAGGTCGGGCAAGATGTCGGTTTCGTCTTTTAGGCTTACGCCCAAAGGCCAGCTGCCGTCTTGCCTTTGCATAGTCAGCAATAGGTTGGCCGATGTGCGCAGGCTTGCTCGCAGGGCGGTGTCGTTGGGCTCGAACAGCAGCATGTTGGCCACATCAATGAGCGAATAATAGGTAATGGCGATGGGTTCGATGTGTTCGCCCCATTCTTCCACCCAACGTTTGCTCTTCCACAAGAAGTATTGCCCTTGCGGTGCACCGGCGTATTTGCCTGTGGCAAACTGCTGTTTTAGTTTGAAATTGCGCACGTAGGGTAGCAGGTCGTTGGCCAAGGCCGTATCGTTGGCCATGCGCACCGTCATCCACATAGCCCCGTAGTCGGCGTTTTTCATGGCATCGTTATTGGCGCCATGCACGCCTCCGCGATAATCTTGCGCACAGATAGGCACGCCTTCGCACTCTGCCTTGCGGAAAAGCTTTGTCGATTGGGTACGCATATAGTGGTAAATTTTGTTTATGCGGGTTGTTAGCGGTTGTTCGTTGGTGGCCTTTCGCATGTCGTCAAAGCTGTACATACCATAAATAACCTGCTTATAAACGTCGTACCAGTTGTTTTTAGAGAGGATGATGCGATAGGCAAAATGCAGTTTTTGCCCTTTCTTTAATGCTGCCTTGGGTGTTCCTAGCACAGGATAATATAACTGGGGACTAAGTTTTCCCTCTACATCCATAGCACCATAGCCCACGTTCCATTGGGCATGCGTGTTCTCTCCGTTGAGGTAAGGCTTGCGCGGGAACTGCCTTTCGGGAGCTATGCCAATGGTTAAGTCCTGCGTTTGCAGGATAGACACGGGCGTTGTGGCGCACTTGTCTTGATATACAACGGGCTTGTTGGGCATTCCGTGTTCGTAAACGTAGGCCGAAACGAAGTCGGGGTTTATCCATTCGGCATGCACGTAACCGGGTATTACGGCCTTAAACCCCGTTTGGGGCTTGGCGATGGGTAGGCTTGGGGTGGACAACGAGTAGCAGCCATCTTGTTTTGGCACGAGGGTTTGGCTTACGAAGAGGGAGTTGCCGTTGACCGAGAAACGCAGATACACATCGGCCCACTGGCTTTCGGCCTTTAATGTGAGCGGTTGGCGCGACAGAACATGATATGTTTGCAGCTTAACGTGCGTGCCGGCCGTGAGCAACGACACGTTGGTGATGTTGTTGAGCCATGCCCGCCGTGGGTAAATAAAGTTGTCTTCGATGAAATGTATGTTGTGCGTGGTTTTGAAAGTGTCGATTACTTGCGGCTTAAAATCCGTGTCGGCAACGAACAGGTGCTGCCCGTTAAGGGGCAAACGCACCTGGCCGTGCGTGGTGGGCACAACCAAGGTGTTGTCGGTTGGGCGATAAACAATTTGCTTTGGCGTGCGTGCATGGAGCAAAGCACATGCAGAAAGCAACAGGCCTAGGGCTAGGGTAATGCTTCTTTGCGTCATGATTATATGAATTGAATGCCCATCAAGGCTACAGCCGCATTGGGCGAAGCGTTAGAGAGGCGTATTTCCAAATGGTTGGTGCTGATGCCTTGCCCCTCGAACACCACATCTATCATGGCCTGATAGTTATTGGCAATGGTGATATGCGTGTTGGGCGAGGCAATAATCTCGATGCCGTTTACACATTGGGGCATGCGGTTGTCGGCGTGTCCCCATTGAACGGTTTCCATCGGATGGTCGTAATCCACGTCGGTAAACAGCTTAATGCCCTTTATCTGCCGTTCGTTTTCCCACGTAAAGGTTAGCGTGGGTTGCTTGTCGTGCAAGGCTGCAACCCATGCGTTGGGCTTGTTTACGGGTCGATAGGGCGGCGCAAGCAGGTTTTCGGGAGCGAAACAACGCAAACCGGGCGTTATTTTCATGGCGATGTTGTAGGCCTTTTCGCGCCTTTCGGGACACCAGAACTCAAAACTTTCTACGCCGATGTGGGCAGGCGGTTCTTGTTTGCCCCAATTGGACACGGCCGGAAGGCACTTGTTGAAGGTTGCCATTACACCGCTAACGATGCTGTTGCATGCTTGCAGTGCCACGTGTTCGTTCTTCATGAAGCACACAAAGGCGTAGCAGTCTGTTGGGATGTGGCATTTAAAGGCTAATGTAACCTCTTGTTCGCCCGCATGCAATGGCAGTTCAACGGTTTCTAACGTAAGGTCGGGGGTGTGATTAAAGGGCTTGCTGCTGATGCGTAGCTCCACTTTCAGGCTTGTTTCTTGGCCGGCTCGAAGCCAAAGGCCGATGTTGGGCATTGCACCTTTGCTTATCGGGAGCATCTGTGCTGCCGAATGCACCAGCGTTTTCCACTCGCCACTGGGCGGCAGCTGGTCTAAAACCAATGTAGACGATGCTTTGATGGTGGCTGTTTGCAGAACGTTGTTGGCTATCTGCACATCGGTTTGCGGCAGGTAAACGCCATTGCGCGTGAGCAAGGTTTGCAATTTGGCCATGTGTTGCTCGTCCATCAGTTGGTCTGGCGTGCAATCGTGGTGTATGCAATATGCCGCGGCTGTTCCCACTGCTTCGCCACCAGCGGCGCAAGTGGCCATCACTCGCGTTGAGGCGAAGGCCACATGGGTGGCGCTAATGATGCGCCCGGCCAGAAAAAGGTTGTCTAAATGCGGCGTGATGTAGCAGCGGTAGGGAATGGGGTAGATGCCTTTGGCATGCCATTGCGTGCATGCTTTCTTCTCTTTGCTAAACACACCGTCGGCCGGATGCAGGTCGAGCGACCATCCGCCAAAGGCAACCGCATCGGGCTGCATGCGCTGTTCGATGATGTCTTGTTGGGTAAGCATGTAATAACCCACGAACCTTCTGCTCTCGCGTTTGCCCGGAATGGTGCCAGCCCACTCTAAGGTGAGGTTGCGCGACTCGGGAAAACGGCCAGAGTTTTTAATGTAATTCCAAATGCCGTACACCACACTGAGCAGCCGATATTTCACTTCTTCGGTATCTTTAATGGTGTCTAGTCGGCCTCCGTACTCAATCCACCAGTATTTGCAGCCTGCTTCTTTGGTTGAGAAATACTCGGGATTGTGTATCTTGTTGATGCTACTTTCCACTTCGTTGATGCTAAGTGCAAAATGTGGTGGCACATATTGCACGGGCTTTCCTGCATCTTTGATATAGAAGAAGATGGTGTGACCCAGCTTTTCTCCGTATGTTTCTTTGTTGGGTGCGAACTTTTCGCCAAACTCTTCGGCATCTTCTGCCCCTTGCCGATACTGGGCTCCGGCCATGTAGGCCAACAGTCCGTCGCCCGTTGCATCACAAAACAGCTTTGCGTTAAAGACATAGCGAGTTTCGTTCTGTGGGTTATAAGCCGTTACACTGGCAATGTTACGCGAACCTTTTTTCTCAATGTCGTAGACCACGGTGTTGAGAAACAACGATATGTTCTTTTCGGCCAGCACCTTGTCTAGTAATACGGTGTCGAAGATAACGGGGTTTCCTTCCTTGTTGCGGTAGGTGTTTTCAACCAGTAATTCGTTTAGCAGACCACCTTCTCTTGCCCAGCGGTTGTTGTTGCCCATGTGTGATGTTGCGCCCAGCACCCATAGTCGCACTTCGCTTGATGCGTTTCCGCCCAGCACGGGTCGGTCTTGCACCAGCGCAACGCGAAGACCTTGGCGAGCGGCAGCTATGGCAGCGCATACGCCAGCCATGCCTCCGCCTGCCACAAGCAGGTGGGTGTCGATGTGTTGAACGCGTTGTGTGCGCTTATTGTTTTCAAATAGTTCTTCAATCATTGCAAGTTTTTCTTTTCATTGTTTCTTTTTATGCTCCAAGTTAAGGCCACTCCAATGAGCATAAAGCAAGCCCCAGTGCCTGTAACCAGCATGGTATGTCCCTCGGAGAGCAGGCCTAGCAGGGCGATGGCAAGGCCGATGAAGAATATTCCCAGCCCTATGATGCGCTTGCTGTATGTGTTTTCGCTTTTGGCTTCGGCTTGTGCCTGTGCCGTTAGGGCGTTGCGCTTGGCGTTGTTGGCTTGTTCCCATGCGGCATATTCGGCGTAGCGGTTACTGGTTTTACCTGTCAGCACAAAATAAACCTCGAAGGCTGCGAGCATGATGATGGGCAAGGCGCAGCCGAAAACCATTTCGCCCGTGCGACTAAATGTGAAGCCCGTTAGTGCTGGCACCGCGAATTTGAATAGCGCATTAACCACCAGTGTGGTGATGGTGGTGGCCAATATCGTTGTGCCCGTTTGCCGATGCGAGAACAAAGTCCATATAACGGGCAGGTAAAGTGGAACGCCCGTGAGGGCTGCAAGGCTGATAACAACATTGACAACGCCGCCCATGTGCTGTATAAGCAGGGCTATGAGTATGCTTATAACGCCAAAGGCCACGGTGGAAAGGCGCGCCACAAGTATAAGACGCCGCTGCGAGCTGTGCGGATAGAGGCGTTTATAAAGGTCGTTGGTTACTACGCCCGATGCAATGTTGAGTTTGGAGTTCATCGCACTGGTGGTGGCGAATATCATTCCGCCTATCATCAGCCCTAATATACCCTTTGGCAAAACTTCTTTGCACATCATAAGATAAGCGCCTTCGCTCTCCATCACGCCCAAAGAGGGATTAAGCAGGTAGTAAACCATTGGTGGGAGCATCCACAATATGGGGCTAACAAAGTATAAAGCAGCGAAAAACCAACCCACACGCTTGGCATCGGTGGTGGTGCGAACGCAAGTGAAGCGTTGCACATAGGCCCAGTTTCCACCAAGGAAGATGGCGTTGTAAAGTCCGAATGCGAGGATAAAAAGTAGTGGATACTCGTTAGCGGTGAGCTGGAAGTACCTATCGGGCAGTTGCGAGAGGAGTGCGTGTAGGCCGTCAACGCGTTCGAGCGACAGCGGAACCACAATAATGATGGCTGCCATAAGGATGATGAACTGCAACACATCGGTGGAAACAACGGCCCAAAGTCCGCCTGCCGACACGTAGAGTATGCAGAATGCGCCCAAGAGAATGATGCAGAGGTTGAGGTCGAGGCCAGTAGATACCTCTACAATCTTGGCTACGGGATAGAGAAAAGACGCCGTGAGGAAGAGTGAGATGAAGAGAAACAGGAAGGTATAGGCCTTTTGTATATGTACGCCTAGGCGCTTGTCGATGTATTCGGCCACGGTGAGCGAGCCTGTTCGGTGCCAACGGGGGGCAATACACGTGCCCACGAGCAGTCCTGCCAAGGCCATTGTCCATTGTATGCTTATCGCCACCCAGCCATGCAGGTAGGCAACAGAGCCCCAAACGACAAAAGTGCCGGCCGAGAAAAAGCTCATGAAGAGCGACAGACCACTGGTTTGCCAAGGAACGGCACCGCCTGCGGCAAAGAAAGAGGTCATGTTCTTGCCTTGTTTGGCAAAGGCCATGCCTGCCGAAAGTACGCCGATGGTGAGTAAAGCCACCATAATGAAGTCGAGTAGGCTCATGATTGTTAGGGTTTGTTGTTGCTATTATGCCTAATACGAAATGTTTAACGGAACAAAGATACGGCGAAAAAATAGCTGGAAAAACGAAAAAATAGAATATTTACGTAAACGTTTGCAGTGGTGAAAAAGTGGAAGGGTGAAAGGTGGCTGCGTGTGGCTAGTATGTCTAGAAACCTTAAAATGGCTAGAAACCCTAGAATACTTAGTAATCCTAGTAGACTTAGCAATCCTAGTACACCTACCAATCCTAGAAATGTTAGTCAATTAGCGTTTAGGTGTTTTGTGTGTGTTATTGTCGTTTGCTTTTGTAAATTGCGTGCTCTGCCGAATTTTTATTTGTGCGAGGGGTGTAAGGCAGCACTGCCTGAAACCCTTTATCCCTTCTTAGTGGGCAAAGTAGACCCCCTAACATTTAGTTTTCCATCTAGCACAATGGTCTCGATGGGTGTTGTGGCATCTGTCATTTGTCTGAGCAGGCGATGTGCTGCCACTCTACCCATCTCGAAGGTGGGTTGCGATACACTGGTAAGTTCCATAATACGGCCAATGGGCGACTCGGAAAAACCAGCTACTGCTATATCTTGCGGAACGCGTAGCCCCCATTTGCGCAATTCGAGCATACAGCCCACGGCAATAGGGTCGTTAACGGTGAAGATGGCATCGGGGCGTTCTTTAAGGCTAAGCAGATAGTCTATGCCCACTTTGGCGCGATCTTGCTGCACGCCAACGTGCATGATGTATTTTTCTTTGATGGGAATGCCGTGCTGCGCAAGGGCATCGAGATAACCTTGCAATCGTTCTTTGGTAATGGAAAGATGTTCGTTGCCCGCCAAGTGGGCGATGTTGCGGTAGCCGCAACGCACCAAATGGTCGACAACCTTAAATGCCCATTTACGGTCGTCGATAACCACTTGTGTGGCGTGGAGCTCAGGAAGCACACGATTGACAAACACAACTGGTGTTCCTTCGCCAATAATTCGGTTGTAGAGGTCTGTGTTTTGGGCATCTTTGGTAACTGAAACGATGAGCCCTTCCACCATACTAGATTCTAACATCTCGATGTTACGCCGTTCGAGTGTGGCCGATTCGTTTGACTGGCAAATCAACACCTGATAACCTTCGGCATTCAACACCTCTTGAATGCCGATGATAATCTCGGGGAAAAAGAATGTTGTAAACTCTGGTACCACCACGCCAACCATGTTGTTTCGGCGTTTCAACAAGTTTCGCGCATGGATGTTTGGCTTGTAACTCAATTCGCGAGCCTTACTTAATACACGCATGCGGGTTTCTTCGCTTACCTCGTGACTGTTGTTTAGCGAACGCGAAACGGTAGCAAAAGATAGCCCCAAGGCCTTGGCAATGTCTTTAATAGTGGTTTTTGGCGATGTCATTCCTGATACTTCTATATAGTAGTGCTATTGTGTAGCTAGTTTGTAATGGGCAGGACGAACTGGTTAGCCTGCTTGTGCAAAGGTAGCGGATATTTTTGAAGCGCGGTTAGTTTTGTGGTAAAAAGTGTTATTCGCTTATCAATGGCCGAAACACGCTTTTAATCTTTTAAAGTGTGAAATTCTTCTGCTATTCATAATGGTATGTTTATTGTCATTATTGTGTTTAAATTTTTCTGTATTAGATGGTTTTATGTCAGAATGTTTTGTTGTAAAGAATAATATTTGACTATTTTCTCGATAGATGAAAAAAAACGTCTTCGTTTGTTTGTCTCGTGCTGATATTTTGCTTATATTTGCGAAAACAACACTCACGCAGCAGCGCCAACATAGTCTTGCAGCTGCATAAAATGCAATGTTTAACCTAATCGATAAAAGTATGACTGAGAAGAAAACAAAAAAATCGCTTTATCAACAATATGCACAAGCGCGTAAAATAAATATAATTGTGGTGTTATCGATTGTGGTTTTGCTGCTTTGTTGCTATTTGGCTTATGGTTTTGGTCGCAACTGTGCCACGCAAGAAAACCAAAATAACCATCCAACAGAGGCCACTAGATAGGTAGATTTATTCTATAGCTTAATCGCTTTTCCTCCTTATGTAGAATAGTTGCATTGTTCTGTATTTCTTATTTTCTATATCTAAACGGGCAATGTTATTCTAAATTACATAAATTTGTATCAGAATGTTTGTGTAGCAGCTGAATATTTCGTATATTAGCAACGTAAAAAGAAACTCGTTTGTGATGGGCAAGGGCAACAACACGCTTATTGGTGAGCTGCTCTTCACTCTCAAATGCTATGTCTTTGATGTAAAATTAAGGAGTAGCTTTACGTACGATGGTATGGCCGTTGTGCGTGTAGGGCTTGCTATAAGTGATTAAGTGCAGACCCTTGTTAAAGAGATGGCAAGGCCACGCTTGGAAATGGCCCTGTTCGTAGCCCATAACATGCGGCTGATGACAATTGCTGCTAACCTTCAGCATCGACTAACAGTGAGGCGTTGTGCGCACGGCGCGCCTAAAAACTCTAACTGCTCTCAAGGCAGTTATAAAAATGTGCACAGTGTGGCAGCCACGTTAGAAAAGGGCCTGATGGCTTTCCTGCGGGGCAGTGGCACGTGTTGTTGGCACTTTTTACGGTGAATGCCACACGTGTTTGAATGTGCCAGGCTGTTCATCTGCTATCTCTCTCTATTGTTAATTAGCCCCGAAGGTTGCGTAAGCGGCTTTCGGGGCACATTTTTTAGGCAGTGGCAGTGGTAGTTGTGCGCGTTTGCCGCATCAGAGCGAAGGGGTGCTCTCTCGATTAGGTGCGCAGTGACAAGCAGTAGTGCGCGTTTGCAGCATAAAATTT